>NZ_JAGIOK010000001.1:2400000-3140932 GCF_017876655.1 Microbacterium imperiale
GGCGGACTGCCCGACGTCATGCAGTTCGACTACTCGTACCTGCGTCAGTACTCCGAGAACGGTCTGCTGCTCGACCTCGAGCCCTACCTCGGCGGCATCATCGAGACCGACCCGCTGCCCCAGAACATCCTCGACATCGGCGTCGTGAACGACACGACGTACGGCATCGCGACCTCGACCAACGCATGGGGCATGTTCACCAACCCCGTTCTGCTCGAGCGAGCGGGCGTGGAGGAGTTCCCCGGCGGCTCGTGGGAGGACTACGACGCCTGGATGCAGTCGGTCACCGAGGGGTCCGGCGGGGAGTTCTGGGGCGGCGGCGACTGGACCGGCCGCATCCAGAACTTCGAACTCCAGCTGCGCGCCGAAGGCGGCAACCTCTTCACCGAGGACGGCGAGCCCGGCTTCGACGAGGAGCAGCTCACGGAGTTCTGGGAGCAGGGCGCCGACATCCGCGAGAACGGCACCGTCATCCCGCAGGCCCGCGTCGAGGAGCTCGCCCCCAAGGGCGGCTTCGACTCGGCGCTGACGGCGTCCGAGCTGACGTGGGACAACTTCGGCGGCGGCTACCTCGGCGGCCTCGGCGAGGGCTACACCGAGCTCGGCCTGGTCGAGCCGCCCGTCACCGAGGAAGGCGCGAAGGACCTCTACCTGAAGCCCTCGATGCTGCACACGATCTCCAAGAGCACCGAGCACCCCGAGGCCGCCGCGACGCTCGTGAACTTCCTGGTGAACTCGCCGGAATCGGGTGAGATCTTCGGCACCAACCGCGGTCTGCCCGCCTCCGAGACCGCCCTTGAGGCGGCCGACCTCGACCCGCTCAGCCAGCAGGTCAAGGACTACGAAGAGAGCATCGCCGACCGCCTCGGCGAAGCGCCGCCGGTGCCGGTCGTTGGCTACGGCACGATCGAGGAGGAGTTCCGCCAGATCGGCCTCGAGCTCGTCTACGGCACGATCACCGTCGACGACGCCGTTGATCGCTTCTTCTCCGAGATGGACATCGTCCTCAACGGTTGACGCACCTCCTCCGGGCCGGCCGCCGAGCGCGCCGGCCCGGAGGACCCCACTCTCTTCCCTCACTCCCCGGGAGCATCGTGAGCACAACAGCCACACGGGTGATCGTCACCAAGCAGTCCCCGCGGCGCGGTCTCGTGCGCCGCAGCCGTCCCGAGCACCTCGACCGCCCCGGTGCCCGCAAGCGCGCGATGCGCGAGAACGCCACCGGGTACGCGTTCCTGCTGCCGTGGCTCGTGGGCTTCTTCGGTCTCACCCTCGTGCCGATGGCGTACTCGCTGTACCTGTCGTTCACGAGCTACAACATCTTCTCGCCGCCCAAGTGGGTCGGCCTGGACAACTACGTCCGGCTGTTCACGAACGACCCGAGCTTCATGCAGTCGGCGCAGATCACCCTCATCTACGTGCTGGTCGGCACCCCGATCGCCCTGATCGCCTCGCTCCTCATCGCGATGCTGCTGAATTACCGCGACAAGGGCGCCGCGTTCTTCCGCTCGGCCTTCTACGCCCCCTCGCTCATCGGCGCCTCGGTTTCGGTCGCGATCGTCTGGCGGGCGATGTTCGCCACCGACGGTCCCGTCGACGGCGGGCTGAGCTTCCTCGGCCTCGAGCTCGGCGGCTGGATCGGCAATCCGTCGCTCATCCTGCCGATGATGATCCTGCTGGCCGTCTGGCAGTTCGGCGCGACGATGGTCATCTTCCTGGCCGGCCTGAAGCAGATCCCGAAAGAGCTGTACGAGGCGGCCGAGATGGACGGAGCCGGTGCCATCCAGCGCTTCCGCGCCGTCACCCTGCCGATGCTGTCGCCGGTCATCTTCTTCAACCTGCTGCTCGGCCTCATCGGCGCGTTCCAGGTCTTCGCCTCGGCGTACATCATCTCCAACGGCAGCGGTGGTCCCGCCGGCATGACGAACTTCATCACGGTCTACCTCTACAAGACCGGCTTCTCGGACGGCCGCATGGGTTACGCCGCCGCGATCGCGTGGGTGCTCCTCGTCGTCGTCGCCATCATCGCCCTCATCCTCTTCCGCACCCAGAAGTCGTGGGTGCACTACTCGGGAGACAACCGATGACCACGACACCCACCTCGCCGCTCGCCAGCGAAGCGATGTTCGCCGTGCAGCAGACCACGCCGATGCCCCCGCAGCGGCGGAAGATCAAGCGCAAGACCTGGCAGACCATCGTCTGGTTCGTCGTGCTCATCGTCATCACCGCGATCGTGCTCTACCCGCTGGTATGGCTGCTGTTCTCGACGTTCAAGCCCAACAGCGAGTTCGGCCAGAACATGGGGCTCCTGCCCAACGCCCCGACCCTCGACAACTACGTCAAGGTGATGGAGGGCATCGCGGGCGTGCCGATGTGGCGCTTCTTCGCGAACTCGCTGCTGATCGCCGGTGTCTCGGTCATCGGAACCGTGATGTCGTCGGCGCTGGCGGCCTACGCGTTCGCCCGCCTGCAGTTCAAGGGCCTGGGCATCCTGTTCGCGGCGATGATCGGAACGCTGCTGCTGCCGTTCCACGTCGTGATCATCCCGCAGTACATCCTCTTCAACAATCTCGGGATGGTCGACACCTACTGGCCGCTGCTGCTGCCGAAGTTCCTGGCGACCGAGGCGTTCTTCGTGTTCCTGATGGTGCAGTTCATCCGTCAGATGCCGCGCGACATGGACGAAGCAGCCAAGATCGACGGCGCCGGTCATCCGCGGATCTTCTGGTCGATCATCCTGCCGCTCATCAAGCCGGCGCTCATCACGTGCGCGATCTTCAGCTTCATCTGGGCCTGGAACGACTTCCTCGGCCCGCTGCTGTACCTGACCAGCCCCGAGAACTACCCGCTGCCGATCGCCCTGCGCCTCTACAACGACCAGACCTCGTCGAGCGATTACGGCGCCACGGTGACCGCCTCGTTCATCGCGCTCGTCCCGATCCTGCTGTTCTTCATCGTCTTCCAGAAGTTCCTGGTCGACGGTGTGGCCACGCAGGGGCTGAAGGGCTAGCGATGTCGATCGAGCAGCGCCCGCGCACGCGACGCGAGGAGCGAGCGGCCGACCGCGCCGACCGCTCCGGCAGCGGCCCCACGCGCGACGGGCGGCCCATGCTGCGGCATCCGGGAGCCGCCGGCGCGTTCGCGCTCCTGGGCGAGGTGCTGCTCACCGGCATCCTGGTCACCGTCGTCTCGCTGCCGGTGATCACGCTGCCGATCGCGCTGGCTGCCGGCATCCGTCATCTGCGGCGCTACGTCGCGGCCGAGGACTCGCGCGTCCGCCTCTTCTGGGCCGACGTCCGCACCGGGATCCTCTCCGGCGCCGTCGTCGGAGCCGCGGCGCTCGTCGCGACGCTCGTGCTGCTGCTCGACATCGATCTGGCCCGCTCCGGCTTCCTGCCCGGCGCCGCGGTCGTCGAGGGCGTCGGCTGGGCGGGGCTCGCGGCGCTCGCCGTCGCGATCCTGCTCGCGGCGGGCGCCTGGACACCGACCACCGGATGGCGCGCCGCGGTCCGCGCGATCCCGGATGCCCCTCGCGGCGACGTCGTCGGCGTGCTGTACCTGGTCGCCACCGCGGCGTTCGTCGTCGTGGTGACCTGGGCGCTGCCGCCGCTGTTCGTTGCGGGCATCGGATGCGCCGCGCTCGCCGTCGTCGCCATCCCCGCCCGGCCGCGTCGCTGAGCGCGTCTCCGCCCGGCTTCTTCCCCGCAGACCCGTCCCCCCGGGTTCTCACCCGACGAAAGGACCACCATGAAGGCGAACCGTCTTCTCGCATCGATCGGCATCGTCGCCGCCGGTGCGCTCGCCCTGAGCGGATGCGGCGGCGCGCAAGCGCCGGCGGCCGCGGAATTCGATCCCGACGAGAAGGTCACGCTGACCTACGCGTTCTGGGGCAATGACGACCGAGCGCAGCGCTACGACCAGCTGATCGCGGCGTTCAACGAGGAACACCCGAACATCACCGTAAACGTCAGCTTCACCGACTTCCCGAGCTACTGGGAGAAGCGGCAGACCGAAGCGGCGGGCGGCGGTCTGCCCGATGTCTTCCAGTTCTCCGACAGCTACCTGCGCCAGTACGGCCAGTCGGGCCACCTGCTCGACCTCGCCCAGGTGGCCGACCAGATCGACATGACGACCTTCGACGGAGGTCTGCTCGGGACGGGCGCGCTCGAGGGCACGCAGTATTCACTGCCCACGGGGTACAGCCTCTGGGCGAACTTCGTCAACGACGATCTCGTCGCGCAGGCCGGGGTCGATGCGCCGGAGGGCGGCACCGACTTCGTCGCCTTCGACGAGTGGATGGCGGAGGTCACCGAGAAGACGGGCGGGGCTGTCTACGGCGGCACGGACTACACCCAGCGCATCCAGGCGTTCGAGCTGGCGCTGCGCGCCGACGGTGAGAACCTCTACACCGACGACGGGGAGCTCGGATTCACCAAGGACCAGCTGCGCGAGTTCTGGGAGAGCGGCGCGAGCCTGCGCGACGGTATCGCCGTGCCCCAGCAGCGCCTCGAGGAACTCTCGCCCAAGTCGGGCTTCGGCGCGGCGCTGACCGCCAGTGAGATGAGCTGGAGCAACTTCCTGGGCGGCTACCTCGCCGACTCGGGCGCCTCGTCGATCTCGATCGTCGCGCCGCCGACGGCCAAGGAGGGCTCGAAGGACCTCTACCGGCAGGCAGGGTTGCAGGTCGCGATCTCGGCGAAGACGAAGCACCCGCAGGCCGCCGCGCTGTTCCTGGACTTCGTGGTCAACTCCGAGGCCGCCGGTGAGATCTTCGGCACCACACTCGGGTTCCCGGCCTCGACGTCCA
Source organism: Microbacterium imperiale (assembly GCF_017876655.1). NCBI lineage: Bacteria > Bacillati > Actinomycetota > Actinomycetes > Micrococcales > Microbacteriaceae > Microbacterium > Microbacterium imperiale. The sequence continues at coordinate 2,404,808 of NZ_JAGIOK010000001.1, forward strand.
AGCTCGCCGGTGCCACGCTCGACGGCGCCGACAAGCAGGTCGCCGACTACATCGAGGCTGCTGCGGACCGCATCGGAGACGCGCCTCCCGTTCCGGTTGCCGGATACGGCACTCTGGAGCAGACGTTCTGGGAGCTCGGCAAGTCGCTGGGCCTCGGCACCACATCGGTGGACCAGGCTGTGGATCAGTTCTTCTCCGAAGCCGAGGTCGTCCTCGGCTGACCACCCCGGGGATGCCGCGCGACGGCGTGCGGCATCCCCTCACCACCTCGAGGAAAGCCATGACGTCAACGAACGCCGCCATCGACCCCCGCTTCGAGATCGCACGGATCGACCGCCGCATCTTCGGCGGATTCGTCGAGCACCTCGGCCGTCACATCTACGACGGCATCCACGAACCGTCCCATCCCACCGCTGACGCCGACGGCTTCCGCGCCGACGTCGTCGAGCTGGTGCGCGAGCTCGGGGTGTCGACGATCCGCTACCCCGGGGGCAACTTCGTCTCGGGCTACCGCTGGGAGGACGGCGTCGGCCCGGTCGAGCAGCGGCCGCGGCGGCTCGACCTCGCCTGGCACTCCACCGAGACCAATGAGGTCGGCCTGCACGAGTTCGCCCGCTGGCTCGAGCTCGTGGGCAGCGACCTCATGCTCGCGGTCAACCTCGGCACCCGCGGCACGCAGGAGGCGATCGACCTGCTCGAGTACGTCAACGCCGACGCCGACACCGCGTGGACCCGGCAGCGCATCGCCAACGGCCGGTCCGAGCCGTTCGGCGTGCGGATGTGGTGCCTCGGCAACGAGATGGACGGGCCCTGGCAGCTCGGCCACCGCAACGCCGACGACTACGGCAAGCTCGCCTCGCGGACGGCGAAGGCCATGCGCATGCTCGATCCCGGCGTGGAACTCGTCGTCTGCGGGTCGTCGGGCAGCGGCATGCCGACCTTCGGGTCGTGGGAGCGCACCGTCCTCGAGCACACCTTCGACGACGTCGACTTCATCTCGTGCCACTCGTACTACCAGGAGCGCTTCGGCGACGCGCAGGAGTTCCTCGCCTCGGGCGTGGACATGTCGCGGTTCATCGCCTCGGTGGTCGCGATCGCCGACGCGGTGGCGGCGACGAAGAAGAGCGACAAGCGCATCATGATCTCGTTCGACGAGTGGAACGTCTGGTACCTCCACAACGACGAGGGCGGGCAGGACGACAAGCCCGTCGAGCCGGGATGGCCCGTGGCGCCGCGGCTGCTGGAGGACCAGTACCACGCGCTGGATGCCGTCGTCTTCGGCGACCTGCTCGTCACGCTGCTGCAGCACAGCGACCGGGTGCGCTCCGCCTCCCTCGCCCAGCTCGTGAACGTCATCGCGCCGATCATGACCGAGCCGGGCGGCCCCGCGTGGCGGCAGACGACCTTCTTCCCGTTCTCGCTGACGTCGCGGCTCGCGGGCGACCGCGCGATCTCGGTCCCCGTCGAGTCCGGGACGTTCGAGAGCGAGCGTTTCGGGACGGTCGCGAACGTCAATGCCGTCGCGACGCTCGACGACGACGGCGCGAGCCTGTTCGTGGTGAACCGCTCGACGACCGCCGGCGAAGAGCTCCGCATCGACGTCTCGGCCCTGGCCGAGGCGCTCGGACGCAGTCTCTCGATCGCCGAGTCGCACCTGCTTCACGACGACGACCGCTACGCGGCCAACACGCTCGCCGACCCCGAGCGTGTCGGTGTGGCGCCGCTGACGGACGCCGCGATCGACGGCGGCATCCTGACGTTCGCGCTGCCGCCGATCTCGTGGGCGGCCGTGCGGCTCGGCTGAGCCCGGGCCCCTCGCCACCCTCGGCTTCGCGGCTTGCGCGGAGCCGCCACCCCCCTCTACAGTGTGGGAAAGCGCTTACCAATCCCACCGTGAGCGAACGATTCGAAGGACGAACCGTGTCAGAGACGACCATCCTCAGCCCCGCGCCGGCGACGGCGACCGCCCCGCAGGTCCGCGAGATCGGCATCATCATGAACGGCGTCTCGGGCCGCATGGGATACCGCCAGCACCTCGTGCGCTCGATCCTCGCCATCCGCGAGCAGGGCGGCATCGAGCTGCCCGACGGCACGAGAATCACCGTCAAGCCGCTCCTGGTGGGTCGCAGCGAGGCGAAGCTCGCCGAGCTCGCCGCGCGTCACGGCATCGAGGACTACACGACCGACCTCGACGCGGCCCTCGCCGACCCGCGCTGGGAGATCTACGCCGACTTCCTCGTCACGAAGGCCCGCGCGACGGCGCTGCGCAAGGCGATCGCGGCGGGCAAGACGATCTACACCGAGAAGCCCACCGCCGAGTCCGTCGACGAGGCGCTCGAGCTGGCGAAGCTCGCCGCCGAGGCCGGTGTGAAGACGGGCGTCGTGCACGACAAGCTCTACCTGCCCGGGCTGCAGAAGCTCAAGCGGCTCATCGACTCGGGCTTCTTCGGCCGCATTCTGTCGGTGCGCGGCGAGTTCGGGTACTGGGTCTTCGAGGGCGACTGGCAGCCCGCGCAGCGTCCCTCGTGGAACTACCGTGCCGAAGACGGCGGCGGCATCATCGTCGACATGTTCCCGCACTGGAACTACGTGCTCGAGAACCTGTTCGGCGCGGTCGAGACGGTCTACGCGCAGGCCGCCGTGCACATCGCCGACCGCTGGGACGAGAAGGGCGAGCACTACACCGCGACCGCCGAGGATGCCGCCTACGGCGTGTTCGAGCTCGAAGGGGGCGTCATCGCGCAGATCAACTCGTCGTGGACCGTGCGCGTCAACCGCGACGAGCTCGTCGAGTTCCACGTCGACGGCACCCACGGCTCGGCGGTCGTCGGTCTGTTCGGCGCGAAGATCCAGCCGCGTAACGCCACCCCCAAGCCGGTCTGGAACCCCGATCTCGAGGACGACCACGACTACGACGCCGACTGGCAGAACGTGCCCACCAACGACGTCTTCCTCAACGGGTTCCGTCAGCAGTGGGAGGAGTTCCTCATTTCCTACGTGACCGAGACCCCGTACGAGTTCGACCTGCTCGCCGGTGCCCGCGGCGTGCAGCTGGCCGAGGCCGGGCTGCAGTCGAGCCGCGAGGGCCGCAAGGTCACGCTGCCGTCCCTCAGCATCGACTGAGCATCGCGACATGACCGAGCTCACCCTCCTCGGCGCCGACGGCGTCGTCACCTCCGTTGCGCTGCAGGACGCCCCCGGCTTCACCCGACCCGATGCGCCGCTGAGCAGCCGTGTCGCGTACGCGGCGGCGCACGTCGTCCCCGTCGTCTCGGCCGACAACACGCCCGGTCAGCCGGCGCAGATCGACTGGGATGCCACCCTCGGGTTCCGCCGCTCCGTCTACGGATGGGGTCTGGGTGTGGCCGATGCCATGGACACCGCCCAGCGGAACATGGGCCTGGATGCCGCCGCGACGCGCGAGCTCATCGCCCGGTCGGCCGAGGTCGCGCGCGAGGAGGGCGGCTCGGTCGTCGTCGGCGTCAACACCGACCACATCGACGACGAGCACATCCCGCTCGACCGGGTCATCGACGCCTTCAAGAGCCAGCTCGCCTATACGGAGGACCAGGGCGCCGGACCGGTGCTCATGGCGTCCCGGCATCTGGCGCGGGCGGCGTCGTCGGCCGACGACTACCGCCGGGTGTACCGCGAAGTGCTCGCCGCGGCATCCGGTCCCGTCGTGTTGCACTGGCTCGGCACGGCGTTCGATCCGGCCCTCGCGGGCTACTTCGGGTCGTCCGACTGGCGGGTCGCATCCGATGTCCTCATCGAGATCATCGGCGAGAACGCCGACAAGGTCGCGGGCGTGAAGATGAGCCTGCTGGATGCCGCATCCGAGGTCTCGGTACGCGAGCGCCTGCCCGAGGGTGTGCGCATGTTCACCGGGGACGACTTCAACTACGTCGGTCTGATCGGAGGTGCCGACGTGCCGCAGGCGGCCCAGCCCGAGCGCGACCCCGCGTCGGCGCGCCGGCACTCCGATGCGCTGCTCGGCGCGTTCGCGGCGCTCACGCCGGTCGCGTCGGCCGCGATCCAGGCGCTCGATGCGGGGGATGCCGACCGGTATCTCGCGATCCTCGGGCCCACCGAGGAGCTGAGCCGCCAGATCTTCGCGGCGCCGACGTTCTACTACAAGACCGGCGTGGCCTTCCTGTCGTGGCTGAACGGGCATCAGGCCGCCTTCCAGATGGTGGGAGGGCTGCACTCGGCCCGCAGCCTGCCGCACCTGTCGCGCATCGTCGAGCTGGCGAACGCGTCGCACGCGCTGGAGCAGCCGGAGCTGGCCGCCGACCGCTGGCACGCGATGCTCCGACTGAACGGGGTCGGGGCGTGAGCGCCGACCCGCGCCTGTCGATCAACCAGGCCACGATCAAGCACGCCGATCTCGCGACGGCGCTGCGGGTCACCGAACAGGCGGGCGTCGAGGCGATCGGACTGTGGCGCGAGCCGGTCAACGAGGTCGGTCTCGCCACGGCCGCCGCCATGCTCACCGATTCGGGCCTGCGGTTCACGACGCATTGCCGGGCGGGCTTCTTCACGATGCCCGAGGGCCCCGCTCGCCGGGCGTCGCTCGACGACAACCGAGTCGCGATCGACGAGACGGCGACCCTCGCCGCGGCGGGGGCGGCCGGATCGACCGCGGTCCTCGTGCTCGTGGCCGGCGGACTGCCCGAGGGGTCGCGCGACCTCGTGGGTGCTCGTGAGCGCGTGCGCGACGCGATCGGCGAGCTCGCCCCGCACGCGCGAGCCGCGGGGGTCACGCTGGCCATCGAGCCGCTGCATCCGATGTTCGCGTCGGACCGATGCGTCGTCTCGACGCTCGGGCAGGCGCTCGACATCGCGGCGGACTTCGAGCCGCGCGAGGTCGGAGCCGCCGTCGACACGTTCCACATCTTCTGGGACCCGGACATCCTGCCGGCGATCGCGCGCGCCGGACGCGAGGGGCGCATCGCGACGTACCAGGTGTGCGACTGGAAGACCCCGCTGCCGGCCGACGTCCTGCTCAGCCGCCACTACCCGGGCGACGGCGTGATCGACTTCGCCGCCCTGACCCGTGCCGTCGAGGCGACGGGCTACGACCGCGACATCGAGGTCGAGATCTTCAACGCCGACATCTGGGCCGACGACCCCGCGGCCGTCGTCGCCCGCACCGCCGCCGCCTTCGGCGATGCCGTGGCTCCTCACCTCGCCGGCGCGCGAGCGGTCTCGGCATAGACTCGGGTCGTGGGACAGACGGGGATGTCGCCGCGTGGCGCGGCCACGCTGCACGACGTGGCACGAGAGGCGGGAGTGTCGCTCGCGACCGCCTCGCGAGCGCTCAACGGCTCGACCCGGAAGGTCGCCGACGCCTACCGCGAGCGCGTCGAGCAGGCCGCGGCGCGGCTGGGCTACACCGCCAACCTGTCGGCGCAGGCGACCGCTCGCGGTACCTCGGCGATCGTCGCGCTGCTCGTGGCCGACATCGCCGACCCCTACTTCGGACAGCTCGCAGCGGGCGTCGCACGCGGCGCCGACGAGGCGGGACTGGTCGTGACCGTCGCGATCACCGAGCGCGACCCGGCCCGTGAGCTGCGCCTCGTGCGCGCTCTGCGGGGACAGCGACCCCGCGGCATCATCCTCGCCGCATCGCGGACCTCGCGCGAGATGTCCGACGAGCTGACCGCCGAGCTCGACCTCATCACCGCCGCCGGTGGCACCGTCGTGGCCCTCGGGCCGGGCGCTCCGACCGTGCGCAGTGTGACGATCGACAACCGCAGCGGCGCGCGAGAGCTCGGCGCCGCTCTCGCCGCGCGCGGGTACCGCTCGGCCGTCGTCCTCGCCGCCGCCGAGGGCGTCGTCACGAGCGATGACCGCCTCGCCGGCTTCACCGAGGGATTCGTCGCCGGCGGCGGCACCGAGCCCCGCGTGTATCGCGGCGGCTTCAGTCGCGAGTCCGGCACGGAATCGATGGCGGCCGCCCTGTCCGACGGCGTCGAGCCCGACACGGTGGTGTTCGGCATCAGCGACGTCGTCGCCATCGGAGCGCTCACCGCGGTGCGCGCGGCCGGTCGCGAGCCGGGCTCCGACATCGCGCTCGCCGGTTTCGACGACATTCCCACGGGTCGTGACGTCACGCCGCCGCTGACCACCGTGCGGGTGCCGCTGCTCGAGGTCGGCCAGCGCGCCCTGCGGGCCGCGATCGATGCGCCGAACGACGCCGATACCGCGTCGCTGCCGCTCGAGGTGCTCGTGCGCGAGAGCACGCCCTCGCGCGCGTGAACGCCGTGACGCGCGTCGTCGTCGCGATCGACAGCCTCAAGGGCTCGATCTCGGCCGCCGCCGCAGCGCGCGCCCTGGCCGACGGGTGGGCAGCCGCCGACCCCTCCGCGCGGATCGACCTGCGACCCATGGCCGACGGCGGCGAGGGAACGCTCGACGCGTTTGCCGCGGCTGTCCCCGACGCGCGACGGATGCCGGTGACGGTCACGGGCCCGCACGGCGAGCCCGTCGCGGCGTCGTGGCTGTGGCTGCCGTCCCCGGACGGCGGGGGCGGCGTCGGCGTCGTCGAGCTCGCGTCGACGTCGGGGATCGAGCTGCTCGGCGACGAGCGCCGCGGGCTCGAGGCCGACACGACCGGCTTCGGCCAGGCGATCGCGGCGGCGCTCGACGCCGGCGTATCGCGTGTCGTCCTCGGCATCGGATCGAGCGCCTCGACCGACGGCGGCGTCGGCATGCTGCGGGCGCTGGGCGGCCGATTCGTCGACCACCGCGGTGTGGACATCGCGTCCGGCGCGCGCGGCCTCGCCGACCTCGCTGCGGTGGATCTCGCGTCGCTGCGGCCGCTTCCTTCCGGTGGAGCCGTCGTGCTCACGGACGTGTCGAATCCGCTGCTGGGCGCGCGCGGCGCCGCCGCCGTCTTCGGTCCGCAGAAGGGTGTGGATCCCGCCGGGGTCGTCGCCGCCGAGTCGGCGCTCGCCGGCCTGTCGCGCATCGTCCCGCGTGGCGATGCCTTCGCCTCCACGGCGGGGGCCGGAGCCGCCGGCGGCACCGGGTTCGGGCTGCTCGCGTGGGGAGCCGAGCTCACACCCGGCGCCCGCGAGGTCGCGACCCTCATCGGGCTCGCGGATGCCGTCGCGTCGGCCGATCTGGTCATCACCGGCGAGGGCTCGTTCGACGGTCAGTCCGCGGCCGGCAAGGTGCCCGCGTTCGTCGCCGACCTCGCCGCGAGAGCGGGGGTGCCGACCGCGCTCGTGGCCGGCCGGATCGCCGCCGACGCCGACACGGCCGCGTTCGCGGCATCCGTATCGCTCACCGACCTGGCCGGGTCGCCCGAGGCGTCGCTCGCCGACCCGGCGCGCTGGCTGCGGGCGGCAGGCACCGCCCTCGCTGGCGCCGTCCGGGCCGAGCGGGCCGACAGCCACGGCGGGGGAGTCGGGGCGTGACGGCGGTGCGGTGGGCCATCCTCGGGCCCGGGCAGATCGCCGAGAGCTTCGCAGCCGGACTGCGCGCGTCGCGGTCGGGTGTGCTCGCGGCGGTCGGCAGCTCGGACGCCGGGCGGGCGCGCGCCTTCGCCGACCGCTACGGCGCCGAGTACGCCGGCGGCTACGACGAGGTGATCGGCCACGCCGGCGTCGACGCGGTGTACGTCTCGACCGTCCACCCGGCGCATCGCGACCTCGTCGAGGCGGCGCTGCGGGCGGGTCGCGCCGTGCTGTGCGAGAAGCCGCTGACGACCAGCGAGGCCGACACCCACCGCCTCTTCGCCGTCGCGGCCGAGGCCGGCGTGCCCCTCGTCGAGGCCTACAAGAACCGCTTCTCACCGTTCGCGGGGATGCTGGGCGACGTCGTCGCGACGGGCGAGATCGGCGCGGCCCGGCGCCTCACCGCGTCGTTCGGGTTCCGCGCCGAGGAACGCGCCGCCCGGCTCTTCGATCCCGCGCTGGGCGGGGGAGCGCTCCTCGACGTCGGCGGCTATCCGCTCTCGTTCGCCGTGCACGTCGCGGCTGCGGCGGGGATCGCGCCCGATGCGCTGCGCATCGCCGAGGCCGAGGGGCGCATCGGCCCCACGGGCGTCGATGAGCACGCCACCGCCGTCGTGGCGGGCGGCGACTTCGCGGCCCACATCGAGACGTCCATCCGCGCGGTGCTGCCGCGCTCGGCGAGGCTGGTGGGCGACGCGGGCACGATCGAGATGCCCGATGCCTGGGGCTCGCGCACCGCTTCGGCCGAGCACCTGCTGATCGAGACCGGCGGACAGTCGCGCACGCGGACGGCAGCGGTGGTGCATCCGTTCGCGGCCGAAGCGGACGCCGTCGCCGCGCTGCTGGCAGGCGGTCGGGTCGAGGCCGACGAGATGCCCGGGTCGCACAGTGTCGCCGTGGCGCGGCTGCTCGACGAGTGGGCGGCGGCGCTGCCCCGCGGCTGACGCTGCGCCGCGGGCGGGCCCGTCAGCCGAGCGGAGCCGGTTCGGGGCGGTGGACGCCCCGCGGCCGGTACCCCAGCGCGTCCGAGAGCCCGACCAGATCGGCGAGGTACCAGACGATCGCCAGCCACATCTCGGTGCCCTGCAGCCCCGGCTCGGCGTCGGCGAGTCGGAAGCTCATGCCGGCTCCGGCCTGCCACCCGGCGAGCACATCGTCGAGCAGGCGCGTCGCGACGGCCGAGACCTCGGCGCTGCGATAGCCCGACGACCGCGTGAGCCACAGCGGATGCGCGACGTCGAGGACGTTGCAGGCGTCGAGCTGCGCCGCGGCGAACCAGCGCGGATCACGGGCATGGCGCAGCGTCGTGTCGACGACGGCCTCGGGATGGGGGAGCGGGATGCCGTGCTGCGCGAACGTCCCGCGCGAGGCCCGGTAGAACCCGTTGACGAGCAGCAGCAGGCCGCGGTCGGCCGAGGGGCGCCCCCACATCCCGCTGGCCGGATCGGCGTGCGTCACGAGCCAGCCGAAAAGCGCCTCCGCGACGCCCGGTGCGACCGCGTCGCCGCGTCGGCGGGCCCACAGCAGCGCCGTTCCCAGCGCGTCGACATGGTGGCCCGCGTGCCAGGGATCGCTGTGCCACGGCAGGGCGTCGAGGCGCTCGACGATCGAGGTCGGCGTCGCGTCGACGATGAGCCCGATCGGGTGGGCGAAGGATGCGCCGAGCAGGTCGAGCGCATAGCCGGTGCTGAGCACGTGGTACGCCGTGTCGCCGTCGTCCCACCCGGGAACGCCGGAGGCGTCCAGCGGCGGCACGGCGCCCGTCGCGGCATCCTGCCAACCGCGCAGGAGGGCCACGAGGTCGGCGGATTCGCTGCCCGGCGGAACCGAGCCCAGCAGGAGGTCGGCGATCTCGATCGCGTCGCCCTGCGCGCGCACCGTGGGACGGACGCCCGGTCGGTCGGCGAAGAGCCCGGTCGCGGCGTCACGCGATCGGGCGAGCAGGGCGGGAGCCTCGGCGCGCGCGCGATCGGCGAAGCGGGCGAGCCGCGCGCGCAGGTCGCTTGCGACGGGTTCGCGTCGGGGCGCGGCCGCGTCGATCGCGGCATCCGCCGGCGGTACGCGCCACCGCAGCAGGCGTGCCGGGTTGCCGCCGACGACGGCCCCCGCTGGAACGTCCTTCGTGACGACGGCTCCGGCGGCCAGCACCGCCGATCCGCCCACGGTCACGCCATCGAGCACGACGACATGCGACCCGATCCAGACGTCGTCGCCGATACGGATGCCGCGACTGGTGAGCGGTTGCCGGAAGACGGGCGTGCCCGGCTCCATCGAGTGGTTGAACCCGAGCACCGAGCTGAGGGCACCCATCCGCACCCCGTCGCCGAGGACCACGTCGCCGCGCACGACGGCCGAGGGGTTGATGGAGCAGTCGGCGCCGATGCGGACGGTTCCGGTGAGGTAGGCGCCCGCGGCGATGTACGAGCGGTCGCCGAGCGCCAGCTCGTCGGCGTCGACGGCCGCGAGCTCCGAGATGAAGCAGTCGTCGCCGATGGTCCACGCGGGATGCTCGCGCTCGAGGCGCTGCTGCCACGACCGCTGCGCGCGTCGGCTGTCGTCCGATGCCGTGGACCAGAAGTCCCACGGCGAGTAATCGTGGCGGTCGATCACGCGGTGGTCCCGGCGCGCGGCGCGACCGTCGACTCGCGCACCACCAGGGTGGGGTTGAGCATCACCCGCCGGGTCGGACGCCCGGGATCGGCCATGCGCGAGACGAGCAGCTCGACCGCGGTCTCGCCGACGCTCACGCGCGGCGGCGCGATGGCGGTGAGGGCGGGGGTGAACAGCTCGGCCACCTCGTCGTCGTAGGCGATGATCGACAGGTCGTCGGGCACCGAGATGCCGCGATTCAGGGCGAGGTCGACGAACGCCATGGCCTCGGGATCGGAGTGCACGAGCAGCGCGGTCACGCCGCTGCCGAGGGCCCGGTCGAGGGTCGTGTCGACCGCGGCCGAGAACTCCGGGCTGGCCCGGTCGGGCAGCGTCGTCTCGATGTGCTGCGCGGGGGTGAGTCCCAGCTCGTCGCAGGCCGACTGCCAGCCCGCCGCGATCTTGCGCGAGGTCGGGGAGTTGCGCGAGAGCACGAGTCCGACCTTCCGGTGTCCGAGCGAGGCGAGGTGGCGCGCCGCGAGCACGGCGCCGAGCGCATGGTCGGTCGTGACCGCCTCGGCGGGCACCCCCGCGGGCTGGATGATCGCGTCGCGCTCGACGAGGACGCTGGGAGTGCCGCACTCGGCGAGCCACTGGACGACGTCCTGCGAGTGCTGCGTGTCGGTGTTGGGCGCGACGATGAGACCGCGCACGTCGCCGCTCGCGACGAGCCGCTCGAGCACGGGACGCTCGTCCTGCAGCTCGTACGACGCGCCGCGCAGCTGCACCTTGAGGCCGTGGCGGCGCGCCGCCGCCTCCATGCCCCGCACCACGCCGGGCCAGTAGAAGTTCAGCGAGGGCACGAGCACGGCGATCGAGCCCGCCGACGTCTCGGTGCCGGCCGGGGCCGCCGGCGCGTGCCCGTGCTGCCCGTTCGCGGGAATCGCGCCGCCGTGCACGCGCTGCAGCAGACCCTCCTGCTCCATCTGCGCGAGGTCGCGGCGCAGGGTCACGGTCGCGGCGCCGAGCTCGTCGGTCAGCTGCGAGATGCGCACGGCGCCCTCGCGCTCCATCGTGGCCAGGATGTGGGCGCGCCGTTCGGCGGCCAGCAGTGCCGGTGTGGGGTCGGTCATGATCGCTCGTCCTCGTTCCGTTCCTGTTCTACCGTGACACGCAGCTCGGTGCGGCCGTCGGCACCGACGGCGAGCCGGGTGAGTCGCGCGCCCCAGACGCCCGAGAGCATCGGATCGTCGAGCTCGCGCACGCTGAGCGTGTGCGGTGCGTCGGCGGGCCACGTGATGCGCACGGGCGTCGCGCCCTCGAGCGGCGTCACCTGCGCCCAGCCCTCGCCGGTGATGACCGTGCCGGCGAGCAGCAGCCTGACCTCTGTGCCCGGCCCGGCCCCGTCCCAGCGGTCGTCGAGGACGACGTCGCCCGATCGGCGCAGGGCAGCGCGACGCCGCCAGGACTGCACCGAGCCCGCGGGGTACGCGCCGCCGATCTCGAGATCGAGCGCCGACATTTCGTCCGTTCGGATGAGACGCGGACCGGATGCCGCGAAGGCGGCGCCCTGCGGCTGGGCATTGCCCGACACGCGCGGCACGCTGTGCCAGTCACTCTGCATCGTCCAGATGTCGTATCGATCGGGGCCGAAGGTCTGCGCCGTGTAGGTCGGGCGGCCCGCGTCGACGACGACGGGTACGCCGTCGGAGGCGACGATCACCGACCCGACGTCGTTGTGGTTGTGGTTCTCGTCGTTGTGACCGCCCTTGAGGACGACGGTGAGACCGGCGGCGCTGCCCGCGCGCTCTCGCGCGAGCCAGACCTGCGTGGAGGGCAGCCACACCTCGGCAGGCAACGGACTGACTTCGGCCGTCTCGGCGAGCCAGACGTCGTCCGCCAGCGCGCGCAACAGGCGTCCGAGGCCCGCGTCCTCCGTCGCGGCCGGTGCGCCCACGGGCCGCTGAGCCGCGGCGTGCCGTCGGGCCTCGTCGTTCCCGACGGCGCGCGCCGCGCGGTGCAGGGCGTGCCACGGCTGGTCTGCCGGCGGACGCGCCGGTCCGTCGGCCAGGTTGACGTACCAGGGGCCGCCGAGGTGCGACCGGTGCGGGAAGCCGATCGTCTCGCGCAGCGCCGGCACGGAGGGCACCGGGTGCCACGCGCCGTCGGTGGCGTAGGCGAGCAGGTCGAGAGCCTCCAGTGCGCGACACGCGCCGTTCCACCAGTACGCGTAGCCTTCGTCGATCGCGCCGTCCGCGGGCAGCACCGCGACGTAGCGGTCGAGCCCCTGCGCTGCGAGTGCGACGATCCGCTCGCGTTCGGCCGTCTCGTCGCACAGGACGAGGGCGGCGACGAGCACGTTGCCGTGGATCCACGGGTTCCAGTTGTGAACGTGGCCGTCGAGTCCGAGCCAGTGCCAGTCGCGTCGCCGCAGGAACGGCTCGAAGACGCGCGCACGGGCCTCGTGGCGGATGCGGTGCCGCAGCCCGGGGTAGTGCTCGTCGAGCCGCGCCCCCAGGACGTGGTCGATCCAGGCGAGCTGGCCGACGACCTCGCCCGCACCGAGGTCGAGGAACGGATCGGTCGCCGTCGCGAGGACGGAGCCGTGCCGCCGGAGAGTGTCGTCGTGTGCGGGCCAGCACCAGGTGGACTGCTCGCACAGCAGCCAGACACCGTCAGCGACCTCGTCGAGTCGGCGCGGATCATCGTCCGCGAGGGCGGCGACGACCGCGCGGCTGAGCCGGGCCTGCCGGGCGAAGACCTGCTGCTCGTATCCGTCCCGGTCACCGTCGCGGTGCACGCGCGCGGCAGCGCTCGCGAGCGGCTGCGGCCAGGGCGTTCCGCGGTCGGCCCGCGCGCGGTCGAGGATCGGCCGCACCGTCTCGCCCGGCAGGGGGCTCGGCCAGTCGTCCGCGGTCGGCACCGGGAGCGCTGCGGCGGGCGGTCGCAGGCGCGCGGGGATGTCGGCGCACACCGCCGCCAGCGGGCCGGCGAAGCCTTCGGTGTTCCACAGCACGGCTGCTCCTTCGAGATGACATCGGTGTCGCCCGACCCATCAAATGAATCGATCAGAAACGATCATAAGGAAACGAACCGGATCTTGCAATGATCGAAATGGGTTGCTAATCTCCGAATCGGTCGAGATCGATGACGACGACCGCGATAGCCCTTCAAAGGAGAACCGGTGGCATCCGAGCACCCGCACCCGTCCGCGGACGGCGCGATCCGCGACGCATGGATCGCCCGGGCCGACGTCCTGCTCACGGCCGCCCGCCGCTACGCGACGCCGGGCGCCGGCCGCATCCACTTTCCCGGTGAGGAAGGCGGCTACGGCCACGCCGTGGATGGGCTCGAGGGCTTCGCTCGCACGTTCCTGCTCGCCGGGTTCCGCATCGCGGGGGCCCGCGGCGAGGGCGTCGACGACCTCATCGCGCACTACCGCCGCGGCGTCGTCTCGGGCGTCGATCCCGACGCGCCCGACCGCTGGGTGCGCATGGACGAGCACGCGCAGGCCAAGGTCGAGGCCGCCTCGATCGCGCTCGTGCTCGACCTCACACGCCCCTGGATCTGGGATCACCTCGACGAGACGACCCGCGGCCGCGTCATCGACTACCTTGCTCCCGTCGTCGGCGACGACACGTACCCGCAGACGAACTGGGTCTGGTTCCGCCTCGTCGTGCAGACCTTCCTCCGCTCGGTCGGCGGCCCGTGGTCGGCCGACGACATCGCCGCCGACCTCGCCCGTCACGACTCGTTCGTGCGCGAGGGCGGCTGGCTCTCCGACGGCGATGAGCGCTCGTACGACCACTACGTCGGATGGGCGCTGCACGTCTACCCGATCCTGTGGGCGCGCATGGCCGGCGCCGCCGACCTCGCGGGCGACCGGACGCCCGTCGACGTCGCACGGCTCGACGCCTTCCTCTTCGACGCCTTCGCCCTCGTGGGCGGTGACGGGTCGCCGCTCATCCAGGGGCGCAGTCTCATCTACCGCTTCGCGGCTGCCGCGCCGTTCTGGGCCGGCGTCATCGCCGAGGTGCCGTCCCACAGCCCCGGGCGCCTGCGCCACGCGGCCGAGCGCATCGTCGACCACTTCGCCGAGCGCGGAGCGCCCGACGCCGACGGCATCCTGACGATGGGCTGGCACGGGCCGTGGCGCGCTCTGGCGCAGTCTTACTCCGGACCGGGGTCGCCGTACTGGGCCGTCAAGGGTTTCCTCGGCCTGCTGCTGCCGGCCGACCACCCCGTGTGGGCGGCTCCCGCCGAACCGCTGCCTGTCGAGGACGGCGACGCCGTGCGGGCGATCGCCGCGCCCGGGTGGATCGTCTCGGCGACGGCGACCGACGGCATCGTGCGCGTCGTCAACCACGGCACCGACCACGCCTTCCCCGACGCCCGCGTCGCCGATTCACCGCTCTACGCCCGCATCGGGTACTCCACCGCGACCGCGCCCTTCGTCGATGAGCGCGGCTGGCTCGAGCCGCTCGAGCAGTCCGTCGCCCTCGTCGACGCCGACGGCCGGGCGACCCACCGCACCGCGATGACGCTGCTGACCGCGCGCGTGCAGGACGACGCCGACGGACGCGTGGGCGTCGCCGCCTCGACCTGGGACGCCCACGTCGTCGAACCGGCGCCCATGACGCACCGGCACGGCTCCGGTCTCGCGGGGATCGTCACCCGCGTCGGCCGGCTCACCGTTCACTCGCTCGTGCGCGGGTCCGCCGAGGTGCGCATCGCCGTCGTCGACGAGCTCGAGCCGGAACAGGATGCCGCAGCGCTGCGCCTGCGCGTCGGCGGCTGGCCGCTGTCGGGCGACGAGCTGATCGGCGGCACCGACGACACCGGCGCCTGGGTCTTCGCGCGCGGCCGCAGCAGCGGCATCCGCGCCCTCGACGCCACCGCGGCTCCCGTGCTCGTCTCGCGCGCCGACGCCGACCCGTTGGGCGTGCGCGCGCTGGTTCCCACCGTCGAGCACGCCGTGGTCCCGGGCATGCCGGTCGTGACCCTCATCGACCTGGCCGGGGGCGAGCGCATCGCCCCGACCGTCGACGTCTCGCTCGACGACGCCACGGCGACCGTGGTGTGGCCCGACGGCATCCGCACGGTGAGCCGTCTCACGAACTCCGAATCGCCCGCCCCGGCGGCTCGGCACCACGAGGTCCGAAGTGGGACCTCGCACGCAATCGCAAAGGAGCAGCACGCATGAAGCGCAAGTTCGCAGCCGCCGCGGGGATGGCAGTCGTCGCCACCCTGTCGCTCGCCGCCTGCAGCGGGGGATCCGAGCCCGCTCAGACCGCCGACGGCCCCGTCACCCTGACCCTCTCGGGATGGAGCCTCGACACCACCCCCGAGTTCCAGGTCCTCGCCGACGCCTTCCACGAGAAGAACCCCGACGTGACCGTCGAGCTCAAGCAGTACGACGCCGCCGAGTACAACACGCTGGTCACCGCCGACCTCGCCGCCGGCGTCGGGCCCGACATCATCACCCAGAAGGAAGTGAAGTTCGTCACGACCTTCCAGGAGGGCGGTCAGCTCATGGACGTCTCCGACGTCGAGCTGCCCGACGGCATCGGCGGCGCCTCGTCGTTCGAGATCGACGGCACCGCATACGGCGTGCCGTACCGCCAGGACCGCTGGGTGCTGTTCTACAACAAGGCGCTCTTCGACGCCGCCGGCCAGGAGTACCCGGACGGCACGTGGACGTGGGAGGACTACGACGCCGCCGCCGAGGCCATCAACCAGGCGGGCGTCGCGAAGGGCACCTACCAGCACCGCTGGCAGTCGACCGTGCAGGGCTTCGCCTCGGCGCAGGAGGACACCGACGTGCTCTCGGGCGACTACGGCTACTTCGCCGACTACTACGACCGCGTCCTGGACCTGCAGACGTCGGGCGCCCAGGTCGACTTCAACACCTCGACCGCCAACCAGCTCACCTACCAGGGCGAGTTCGGCACCCAGAAGGCGGCCATGCTGCCGATGGGCACCTGGTACGTCGCGACCCTCATCTCGCAGCAGGCCTCGGGCGAGGCGAACGACTTCGAGTGGGGCATCGCGCCGATCCCGCAGCTCGACGCCTCGACGGCCGGAACCGACAACACCCCGGTGACCTTCGGCGACCCGACCGGCTTCTCGATCAACGCCAACATCGACGGCGCCAAGACGCAGGCGGCGAAGGACTTCCTCGCCTACGCCGCGAGCCTCGAGGCCGCTGAGGAGCTCGCGAAGATCGGCATCACACCGGCCGTGGCGAACGACGACGTCACCGACGCCTACTTCGCCGTCGAGGGCGCGCCCACCGACGATCTGTCGAAGTTCGCGTGGTCGACCGGTGACGTCCACCCCGAGAACCCGACGTCGAACAAGACGGCGGCGATCCAGAACATCCTCAACGACATGCACAGCGCGATCCTCTCGGGCTCGACCCCGGTCGAGCAGGCCATCACCCAGGCCGAGGACCGCGTCGCCAGCGAGGTCGGTCTCGACTGACCCCGCCGGCCGTCGAGCTCTTCGACGGCACCCGCGGCCGGCGCGGTACGCCCGCGCCGGCCGCATCCCCCTCCGTCCTCGCCAGGAGTACCCATGACCACCACCGCCGCCGCCCCGAAGGTCGGCCGTCCCGAGCCGACGCAGCGTCGCCGGCGCTCGAAGCTGACGCTGCGCAACACGCTGCTGGGCTGGAGCTTCATCCTCCCGAACTTCCTCGGCTTCGCCCTGCTGACGCTCGTTCCCGTCATCACGCTGTTCTACATGTCGCTGACGAACTGGAACATCTTCGGCACGGCGAACTGGGTGGGGCTGGCGAACTTCGAGCGACTGCTCGGTGACGGCAGCTTCCGCATCTCGTTCGTCAACACCCTCTACTACGCCGCTCTGCACATCCCGCTGACGATCATCGCGTCGCTCGGTCTCGCGCTGCTGCTGAACAACAAGCTGCGCGGGGTCGCGTTCTTCCGCACCGCCGCGTTCTTCCCGTACATCACATCGATCGTCGCGATCGCGGTCGTGTGGAACCTGCTGTTCAGCCCGGAGTACGGGCCCGTGAACGAGATCCTGCGGGCGATCGGCATCGCCAACCCTCCCGGCTGGCTGACCTCGTCCGAGTGGGCCATGCCCGCCGTCGTCATCGTCAGCACCTGGCGCGACATGGGCTACTACATGATCCTGTTCCTGGCCGGTCTGCAGACCGTGCCGCGCGAGCTGTACGAGGCGGCACGCATGGACGGCGCCAACGCGTGGGAGCGGTTCGTCAACGTGACGCTGCCGTGCCTGCGCCCGACGATGTTCTTCGTCACCGTCATGCTCACGATCAACTCGTTCAAGATCTTCGACCTCATCCTCGTCATGACCGAGGGCGGGCCGGGGCAGTCGACGCTCGTGATCTCGCAGTTCATCTACCGCAAGGGCTTCGAGGAGAACCAGTTCGGCTACGCGTCCGCCGCGGCCGTGGCGCTGTTCTTCCTCTGCATCTTCGTGACCATCATCCAGTTCGTCTGGAACAAGCGGAGGAACGTCTGATGACGAATCTTCTCGTCCCGCAGGACGACCGTCGAGCGCTGCGCAAGCTCGCCGCCGACGCCATGCCCGAGGGCCCCCGGCCCGACACCGTCAGCCCGCTGCGCCGCGTCGGCCGCATCGCCGGGTACGTCGCGCTCATCGTCGCGGCCGCCGCGCTGCTGCTGCCGTTCTTCTGGATGATCATGAGCTCGCTCAAGACCGCGAACGAGGTCTTCTCGGTGCCGATCCAGTGGATCCCCGAGGTGTTCATCTGGCAGAACTACGTCGACATCTGGAACCAGTCCGGGATGCTGACGTGGATCCGCAACACGCTCGTGCTCGCGGTCGTCGTGACCTTCCTGCAGGTGCTGACCGGATCGTTCGCGGCCTACGGGTTCGCCCGCATCCGCTTCCCCGGGCGCGACGTGCTCTTCCTCGCCTACATCGGCACGATCGCCGTGCCGTGGCAGTCGTACATGATCCCGCAGTTCATCCTGCTCTCGAACGCGAAGGTCTCGAACACCCTCTGGGCGATCATCCTGATCCAGGCCTTCGGCGCCTTCGGCGTGTTCCTGATGAAGCAGTTCTACGAGACCATCCCCGAGGAGCTCTCCGAGGCGGCACGTCTGGACGGCCTGAGCGAGTACGGCATCTGGCGCCGCATCATGCTGCCGCTGTCGGTGCCGGCACTGGCGAGTCTGACGCTGCTGACCTTCGTCAACACCTGGAACGACTACCTCGGACCGCTCATCTACCTGCGCAACCCCGACCTGTGGACCATCCAGCTCGGCCTGAAGAGCTTCGTCAGCAACCTCTACGACACCAACTACGCGCTGCTGTTCGCGGGTCTGGTCATCTCGGTGGTGCCCATCGCGCTGATCTTCCTGCTCGGGCAGAAGTACTTCGTCGAGGGCATCGCGACCAGCGGCATGAAGGGCTGAGGCCGTGAAGCGCATCTCGCACAACACGTACGCCACGGTCTTCGGGGTCGTCTACCTCGGCCTGATGACCAACCTGCTGCTCCTGGCGTCGTGCCTGCCGTTCGTCGTGCTGCTGGTCATCACCGACCCGGCGCTGTCGTGGCCGATGCTCGCCGTCGTCGCGCCGCTGTGCGCGCCGGGGATCACGGCGGCGTTCGCGACCTTCCGCGCCCACGGCGACGGCGACACCCAGGTCGTCCGCACCTTCGTCCGAACCTGGAAGCGCTCGTGGCGCAAGGCCATGCTGCTGGGCGCGGTCGTGGTCGCCGCCCTCGTCGTCGTGCTCGTCGACGTGCGCTTCTTCGCGCCGCTGCAGGCGGGCGTCGCCGTGGTGCCGCTGCTGGCCGTCCTGACGGTGCTGGTGCTGGCCGCGTCGCTCGTGGCTTTCGCCGCCCTCGCGGAGGAGCGGGATGCCGCGCTGCGCTCGATCGCCCGCGCGGCTCTGTTCCTGAGCGTGCGGCGGTGGTGGCTGAGCCTCGTCTCGCTGGCGGTCATCGCCCTGCAGGCCGGGCTCTTCGTCACGATGCCGGCCGTCGCGATCGGCCTCTCCGCGGCGCCGGCGCTCTACCTCGCGTGGGCCAACGCCCGCTACATCCTCCGTCCGGTGCTCGGCGACCCCGAGCCCCGGACCGTCTGAACCCCGAAGGAACCCCTCGACATGACATCCCTCCCCGGTACCGACCTCGACGCGCCGGCGGGCCCGGCACCCGCCGACCCCGCCGCGATCGAGGCGGCGATCGCCGCCGCCCTGACGACCCTGCGTCGCAACATCGAGACGTTCGGCCTGAGCTACCCGGACGACACGACGGACGGCGACCGGTACCCGATCCGACCCGCTGCGGGCGGGTTCGCCGCGGGCGCCAACCGCGGCTGGACCACGAGCTTCTGGCCGGGCATGATGTGGATCGCGTGGGAGCTGACCGGCGACGCCTTCTTCCGTGACGCCGGGCTCGCGCACGCCGAGGACTTCGCCCGACGCGTGCGCGACGAGGAGGACCTCGACACCCACGACCTGGGCTTCCTGTACACGCTGGCGTCCGTCGCGCCCTACCGCCTGCTCGGCGACGAGGACGCGCGCGCGAGCGCGCTCGACGCCGCCGACCACCTGATGCGCCGCTTCCTCGAGCCGGCCGGCATCGTGCAGGCGTGGGGCGACCTCTCCGACCCCACGCAGCGCGGCCGGACGATCGTCGACAGCCTCATGAACATGCCGCTGCTGACCTGGGCCGGCGAGCAGACCGGCGAGGAGCGGTTCGCCGACGCCGTGCGCCGTCACACGACGCAGCTGCGCACGCACATCCTGCGCGACGACGACACCACGTTCCACACCTTCTACTGGGACGCCGAGACCGGGGAGCCCCTGCGCGGCGCCACGGAGCAGGGCGCGTTCGACGACTCCTGCTGGGCGCGCGGTCAGGCGTGGGGCGTCTACGGCTTCGCGCTGAACCACCGGGCGACCGGCGACCCGGCGCTCCTGGACGCGTCGCGGCGCTGCGCGGAGCGATTCCTCTCGAAGCTTCCGAGCGACCGCGTGCCCTTCTGGGACATGGTCTACACCGACGGCGCCGACGCCCCGCGCGACAGCTCGTCGGCGGCGATCGTCGTCTCGGGACTGTTCGAGCTCGCCGACGCCGAGACCGACGCCGCGGCCGCGGATCGGTACCGGCGCTCGGCGTACGAGATCCTCGGGTCGCTGATCGCGAACTACACTCCCGAGACGCCGGAGGCCTCCGACGCGGTCATCCTGCACAGCGTGTACGACTTCCCGAAGTCCGTCGGCGTCGACGAGGGCACCCTGTGGGGCGACTACTTCTACCTCGAAGCGCTCGTGCGCGCCGCGCGCCCCGGCTGGAAGCCGTACTGGTGAGGCTCGTCCGCTACCGCACCGAGTCGGGCGTGCGCTCGGGCGTCGTCGTCACCCGAAGCGGCGAGGACGGCGTCGTCGACCTCGGCGACGAGCCGCTCACCGCGATCCTCGCGACCGGGATGCATGCCGTCCGCGACGCGGTCGCCGATGCGGCGGCATCCCTTCCGGCCCTGTCGTCGCTGCGGCTCGAGCCGCCGGTGCGGCCCGGCAAGATCCTCTGCCTCGGGTACAACTACCGCGGTCACGTGCCCGACGGCGTCGATCCGACGGCCGATGACCCCGACTTCCCGGACGTGTTCGTCAAGACCTCGAACACCCTGGGCGGCCCCGCCGACCCGGTCGTGGTGCCGCCGGTCGCGGACGACGTCGACTACGAGGGCGAGATCGCTGTCGTCATCGGCCGCCGCGCGAAGGACGTCCGTATCGAGGACGCGCTCGACCATGTCGCCGGCTACACGATCCTCAACGACGTCTCGGACCGCTCGTGGCAGCGGCGGCAGAGCCAGTGGGCCATGGGCAAGTGCTTCGACGGGTTCGCTCCGCTCGAACCGTGGCTCGTGACGCCCGATGAGGCCGGCGACCCGCAGGACATGCTCGTGGAGGTCGTGCGAGACGGTGTCGTCACCGTCTCGCAGTCGACGGCGACGACGATCTTCTCGGTCGCGTACGTCGTGTCGTACCTCAGCAGCGTCATGACGCTCGAACCCGGCGACGTCGTCTCGACCGGCACGCCGCAGAAGCTGCCCGACGCCCAGCGCGCCCACCGGCCGCTGCGCGCGGGCGATGCCGTGACCGTCCGCGTCGAACGGCTCGGCGAACTGACCACCACCTTCATCGGAGGCCCCGCATGATCCTCGACTCCTTCCGCCTCGACGGCCGGGTCGCCCTCGTGACCGGCTCGACCCGCGGCCTCGGCCAGGGCGCCGCGCTCGCGCTCGCCGAGGCCGGCGCCGACGTGGCCCTGCTCGACCGCGGCGACGCCGCCGAGACGGCCGAGCGCATCGCCGCCCTCGGACGTCGAGCCCACCGGATCCGGCTCGACCTCGGCACGGCGACGCCCGAACAGCTCGCCGAAGCGGTCGCCGAGACGGTCGCCGAGCTCGGGGGCATCGACATCCTGGTCAACAACGCCGGCACCATTCGTCGCGCGCCCGCCGCCGAGCACCCGGCGACGGACTGGGACGAGGTGCTCGCCGTCAACCTCGACGCGGTGTTCCACCTGTCGCAGGCCGCGGGTCGTCGGATGATCGCGCAGGGCTCGGGCCGCATCCTGAACGTCGCTTCGATGCTGTCGTTCCAGGGCGGCATCCTCGTCCCCGGATACGCGGCATCCAAGCACGCGGTCGCGGGGCTGACCAAGGCGCTCGCGAACGAGTGGGCCGCCTCGGGAGTGACGGTCAACGCGATCGCGCCGGGCTACATGGCCACCGACAACACCGCGCCCATCCGCGCCGACGCCGACCGCGAGGCATCCATCCTCGCCCGCATCCCCGCCGGCCGGTGGGGCACCCCCGGCGACCTGCAGGGCGCGTTCGTCTTCCTCGCCTCGGATGCCGCGGCCTACGTCACCGGCGCCATCGTGCCGGTCGACGGCGGCTGGCTCGTCCGCTGACCCGAACCCATCCCGTCCCCGGCCTCGCGCCGACCCGCCCCCGAAGGGAACCCCCATGCAGCAGCGTTACGCGACCAACCCGGCGCAGATCCCCGGCATGACCACCGCCGACCTGCGCGAGCAGTACCTCGTGCCCGAGGTCTTCGTGCCGGGTGAGATCACCGTCGTCTACACCCACCACGACCGCATCGTCCTCGGCGGCGCGGTGCCGGCCGGCCGAGACCTCGTCCTGCCCGGCTACCCCGAGATCCGCAGCGACTACTTCCTCGAGCACCGCGAGGTGGGCATCGTCAACGTCGGCGGCACCGGCACGGTCACCGCCGACGGCGAGGTCTACACGCTCGTGACGGGCGCGTGCCTGTACCTCGGCCGCGGCATCCGCGACGTGGTCTTCGCCGACGCGGCGGAGGGCGAGGGCACGGACGCCGGGGCGCAGTTCTACCTGTTCTCGGCGCCCGCGCACACCGCCTATCCGGCCGCGCTCGTGTCGCCCGGCGAGGGGACGGTGCGCGAGCTCGGCGACCAGGTCACGAGCAACCGTCGCACGCTCAACCAGTACATCCACGAGAACGGCGTGAAGAGCTGCCAGATCGTCATGGGCGTGACGACGCTGCACGAGGGCTCGATGTGGAACACCATGCCCGCGCACACCCACGACCGGCGCACGGAGTGCTACCTGTACTTCGACGTGCCCGAGGACGCCCGCGTCATCCACCTGCTTGGCGAGCGCGAGGAGACGCGTCACCTCGTCGTCGCCGACCGCCAGGCGATCATCTCGCCCAGCTGGTCGCTGCACTCGGGCGTCGGGACCGCCGCCTACTCGTTCATCTGGGCGATGGCCGGCGAGAACCAGGCGTTCGACGACATGGATGCCGCTCCCGTCACGACCCTGAAGTGAGCGCCACGGTGGGGCGGGGCTTGCTGGCGATCGGCGAGACCATGGGGATGGTCGCGCCGGTCGCCGCCGAACGGCTCGAGCGCGCCGACGTCTTCCGCGTCGACGCCGGGGGAGCGGAGTCGAACGTCGCCGCGCACGTGGCCGCGCTCGGCCAGCCCGCGGCCTGGTACTCGCACGTCGGCGACGACGCGCTCGGCCGTCGCGTCGTGGCGCGGGTGCGGTCGCGCGGCGTCGACGTGTCACGCGTCGTCGTCGACTCCCGCCACCCCACCGGCCTCTATCTGAAGGACCCCGGCCACGGTGTCGCCTACTACCGTGCCGGGTCGGCCGCGGCGCATCTCGACATCGCCGACGCCGAGCGCCTGACGTGGGACGGCATCGCCGTGGTGCACCTCTCGGGCATCACGGCCGCGCTCGATGCCACCGCCCCGGCGTTCCTCGACCGCGTCATCGACCGCGCCCGCGACGCCCGCGTCACGGTCAGCTTCGACGTCAACCATCGCGCGGCGCTTTGGCCCGCCGACGCCGCGGCGGCACCGCTGCTCGATCTCGCGCGCCGAGCCGACATCGTCTTCGTCGGCCGTGACGAGGCCGAGACGCTGTGGGATGCCGCGACGGCGGACGCCGCACGCCGCCTCCTGCCCGAGACGGCCCAGCTCGTCGTGAAGGACGGTGCCGTCGGCGCGACGCTGTACACCGGCGAGGAGCGCGTGTTCGAGTCGGCCCTCGTCGTCGATGTCGTCGAGCCGGTCGGGGCGGGCGATGCGTTCGCCGGCGGCTACCTGGCTGCGCTGCTGGCAGGCGCCGCTCCCGCTGAGCGGCTGCGGGCAGGGCACGACCGCGCCGCCCTCACGATGGCCACCACCGGCGACTTCCCCGACGACGCGGCGGAGTCGCCCGTCGCCGACATCCCCTCCGAAAGGACTTCCGCATGACCACGCCTTCCGTCGACCATGCAACCACCGACCAGGCCGCTGCGCTCGATGTCGTCTTCGCGGGCGCCCCGCTGATGGCGATCCTGCGGGGCATGGGGCTCGAGCGCTCGGTCCGCCTCGCGACGACAGCCTGGGACCTGGGCATCGACTCGGTCGAGGTGCCGCTGCAGACCGACGAGGACGAGCGGGCGCTGCGCGAGGTCGCGCGGCTCGGCGCCGAGCGGGGCAAGGCCGTCGGGGCCGGCACGATCCTGACGCCCGCGCAGGTCGCCGTCGCCGCCGACGCCGGCGCGGCGTACGTCGTGTCGCCGGGCCTCGACCCCGACGTCGTCCGGGCTGCCCAAGAGCGCGGCATCCCGATCCTGCCCGGCGTCGCGACGCCGAGCGAGGTGCAGCGCGCGGTCTCGATGGGGCTGACCTGGCTGAAGGCTTTTCCCGCGCAGTGGCTGGGCGCCGACTGGTTCGCGCACATCCGCGGGCCGTTCCCCGGGGTGCGGTTCGTCGCGACGGGCGGCATGAACGCCGCCAACGCCGCCGACTTCCTCGATGCCGGTGTCCGTGTCGTCGCGGTGGGCTCCGCCCTCGAAGACGAGGCGCAGCTGCCACGACTGGCCGAGCTCCTCGCGCGCTGACGCGGCGCGGGAGCTCGGCCCGACGTGACGGATTCGGCTCACGTCGCTCAGGGGAGGACGATGACCTTGCCGGCGATGCCGCTCTCGGCCGCCTCGGCGTGCAGCGCGGGGAGCTCGGCGAGCGGGATCCGCCGCGTGACCTCGACGGTGAGCGCGCCCTCGTCCACGAGTCGGACCAGCTCGGCCAGCCGGTCGCGGTCGCGGCGGACGAACACCGTCGCGGCGCGGACGCCTCGTGCCTCGTCGCCCGGGGTGGCCATGAAGGCGGTCGTGCTGACGACCGCTCCGCCGTCGGCGACGGCCCCGACGTAGGCCTCGAACAGCTCGGGTTCGATCGGGGCGAGGTTCAGCAGCACGTCGACCCGCCCGTCGATCGCGCCCAGCACGTCGGTCGCGGTGTGGTCGATGATCTGGTCGGCCCCGGCCGCGCGGACGGCGTCGACGCTGCGGGGGCTCGCGGTGGCGATGACGTGGATGCCGGCGCGCTTGGCGAGCTGCACGGCGTACTTGCCGACGACACCGCCGGCGCCGACGATCAGCACCCGCTGGCCCGGCTCGAGGCGACCGTCGTCGAAGAGGGCCTGCCACGCGGTCAGCGCGACGGAGGGAAGCGCGGCGGCATCGGCGAGCGGGACGCTCGTCGGTGCCGCGACCACGGCGTCGGCGGGAGCCAGCACGAACTCCGCCGCGCCGCCGTCGCTCTCCATGGGGAGGAAGGCGATCACGGCGTCGTTCACGGCGAGGTCGGTCACGCCCGCGCCGACCGCGTCGACGTGCCCCGAGACGTCGTAGCCGGGCACGTGCGGCAGCTGGATCGGGATGGGGAGGAAGCCCGCGCGCATCCCGCCGTCCGCCGCGTTGTACGCCGACGCGGCGACGCGGATGCGAACCTGCCCGGGGGCCGGCTCGGGGCGGTCGATGTCGACGACCTCGAGGACGTCGGGGCCGCCGGTCTGAGAGAACTGCATTGCATTCATGGTCTGATCCTTTTCGCTCAAGTGCTTCGAATTCGAAGCGATACGAGGAACGTAGCACTGCTTCGAACGTGAAGCAACATGTAGGATCGAGAACATGACGAACACGCCGCGCTCCCTGACTCCGACGCAGCTGGCGGCCTACCTCGCGTTCACCGAGGTGGGCAGCCTGCTGCGTCCCGCCGTCGAGACGCAGCTGAAGGATGCCGGCGGCCTGAGCTACGTGCAGTTCCAGCTGCTGGCGCGGTTGAACGACGCCCCAGGCGGCACCCTGCGCATGACCGACCTCGCCGACGGCGTGGTGTACAGCCGCAGCGGACTGACCTACCAGGCCACGCTGCTCGAGCAGCGCGGGTACGTCACGCGGTCACCGTCTCCGGAGGACGAGCGCAGCACGGTGGTCGCCCTGACCGGCGCCGGACGCGACGTGCTCGCCGCTGTGTTCCCCGGTCACATCGAGACGGTGCATCGGCTGCTGTTCGCACCGCTGTCGGAGGCGGATGCCGCCGATCTCGCGCGCATCCTCGGCAGCGTGACGACGCACCTGCGCTCGGCGCCGCCGCGTTCGGCATCCCGCCGTCGTCCGAGCTGACCGTCGCGCCAGGGCGCGACGGTCAGAGGGGTGTCAGGCGCCGAGCGCGGCCGACACCACGGCACGGGCCTCGGCCTGCACCGCGGCGAGGTGCTCGGGCCCGCGCAGGCTCTCGGCGTACAGCTTGTAGACGTCCTCCGTGCCCGAGGGACGCGCGGCGAACCACGCGTGCTCGGTCTGCACCTTCAGGCCGCCGATCGCGGCGCCGTTGCCGGGTGCGTGCGAGAGCTTCGCCGTGATCGGCTCGCCCGCGAGCTCGGTCGCGGTCACCGCGTCGCCCGACAGCTTGCCGAGGGCGGCCTTCTGCTCGGGGGTCGCCGGGGCGTCGACGCGCTGGTACGCGGACGAGCCGAACTGCGCTTCGAGCTCGGCGTAGCGCTGCGACGGGGTCTTGCCGGTGACGGCGAGGATCTCGGCCGCCAGCAGGCACAGCAGGATGCCGTCCTTGTCGGTCGTCCACACGGTGCCGTCGGTGCGCAGGAACGACGCTCCCGCCGACTCCTCGCCGCCGAACGCGACCGAGCCGTCGAGCAGGCCGGGGACGAACCACTTGAACCCGACGGGCACCTCGAGCAGCGTGCGCCCGAGCGCGTCGGCGACGCGGTCGATGATCATCGACGACACCAGGGTCTTGCCGACAGCGGCATTCTGCGGCCAGCCGGGCCGGTTCGAGAACAGGTAGTCGATCGCGACGGCGAGGTAGTGGTTGGGGTTCATCAGGCCCGCGTCGGGGGTGACGATGCCGTGACGGTCGGCGTCGGCGTCGTTGCCGGTGAGGATGTCGTACTCGTCGCGGCGCGCCACGAGCGCAGCCATCGCCGACGGCGACGACGGATCCATGCGGATCTTCTCGTCCCAGTCGAGCGTCATGAACTTCCAGGTCGGGTCGACCTCGGGGTTCACGACCGTCAGGTCGAGGCCGTAGACCTCGGCGATGAGGGCCCAGTACTCGACCGAGGCGCCGCCGAGCGGGTCGGCGCCGATGCGGATACGCGCGTCGCGGATGGCATCGATGTCGATGATCGTGGCGAGGTCGCGCACGTAAGCGTCGCGGAAGTCGTACTGGCCGAGGGCGTCGAGGTCGATGTCGGCGTGACGGGTCCGCTGCACGCCCGCCAGCCCCGCCGCGATGAGCTCGTTGGCGCGATCGGCGATCCAGGAGGTGGCGTCGGTGTCGGCGGGGCCGCCGTGCGGGGGGTTGTACTTGAAGCCGCCGTCCCGCGGCGGGTTGTGCGACGGCGTGACGACGATGCCGTCAGCGCGGCCGGCGTCAGCGGCATCCCGGCCCCGGTTGTACGTGAGGATCGCGTGGCTGAGCGCGGGCGTCGGCACCCACGAGTCGCGCGCGTCGACGCGGACGTCGACGCCGTTGGCGACGAGCACCTCGATGGCGCTGCGCTCGGCGGGCAGCGACAGGCCGTGCGTGTCGCGGCCGAGGAACAGCGGACCCTCGATGCCCTGGCTGCGGCGGTAGTCGACGATCGCCTGGGTCGTGGCGAGGATGTGGTCCTCGTTGAAGCTCGTCGCCAGCGACGAACCGCGGTGACCGCTCGTGCCGAACGCGACGCGCTGCGCGGGCACCGATGCGTCGGGCTTGCGGTCGTAGTAGGCGGCGATCAGCTCATCGATGTCGATGAGGTCGGATGCTTCGGCGGGCTGTCCTGCGCGGCTCATGGTGCTTAGTCTGCCCCCTAAACGGCCGATGCGCTGGTCGGTCACGCCGGGTTCGCACCGACCTCTCGGCCGTGATACCGGCGGGTGCTGCCACCCGGCGGGGGGTGCGAGCCGGTCGCAGTAGGCTGAACCCCCGTGAGCATCGCTTCGGAGGCATCCGGTTCCCCGCGCCGCACCTACAGCTATCTGGGTCCGGCGGGAACCTTCACCGAGGCGGCGCTCGCCCAGGTCCCCGAGGCGCGCGACCAGATCTGGCGGCCCGTGCGCAACGTCGGCGAGGCGCTCACCGACGTCGTCGAAGGGCGCTCGGACGCCGCGATGATCGCGATCGAGAACTCCGTCGACGGCGGCGTGTCGACCGCGCAGGATGCCCTGGCCACGATGCCCGGGCTCCGGATCATCGGCGAGTACCTCGTGCCGGTCAACTTCGTGCTCGTGGCTCGGCCCGGAGCGCGCCTCGACGATGTCTCGCTCGTCGCCGCCCACCCGGTCGCCTACGCCCAGTGCCTGCAGTGGCTGCTGAAGACCCTGCCCGAACACGCGCACCTGCCCGCGGCCAGCAACGTCGCCGCTGCGGTCGGCCTGATCGACGGAGTGAGCGACGCGGACGCGGCGATCGCCCCGCCCGGCATCCTCGAGCATCACGACCTCGAGCTGCTCGCCTCCGACATCGGCGACAACCAGCACGCGGTGACGCGGTTCGTCCTCGTGAGCCGTACCGTGGCGCCGGCGCCGCCGACCGGTGCCGACAAGACGTCGCTGATCGCCGAGCTGCCCGACGATCACCCCGGCGCCCTGCTCGAGCTGCTCGAGCAGTTCTCGACCCGCGGCATCAACCTCTCGCTCATCGAGTCGCGGCCCATCGGCGACGCCCTCGGCCGGTACCGCTTCGTCATCGACGCGGAGGGCCACATCGCGGACGAGCGCATGGCCGACGCGCTCATGGGCCTGCGCCGCTTCAGCCCCAAGGTGCTGTTCCTCGGATCGTACCCGCGCGCCGACCGCGCGATCGTCCGCTACCCCGAGCGCTACTCGGACGACGTCTTCGCCGAAGCGCGCGACTGGCTGCGCGCCCTTCTCTCGGGGGAACCCGAGGCCTGACCCCGGCCCGGGCGCCTGGGGTCAGGCGGCGAGGAGCTCGAGGGTGCGGATGCGGCTGGGGGCGGCATCCGGCTGCTCGCCGTCGTACGCTGCGGCGACCGGCGAGATCATGACCTCGTCGACGCCGTGCTGCGACGCGAAAGCCGTCAGCGCGGACTGAGCGTCCGGCCCGGTGCCGACGAACCAGCGCGAGCGCAGCGCGTCGAGCAGGGGAGCGGCGAGATGGTCGGACGCCTCGGCGGCGGCGGCCTCTTCGACGGTCTCGAGCGCGACGAGCGGGCGATTGCCGCGCAGACGGGCCATCATGCGAGCCTGCGGCAGCATCAGCGCCTCGACTTCAGCGTCGGTGTCGGCGACGACCGCGTTGGCGGTGAGGAAGGTGCGCGGCGCGCCGAGCGTCTCGGACGGACGGAACTGGTCGCGGTACAGCCCGAGCGCACGGTCGAGCCCCTCGCCCGAGAAGTGGTTCGCGAAGACGTAGGGCAGGCCCAGCGCGGCCGCCAGCTGCGCGGAGTAGTCGCTCGACCCGAGCAGCCAGACGTCCGGGGTCGTGGTCGCGGCGGGCGTCGCGTGGACGTCGTAGGTGCCGCCCGAGGTGAACCGCACCGTCGCGCCGTCGCCCGACACGAGCGCGAGGATGTCGCGGATGTTGTCGGGGAACCGGTCGACATCGCTCGTCGTGCCCGACTGGCGCAGCAGCTGGGTGATGACCGGGTCGCTGCCGGGAGCGCGCCCGATGCCGAGGTCGACGCGCCCCGGGGCGATGGCCTCGAGCGCGGCGAACTGCTCGGCCACCACGAGCGGCGAGTGGTTGGGCAGCATCACGCCGCCCGAGCCGACGCGGATGCGCGAGGTGCGCGACGCAGCCGCGGCGATGAGCACGGGCGGCGTCGTCGAGGCGACGGCCGGCATGTTGTGGTGCTCGGCGAACCAGTAGCGGCGGTACCCCAGTTCGTCCGCGCGCTGCGCGACCGTCAGCGACGCCGCGATCGCCTGGGCGCTGGTCTGTCCGGTGCGCACCGGCACCAGGTCGAGCACGGACAGGGCGGGGCGGGCTGCAGCAGTCATATCGGTGAGGGCAACCTCGTGCCCGGTGCGGCTATTCCCGCACCGCATCCGGCCCCGACGTGGGCCTGCTCGCGCAGCTCAGCGGGCCCGCTTGACGTGCTCGTATGCCGCGAGGGCCTCGCGGCGGGTGGCGGCCAGGTCGACGATCGGCTCGCGCGCGGCGCTGTCGGGCGCCCACTGTCCGATGTACACCCCGCGCGGGTCGAACTTCTCGGCCTGCCGCTCGGGGTTGAAGATGCGGAAGTACGGCGACGCGTCCGCGCCCGACCCGGCGACCCACTGCCAGTTGAACGCATTGCTCGCGCCGTCCGCGTCGACGAGGGTGTCCCAGAACCACTGCTCGCCGAGCCGCCAGTCGATCAGCAGGTTCTTCGTCAGGAAGGATGCCGTCACCATCCGCACCCGATTGTGCATGTATCCGGTGTGCCAGAGCTCGCGCATGCCGGCATCCACGAGGGGGATCCCGGTCTCGCCCCGCTCCCAGGCGGTCAGGTGCTCGGGCCGAAGCGGCGGCCACGGGAAGGCGTCGAAGCCCTTCCGCCAGTTCTTCGTCGCCAGGTCGGGGAAGTGGAAGAGCGTGTGCCACGCGAATTCTCGCCAACCCAGCTCGGACAGGAACCGTGAGGCGGATGTCGCTCCGGCGCCGGCGCCGCCGCCGGTCTCGACCCCCGCGTGCCAGACCGTGTGCGGGCTGAGCTCGCCCCACCGCAGCCGCGGCGACAGCAGTGATGTCGCACCGGCGCTGGGCTCGTCGCGGGCGGCGTCGTACGACCCGAGGTCGTCGTCGAGGAACGTGCGCAGCCGGGCGCGTGCCGCGGCTTCGCCCGGCTCCCACCGCTCGCGCAGGCCGCCGGCCCAGTCGGGCTTCGTCGGCAGCAGCTCCCAGTCGGCGAGGTCGTCACCGGTGGGAGGCGACGGCATGCCGGGGATCTCCGCCGGCGCCGGAAGCGGCTCACGCGGGGCGGGCAGGTTGCGCGCTGCGCGCCAGAACGGCGTGAACACCGAGAACGGCGTGCCGCTGCCGGTCGTGACCGTCCACGGCTCGAACAGCAGCGAGGCGGCGAACGAGCGCACCTCGAGCCCGTCGGCGCGCAGGCCCTCCTTGAGCTCGGCGTCGATCGCACGCTCGGCCCCGCCGTAGCGGCGGTTCCAGAAGACCCCGCCGGCGCCGGCATCCGTCACGACGGAACGGACGACGGATGCCGCAGGCCCGCGCCGCAGCACCAGGTGCGACCCCCGCTCGCGCAGGTCGGCCGAGAGCGCCGTCAGCGAATGGTGCAGCCACCACCGTGCCGCACCCCCGAGCGGGCGGATGCCGTCGGACTCGTCGTCGAGGACGTAGAGCCCCACGACCGGTTCGCCGCGGTCGATCGCCGCGAGCAGTGCGGGGTGATCGGCCAGGCGCAGGTCGTCGCGGAACCAGACGATCGACGGGGAGCTCATCCCGTCATCCTGGCTCGCGCGCCGTTCCGGCCGGGACCGGTTGACACCCGTGGGCGGACGTGCCCCGCGGACGTGCCCCGCGGTCGCGTCGCGCCAACTCCTCAGAACCGGAGCCCCGCCCGCTGCCGCACGCCGCCGCTCCCCGCCGCCGCGGGTGAGGTGGTCGGCAGCGCTCGCGGATCTGAGGAGTTGTGGCAGCGCGGCGCCGGTCAGTCCTCCGGCAGGGTGTGTCCCTCGGGGACGGCGATGATCAGGCCGCCGGCCTCGACCCGGGTGCTGACGTGCGTCGCTTCGCCGAACTCGTCGCCGTCGAGCTGGACGGGGTGCGGGTCCTGCGGGGCGAGCTCGACGCCGGGTCCGCGGGAGTAGACGACGGCGTTGTCCTTGGTGCGCAGCGACAGCATGCGCCGGCCGGCGCGGAACTTCCGCAGGAAGCTGTTGTCCCAGGCCACGCGCCGCCACACCAGCAGCCAGCCGAAGAACCCCTTCGGCTGCATGATCACGACGTCGAGCTCGCCGTCGGTGATCGATGCCTCGGGGATCAGCTCGAGTCCCGCTTGCAGCGAGCCGCAGTTGGCGAACAGCACGCTCTGCACGCGGGCGGCGTGCATGCGGTGACCCTCGAGCTGGTAGACGACGCGGAACGGCTTGGCCTTGACGAGCGAGCGCGTGGCCCCGTCGACGTAGGCGACCCAGCCGACGGACTTCTTCAGCTGCGGGTTGGTGTTGGCGATCATCGCGGCGTCGAGGCCCATGCCGCCCATGACGACGAACGCGTGCTCCTCGATCTCGCCGTCGGTGCGGGTCAGGCGCGCGAAGCCGACGTCGATCGCCGTGCGGTCACCCGAGAAGGCGGCCTCGATCATCGCCTCGGGCTCGGTGAGCGGAAGGCCGAGGTTACGGGCGAGCAGGTTGCCGGTGCCGCTGGGGACGATCGCGAGGGGCACGCCGCTGCCGCTCATCTCTCCCGACACGGCGCGCACGGTGCCGTCGCCGCCGGCGACGAGAACGACGTTCGCGCCCGCCTCGAGGGCCTGTCGGGTGACGTCGTCGCCGAGGTCGTCGACCGTCGTCTCGTAGAAGAGGGGTTCCTCCCAGCCGGCGGCCTCGGCGGCGCGCAGCACCTGGTCGCGCAGCTCGTCGCCGTCGACCTTCACGGGGTTGTAGACGAGCGCGGCCTTCGGGCTGGGCTTCTCGTCGCCCCCGGCCATCGGCTCGGTCTCGCCCTCCGGGCCGACGCGGCGGGCCTCGCCGGTCTCGCCGTCGGTGGTGTCGGGGGCGACATCCTCGGGCTCGCGGATGACGTCGTCGGGTGCGGCCGCCGCTACGGGGTCGGGCTTGTCCGAGGGGCGCTGGTCGCGGGTGTCGCCCGCGGGATCGTCGGAGCGCTCTCGCGGGGAGGTGTCGTCGGATTCGGTCGCCATGGCTACACCCTAGGGCCGTCGTCGTCGGGCGGCGGTGCCCCTTGCGCATCGCCGCGCGGCGGGTCGCTTCCCGTCGGGCACCGGCGGTCTCGCCCCTCGCGACCCTAGACTTGACGGGTGATCGACCTCGCCCTTCTCCGTGAACAGCCCGACCTGGTCCGACGCTCACAGGTGAAGCGCGGCGAGTCGGCCGACACCGTCGACGCCGCCCTCGCTGCCGACCGCGACCGCCGCGAGGCGCTCACCGCCTTCGAGCGGCTGCGCGCCGAGCAGAACGCGCACGGCAAGAAGGTCGCGCAGGCGCCGAAGGACGAGAAGGCCGCGCTCGTGGCGGAGGCCAAGCAGCTCAGCGAGCAGGTCAAGCAGGCTCAGCATGCCGTGACCGCCGCCGAGGAGGCCGCCGAGGCCGCACTCGCGCGCATCGAGAACATCGTCATCGACGACGTGCCCGCCGGTGGCGAGGCGGACTTCGTCACCCTCCGCACCCACGGCGAACCGCCGACGTTCGACTTCGAGCCGCTCGACCACCTCGCCCTCGGCGAGAAGCTCGGCGCGATCGACATGGAGCGCGGCACTAAGGTGTCGGGCAGCCGGTTCTACTTCCTCAGCGGCATCGGCGCGCGCCTCGAGATCGCGCTCATGATGCTCGGCCTCGACCGGGCGCTCGCCGCCGGGTTCACGCCGCTGATCCCGCCGACGCTCGTGCGCCCCGAGGTCATGCGCGGCACGGGCTTCCTCGGGCAGCACGCCGCCGAGGTGTACCACCTCGAAGAGGACGACGCGTACCTCGTCGGCACCAGCGAGGTTCCCCTCGCCGGCTACCACATGGACGAGATCCTCGACCTCGAGCGCGGCGCGAAGCGCTACGCCGGATGGTCGACGTGCTACCGCCGCGAGGCCGGGTCGTACGGCAAAGACACCCGCGGCATCATCCGGGTGCACCAGTTCAACAAGCTCGAGATGTTCGTCTACACGACGCCCGGTGACGCCGAGGCCGAGCACCTGCGCCTCGTCGAGATGCAGGAGCGGATGCTGCAGGACCTCGGGCTGTCGTATCGCGTCATCGACGTCGCGGCCGGCGACCTCGGCTCGAGCGCGGCACGCAAGTACGACATCGAGGCCTGGGTGCCGACCCAGGGCGCCTACCGCGAGCTGACCTCCACCTCGAACTGCACGACGTACCAGGCCCGTCGCCTCGACATCCGTCACCGTCCGGACGGTGGCAAGACCGAGCCGGTCGCGACGCTGAACGGAACGCTCGCCACGACGCGCTGGATCGTCGCTCTGCTCGAGACGCATCAGCGCGCGGACGGCTCGGTCGTCATCCCCGAGGCGTTGCGGCCCTACCTCGGCGGCCTCGAGATCGCGGAGCCGGTCGCATGACCGCGGGTGCGGACGGCGGCGCGACAGGCGCATCGGATGCCGTGACGGAACAGGCCCCCGACGCCCTGCCCGATGCCGGGGGCATCGAGGTCGTCGAGCAGGCGGATGCCGCCGAGATCGTCGAGGACGTCGCCGAGGGCATGCCGGCCGACGCGGGCGCGACGCGTCTGCTGATCGTGCTCGACATCGACGGCACCGTGCTGCTCGAGGACGAGACCCTCAGCCCCGGTGTGGTCGAGGCGGTCGCCGATGCGCACGCCGCGGGCCACGAGGTCATGCTCGCGACGGGACGCTCCTGGGAGGGCACCCACGGCATCCTCGAGTCCCTGGCACTCGCGCCCGACTACGTCGTGTGCTCGAACGGCGCCGTCATCCTCAAGCGCACCGACGATGCGTTCGCCGACGCGCTCGCGTACGAGCGCTTCTACATCGAGACCTTCGATCCCACCGAGGTGCTGACGCTGCTGCGCGAGCACCTGCCCGACGCGCGATACATGGTCGAGCTGCCCGACGGCGGCCGGCTCTACACCGAAGAGCTGCACGACTGGAACCTTCACGACGCCGACAAGGTGCCCTTCGAGCAGCTGTCGGCGCAGGAGGTGTGCCGCGTCGTCGTCGTCTCGCCGGACGAGACCGACGCGGACTTCGTCGAGCTCGTCGAGCGGATCGGGCTCAACGAAGTGTCGTACGCGGTGGGCTGGTCGGCCTGGCTCGACATCGCGCCCCAGGGCGTCGACAAGTCGACCGCGCTCGAGCGGGTGCGCAGCTGGCTGGGCATCGCTCCGGCCGATGTGCTCGTGATGGGCGACGGGCGCAACGACGTCGGCATGTTCCGCTGGGCGCGCGAGCACGGCGGGCGTGCCATCGCGATGGCGCAGGGTCCGGCCGAGGTGCTCGCCGAGGCATCCGAGACCACCGTGTCGGTGCAGGAGGGCGGCGTCGCCGCCATCCTCCGCGCGCTCTGACGCGCCGCCCCGGCAGCTAGGATCGAAGCTCAGCGGTTCACGCCGCTGGGAGGGTTGTCCGAGCGGCCGAAGGATCCAGTCTTGAAAACTGGTGGGCAGCAATGTCCCGTGGGTTCGAATCCCACACCCTCCGCCAGATCCGTCACAGCAGTCCCCGTGCGGCGAGTTCGGCGCGCAGGGCGGGCGCGATGTGCTCGGCGTAGGCGACCGTGAGGTGCGTGCGGTCGTAGCGGGTCGGGATGTCGCCGGCGAAGGCCGGGCACACGAGCTCCCAGCAGGTGAAGGGCAGCGAGCTGACGGCGTGGTTGCCCGAGGCGGCGGCGATGCGCTCGGCGGCGGCCTCCATCTGCCCCCACGTGCTCGAGACGGTGGAGGCGCACCCGTACGGTGAGCCCGCCGGCGAGTAGCAGCGGCCCAGGTCGGCCCCCTCGGGTGGGGGAGCGAGGTGGACGATGCGTCCGGGCAGGCCGTAGGTGTCGGCCTCGGCCTCCTGTGCCGTCAGCAGGGCATCCGCCGACAGGTCGGTGCCGTCGGGGGTGTGGCCCAGCGTGTACGCGTTCGACATCACGACCAGGGTCGGTGCGTCGGCGAGGATCATCGCCCGGACGTCCGCCTTGCGCTGCGGACACGCCGCCATGATGCCGGCGCCGTCGTTCTGGACGGCGACGTCGGTGAAGCGGCATCCGTACAGTCCGACGGTGGTGACGCGGATGCCGCCGGCACTGGCATCGGCGAGGGCGCGGAACGCCGGGGCGTAGGCCATGGCCGTGGAGTCTCCGACGAGGTAGATGTGCACGGGGGCGTCGGCGCTGCCCGCGCTGCATCCCGCGGCGGTGGGCGTGGCTTCGGGGGAGAAGCAGTCGCGCACCGGGTTGCTCGCGGACGAGCGGGTCATGACCTCGTCGAGGGTGGGATGCAGGTCGGGCCACTGGGTTGCGCTCGCCGCGAGCGCAAGCTCGTTCTGCAGCGCGGCGATCGGGTCGTCGTCGGAGCCGTCCACGGCGGGCGCTGCGTCGGGCGGGTTGAGGGCGACCGGGGGAGCGGTGAGGCTGCCGAACGACGTCTGCACGACGAGCACCGTCACGAGCGCCGCCATGCCCAGGGCCGAGGCGGCCAGGAGGGCGGGCGGGCCGAACCGAGCCCGCCAGGCCGACCACGGTGACGCGGCGTCTGCGGGGGTGGGCTCGGTGTCCGGGGAGGGTTCGGGCGGCGCCGGCGGCGGGGGAGCGATGCGGGGGGGCGCGTCGAGGGCCGGCGCAGCGGCATCCGTCGTCGTGGCCGACGCCTGTTGCGGGCGCGGCATGCCGGGGTAGTACCGCGTTCCGGGCGTCCACCCGGCGGGGCGGCTGCTCAGCGCGGCGGATCGGGTCGGAGACGGTGTAGGTGTCGGTGCGGGCGCCGGCGCCGGTGACGCCGGAGCTGCGGGCGCCGGCGCAGCTGCGGGCGATGCCGCGGGTCGGCTCGTCCGTCCGAGTGGCAGGTGCCGGAACGGCTGCTCGACGAGGTGGTACGAGGCGACGGCGAGGATGCCGGTGATGCCGAGCACGAGCCAGGTCGCCACGTCGCCGGCGGGAAGCAGCACGGCCGCGAAGACGATCACCGGAAAGTGCCAGAGGTAGAGCGAGAACGACACATCGCCGACGGCGACGCTCACCGGGTTGGTCAACGGGAACAGGTGCCGGTGGCGCGGGTCGCCCGGAACACCGCCCGCGAGGACGAGGGCCGTCGCCGCGACGGGCCAGGCAGCCCACGGCGCCGGGAAGCCCGCGGCCTCGGGATCGATGACGGCCAGAGCGGAGATCAGGCCGGCGAGGCCGAGCCAGCTCATCGCCGCGCCGAGCCCGACCGGCAGACGGCGCAGCGCCGGCACCGCGACCGCGATGGCGGCGCCGGCGGCGAGCTCCCACGCTCGGGTGAACGTCGAGAAGTAGGCGGGCACCGGCGCGGCGTCGCTCTGCAGCATCGCCCAGCCGAACGAGCCCGCCAGCACGGTGATGGCCGCGGCCCCGACGACCACCGCCGTCCGTGCGGAACGCCGGGCAGTCGGGGGCATCACCGCGATGGCGATGAGCAGCAGCACCGGCCAAACCAGGTAGAACTGCTCCTCGACGGCCAGCGACCAGAAGTGCTGCAGCGGTGAGACCGCGTCGTCGGCGTGGAAGTAGTCGGTGCCGATCGCGGCGAAGTGCCAGTTCGCCGCGAATCCCGCAGACCACAGGGCGTCGACGAGGGTCTGCTCGGCCCGGGCACGGGGGAACACGGCGAAGGCTGTCGCTGCGGTGATCACGAGCACGACGAGGGCAGCGGGCAGGATGCGGCGCGCCCGCCGACCGAAGAAGGCGCCGAGACCGATGCCGCCGGTCGTGCGGATCTCGCGCAGCAGCGCGCCCGTGATCAGAAAGCCCGAGACGACGAAGAACACGTCGACGCCGACGAAACCACCGCGGGGCCACCCGATCGCGTGCGCGCCGACGACCGCGAGGACGGCGAGGGCGCGCAGTCCCTGGATGTCGTGTCGCGGCAGCGGATGAGGCGAGGTTGAGGTGTTCACATACCGATCCGGAAGGCCGTCCCCGAGTGTAGTGGGAGCGATCTCATCGCCGCGAGCCGCCCCGAGACCGTCGTCGCTGCGAACGCAACCCCCGTGCGCCCGCGCCGTCGACGCGTTTGGGTCGAGCCATGAAGTCCCTCCATCCCGCGCCCGTCGCCGCCGTCATCGGTTCGGGCCTGCGCGCGATCTTCGGCGCGATGCTGCTCGTGCGACGTCCGCGACCGATCCATCCCCGCGGACGGATGCTGGCGGGCACGGTGCGCTGGGTCGGCGAGCGGCGTCGCACCGGCATCGACTGGATCGATTCGCCGCCGCCCTCGGGCGAGATGCCCGTGACCGCTCGCGTTTCACGCTCGATCGGCCTGCCCGACGCCCTGCCCGACATCCTCGGTCTCGCTCTGCGCGTGCAGATCGACGGCGGCGCAGCAGGCGGTGCCGCGGACGGCACCGCCGACATCGAGTTCGCGTCGACGGGGCGGGCCTTCCCGCTGCGCTTCGCGCTGCTGCCGGTGCGGCGGGCCGAGCGCGCGCGGTACGGCATCCTGCTTCCGTATCGCGGCCGCCGCGGACCGGTGCTGCTGTCGGCGAAGACCCTCGACGGCAGCCCGACGGACGCCGCCTGGCGGCTGGTGCTCGCCGCGGCGACGCCGCTCGGCCGGTGGCAGCCCTTCGCGCTGGTCCGACTGCAGCCGCTGCCCGAGCAGACCCCGCAGCCGCGGTTCGACGCCGGAACCCGCGTGCTGCCGGGGGCCCGCATGTACCCGTGGGTGCGTGCTCTGCGCCAACCCTCGTACGACGTGGTGCAGCGCGAGTCGGCCGTCGCGTCGGCCACGACCCCGCCGCCTTCTCGGTGACTGCGCTCCGCGTCCCGGTGCTCC
The DNA here is from genome assembly GCF_017876655.1 of Microbacterium imperiale. Lineage (NCBI taxonomy): Bacteria > Bacillati > Actinomycetota > Actinomycetes > Micrococcales > Microbacteriaceae > Microbacterium > Microbacterium imperiale. The sequence goes on from NZ_JAGIOK010000001.1 coordinate 2,443,328, forward strand.
TGCTCCCTTCCACAACGGCGACGCCGTCGCAAGCGGCATGCGCCGAGCGGCGGGGCGAGGTGGACTGAGACCGTGCAGCCAGATGACATCGCCCGCGTCGCCCGTGACGCCTTCGGCATCGAGGAACTCCGCCCCCAGCAGCTCGACGCGATCGAGGCGGCGATCGCCGGCCGCGACGTGCTCGTGGTGTGGGCGACCGGCGCCGGCAAGTCGGCGGTGTACCAGGTGACCGCGGCGATGCGCCCGGGGCTGACCGCGATCGTCTCGCCGCTCATCGCCCTGCAGGAGGACCAGCTCGCCCGCATCGACGAGGCCCCCGACGCTCCCGAGGGTGTCGTGCTCAACTCGTCGCGCGGCGCGCGGGAGCAGCGCGAGGGCTGGGATGCGATCCGGTCGGGCGAGGCCTCGTACGTCCTGCTGGCGCCCGAGCAGCTGGCCAAGGATGACGTCGTCGAACAGCTCGTCGAGGTCGGCGTCTCGCTGCTGGTCATCGACGAAGCGCACTGCATCGCCGCGTGGGGTCACGACTTCCGACCCGACTACCTGCTGCTCGGCGAAGTGGCCGAACGGCTCGGGCGACCGCCCATCATGGCGCTGACGGCGACCGCCACGAGCCCCGTGCGCACCGAGATCATCGAGCGCCTCGGCATGAGCGACCCCGCGATCCTCGTCGGCGACGTCGACCGCCCGAACATCGAGCTGGGCGTCCGGCGCCACACGGACGAGGCCGAGAAGCGCGACGCCGTCATCGCGCAGGTCGCCGAGCTGCCGCATCCGGGGCTGCTCTACACCGCGACCCGACGAGCGACCGAGCAGTACGCCGAGGCGCTCGCCGATCGCGGGCTGCGCGCCGTGGCCTACCACGCCGGGCTGCCGAGCAAGGACCGGACGCGCGTGCACGAGGCGTTCCACGACGGTGACGTCGACGTCGTGGTCGCGACCTCCGCCTTCGGGATGGGCATCGACAAGGCCGACGTCCGGTTCGTCGTGCACGCCGACGTGCCCGACTCGATCGATGCGTACTACCAGGAGCTCGGGCGCGCCGGACGCGACGGCGAGCCCGCGACCGCGACGCTGCACTACCGGCCCGAAGATCTGTCGCTGCGCCGGTTCTTCGCGGCATCCGCCCCGAAACGAGGCGAGCTGAAGCGCCTCGTGTCGGCGGTGACCGGCGGCACCCGCCGCCGCGCCGACCTCGCCGAGGCCGCCGATCTGTCGCCGCGCCGGGTCACCGCCCTGCTCACGGTGCTCGTCGACGCGGGAGCGATCCGGACGGGCCGCACCGGGGTCGCGCTGCGGCGGGGGATGACCGTCGAGCGCGCCGTCGACGCGGCGCTGGAGCGAACGGAAGAGCGCGAGCGCATCGACCACTCGCGCATCGAGATGCTCCGCAACTACGCCGAGACCCGGCGGTGCCGCCGCGCGACGCTGCTCGGCTACTTCGGTCAGGACTACGTCGAGCCGTGCGGCAACTGCGACACGTGCGCCGCGAGGGCCGGCGACGCCGGCGACGCGGATGAATCGGATGCCGCCGCCGCCGACTCCCCGTTCACCGTCGACGAGGTCGTGCGGCACCAGGAGTGGGGAGAGGGCACCGTCATGGCGGTCGAGCCCGACCGCATCACCGTGTTCTTCGAGAGCCAGGGCTACAAGGTCCTGTCGACCGATCTCGTCGCCGAGCGGGGGCTGCTCGCCCCCGCCTGACCCGGACGCTGGCCGCGCTCACGGAGTTTCCAGCCATCCGTCCCTATGATGAGTCGGTCACTGGGGAGTGCGCTGTCGGCGGCCGGTGGTCGTGGCGACATCCGCGTGCACTTCCCGCCGGCCCGTCGAGAGGACACCCGTGAGCGCACGTTCCGATGCGAAGGCTCCGCGCCGTCGTCGTCCTGTCGCGCGGCACGGAGAACTGCGCTCGCCGAATCCGCTCGTGCAGCTGCTCGCCATCCTCGGCGTCGCCGTGGCCGTCGTGGCCATCAGCGGTGTCGCGGTCGGCGCCTTCGCGGTGTGGGATGCCGCGCGCTCGGTCTCAGACAACAGCGTCGCCCTCGAGGGCGATGACGCCGGGCAGCTCCCGCCCACCATCGGCGAGATCGAGGGCGGCGTGAACATGCTCGTCGTCGGCACCGACTCGTGCGAGGGTCAGGACCTCGAGCTCTTCCCCCGGTGCGGCATCGACGACGACGGGCTCGAGCGCAACGACGTGACGATGCTCGTGCACATCAGCGACGAGCCGCGGCGCGTCACCGTCGTGTCGTTCCCGCGCGACATGATCGTGCCGATCCCGTCCTGCCCGGACGGCGAGGGCGGACGTCACGCGGCGATGAGTGCGCAGATGATCAACGTCTCGTACGGCTACGGCGGCCTGCCGTGCAGCGTGCTCACGGTCGAAGAGCTCACGGGCATCGACATCCAGTTCGCCGCCGCCATCCGCTGGACGGGTGTGATCAACATGTCCGACGCCATCGGCGGAGTCGACGTCTGCATCTCGGAAGACATCAGCGACCGGCACACCGCGCTGAGCCTCACCGCCGGCAACCACACTCTCCAGGGTGCCGAGGCACTGCAGTTCCTGCGCATCCGCCACGGCATCGGCGACGGGTCCGACCTTGCGCGCATCTCGAACCAGCAGCAGTTCATGAGCTCGATGGTGCGCAAGCTGCAGTCGGATGCCGTCCTGGCCAACCCCCAGGCACTGTTCAGCATCGCCACCACCGCGGTGCAGCAGGTCAACAATCAGCAGCTGGTGCTCAGCGAGTCGCTGGCGAACCCGACGCGGATGGTGCAGATCGCGATGGCCGTCAAGGACGTGCCGTTCTCGGACATCAACTTCCTGCAGTACCCGACCTCCTACGCGTCGGACGGCCTGCGGGTGCTGCCCAACACGGCATCCGCCGACATGCTCTTCGAGGCGCTCGCCGAGAACCGGCCGATCCAGCTGACAGGAGACGCGAGCCAGGGCTACGGCGTCGAGGTCGTCGGCGAGGCCGAGCAGCCCGCCGCGCCCGCGCCGTCCGACACGGCCGCCCCCGCTCCCGAGGGCGAGGCGCCCGACCCCGCCGCGACGCAGCCGCCCGCGACGCCGTCGGAGGCCGTCGAGCTGCCGAGCGACATCGCCGGCTCGAGCGCCGCACAGGTCACCTGCACCGTCGCGGAGCGGTGAGCGCGCGCCTCTCGATTGGGAGCCGACGGGCCAGCGGGTTATGATTGCCGGGTGCATCCGCGCCGTCTCGCGTCGGATGCCGTGGAGACGTCGCATAGTCAGGCCTAGTGCACCACCCTGCTAAGGTGGAGTCCCCTTATGGGGACCGAGGGTTCAAATCCCTCCGTCTCCGCTCTCAGATCTAGGCTCTAAACCCGCGGAATTCCGCGGGTTTTCTGCTCTCCGGCCGAGGTGCCGAAACAGCTTCTGCCACGTTTCTGCCACGAAACGTGACCGATGTCCTGAGACGTGACATTGAGACGAGCCACATACGTCCGGCTTCAATCAGTTACCTACGGCGTGGAATCTGTGCTGGCCCGCGAACCATAGCCCCGTGCTGCGTGAACGACGATAGGTGCCAACAAAGCCGATCGGCTTCACGTACACGTCTATCCGCCAACTGCGTTCGCCGGGGATCTTCGGGAGCTGCTCTCCGGCCAGCACAAGATTCGCGTACCAACCATTGATGGTCTCGTTGACGTAAGTGCCGCTGCGGGACTTGAGGTCGAGATTGGACACTCCGGGGAGCTGAGTCCGTGCGCCTGGTCGGTCCGACAGTGACGGCGCGGCGATGTGATATCCGGTGCCGAGGTGGAACGGATCACTTCCCCCGGTCCAGGGCTCATGCTTCCCGGCGGCGTCCAGTCGACGGACCCACTCAGACTCAAGACGCAGTGGGGACCCGTCCAACCGCCGAGCCCAAGGCGCAAGCGTGTTCGAAGACAACAGGTCCGCCGGCATGCTTGATAGCCACGCGAGGAACCCGAGGAGAGTTCCGTCCCGCTCCCAGGTGTCGCGAATCAGCAGTAGTCGATCGTCCTCAACCGGTAGCCCGTGCGTATACCACCACAGCAGACCCTTGTCCGGTCTCGTCCACCCGAACGAATAGGTGAGGAACGAGAACAGCGAGGCGTAGTAACCAATCTGATGTTCAAACCGGCCCTCGTCGTCCGGCACTGTGTCCGGTGCCGCGGGCATTGGAGCCCCCGACCAACTCGCAGTCAGTGCCCGGTAAGGCAGTGGGACGGCCCAGACCCAGGCGTGCTGTCCCCCTTCGTGCTCCACCAGGTCGAGCGATGGGTTCGGAATGCGCACGCGGTGCACACGTCGGTGCGGGGTCTCCAAGTCATTCCTCGTTTCGGGGAGTCGCAGGGTACTTCAGTCTCCATGCCCGATCATCTATCGGTTGCCACTTTGGTGCGGACACTCGCGTCGTGAGGTCAATGGCTAGGCGGTCCATGATCCAGCCGAACTCGAGGCGGCTAATGAGCGAAGGAGGGAGCGACTCGTAGCCGTGGGTTGCTCCCGCGAAGGCAAGGGCGACCGACGCTACAGACCGCCCGTTCGCCGCGGGAGAGCAGAAGTCGAGTATGCCTTCCGCGCCATCATGGTCGTCGAACGATGTGGCGACATATATGCCGCCAACCAACGCGCCGAGGGCATCGCCGTCTCTCGCCAGGTGCGTGAGGTTGCTGCGGCTCCGCGGAGCCCTCGATCCGCGATCGATCGCGTCTCCGATTGCCGCACGTGGAAAGTTGCTCGTGCTGGTGAGGCCCCAAATCGAGTCGGCTTATCTCGCGGCGTGGTGAAGAGTTGAAGACAGTGGTGCATTGGATCGGAGCAAGTGGGCGATGAGGAACGTCGAAACGGTCGCGCTCCCCGTAACCCACGGGTGTGAATGCGTCTGCCCGGCGAACATCCCTGCGTACGCGGCTACCTTGTCCGGTCCGCTGCGTACGAAGCCGCTGGCTCCGGCTAGTGCTGCGTACGGCAGCCCCTTGATCAGTCCTCGCGAGCTGGGCTCCCGAGTCGAATTGCCCGTGGTCGACGCCATCATCATTGAGGGCGAAGATCCGTGAGCGGTACGGATCTCAGGCGTGTCCATGAGCCAGCCGCGAGCGGGGCGACCGTCGACGATCGGCAAGGGCTCCCACCCCGCCTCCCCGGAACGTGCACCCCTGAGCAGCGCCCATCGCTGGTATGCGCGCATCACCTCTTCGTTCTGAGATTGAATTGCCCAGTCGTAGGCAGTGAAGTTTCGTAGCAGGCCCTCGACGGTCCATGCGGCAAGCTCCGTTGCAGCCCCAGCGCGGAGTTGGCTGCCGTTGTCTCGAACTCCGCCGCCACTACTCATCGAGTCTCCCAGTGCGATGCCGAGCATCAGGCCTCGAACTTTGCTCACCCAGGTTGGTAGCGATACCTCGCCGTCGCCGGGAGGCGATACCTGGGGTACTCGGTTAGTTGCGGTCGCCGGTACTTCAACCGGTCTTTCTGCCGGAAGTCGCCGACGTTGTCCGGCAGGCTGCGGCGGCCTTGGTGCAACGGCGTTGCTGACCAGTTGTTCGACCGTCGCAGTCGTGTCCGGGAGGCTTAGTTGACCGCTGCTCGTGTGAAGAACTCCGGATTCATCGACGAGCACGAGTGGCTGTCCGTGCTTCAAGCCCACCCACATTGGTTCATGCCAGTACTCGGGCCGATTGGTCGCGACGCCTTCGTCGTACTGTGCCTCAAGGAGCGCCAGGTACTCGATCATCGACTGTTGCGCTGTGCCGAACCGACGCTCGATCGACGTCACTGAGAGTGGATCGTCGTCATCCCCGACGAATCGCGCCGGACGGACCAGCCAGTCCTTCCCGAGGCCTACCAGCACCGCGAGAGCATGATACGCCGCGCTCTTGGGGGTGAGTGCTTCTCTGCTGTCGACCGGGCCCCAGATCGTGGACCAATCCCCGTTGGGCGCGAAGGCTTCATCCCAGCTCACGGGAGTTATGCCCTTAGGGCTGACGAAGGTTGCCCCATCAGGGCTGTCGAAGTGGAGCGCGGGACCCGTCGGCCCGTCGTGCACAACGAGGTGGGGTGTTTGGTGGGGGTAAGTGACCCAACTGATGGTCAGCCATGGTCGGGAGCGGACGTGATGCGCGCCGCACACCCATGATCGTCGGTATGCATCATGTTCGTCGGGTTCATCGTTCAGCATGCGGTCCTCTGCGAGCGATAGGTGGGCAGGGGCTGGGGAAGGTGGGTGGCACTTCGGACAAGCGCCGACTCTGTACCACCACTTGCGCTCGGGGTGTTGCGTCCATTCCCAGCCACAGCGGTCGTGGGTGTCGTCGAGAAGTTCCCTGCGCACGCAACTGACAATGTGGGCGGTATACGGTGGGTCGGATTCGGCGAACGCATCCAGGTCCTTCGGCGCGACAGTGACGTAGTCGCCCGTGACTGCATCTTCGAGAACGAGGCTCCCGCTCTCAAGAATCGTGACGAACTCCTGAGCGATCACATCGATTTGGATCAGGTAGGTGCGGCCCCGCGGCGCGCTCATCGGGCGTTCGCCAGACTCTTGTGCTCGTGGAGAACATCATTGGGGTCGCGCCGGACGGCCGCGATCACTGCGTACCTCACGTGTCCCAGACCCATGGCCGTCCCATCTCTACGCGTAGAGCCTAGAAGGGGCCAACGACAGTTGCCTCTCGCCTCGCTCGAGCCGATGGACTCGGCAGTGATACGTCTGGCAGGACTCGCGAGTCCGGTCTAGCGGCGACGTCGGGCGATCTCGGTCCGTGACGGACTCGGATCAACTCATGAGCTCGCGAATGTTCTGCTCATATCGAGCCGCGTCTGCGAGGTGTTCGTCCGTGACGGAGATCATGACGGGAGTGTCGTCTCTTGACAGCGGCGCGACGGTGGGGCTGGACGATCCTCGGGTCGTCAGGGAGGCGAGCGTCGTCACTGTCACATAGTCGTCGTCGAGTTTGACGACAAGCGCATGTTTCATGCCCGGCGGCACGGCCGCAGGGAGCGTGCCCCGGACCCAGTGCGTCTGCTGCAGTTGTGCGGCCACGCGACCACTGTATGGCTACGCCAGGCCACGGTCAGACCCCATCGATCTGGTCGAGTAGCCGATCCAGCCCATCGTCAAAGAGGTCCGCGTACCGGTCGAGCGTCATCGCGGCGGACGCGTGGCCGAGCATCCGCTGCACGGACTTCACGTTGCCGCCGGCGTTCACCGCGATCGACGCAGCGGTGTGGCGCAGGTCGTGCAGCACCATCGTCTCGACACCCGCGGTCTTGAGTGCCGTCTTCCACCAGGACTTCGAGCCCGCCGACGAGCGCACGCGTCGCATGTACTCGCCAGTCGGCCCCGGGAACACGAGATCGCTCTTGCGGCGTCCCGTCATCTCCGCACGCAGCGCCTCGACCACGATCGCGGGCAGCGGGACGAGGCGGGTGCTGGCGTCCGTCTTCGGCGTGCTCAGGTGGATCTCGCCATGCACTTCGACGGCCGACCGGTGCACGGTGATCCGTCGCTTCTCGAGGTCAACGTCGGCGACCTTCAGCGCTACAGCCTCGCCCCAGCGCAGTCCGCAGTACCCCAGCGTCAGCACGAGCGGCCGATGCGAGCCACTGGCATCAGCCACACGCCGCAGCTCTTCCTGCGTCAAGTAGCGGCGGATGCGTCGGGTTCGGCGGCGTGGCAGCGAGTCGACGCCGGTGGCAGGGTTTCGGCCGAGTCGCCCGTCCTTGACTGCCTGCTTCAGGATGCCGTTGAGCACCCCGTACGCGCGGTGCACGATCGACGGAGAACGGTCGATCTCGCTCAACCACGCGGCGATATCACCGTTGACCACGCGGCGCAGCGGCACGCGCTCCCAGCGCGGAGCGACGTGGAGTCGCCAGCTCGTCTCGAGCGGCTTGTACGCCGACGGCTTGAGCGTGCGCTTCTTGATATCGAGCCACGCCGGCGCCAAGGAGCCGACGGTAACCGTCGACTTGCGGGGGTCGGTCCAGTCGCCGGTTATCAGCTTCGACTTCTCCGTCGTCAGCCACGCCTCGGCCTCTGCCTTCGTCAGGAAACCGCGCTTCTCGACGATGCGATTGCTGGGCGAGACGTACCGGGCACGCCAGAGCGTGCCGTGTTTGACCGAGTCGTAGGAGTAGACGTTTCGGGTCGTGCGCTTAGGCATCGTCCGTTCGACGCGGGCGGCCCTGCGTATAGTTCATGCCCTTGAGCCGGCCGGCGGCGCGCGCCTTCGCGATCCAGTCGGATGCCGTGCGGTGCGGCACATCGAGTTCCACCTGCACCGCCTTCGTCGGCGGCAGGTCCGCGAGCGCTGCGGCGCCGTAGAGGATCTCGATCACCTCCATGCGCTCGTCCTTCATCCCGCGCTTGACGACAGCGGATGCCATCCACTGCGGGATGATCCGGCCCTCGCCGGCGGTCAGGTCTGCGACCGTCGTCCACTCGCCGCCGTCCGAGCCATCCATGCGCACCGCGATGCAATGCGGGACGGCGGCTTGCACGATCGCCTGCGCGGCGATGTGACGCAGCGCGCGTCGATCGAAGTCCGGCCGTATCGCCCGGCTGACGAGCGTCATGACGACGTACTGACCTTCGTCGGGCGAGTAGTGCGCCTCGAGGGTCGTTTCGATCCCGGTTTCGTCGTTCGTCGTGGTTGCAACGAACGCGCGAGCAATGCGCAACGCCGACCCGACGGGTTCCGTCGCGGCATCCGCTGACATGGGTGTGCCATCGAGAGTGGTCACGTCGATTCTCACCTCCTCATTTTGCATTACCTCGAACGCACATCGCAGAACCTCTTGACAGAGCATACTCCTTAGTTGTGTACTCATGTCAAACACGGTTCCAACAACGCAGCGGAGGTGCGCCGTGGCAATGAAGATCGAAACGACTCCCGTCGACCTGAAACACAAGTACCTGAGCCCGCAGATGCTGGCCGACCAGCTGCCGGGCATCTCGACCGGCACGCTCGCGATGTGGCGACATGAGGGCAAGGGCCCGCGCTATCGCAAGCTCGGCCGCATTGTGCTCTACGCCGTCGACGAGGTCGACGAGTGGGTCGAAGCCGCCATGCGCGAAGGCACGATCGATGGCTACTGATCTGATGCCGGATGCCGCGCCGCGGGCCGTCACTGTGTACACGACCGGCCCCGCGTGCGTGCAGTGCATGCTCACGGAGAGCCTCTTGGCGGACCTCGACATCCCGTTCGTCGAATGCGACATCACCCGCAACGAGAACAGCGCCGCCCGCGACTATGTTGTCGGCGACCTCGGATACACCCGCGCGCCGGTCGTGGTCGTCGACGAGCACGACCACTGGTCAGGGTTCCAGCCGGACGAGTTGAAGAGGATCGCGGCCAGGTTCGCGAGCAGGTCATGAACGCGAGACCTGATCCGAGTGCAGGGGAGAGTCTCGGGGAAGCGGGGGAGCGCATTCGGTCCGCCGCTCCGATCCTTGGCGACCGCGCAACCGACGATGACTGCCGCATCCGACGAGCGATGATCGACGAGGCTCTGGCCGTCCGCGGCATCCATCCCGGTGCGCACGAGTGGCACACTGCCCTACTCGTCGACGGGCATGTGGCCGGCGTCTGGGTGAACTCGGTCGAGGAGGCTGAGCTCGAGCTCACGGTCTGGTGGGGCACGCGATGCCATTGGGTCACCGTCGATCCGCAGTGCCTGCTCTTCCACGAGTACTTCCCGAAGGGCAAGCGGTCCGCGGCCGAAGCCGAGCGGCGCTTCCCGCTCGCGCCGCCTCGCGCGTTGCGCGACCGCTTCGCTCCCGCTGATTCGCTGCTCGACGGCATTTGGCCCCCATCGGCATCCACGACGTCGGTCGCGAGGTGATCACCTTGATCGACGACGATGCTGAGCGGCTCCAGCGAGCGAACGAGGACCTTCGCCTTCAGATCGCGCATGCTCGCGCTGCGGTCTACGAGAGGGAGAAGCAACGTAAGGAAAGGCGTCGTGAGTACGCGCGCGAATACTACGCGGCACATCGCGACGAGTACCTCGACTATCAGCGGCAGTACCGCGCGGAGCAACGCGAGAAGGACCCTGAGGCGTATCGGGCGGGTAAGCGTGAGCGTAACCAGCGCTGGCGTGATTCGCACAAGGACCAGGTCAACGCGCGACTGCGCGACAAGTACCGCGACAACGCCGAGAAGCACCGGGAGCGGCGACGTGAGTACTACGCGGCGCATGCCGAGGAACAGCGTGCGCGCCGCCGCGAGTACTACGCCCGCAACAAGGAGAAGCAGAAGGCCTCCCACCGCGCGTGGCGCGACCGCGAAAAACGGCGCCGAGCAGTCGGCCTGCCGACGCAGCGTCTCCATCGCGTACCTCGCGACGAGCGCAAAGCGAACCGCGTCGCGGCCCACGCCTTCTTCTCACGAACCTGGACCGAGGAGGAACTCATGACCATGATGGAGATCTTCGCGACGCCGCCGGAACTGCTGGCGGCGTGGAAGAGAGACTGTCTCAAAGCGCGCGCGACCTACGCGCTGGCTGAGCAGCAAGAGGAGCTCGCGCGCCTGCAGAAGGAACTGAGCCGTGTGGCACCCGGCCCTAAGCCGAAGCCGCGCATGACGCCGCAGGAAATCGAAGAGGCGCGAATGGATGCCATCGCGAAGCAGATCAGCGAGCGCCTCCGCCACCACGAAGAACCGCGCCGAGTCCATCATCTGGACCCCGCAGCCCCGCATCCGATGCTGCGTCACCCCGACACGAGAGAACTGAACCGATGAGCGTCATCGACAGGAGCCGCGCCGAGAAGGTGCTCTACCGCACCGCCATCAGCGCGTTCATGTACTACCCCGACAAGGCTGACAACGAGCCCGGTTACGACGTCGAGGAGGACGTTGCGTGGTGCGCCGCGCCACTGGAGCGTCGGCTGCCGTCGCCGGATGTCGAGATGTTCCGTGGGATCATCCGGATGCTGATCACCGAGCCGCTCGCAGACCGCCGACCTCTGATTCAGAAGCTCGCCGAGCTATCGGGGGAGTAGGTGGCGGATCCGTCCTGGCGGCCGATCGTAGCGACCTCCGGCGCGCTCCGTTCCGGCCCTGCGGCATATCCTCCCTCGCTGCGCTCAGTCCGGTAATCCTCGGACTCGGCACTGCGCGCGCCTCCGGTCGCGTTGTGAGCCACTACCAGGACGGTCTGAGAAGAGCGGGCGATGCGCCCTGATGTGAGTCAGCGCGAGACGCCGCCGCGCTCGGGGCCGACAGGAACGACGACCGGTGCGGCGAGATCAACGACCTCCTCGAGCGGTTGCGAACGCTGCAGGTCGCCCAGTCTCGCTACCGTCTTCTGCTCGATCGCGCTGATGAACTTGCCGTCGCTGGGCGCGTACAGCTCGGGGATAACCTCGCGGAGAGCGACGTCGTGCAGCTCGACGAGGAGCTCAGTGACAGCGCGGGGGAGGTCTCGGCGCGTCATCGCGAAGTCGGTCGCGTGGTGAAGCTCGCTGAGCCACTGCGTTGCGTCGAACCGACTCAGACGGGCGGACTGCGCGCCTTCGAGGGCTGCCGCGGCACCGCGGAACACCTCGTCACCGTCAGCTCGGCGCGCGTCGAACACCACGTCGCCGTTGCGGCCGATCACCGTCAACTGGTCGACGGCCGACGAGCCTTCTGCCTCTACCGCGAGATCGCGGGTCGCCTCGAACGCGCGGTCATGAGCTTCTCGGCTGACGAGCCGCGCAAGGTTGCCGGCACGGACGTTGCTCAAGTAGAGGGATGCCACGGAGAGAAGGCTCTCGGCTCTCCGCGATGCGACGATCGCGACGCGCGTCTGAAACCCCGCGGCCGCGAACCGCGCAGCCGTTCCTACAGCGGCTGTTGGATTTTGAAACGCTCCCTCGAGCAGCAGTGAACGCTGATTCTCGCGGGCGTAACGGATGCAGTCGCGCATCCATGCCGCTGTTGCTCGGGTGACGGCGTCGAGTGACTCAGGTGCGCTGGCGACGGAAAGCGCAGCGAACCGCGGGTGAAATGCGCGCAGATCATCGGCGCCCACAACGGCTGGCGCTTGACCGTGTTCTACGATCAGCGTCCGGATCGCCCTCTGACGTGCGGTCCCAGGCTGGCCAGCCAGCAGGGTGAGAGATGGTGACTCTTCAGCGTGAGTCGAGCTCTGAAAAACCAGAGGAAGGACGTCGCGCGCCAGTATCGCGTCGCGCTCACTCGGTTCGAGCTCCCAGCTGGTCAAGGCGTCAGCTCCGTAATTCGAACGGCGATTCGGTCAGCGAGCGAATTCACGGCCGCGCGGTCGTGTCCATCCACGTCGAGGATGTCTCGCTGGAGCTGCTGAAGCTCGGACAACGCAGCTGCCGAGGGCCCAGAGCGTTCGATGGAGGACTGCAGAAGAAGGCTCGTCAGCAACGTCGCGGACTCGCGCATCGCTTCGTAAGCGACAGCGTCATTGACGCGCCATGCCGATATCCGAGCCACGCGGCCTCCCTCCCTCATCGTATCTGCGAGGGTGTCCGCGGCGGGGCACGTAACAGCTGGCGCCGACGGCATAGCCGCGTCGGGCTGCGCGGATATGGTGGAGTCACTGGGTTCTGGAGGGTACTGCGGAGATGCGGACTGATTCGCCACTGTGGCGTGTCATGGGCGACGCTGCCCAGGCGCAGGAAGCCGAGGCACTCGACAAGATCCGCCAGCTTCTGCCCGACGATGGAATCGCCCGCGGATGGGCGAACATCACCTTCACCGACAACCACGGGCGGCTCAACGAGGTCGATGCTCTCCTGCTGACTCGCAACGGTCTCTTCGTCGTTGAACTCAAGGGGTGGCACGGCGAGATCACCGGCGATCAGCGCATGTGGCGCCTCGGGAACCGCACCGAGAAAAACCCTCGGCTGCTGGCTAACGACAAGGCGAAGCGCCTCCGCTCTGTCCTATCCGACCTGGCTCGCACCGCAAACCTCCCCAGCAACGTAGTGCCGTACGTCGACGAGGCGGTCGTGATGCACGGGCGTCGATCAAAGATCCGGCTCGACCGGTTCGGCGCTGAATCGGTCTGGGCATTGGACGGATCCGAGGTCCAGGGACTTGCTCCCGACCGCGCATTCTCGTCGTTGCTCGCGCAACAGCCCACCCGCGAACCAATCGATCTCCCACGCGCCAGACAGATCGACGCGCTGATGGATGCCGCGGGGCTGATGCCGCGACCCCGCCAGCGCATGATCGGACATTACCCTCTCGACTCGAGCGAGCCGCTCGGTGAGGGGCCAGGCTGGCAGGACTTCCTCGTCAACCATCCCGACGGTGTCACGAAGCGGCGCATCCGCCTCTTCCCTTACCCGAAGGGCGCGGATCGCGAGACCCGCGCCGCGGTCGACCTGCGGGCACGCCGCGAGTTCCGCCTCACCGACGGCATCGTGCATTCCGGGATCATCGCCCCGCTCGACCTCCTTACGCCCGAGGAGGGCCCAGCGCTCCTCTTCCCCTACGATCCCGACGAACTGAGCCTCGAGGACTACCTCTCGCAGCACGTCGATGACCTCACCTTCGAGGCGCGCGAGCGCATCGTGCAAGACCTGACCGAACTCGTCCGTTTCGCGCACGGCCAGCGGCTCACTCATCGGGCCCTGTCGCCCGTGAGCGTGCGGGTTACCGACACGGGTGACGACTCGGTCACTGTGCGGATCCGGGATTGGGATCTCGCGCGGCGTCGAGACTCGGAGACCTCCACGGCGACTGTTGTGTCGAGGGGGATCACCGATCTCGTCGGCGTCGTGGATTCCGAGGCGCTCCTCTACCTCGCGCCTGAAACGCTTCGGAACGCGACCCCCGCGTCGGCGCAGACGCTCGACGTGTACGGCACCGGAGCTGTCGCCTTCACGGTGCTGACCGGAAAGCCGCCTGCGGCGAACCTGCCTGCGCTCGAATCACTCGTAGCTTCGGACGCGACAGGGCTCGATCCCCGGTCAGTGATGCCGGAGATCTCGGACCGTCTCGCTGGCGTCATTGCGCAAGCCACCGCGTTCGACGAGATGGAACGCACCCTGGACATCGCAGATTTCCAGGTGGCGTTCGAGGACGCGCGTCGCGAGACGCACGACGATGAGCCGATCGTCGCGCAGACGGATCCACTCGACGCATCGGTGGGGGAGATCATCGGTGGCCGCTTCGAAATCGCGCGCCGCCGCGGTTCGGGGTCAACGGGCGTGGCTCTCGAAGTGCTCGATTACGAGGCTGGTCGTGAGGGCGACATCCTCAAGCTCGCGAAAGACGACGCAGCCGCCGCACGCCTGCAAATCGAAGCATCGGTGCTGGATCGGCTGGACCACCCCCGCATCGTGAAGCGCTTGGACGGGCCTCTGCCCGTCGGCACGCGCCAGGGCCTCCTGATGACGGATGCCGGCACCGAGACGCTGTCGGACCGCATCCGTCTCGAGGGTCGCGCCACGATCGAGCAGCTCGAGCGTTACGGTGCAGACCTCTTCGAGGCGGTGGCGCATCTCGAGCAGCGAGGGGTGTTCCATCGCGATATCAAGCCGTCGAACCTCGCCGTCAAGCCCGACCCCGGCACCCGCAAGCCGCGCTTGACTCTGTTCGATTTTTCCCTCGCGGAAGAGCCGCTCGCGAACATCAAGTCGGGATCGCGGCCTTACCTCGATCCGTACCTCGGCGTGAGTGTGCGGCGGCAGTTCGACTCGGCCGCTGAACGCTTCGCGGTTGCGGTGACGCTCTTCGAACTCGCCACCGGAGACCCGGTTTGGTGGCCGTCCGGGGATGCGCCTGCGAACGCGACGGATGCGCCGGTCGTGCAGCCGAGCATGTTCGACACGGGTGTCACTGAAGGCCTCGTCGCGTTCTTCCGCACAGCGCTCGCGCCGGACGCTACCGAGCGGCATCCATCGCTCGACGCCATGCGCGCGGCGTGGGCAGCCGCTCTCGCCGGGGCGACCATTGACGACGCCATCGCAGAGGCGAACGATGCGAAGGCGGATGCCGCGTCCGTCGACACCCCGCTGACCGACGCCGGCCTCAGCGCACGTGCGCTCTCGGTTGTGGCTCGGGTCAACGCGACAACCGTCGGCGAGCTACTCGGCGTACCGCCGATGGTCATCAATCAGATCCGCGGCAGTGGCGAGCAGGTCCGTCGCGAGATCAGCGCGCGTATCCGACAGTGGCGTGAGCGTCTCGCGCACACGACCACGACGACCGAGGTTCCCGCGACAGGTGGACGCCGTGCCGTCGAGAACTTCCTCAGCGGCATCTCGCCCAAACCCGGGGAGTCGCCCGAGGAGCGCTTCAGACGGTTGCGCAAGGGTGGAACGCTCAAGACGGCGGCCGACGATGTGTCCCGGTGGCTGCGGGACTTCGAGAGCATCGCGACTGTCGAAGAGCTCTCGGCCAAGCTCCTACGCGAGTATGGGTCGTCCATTGACGATGAGCAGCAGCGGACGAAGGTTGCGACCGCCGTTGTGCAGGCGATCCTCGAACTCGATGCTCGGTACCGCGATCCGAAGTTCGTTTTCCAGCGGGCGGCTGACCGCACCCGAATCATCGTCGCCTACGCCCCTGAAGATGGCTCGGGCATGACGTTCGACGACGCAGAGGCGCACCTCGAGGCAATCCTTCACCGGGCATCGATCATCGATGAGCTCCTCGATGCGGATGACGTCGTACCTGCTGCACGCGTCCGTGAGGCGCTGCGGACCGACGAGGAGAAGCCGCTGAGGTTGAGCGATGCTCGCATCGCGCAGCTCGCGATCGGTCTCTCCGCACGAGGTCGGCAGTCGTCGATGGGTGAGGCGTATCGAGTGGACTTGTCGCCCGCGAGGGCGGTGGAGCATGCCCTCCGTTCAGCCGCGACGCGCGAGGTGGCAGAGGTCACCATCGAACAGCGTGTGCGCGCTCGGTTCCCCGCCGTTGACAGCATCCCATCGCGACCTGCGCTCGACGTCGCGGTGAGAGCCGCGATGCCGTATCTCGAATGGCGCAGCGATCTCCGCAAGTACGCGATGCGCGCTGCGGACACGAACTCGGCGACCGCGACCGCGTCCTCGACGACGTGGGGACGCGCCACCGGGGACGACGCTGTGGTGGCTCGACTGCAGGCGTCGCTGCGAGAACGAAGTGCACTGGCTCTTGTGTTGACTCGGCGGAGACCGACGTCGCTCGTGACGACGATGCTCGCCCACGCCTACGACACGCGTGTCATCGATCTTGCAGACCTTGCATTGGATGCACTGCGTGAGACCGCCGCCGACAAGAACATCCAGTGGAATGTCGTGCTTGATGCAGATCGGCCGGATGCCGGCGGCACCGCCCAGCGAAACCTGCAGCAGCTGGCTCGCCTCGCGATCGTTCCTCGATGGAATGAGCTGATGGAATCGCCACAGCCGCTTGTGCTCACCAACGCGGCGGTGTTCGGTCGGCTTGGCCTCGTCGATCTGATCGCGTCGGTGATGGACATGTCGACCTCGCGCGCCGCGGCCCGTTGGTTCGTCCTTCCGCGTCCACTCACGGGTAGCACCCCCGATCTGGACGGCGTGCCGATGCCGTTCGGTGCGGATGGTTGGCTGGAGCTTGCCGTCGATGCCCTGCAGTTGGGCGACAGCGAGTCGGCGGCTCCCCTCTCAGCTGCGACCACCGCTCTCACCAGAAAGGCCAGCGTCTCGTGATCGACTCCGCTGCTCTGCTCGCTGACCTCAAGCGCGAACTCAAGACGTTGGAGGCGGACCTGCGGGTGCGCGCAGAAGATCCTGAATCCCCTTGGGGTTCGCGGCTCAGGGATGAATACGGGCGTGCTCAGGCGCGGGAGCGAACGGGGCTCGCGTGGATCGATTGGCGCGACGGGCAAGTGGCGCAGGCGGGTGTCGCATGGATCATTGCGACGGTGTTCATCCGTTTCTGCGAAGACAACGGATTGCTTGCCGGGGCGACGCGTGACGGGCGCTCGGTGGCTCAGCCTTGGATCGCTGGGCCTGGCGATGGGCTGGAGCGCGCGGTGGAGAACGAGGCCGCCTTTTACGCGGCGGCGCCAACCATGACCTCGCGAGACTGGCTGCAGCAAGCGTTCGGCACACTCGCCGACCTGCCGGCTGGCGCCCCGCTCGTCGACCGGAAACACTCGGCCGTCTGGCACGCCGAGATCTCGGCGACCGCAGCAGATGGGCTGCGCGACTTCTTCCGCCGCACGACACCCGGTGGGGAGCTGGTGCACGACTTCAGCGACCCGCAGCTGGGCACGCGATTCCTCGGCGACCTATACCAGGACCTCTCCGATTACGCGAAGAAGACATTCGCCCTGCTGCAGACGCCAGACTTCGTCGAGGAGTTCATCCTCGATCTCACGCTCACACCTGCAATTCAGGAGTTCGGTCTCACCGGTCTCAAGGTGATTGACCCCGCGTGCGGCTCAGGACACTTCTTGCTCGGTGCGTTTGAACGGCTGATGGCGGACTGGAGCGCATCCGCGCCAGGCCTGGACCGGGGAGACCGCGCTCAGCGCGCGCTTGACTCGATCCACGGGGTCGACCTCAACCCGTTTGCCATCGCGATCGCGCGCTTCCGCCTCACGGTCGCGGCGATCAAGGCGGCGGGGATCACCACTCTGGTCGCCGCGCCCGCGTTCCGCTATCACCTCGCCATCGGTGACTCCCTGCTCGGTGGACAGAGCCCGGAAGCGAAGCTCGACATGGGCGACGGCGAGTACTTCGCCTATCAGGCCGAAGACCTCCAGGAGCACGCGAACATCCTCGCGCCGGGGCAGTACCACGTGGTCGTCGCGAACCCGCCGTATATCCAGCCGCCGGACGCGCGGCTGCGCGACACGTATCGTGCTCTCTACAGCACCTGCCACGGAAAGTACGCGCTCTCAGTTCCGTTCATGGAGCTGCTCTTCCGCCTCGCGAAGCAACCAGATGCGGCCAGCGGCGCCGGACATGTCGGGCAGATCACGTCGAACTCGTTCATGAAGCGAGAGTTCGGCAAGAAGCTCATCGAGCAGTTCCTGTCGGGCAAATACACCGGCACGACTCGCCCCTCCTATGTCGACCTCAGTCATATCATCGACACTTCAGGCGCCTACATTCCAGGTCACGGGACGCCGACTGTCATTCTCGTGGGCCGGCCGCGCAGGCCGCAAACCGACAAGGTTAGTGCAGTGCTCGGTGTGCGTGGAGAGCCGGGGCAGCCTGCGGTGCCGTCGCAGGGCTTGGTATGGACGGACATTGTCGCTCACGTGGATCAGCCGGGATACAACGGCCAATATGTCACCGTGTTGGACGCTCCGCGAGCGACGTATGCGAGCTTTCCTTGGTCGCTGTCCGGAGGTGGGGCCGGCGAACTTAGGGCACAGCTCGAGGCAGCGGGCGCGACGCGCCTTGGGACAATCCCATTCCGGATCGGTGTTTTCGGGGTGCTTGGTGCGGACGAGGCATTTATTACACGATCGGATGAGGTGCGTCGCGTTGGCGAGCCGAATTCGTTCCGCCCGCTGGTAGTGGGCGACGCGGTGCGAGACTGGTCAATTGGACAGACGGAGCCGACATTCTTTCCCTACAACGCGCAGCACATACTGCAGCCTCTGGAGGACTTTCCCAAACAGGCGAGGTCGATGTGGAGAGTGCGAACTGAGCTGGGCAACCGCGCTACATTCACGCGAGGAACATACTTCTCGGACGGTCGCCCGTGGTACGAGTGGCACCAGATTCCCCAGGACATAGGTGCATCTGGCTGGACCATCACTTTCGCGTTCGTCGCGACGCACAACCACTTCATCTTGGACCGAGGTGGCAAAGTCTTCAACCGTTCAGCGCCGGTGATCAAGCTTCCAGCGGACGCCACCGAGGACGATCACTTCGACCTGCTCGGCGTGCTGAACTCCTCTACCGCCTGCTTCTGGCTCAAGCAGGTCAGTTATCCCAAGGGCGGAGATCCGATGGGCACGGGCGGAGCGCGCGTCAGCCTTGAGCCCTGGAGTGATCGCTACGAGTTCACGGCCACCAAGCTTGAGGAGTTTCCGCTTCCGCCGGTCTCAACGCGGGAGATCGCTAAGCGATTGGACACACAGGCGAGCCAACAACGGGCTGACTCTCCGCGAGCGACTCTCGCGGGCAGCGCGCGGGACATTCGCCGGGCGCTTGATGAAGCACGGACTCGCTGGGGCGAGGCTCAGCGGGCGCTAGTGTCGCTTCAGGAGGAGCTTGATTGGCAAACCTATGTCGCCTACGGTCTCGCCGATCAGGCGCTGGCTCCGGCATTTGATCAACTGGTGCCGATTGATGCGAACGAGCGCGTGATGGAGGTTGGACTAGCACGAGAGGTTGTTCCAGGGTGGGAGAACACTAAGTGGTTCCAACGTCACGGTCGCGCCGCCAATCTTGCTGGGCCGAATTCGGAGTGGCCACCTGCTTATCGCGAACTATGGTTCAGTCGTTACTCGGCGATTCAGAGCAACCCCTCACTTCGAATGCTGGAGCGCCCTGAGTACAAACGGCGATGGGCCGGACCCTCGTGGGATGAACTTCAGGCGAGTGCGGTGAAGGACGCGCTACTGGATCGGTTGGAGTCGCCCGAGCTGTGGCGCGACGGCGCGGGCCGACCGCTGGCAAGGTCCGCAGCTCAAGTCGCCGACGACCTCCGCCGCGACGAGCGAGTACGCGAGCTGCTGACGATTCACACCGGCTCACCCGACTTCGATCTGACGGCCGAGATTGGCAAGCTCCTTTCGAACGAGGCAGTCCCGCCGTTCGCGCCCCTGCGCTACAAGCCCGCGGGGATTGAGAAGTTTCGAGCATGGGAACGCACGTGGGATCTGCAGCGCGCAGAAGACCGGGGCGAGCGGGTCGACGTTCCGGTGCCTCCCAAGTACGGCCAGGCTGACTTCCTGAAGTCGACATACTGGACGGCACGAGGAAAGCTCGACGTGCCGAAGGAGCGGTTCCTCTCGTTCCCTGGGGCTCGACTTCCAGATGACGCAACCGAGCTCTACGGGTGGGCAGGGTGGGACCACTCAGAGCGAGGGCAGGCCATTGCACGTCTCGCCAATGAGTTGTCGCGTGCGGGCGCGCCGGAAGACCAGGTGGTTCCGCTCCTCGGCGGGTTGATCGAACTGCAGCCGTGGCTCGACCAGTGGTACAGCGGCATCGACGAGCGGTCGGGCGTCAGCCCGGCATCCGCCGTGTCGGCTGCCACCACCGCCCTGCTTGGACGCCTCGGTATTGGGGTCGACACCGTTCTCGCCTGGCGCCCGGCGCCCGCGACTCGTGGAAGGAAGAAGGCATGACCTTCACCCTCAACTCGCCGCTCCGTGACCTCATCGACCTGCCAGAACGAGTCGAGGCGGCGGACTTCGTCATCAAGCTGGACGAAGGCGTTGCACGGCACGAGCAAACGATTCGTGACTACGTCGTGACCAACGCGATCGCTGACGCCGTCGGTGAAGGGCTCGACCTCGTCGCTGGCTCACTCAGCCGACAGTCGTCGCGGGGGGCGTTCCTCGATGGATCGTTCGGTGCGGGTAAGTCGCACTACATGGCGGTTCTGCATCTGCTGTTGTCGGGGCACATTCCGGCGCGGCAGATCCCGGGGCTAGAGGCTGTTGTTGCGGCGCGGCAGGACATCCTTGAGCGGCGCCTGCTCGTTGTGGATTACAACCTTCTCGGAGCAAAGTCCTTCGAAGACGCTCTGTTCGGTGGGTACCTTGCGGCGATCGCATCGAAGCACCCCGAAGCGGCCTCTCCGATCCTGCACGTGAGCGACGGACTGCTCGCCGATGCGCACACCCTGCGCGAACGCATGGGGGACGACGCGTTCTTCGGCGGACTCGGCGGCGGGGATGCGGCATGGGGTGACCTCGGTACCGCGTGGGATGCCGTGAGCTTCGAGGCCGCAGCTAACGCCGGACCCGGCAATGACGACCGCGACCGCCTCGTTGGAGATCTCGTCTCGGCCTACTTCTCGGCATCCGTCCGTTCCGGCGAGTGGCTTCCGATGTCGGACGGGCTACAGGCCCTGACCGCGCACGCCAAGAGCCTTGGATATCAGGGACTCGTCTTCCTCATCGACGAGATCGTGCTCTGGCTCGGTCAGCACCTCGCCGACCAAGCGTGGGTTCAGAACGAGATCGAAAAGGTCGTGCAGCTCGCCGAGAATGCTGCGGCTAACCTGCCGATTCCGATCACCTCCTTCCTCGCTCGGCAGCGCGACCTGCGTGACTTCCTCGGGACGCACGTCGCTGGGGCTCAGCGCGTCGCTCAAGGGCAACTCTTCGCTTACTGGGAAGACCGCTTCGACAAGATTCGATTGCAGGCGGCTGACCTCCCCAAGATTGTCAAGCAGCGTCTGCTGCGACCTGTCGATCGTGAGGCCGAGCTCACCCTCGGCACAGCTCTCGCCGAAGTTCGACGGGACTACGCGGCCTGGGGATACCTGCTCTCCGACGACGCGAACTCCGACGAGAAGGACTTCGCTGACGTCTATCCGTTCAGCCCCGCGCTGGTCGACACGATGGTTGCCCTGTCGACGCTGATGCAGCGCGAGCGCACCGCGCTGAAGCTGATGGCCGAGTTGCTCGCTGAAGGTCGCGACGACCTTCGGGTGCGTGATGTGATCCCGGTCGGTGACCTGTATGCACCCATCGTGTTGGGCGGGTCACAGCCTCTCAGCGAGGAGATGAAGCGCCACTTCGCCGTCTCCGCGAAGTTCTATCGAGAGAAGATGCGCCCGTACCTCTTGCGCAAGCATTCCCTCAGCGAAGCGCAGGCGGCAGATCTCGATCGCGACCACCCGTTCGCGACCGAGGACAGGCTGGCGAAGACGGTGCTCATCGCAGCTCTCGCACCGCAAGCGAAGTCTCTGTCGAACCTCACGGCCGCGAAGTTGGCGGCGCTCAACTGGGGCACGATCTCCGCCTTCATCCCCGGCGACGAGGCGGGCCAGGTGCTGGCGACCGTGCGACAGTGGGCGACCGAGTTCGGTGAGATCAGCATCGGCGACGGCCACGACCCCATCATCACCGCCACGCTGAGCGGCGTTGATTATGACTCGATCCTGGAACGCGTGAGCACGGAAGACAATCTCCAGACGAGGCGAGAGCTGGTGCGCCGTCTCATTACCGACGAGTTGGGGCTGCCCGCGGCATCCGTCAGCCTCGTCGGACTGCCCCTCAACCACGTCTGGCGTGGCCAGAAGCGCGCTGTGACGGTCAAGTTCGGCAACGTCCGCGACGAAGCCGAGGTGCTAGATAGTGATCTGATCCATAGCGACGAGCAGTGGCGAGTGGTCATCGACTTCCCCTACGACAGCGGAAACTACTCGCCTGCCTACGATGTCGTCCGACTGCAGAAACTGCGCGATCAGGGGCGGACCGCGAACACAATCGCATGGATCCCGAACTTCCTCTCCGAAGTACGCCAGGACGACCTGGGCAAGCTCGTGCTCCTTGACTACCTGCTCACCGGCACCAGGTTCGATGCCAACTCTGACCACCTCCCGCTCGCCGACCGCGGCCCGGCGAGACAGACGCTGGAGACAAGGCAGCGCACCCTTCGTGACGGGCTGACGACAGCTTTGCGTCAGGCATACGGGGTCAATACGCCCGACGAGGGCAATGTCGACGCCGAACTCGCCGGCAACCAGATCTTCTCGCCGCTTGTCGAGGGGCTCACCATCGCACCGCCGCCCACGGGCACGCTCCTCACCGGGCTGAAGCATGCGCTCGACACCGCCTGGAAGCATGAGTTCCCGAACCACCCCGACCTCGGCATCGAAGAGGTCACGCTTCGCCGCCTGAGTGACGCGATGGACCTCGTGACGGGAACGATCGAGGCCGGCGGTCGTCGTCAAGGACTCGGTGCCGCTGAACAGAAGCTCGCGCGAGACATCGTCGCGCCGCTACGCCTCGGCGCGTTGAACGAGAACGTCATGGTGGTCGATGCCGCGCACTTCGGGTGGAACTCGGACTTCGCCCGTTGGGAGGGCGAGCTGGGGACAGGGATCACCGTCGGATCGCTGCGTGCGAAGCTCAGCGACTGGGGAATGACCGCGGCGATGGAGAACGCCGTACTGCTCACCTGGGCTGCACTGGGGAACTGGGAGTTCGTCGGTGTAGGACAGCCGTCATTGCAGTCTCTGCCTGACGGTGCCGCAGTGCGTAAGGCGAATCTCCCCGACAGCGGTGACTGGGAACTCGCGAAGACTCGAGCCGGTCGAATCTTCGGCGTTGCTCCCGAGACAAATCTGACGCCGCGCGCGGTCGCTCGATTCGGCGGCGCCATCAAGGCCGCCCTCGAGACGAGTGCAGTCGCCGACCTCGTTGCCCAGCTCGACGAGCATGGCGACGTGCTGGGCATTGAAGCATCTGTAGAAGTCGGCCGTGCAGCGACCGCCCGACGTCTCAACGATCTGGTGGCAACCACGCGGCAAGCGGCGAACGACAAGTCACGCATCGAGGCGCTCGCTACATTCGACCTGCCAGACGAGCTCAGCGCTTTCGGGCGCACGTATGCAACGGCGGAACGGCTGGCGCGCGAGCTTCGCACACTCGACTGGCCGATCATCGCTGCGGCGCAGACGCGCGCCGACACCTCATTCGATGCTGCGCTCGCGGAGTTGCGTAGCGCAGCGGCCGTCGATGAGTCGGTCGTTCCGCTCGAGCCGCGCTTGAAGGACGTCGCGATGCGCGCGCGAGCCCTTGTGGTGCAGCCGATGCCCGGTCCCACTGCGCCCCCGGTGGTCACGCCGACGCCGGTTAAGCCGGTGCCCATCGACACGGACCCTGGTGTCTCCACTGCAAGCGAGACCTCGGGGACACGCCACGCGCCGCTGACAGACCTCGACAGGGTTCTGGCTGAGCTCCGAGCGGAAATCGGCGACAAGGCGGGGCCCGGTGCCGAAGTGACCATCACCTGGCGAATCGACTGATCCGTGGGCGCTCCGACCGTCTCAGAAGCAGCTCTGCGCCAGCACGTTGACGCCTGGCTGTCGTCCGCACGTCGCCAATCGCGGACGCTGGTTGTGCGTGCCCAACCGACCTGGTCGGGGCCGCCCACGATGACGGTGCGCGACACGTCGGTGAAAGTCGTTGAAGGGGTCTCGGGTCTTGCGGCTTTGGACTCGATGCGCGCCGCCGCCCCGGACGAGGTCGTCGTGATTCTGACGGCGCTCACC
This sequence comes from Microbacterium imperiale, assembly GCF_017876655.1. Lineage (NCBI taxonomy): Bacteria > Bacillati > Actinomycetota > Actinomycetes > Micrococcales > Microbacteriaceae > Microbacterium > Microbacterium imperiale. Next base: position 2,467,461 of record NZ_JAGIOK010000001.1, read on the forward strand.
GAGCGCGAGCTCGGGTCTGCAGTGATGCTCGACGCGCATCGTCAACGGGTGAGTGAGCTCGACGAGTGGAGCATGGTTCCCGGGCTGTTCAGTGTGCGGGATCAGGTTGTGCCCCGCCATGTCAGCGACCTCGGATTATGGATGCCGAGCCTGCTGCTGTCTGTTCGTCCCGAACGCGGGTACCCTCCCGCTCCCGGCGCCACGCTGACGCCAGACCACGCGGTGAAGTCCCTCATTATGGCGATCCTCGGACTCGGGCGTCTCGACGACCTCGACCTCGTCACCTGTCTGGCTCCGCTCGACGATCTCGGCGTGCGTGCACGCCTCCGGGCCCTCGATCCGGAAGTGAGGGACTCGCTCGTACTCGCCGTGTTCACGCACATCGGCCCGGACTTCGCGCTGGCGCTTCGCGCGGCGCTCGCCGGGGGGCACGTGTCGGTCGCAGCTATCGGGCTGGTCTGCGGTGAGTTGTGGGCGTCTGGCACTAAGACGCGGGACCCATCGACGATTGCGGCGCGCGCGCGAATCGAGTCCTACATCGGAACCGGGGCCTCGCCTGACGCGGCGCAAAGGTTCGGCGACGCCTCACGCAGACTAATGCGCCGGCTCATCGACGATGTTCATGGGCGCGAGATCCTCGATCAGGCGGAAGCCCTGTGTGTCGAGATCGACTGGGCCGATGGAGCCGCGGCATCCGACTACCTTCTCTCGGGTCTGCGCGCTCGCGTCGTCGCCCTCGGTCAGGCGATCGAGATGGCCGTGGACGTTCAGGGGACCGGCGAAGCAGCGAGCGTCGAGCACGCATTCGCAGCAGTCAAGATGCACCACGCCGCTTCGACCATCTCCCGTCCGCTGCAGACGGCGGCGATGGCGGTGCGCCTCGTGAGGTGGCTGAGCACGCAGCGTTCGGCTCCCGCGAACTTCCTTGATGCCCTGATTCGCTACTCGTCAGATGGTGCATGGGTCGAGCGCGCGCTGGGCGACATCTGGGATGGTGACAACGATGCGAGGCTCGCGCACGCGTACGGGCGACTCGCGAATGCGGTGCAGAGTGCGCGACAAGCGCAGGACCAGGATGCAGCCCGGTTGCTTACGGGAGGCATCGCCGTAGATTCGTCCGTGCCCGGTGCGGAGTCGCTTCTCACGCATACGGTCGTGCCGCTGAGCGGACTGGCTCCGGTGCTCCTGATCGTGCTCGACGGGATGAGTTTCGCGACCGCGACCGAGCTGGCAGACGAGTTCGCCGATCGTGGCTGGACGGAACTCGTCCGACGCGACACTCTGCGACGCGGATCGGCGGTTGCGGTGTTGCCGACGATCACCGAGTACTCCCGCACGTCGTTGTTCGCGGGGGAGCTGCTCGCAGGAAACCAGCAGACCGAGAAGGCCCGATTCTCGGCTAAGGTCGGCGGAGTCGCGTTCCACAAGGACGACCTTCGGTCTGACGCAGGTCACGCGCTCCCATCCGCAGTCACGACCGCGATCGCGGATCTCGACCGCAGGATCGTCGGTGTCGTCCTCAACACCATCGACGACGCACTCGCGACCGCCGAGGTCGACGCACTCCGGTGGCACGTGAACCAGATATCGAACTTGCCGGCGCTGCTTGACGTGGCACGCGAGGCGGGCCGGGTCATCATCCTCACCTCCGACCATGGACACGTGGTCGAGCGGGGGAGCGCACTGCGCAGTGCGCCCGGTGCCGCAGCCCGCTTCCGCGATCCTTCGACGGGTCCGGCGCAGTCCGACGAGGTGTTCGTGAGCGGTCCTCGCGTACTTGCGCCCGGGGGTGCAATGGTCCTCGCGGTTTCCGATGGCGTGCGGTTCGCAGCGAAGCGCGCGGGGTATCACGGGGGCGCGGCACTCGCAGAGATCGCTATCCCGGTCATCGTCGCTCAGCCCAGGGGAGCTACAGCGCCGGATGGCTGGGTGGAGGCGCCTCCGCAGGAACCCGTGTGGTGGAACGAGCCCGTGCGTGCCGACCCCGACACGCCGGTTGTGGCCGCGGCGCCGGCGAAGCGGCGGGTTCGCGCAGTTGTAGCAGACACGCCAGCTTTGTTCGAGGACATCCCGGCCGAGACTCCGATTGCCGCGCCGGTCGTGCCAGTCGATGAGCAACTCGTGCGGAGCGAGACGTACCGCGAACGGCAGGCGCGGGCGAGTCGCCATCCGATCGACGACCAGACGGTTCGCGCGATCGTGGCATCCCTCGTCGCGGGCGCAGGGCGTGCGCACCGTGACACCGTTGCAGTCGCGGCCGGCGTTGCAGCGTCCTCGCTCCCCGGGGTGCTCGCCTCGTTGAGGCGATTGCTCAATGTTGATGGGTATGCGGTGGTCGATCTCGACCCGGACCAGGTCACGGTGACCCTCGACGAGACCTTGCTCCGCGAGCAGTTCGAGCTCGGAGGTCGGCCGTGAGTGGGGTGAGCGCGCGGCGGCGGCGCGAGATCATCGATGCGCTGCGGCGGGGGACGGTGCCTCAGCGAGGTCTGGACGTGATGGCAGTGGGGCTCTATCGCTTCGAATCCGCTCTTGTCGACGAGCTGGATGGGGTCGGCGAGGGCGGTGCCGTGTTCAAGGCAGTGCGCGGTGAATACGGCGCCGGAAAGACGTTCTTCGCCCGATGGTTGATCGAGACCGCCAAGCAGCGAGGGTTCGCCACGGCCGAAGTGCAGATCTCGGAGACCGAGACGCCCCTGCACAAGCTCGAGACCATCTTTCGGCGAGTCACGGAGAACCTCGCGACGGAGTCGACCGCGCCGAGCGCTTTCCGCGAGGTGATCGATGAGTGGTTGCGCGTTCTCGAAGAGGACGCCGTCGACGCCGGAGCGAACGCCGCCGATCGCGATGCGCTTGCCGAGCGGACGCAGCAATTGCTGGAACAGCGTCTGTCGGTCGTCTCGCGGACAGCGCCGGCCTTCGCTGCTGCTCTTCGCGCGTACCACGCGGCTACTGTTCGAGGAGATGTCGAGACGGCTGACGGACTGATCGCGTGGCTCGGTGGACAGCCCCACGTGTCGGCCGCCATCCGTCGCGGAGCCGGCATCCGCGGGGACCTCGACCACTTCGGTGCGTTCGGCTTCATGCAAGGCCTGCTGGCCGTGCTGCGTGACGCCGACTATCGAGGGCTCGTTCTCGTCCTCGACGAAGTCGAGACGCTGCAGCGCGTGCGCAGTGACATGCGAGAGAAGTCGCTCAATGCGCTGCGGCAACTCCTCGACGAGGTGGACGCCGGCCGATTCCCGGGTCTCTACGTTCTGATCACTGGAACGCCGGCGTTCTTCGACGGCACGCAGGGAGTGCAGCGGCTACCTCCTCTGGCGGCTCGGATCGGTGTCGACTTCAGCGGGGACCCTCGATGGGACAATCCCCGGGCGCCCCAGGTGCGGTTGCTCGGATTCCAGCGCGAGAGCCTCATGGAGCTCGGAGACCGGGTTCGGGATATCTATGCGAGTGGCAGTCCAGCCGTCGACCGGATCGATGACCTGGTGACCGACGAGTACCTGGCGGGGCTCGCGGACACCATCGCCGGGCGTCTCGGCGGCAAGGTCGGCGTCGCGCCTCGGCTCTACCTGCGAAAACTGGTGGACACCCTGGACAAGGTCGAGCAGTTCCCCGACTTTGTACCGCCCGCGGCGGCGGGGGTCGTCGTTGCCGACGGTGAGCTCAATGCGGATGAGCGGGCCGCGGTCGGTGGGATCGACAGCATCCACCTCGATGTCTGAGAACGCAGAACTCACGGGAGCGCTCGAGTACCACGTTGCGAACACACTCGGGTGGTATGACCTTCGACCTTTGCAGAAGGCATCGATCGAGCCTGTGCGATCGGGCGCGGACTGCCTGCTCATCGCGCCCACGGCAGGCGGGAAAACCGAAGCGGCGACCTTCCCCGTCCTGTCGAGGATGGTTGACGAGGAGTGGCAGGGGCTCAGTGTCATCTACTTCGCGCCGCTCAAGGCTCTGCTGAATAACCTGCTGCCTCGACTCGAGCAGTACACCGCTTGGCTCGGGCGACGAGTGGCGCTCTGGCACGGGGACGTGGGTGACGGCGAGCGTCGTCGGATTCTGAGCGATCCACCCGACATCCTGCTCACAACACCGGAGTCGCTCGAGGCGATGCTCGTCTCGCGGCGCGTGGAGCACCACCTATTCTTCCGCTCCGTGCGCGCGCTCATCGCCGATGAGGTGCATGCTTTCGCAGCATCCGACCGCGGATGGCACCTTGTCGCGGTGCTCGAGCGACTCCAACGCCTGTGCGGACAGCGCATTCAACGGATCGGGCTCTCGGCGACCCTAGGAAATCCGGACGACGTGCTTCGGTGGTTGCAGGGATCGAACGTGGATGCGGGAGCGCCGGCTCGCGTGGTGGTCGGTGAAGGCGGCCTGCCAGTCGAGCCCGACGTCACGCTCGACTTCGTGGGCTCGGTGGACAATGCGGCCACTGTGCTGTCGCAGATGTTCCTCGGGGAGAAGCGACTCGTGTTCTGTGAGTCACGCTCGCAGGCTGAGGAACTCGCGTTCGCGTTGCGGAGCAACAGTGTCGAGACCTACGTATCGCACTCGTCATTGTCAGTCGACGAACGCCGTCGCAGCGAGCGTGCGTTCGCGGAGGGCCGAGACTGTGTGATCGTTGCGACCTCGACCCTTGAACTCGGCATCGACATCGGCGACCTCGACCGGATGATCCAGCTGGACTCGCCAAGGTCGGTTTCGTCCTTCCTCCAGCGGCTCGGGCGAACCGGGCGGCGTGCCGGGTCGGTACGGAATGCGCTCTTCCTCGCGACCGACAACGACACGCTCCTCCGCGCGGCCGGGATGCTGCACCTGTGGGGGACTGGGTTCGTCGAGCCGGTCGTGCCTCCGCCGTCCCCTCGGCACATCGCCGCTCAGCAACTGTTGGCGCTCGCACTACAAGAGGGGCGGTTTGCGCGGGCGTCGTGGCACGAGTGGTGGGCGGGGTCGCACGTCATGGACGGTGCCGACGAAGTGCTCGACTACCTCGTCGAGCAAGAGTTTCTCGCGGCAGATGGACCGTGGCTGTTCATCGGTCCGCGTGCCGAGAAGGAGTTCGGGCGACGACACTTCCTCGAACTCCTGTCGACGTTCATCGCAGACCTTGAGATGAAAGTGATCGAAGGACGCCGCGAGATCGGATCGATCGCGCCGCTGTCTCTCACCACGCAGGTGATCGAAGGCAGGAAGCCGCTGCTGCTCGCTGGTCGAGCCTGGATCGTCGAATCCATCGACTGGGACCGTCACGTGATCGTTGTGCGGGAGGACCTCACGAAGGGCCGCGTGCGGTGGGGATCTGAGCCGATGCCCGAGTCGTTCGAGATGGTTCGTGCGCGTCGCGATGTGCTGCTGGGGGCGGATCCTTCAGTACGTCTGTCACAGCGCGCTGTGGCGCGGCTCGCAGAGATTCGGACGCTTCGGCGGGATCAGGTCGTCGACGACGGGCTGGTGCTGGAACGCGGTGACAAGTCAACGGTGCTCTGGGCGTTCGGTGGCTTGAAGGCACACGCGACGCTACTCGCCGCGCTTCCGGGGGAGGTGGCGGATTCGGCAACCGCGGACAACGAGACGATCAGGTTCAACTTCCCGTTGAAAGTCGATCTCCTCGATGGGCTGAGTATCGACGGCGTGCTGCCCGAAATCGCTCCGCGAGCCGTCGATGGGCTGAATTTCTCGGTCGCGCTGCCGGATGAGATTGCCATGTCAACTGTCGCATCAAGATATGTGGACGATACGGGAGCGCTAACGACCACTCAGTCGGTGATCGTCGAGCGCCGACGAGATTAGCGCGCTTCAACTGGGTCGTAGTCCGGCAGTGCTACGTTGAGACGCCAACGTGCCGCTCTGGGGAGATGGGGATGAAACTCAAGAAGCTGAATCGCAGCCTTGCGAAGGCGCTGGTTCGCGATGAGAGTGACTACTCAATCGCAAAGATGGTTGAGCCGCTGATAAGCAACAAGGCACTGCTCGCATTCTTCGTGCCTGTCGCGCTGATTACGGTCCTCCAGATCCTGCAGCCCTTCCTCGTCGACGAAAGCGCTAGGGAGATCGGATTCGCGATCATCGGCTGGGCGTTCGCGCTGTGGTACGTCCTTGCCTTTCTCGTTGTAACCGGACTCGTGGCTCGGTGGTTTTTTCTTCACCGGGCTGCGGCGAAAGAGATCGTCGTCCTCGCGGAAGTTTCGCGTCGTCTAGGGTCAGCGCTCGTTCGAAGCCACCGCAGTGACCCCTCGTACTTCGAGATCGTTAGCTGGGACGAAAACATCAAGGTCGACAAGCGCGGAAATGCTGTGATCGACAGGATTGTGTGTGTGAAGGCCGGCGCGCGTCCTGTGAGCATCCTGTGGTCTGCCTGCATCTCCTTTGGACCGCAAGTGCTCCCCGAGCAAGTCGGAATCCAGGCATTCCGCAAGACAAGTCGCGGTGAGAGTCCCTTGAGCTTCGACCCTACGTGGGATGACACGGGCGGGAAGCTGCGCAGCGACATCCACATTTACCCCACCGATGATCTGCAGTCGGGCGAAGAGCTCACGATTCGGCTCCAGTGGAAGTGGCCACTCTACGCGTCTCAAACGCTCGCGAAAGGCGAACTGGAGCCCTTCCGATATGACTTCAACCGTCCTTGCCACGCATTCAGAGTGCGGGTGGCGGTGCCGTCCGCCCGGCGACTTGAAGCGATATTCAAGGAAGGCGGAGGGCAATCAGTGGACGTGACATATGGCAAGTCCACCGTTGAGATAAGCGTCAGCGGATCGGGGCCGATCAAGAGCCTGAGTGGCCACGTGGCTCCAGTAAAGAAGTGAGGGGCGGGGTGCAGTGCACTCCGCCCCTCCTGAGTCGTAGGTCTTACATGTCGCCGCCGCCGAGAGTCATCTCGCTCCCCTCCCTCATGCGAAGCGTCTTGCGTCGAATCCCCGATCCTACCAGACTCGGTTGTCGGACAGTCTATGGTCGGCGGGCCCGACTCCGAGGATTGCGCGTCGTGTCTCATCCACTTGGGGAGCGTAGGAGAGTCTCGACAACCACACCGCTTCGGGCGACTTGAACTGGAAGCAGATGGGTGACCCGGTTGTCTCTCGCGCGAGTCCCTACATTTCGATGATGTCGCGACTGAACCTATGAAAAACCACAAGCTCAATACAAGCTCAATGCACGCAGGCACTTTCTGTGGAACTAGTACCGAGTTATACATATTGCGGCTAGACTCAGCCCATGCGCGGCGGCCTGGAGCGCTGGAAACGGGGTGTCGGATCGCAAGGGGTTCGACAGGCGCTGGCCTACGCGTTCCAAGGATCGTGTGACTCTCACCTTCGGTCTACCGTCGGCGCTGAGGCGCTCGCCGCCTATAGCGCGGCTGGCGCCGCGGGTGTTGTGCGCTTCACAGTCGAGGGCGGCAACATCACTGCCGACACGCTTGACGAACTGCGGCTCCGTCGTTGGGTCGATGGTCGCGACCCCGAGACGGACGAACGTCGCGGACGCGATCTGACATCCCCCGACGCAGACCTGATTCTCGACGGCACGATCAACGCCCCGAAGTCGTACAGCATCGCGGCCATGCTTAACGCAGACCTCGCAACCGAGTTTGAGGCGCTCCAAGATCGACTCCGCGACCGCATCATCACGACGTGGCAGCGCGAACTGAACGCGCGCCGGGGTGCGGGTGGGCGCATCCGAGAATCGCTCAGTCGCGTTGAGGTCGTCGAACTCCAACACCGCCGATCGCGTGCGCTCGATCCCCACATCCATCGTCACCTGTGGCTCAACGTGAAGGTCCTCGGCGAAGACAGCAAGTGGTCGAACGTTGACTCCCGAGTGGCCATGAAGATGCAGACCGTCATCAACGCCGAGGGGGAGCTCGCTGCGCGCACCGATCCCCAGTGGATCGACGCGCTGGCCCGGCACGGCTTCACCCTTGACGTCGGCGGGGAGATCGCGGAGCTCGCGCACGCCGTCCGCCCGCTCTCCCGTCGTTCGACGCAGATTGAGGCGAACCGTGCGGTGCTCCTTGCCTCCTGGCGCAGCGACCACCCCGGCATCGAGCCGAGCCCCGACGAGTTGCGTCGCATCGACCGCCTGGCGTGGGCAAGAGCACGGCCGAACAAGCCGGGCGACGTCGACGAAGCAGCCTGGGAGCAACTCATCGCCGACGAGCTTGCGGCGATCGACCCCGGCATGCTGCGCGACCGGGACGCCGTGTCGGCGGAGAGGATGCCGATCGACGAGCTCGACCGGGATCTGCTGGCCGCTCAAGCCGTCGTGGAAGCGGACGCCCGTTCAGCCTGCTGCGGCGGACGGTTCAGTCTGCTCGATGTCAGAGCCGGCGCGACGCGGGCTGTCGCGGCATCCGGCGTCGTCGCTCCGCGAGAGCAGCTGCAACCGGTCATCGACGACGTCATCGTTCGCGCGCTCGCGCAGACGGTTGACCTGCTCGAGGACGAGCTCGATCGACCTGCGCATATCAAGGGGTACATGGCCGCGAGCACCGCGGCGGCGAAGATCGAGCTCGCTGCTCGTTTCGATGAGCTCGCCATCGGTGGCGCTTCGGCGGGTCAGGCGGAGGTCTTGACCGCCGCCTATGCGGTCCTGCAGAACGGAATCCAGCTCGAGCGGCGCCAGGTCGAGGCTGCGGCAGCGATCGCCGGCACCGACCGGTTGGTCTCGATCACAGGGCCCGCGGGAGCGGGCAAGACGACGATGCTGCGGGTAGCGAAGGCGGCGCTCGCTCATCGCGGACGCCGTATGGTCGTCGTCGCTCCCACCAAGAAGGCGGCGTCCGTTGCCGGCCGCGAGATCGGCACATCGGCATCCAGCCTGCACGCGCTGCTCGGCGACCACGGGTTCAGGTGGGGGCGTGACCTCGCGGGTGCGGAGATCTGGACGCGGCTGACGATTGGAGAGATCGACTCCGCAACCGGCGTCGCCTACGCGGGGCCCTCGCGGTACCGGCTCGTTCCCGGCGATCGAGTGGTCGTCGACGAGGCCGGCATGGTCGACCTCCACGCAGCGAATGCTCTCGCGACAATCGCCGCAGAATCGGGCGCCGGCATCGCGATGGTCGGAGATCACATGCAAGCGCGTCCCGTCGGGCATTCGGGGGCGATGGCCACGATGACGCGGCGTGCGACGGCCGTGGTGGAGCTGACAGCAGTCCACCGCTTCACGGATCCCGATTACGCCGCGCTCACACTCCGGATGCGAGAGCCTGCGTCGAAGGATGCCGCGGTTGCCGTGGCGACCGAGCTCGCCGAACGAGGGCTCATTCACCGCGTAGTCGACCACGTCCAAGCGCGCGACGTGATGGTGGAGTCCTACTTCCGTTGGGCGTCCGGCCAGCGGCGCATGGCTCTCGTAACCAGCACGAACGAAGAGGCGGATGCCATCAACGAGGCCATCCAGCAACGGCGAGTTGATCGCGGCGACCTGACCCTTGATCGGATCGCGGTCGGCCAGGACGAGCAGCGGCTGCTCGAAGGTGACGTCGTCCAGACTCGTCGCAACGACCGTGCGACCGGTGTGGAGAACCGCGCGGTCTGGACTGTTCACCGCATCACCCCAGCGGGCCTTGAGCTACGCAGCGTCAACGATGCGATCGTTACCCACGTCGTGAGTCACGAGTACGCGGCCGAGCACGTGCATCTCGCGTATGCGTCGACCGTGCACGGCATCCAGGGTGAGACGACGGACGCCTCCATCGTCGGGCCGGGCGTCGACGCATCCGGGCTGTACGTCGGGATGACCCGCGGACACGCGCACAACGAGGCGATCGCCATCGCGCGAACGGATGCCGTGGCCAAGGAGCAGATCGCGGAGAGCCTGATGCGCGGCATCCCCGAGGTCAGCATCGACGACTCGGTCCGCGCGGCGCGGAGCGAGCTCGGCAGGGCGGCACGTCCGCCCGCAGACGTCGTCACTGAAGAGCTTGCCGAGCTTAACGATTGGATGCGGCGGACGAGAGGGAAGCTCCTCGAGCTAGACAGAGACATCAGCGCGGCGGATGCCGAAACGCACGGACGCCCGTCGCTGATGCGCGACGGCTCACTGCTCGTGGACAAGCGCGTGGCCCTCAACGCCGAGTATGGCCGCGCGTCCGATCGATACGAGAATCTCTCACGTCAGTATCGAGCGCCGGCGCCCCGGACTGGCCGCCGGAACGCGGCAGACGAAGCCGCACCGCTCGTGCACCCCGAGGCGACCGGCCATCTCCGGATGCGCTAGTACGGCAACGTCGGTGCCCACCGATATGGTCCAGTCATGGTGTCCTACGCAGACCTGACCGACCCGAGAGCTGTCGAAGCCGCGCTCGAAGAGTTCGATCGACTCGGGCGATGGACATTCCTGGAGAAGTACGGCTTCGGCGAAGCGAGAGACTACTTCCTCGTCACGGACACTGGCCGTTACGACTCCAAGGCGATCTTCGCCGCCGCGTACGAGGCGCAGCACGGTGTACCGGTGTCCAACAGCGATATCAGCGGCGGCAAGAACGGCGCGGCGAAGCGCCTTCAAGAGCTGGGGTTCGTCGTGGAGGGTCTTGACGACGAACGAGGCCGGCGGACCTTCACTACTTTCGACGCGGCTCTTCGTGAGTTTCGGATCCCGATGGAGAATCTCCCTCGCATCCGAGAGCACCTCGCACGGTTTGAGTTCCGTGAGGCCTATATCCCTCGAAGCGGCAGCTACATCGCGATGGTCCCTGCAGGTGGCGGCCTCGTTCACTACGTCAACCGTGGTTCGATCTACTTCCGGCATGAGGACGGGAGAGGGGAGCTGATCGAGTTGCCCATCAATCAGCTCGGCCGTAGCGGGTTTTCGCGCAACGCGGCAGCTCGCAAACCCGCTGAAGTCTGCACCGAATGCTGGCTGGAACTCCCGGCGAGCGGCGTCTGTCCCAACCACTGATCGCCGGCGGGCGCCCCTCCGAGGCGCCTCAGGGTGCTCCACGGATAGGATCGCGACAAGCTCAGATGATTGCGGAGAGTGCAAGTGATCAAGTCCCTCAGCAACGACGCTGTCCACGCGTTGCTCAGCCCCGAGAACAACGTCGTCTACACCGTTCCGAAGTATCAGAGGGAGTATTCCTGGGGCCGGGATCAGTGGGATGAGCTCGTCGACGACCTCCTCGATCATGCCGATGTCGATGGACACTTTCTCGGCACCATAATCTGCGTCAACAACACGGCGAACACAACCAGCGAGTCGGTCCTCGAGGTCATTGATGGGCAGCAGCGGCTCACAACGATCTCGCTGATGCTCGCTGCGGTTCACTCGCTGCTTCAGGAATACCGTGGCGACCTCAGCGACGACGACGCAGTCGATCTGGTCAATCTCCGCCGGATGCTGATCTTGCGTGAGCCGGTGCGTGCGCGACTGCGCCCGCAAACGCAGAACGACAATGCCGAGGATTTCCTTCACGTTCTCGCCGAAGCGGGCCTCGGGGTTGCGGACCCTAAGCCTCGATGGGCCGGCGTTCGGCGTGTCAAGAAGGCCTACGCACACTTCCGCTCACGGATCACTTCACGTGCGGCCGAGACACAGTCATCTATCGCTGCGACCGCGCTCGATCTGCTCGGACGGGTCAAGCGTGCGAACATCGTGAAGCTCGAGGTTGCTACCCACGCGGATGCCTTCACTCTCTTCGAGTCGCTGAACAACCGCGGCATGCCGCTGACTCCGATCGACCTCATCAAGAACACGCTGCTGGGTCGAGCGGATCACCGCAGCGACGTTTCGCTTGATGGCGCCTATGCGCGCTGGCGCGAGTGGCTCGCGATTCTCGGGGACGATTACGGGACTCAGGAGCGGTTCTTCCGCTACTTTTACAACGCAATGAAGGACGAGTTCGACATCGGGTTGCAGGGCGTCCCCGTGGCCACTCGCACGAACCTCATCAAGATTTACGAGACGCTTATCGACCGTGACGTCGTCAAGCTCCTCGACGACGTCACGGTGGGGGTCGAGGCCTTCGGGCAGCTGATCGGATCCGGGGCGCCGGACGGACGAACGAGACTGGCACGCGCCTTCCAACGACTGCGCCGAGCGCAGGGCGTGCCGGCGCACGTCTTGCTTCTCTACCTCGTCATTCAGAGGAAGGAGATCAACCTCGGAGAGGACGAACTCGTCGACATCGTTGATCTCCTCACGGCGTTCTTCGTCCGACGCAACCTGACGGGGACGCCGGCGACGTACGGTTTAGTCCGTCTGTTCATGGACCTGGTCGGACGGTTGCGCGCGAGCCCGACGCAAGACCGCAAGCAACTGATCTTGGACGCACTCACCGCGGTGTCGGAGAGCGACGAGGGGTTCCACCGAGTTCTCTCAGGACCCGTTTACGAGGTCAACGCCGACGTCGTGCGCTTTATCCTCGCCTCACTCGCAGAACGACGCATGACTGCCGAGACCGAACAAGATCTGTGGCATCGCATCGAGACTAAGGGCAAGCCCGTCTACCGGTGGTCAATCGAGCACATCCTGCCGCAGGGAGAAAACCTGCCGCCCGGTTGGGTCTCCATGCTGGGCGGGCCCGCGGCCGCCACCGAGGCGCGCGAACGGTTTGCACACCATCTCGGCAACTTGACCATTACCGGGTTCAATAGCTCCCTCGGTAACCGTAGCTTCATCGAGAAGCGTGATCGGGTGGACTCGAACGGCAACCCGATCGGATATCGGAACGGCTTGAGCCTCAATGCTGATCTCGCCGTTCGCGACTCCTGGGGAGTCGACGCGATCTCCGCGCGCACTGAGCAGCTCGCCGGTGAAGCGATGGCGGCATTCCCGCTTGCCTACCGGAGGTAATTGACTCGATCGGGGTGTCCAGCACGCGAGAGCGGCGCGGGAGTACGATGACTCTCACGCCGCTCTCCTGTTGCGATGGGTCAGCGAGCAACCCCGACGCCGGTGGTCGAGACCGGCTGGGCTACTGGCCCCGTGGCGGATCTGTCCGCGGCGGGGCCGTTAGCTTTTGGGGCGCGGTCGACGGAGACGGTCGCGAACTTGAGCGACGCTCCGATGTTGTCGGCGACGATGTCGCGCGTCTCTCGGGTGTTGCCCGTCTCCTTGTCGGTGTAGGTGCCGAACCGCAGGTCGCCGGCGACGATCACGCTGTCGCCCTTGCGCAGCGAGTTCGCGACGTTCCGCGACTGCTGGTTGAACACGACGACGCGGTGGAACACCGTGCCGGCGTCCTCCCATCGGTTCGTCGTCTCGTTGAGGCGGCGATCGTTGACGGCGATCGTGAAGCGGGCATACTCGTTGCCCGACTCGCTCGCGCCGTGCTCGGGGTCACCGGTGAGGTTGCCCTCGATGGTGACCGGGATTCTGGTGGTCATGCTTTCTCCTTCCGATCAGAGACGCCGAGGCGCCTCACTCGGCGTGGGCCCGGCTGGTCCACGCCTCCCATTCCTGCTCGTCGACGACGTCCGTCCACGAGCGAGGCTTGTAGCGGCTGTGTCCACGCGAGCACCCGCCGGCGTACGCCCGACGCAGGCGAGGCAACGCGAGGGTGAGACGCTCGTGCCAGCCGATCGGGCCGAATCCCGAATCGGACGGGTGGAACGCCACCGTGTGCGCGGTGTGGAGCGCGGAGAGCTCCTCGACGAGGTCGCCGTGCTTGAACCAGCACGCCGGCACCACCGACTCCGAGATCTGGTACCGCACCGTGAACCACTCGACCCAGTCGCGCAGCACGATCCATGCCGTCCGTGCGTCGGCATCCGTCAGCGAGCGCCACTTCACGATGTGTGCGCCGATGGGAGCGGACGACCCGGACCTGTCGGGCGGATTGAGTTCGGTCAGGTCGGCCGCGAGAGCATCGTCGAGATCCTCCGGCTCTTGTTCGTACGTCACGTCCCTGCTCCTTTCGCGTGAGTGAGTGTGCGACGCAGGGCGTCGAGGGCGAGCTCGGATGCCACGCGCCGGGTCCGATGCCGTGACAGCACGGCATCCCGGTCGATGAGTCGATGAAGTAGCTCATGGCAGTACGGATGCAGGGGGATGAGATCGCCGTCCAGCTCATGGGCGACCCAGCGGCCGTCTTCGAGCCGCTGGACGCCGGCGTAGTCGAGATGGTGCAGCTCGAGGTCTCGCTTGTTCGCTGGAATGCCACATGCCGCGCACGCGAGCGGGTGCGGTTTCATCGCCGCGTGGGTGAACCACGCGTCGCGTCGCGCGAACCATGCCCGCGAACGGAGAAAGGTCGACCGATAGGCGTTCGCGTGGAGCGGGGTGCGGCGATTGCTCACTCCTCGCTCACCGCCTCTGCGGACTTGACGGGTGCTGCGGCTGGCTCGGGTGCCGCCGGTGCTCGGTGCGCATCCTCGAAGGTGCTCCGCTGCTCCTGCTCCGTCTCGCGCTTGCCGAGTTGGATTGCGCGGGCGTCGCGACGTTCGTCCCATCCGGCGAGGTCGAGGAGCACGCTCCGGCGGTTGCGGTACGCGAGCAGGCCGGCGGTCGGTGGCAGTCGGCGGATCTCGTCGACCGACATGAGGGGTCGCCGCTCGTGCTGCTCGCTGGTCGAGTGGCCGGCGTCGCGCGTCGACCACGACCGTTGTTCGCGACGGGTGTCGCGGGTGCCGAGGAGCGACTCGATGTCGCGCAGGTGGTCGACGTGGCTCGCTCCGCCGAGCAGCACCTTGGCCGTCGCGGCGGCCCAGATCGTGTCGGCCTCCGCCCGCGACCATGATGTCTCGGCTTGCGAGAGAGCCTGCAGCACGATGAACGTGCAGATGCCGCGACCGCCGCCATCGGCCATGATCCGTGGCAGGCTGCCCCACCGGAACATGTTGGCGATCTCGTCGAGGATCAGTCCGAGCGGATGCGTGAGCCGTGCACCTGGCAGGGCGAGTGCGCGCTTGCGGGCGACCTCAACGATGTCGTCGAGGACGGCGCCGAGCCATCCACCCATCGCGGCCGCGCCGGACGACGAACCGATCAGGTAGAGCGTGTTCGCCGCGTCGAGGAAGCTCATCGGGTCGAGCGCCGGGTCCCCCGGGCGGGGAGAGAGCGCGTCGCGGATCTGGGGCACGGCGAGTGGAGCGACGGCACCGCTGACCCCGAACCAGATGGACGAGACGAGCTTCTCGTCGCCGGCGATGGTGGCATCGAGGCTGTCGCCCCAGCCCGGCGCGCCGTCGGCTTTGAGGATCTCGACCGCGTCCCGCGTCTGCGCCGGGCTCGTGCCCCAGTCGTAGAGCTCTGCGATGGACATGCCGCCGACGGCGGCCGCGTGGAGGAGTCGTCCGAGGACGACGCCGGACGCTTGTGCCCATTCGCCGTTCGTCGTCGAGGAGCCGAGCGCGGTGCCGGTGATGATCGCGCTGCCGCGCTGCATCGCGACCAGCGGGTCTTCGCATCCGGCGATCGGCGAGATGCGGAGCGGATGCCGGACGCCGGACAGTCCCTGCGGGTCGAACACATGGACGTCGCCGCGGGCCTGCCGCATCCGCATGGTCGCCGTGAGGTTGTCGTTCGTCGTCGAGGTCGTGATGAGAGGACCCGACCAGTCGAGGATCGCCGAGATCAGGATCCGGTAGCCCTTGCCCGAGCGGGGCGGGCCTTCGAGCGCGACGGAGTCTTCGATGGAGACGTACACGTCGCGTCCGCGTGCCGTGCCGACTCTCCACCCGACGTCTGTCGCCTGCGGGCGAGCGAGATCAGGGCGCAGCTGCGCCGCTCGACGCAGCACGGCCTTAGCGGAGAGATGGTCGCGGATCTCACTCGAGGTCGCGAATCCCGGCCTGGTGCGCAGGTCGGCAAGGAAGGCGCGGTCGGACTCCCGGTAGCGACGCACGGCGACCAGAATCCAGACGGCCGCGGCGACGATCAGGACGACGGCTGCGGCATCCACGATGCGGATCGCCGCGACCGGCATCGCGCATTGCGCTGGTGCCGCGTACGCAGAGGCATCGCCGGTGATCGCGAGGCCGAGCCCGGCGAACAGGTGCTCGGGAATCGGTCGCGCGCCGCAGGCGATCTGAGTGACGAGCTCGGCGAGGAAGCCGAACGCGAACGACAGGATCACCGCAGCCGCGATGAGGATCGCGATCGCCTTGCCGAGCATCCCCTGGTTCATGATCGGTACCTACAGCGCTTCGGCAACGGCTGCGGCGGTTGCGAGCCAGGCGTCGCGCGTACGTCTCCGCAACGCGTCGAATCGGAGCGGTCCGGCCTTGAGGGCGGGATCGAACGGAATCATCTGCACAGCGCGCACGTGATCCCGGAATCCGTCCGCGATGCGGAACGCGGCAGCGGCTGAGGGCTCCGACTGGGTCACGACGACGACCGCCCGGTCGGCGAGGAGGCTGGATCGCTCGTCGCGTCCGCGGAGTGCGTCGAGCAGTAAGGCGGCGGACTCTGCGGACTCGGGTGTCGCGAGCGTCGGAATGACGAGCTGGTACGAGTTGTCGACCATGCGCAGCCAGCGCTCGGCCGATTCGTCGTTCCCCGAATCGAAGAGGACGAGGCGGTAGAACCGTGCCGCGACCTGCATCAGCAGGTCGAACTCGGCCGATGCGATGCGCTGATCGGTCGCGAGCAGCTCCGGGTTCGAGCGAAGCACGTCGTAGCGGTCCGAGGCTTGGTGGTGCACGAAGCGAGTGATGTCGGAGATCCCGGCGCCGAGTGCGAGCAGGCGGGATGCCTCGGGCAGCAGGTCGCGCAACGTTGTGTCGTAGAGGCCTTGCTCGGTGCGCCACCCGAGCGTTCCACGGGTGTCGTTGTTGTCCCACGCGAGCACATTGCCGCCGCCCTCGCGGGCGTAGACCGCCGAGAGCATCGCGGTGGTCATGGTCTTGCCGACGCCGCCTTTGCCGTTTGCGATCGCAATCGTGCGGCATCCGGCCCACTGCCTCGACACGACGGACGTCCACTCTGTGCGCTGACGCTCGGCCGCCGAGGGCTTGATTGTGATCCCCAACCGCTGCGCGAATCGTCGCCAACCACCCGCGCCTGTGGTGAGACCGGATGCCGGTGCGAGGAAGGAGGGGCGAGCGGGCGGCTCCGCAGCCGCCGTGTCGGGGGTGTCCGGCGCGGTCGGCTGCGGAGCTTCTTCGCTCACCTCCTCTCCATACGTCGTTGTCGGGGTGGTCGCGGTGGCGACCGGTTCCGCGGGCTCGAGGGGTGTGAGGTGCCCGTCCGGCGCGACGAGTAGGCGGTGGTCGCCTCGATCGCCCGAGGTGATCAGTTCGACGGTCGCTCCCGTGCGCTTGGCTTCGTCAGTCGCGCGTCTGACGATCGCGTGCCGCACGTCTTCGTCGGGGGCTGCGGGGATCGACTCCGCATGACCGTCCAGCGTGACGAAAGTCACGTGTGCGCCGCTCACCGTCGCGTACGCGCGGGGGTAGGTGATGATCGTGCTCATGCTCACTGCTCCTCGGTGTTCTCGCGAGGTCCGGCAGTGAGCCAGCCCTCGATCCCGGTGTCGATCTCACGTGTTTCCGGCCACAGCGTGTCGAGCGTCGCCGCGTCGATCGCGCGGACGTCGGTCTCTTCGCGGTCCGCCGGGGCCAACGCATCGTCGGTTGCGAACAACTCGTACTCCCACTCGGTCGACGTCGCGAAGCAGTCGACGAGGTAGGAGTATTGACCGACGTACGCGAGGAATTCGCCCTTGCGCAGATGCCGAGCCATCTCGACGTGCGGCGCCGGCAGGTTGAGTCGCGCGCGAAGCGCCGCTTGCTCCTGGCTGTTCACACGGAAGATGAACTTGTTCTCGATGTCGCCGACGATCGAGTACGCGAGTGACCGCTCGAGCGATCCTTCGTCGCCGACGGCGTCGAGGTCGCCCATCTTGTGCAGGATGACGATGTTGCTGATGCCGTAGTGGCGCGAAAGCTTCAGCCACTGCTGGAACATCTGCAGCGACGAGAGCGACGTCATGTCGCGCCAGCCCTCCTCGCGGACGACGTAGCGCGTGCGATGCGCGGCGCGGTCGGAGATCACGGCCTGGATCCACGCCGTCGAGCACACCTGCGTGAGCTGCGCGGCAAGATCGCCGCGCGCGAAGAGCTCGGACGTGTCGGTGACGACGATCGGCGCTTCCTGGTCGAACTCCACGGTGGACTCGTCTTCGAAGAGGCCTGACAGGTCTCCCTCGACAAGCCGGCGCAGCACGAACCGCGGCTGAATCGCGCCCTCGGCGGCGTGGAACGCGGCATCCGTCTCACCCGCGATCTCGCCGAGCTCCTCGAACACTCCGCGCAACGTCGGGTGGTCGTCCGTGCGGAGAATGCAGCGGTCAAGCGCATCGAGTAGGGCTGCGTGCTCGACCGCCGACAGACGTGCGCCGAGAGTCATCTCGATGAGCGCGATCAGCGTGCCGATGCGCCGCTGCTTCACCATCTGCTCGTGCTGCTCGTCCGTCGCGCCCGTTCGTCGCGGACCGCGGTCGAGCGGGTTCAGCCGCGTGCCTGTGCCTCCGCCGAGTCGGATCACCCGACCGCCGGGAATCGCCTCGGCCACCGCCACCCACTCGCCCTTGGGATCGGAGGGGACAACCACCTGATGCCCGAACGCGATCGACCTCGTCACGAGCGTCTTCACGGTCGCGGACTTGCCACCGCGGTACGCACCCAACACGAGGATGTTCGTCGAGAAGGTGCCTCGCTCGGACGAGTCGACGTACGCCTCCCACGGCGAGAAGTGCCACAACGCGTCGGCGTTGAGGTCGACGCCGAGGATCGGCCCGCGATGACCGAGCCCAGAATCGGCGACGAACGGGTAGATGCCCGCGATGTGCTGCGACGTCGCCTGGTGCGGTGGGATCCACGCCTTCGCGAGGTTCCAGTAGCCGCCGCGCACCAGCCCCGGCCCAAACGGCCCCGGAACAGCGGCTTCAGGTAGCCCGCGATCGCGTCGGGACGTCCGCGTGGGCTTCTGGTCCTGTCGAGTGCGGTTGATCTCGCGCTGCAGATCGCGCTTCTCGCGCCGACTGAGCTCGACGGGAGTGAAGGATGCCGCGTGCCTGACCATCACTTCATTCCCATCCCGATCGGCAGCGCGTTGACCATGAGCGCCTCGGCCTGCTGGCAGTAGAGAACCTGCGCCTCCATGCCCGCGCGCGAGAGCGCGTTGCGCATCCCGGCGATGGCCTGGTCGAGGCGTTCCTCATCGGGCGCGGTGACGGTGAGGTAGGCGCCGTACTGGAACTCGCCGTGGCCGCGTGCGATCTCCTGCTCGCGCTGCTCGAGGGCGCGCCAGTCCGCGGCATCCGCGGCCGATCCGTCGGCGCCGCGCTTCGCCCGCAGCGACTCGTTGCCCCGCCACACCTTCTTCTCATCGCGGATGCGCTTGAGCGCCTTCCCTACGGGCACCGGGGTGAGGACGATCGAGAAGATGTGCGTGATCGCTTCGCCGGTGTGCGGATGCCGCGCGAACACGACAGGGGAGAGGAACCCGACGGGTGAGTCGGACCGTGGCCACTCGTGCACCCACATCGTCGTGTGCACGCCCGAATCGGTGACGACGATGCCGTTGCGCCCCTTCGGTTCCTCGAGGTACATCGGCCCGACGGCCACGGGATCGACGCCGGCGACGGCCTCCGGCCGGTTCTGGACAGTGGAAGCGAACTCCGGATCGAAGGCGAGCCGCCCGAGCGCGGCGACGTCTCGTGGGGAGAGCCAGCGACGGACCGTGATCTTCGCGGACGTCAGGGCGTCCGCGAGATTCCCCGCTTCGATCTGCGCGAGCGTGACGATCGCCTCCTTCCCGCCGCCGAGCGCTTTGAGCTGGCCGCCGAGAACGACGAGGTCGAGGGTGAGGACGATGTAGTTGCGGTGGGCGACTTCGAACCGTTCGGACAGGTCCATCACGTCCTGGTAATTGTGCGCGACGGGGGAGTCGGCGCTCAGGTTCTGGACTCGGTGTACGGTGTCGTAGTGCTCTCGGGCGGCGCGGATCGTCGTCGGCAGTGTGCGCTCTTGCAGCGTGACCCGCTTCACGCCCGGGCGTTGCGTAAACGGGCCGAGCACGCGGTCGAACTGCTCCGCGAGGTCGAACCGTTCCGGCAGGTCGTGCATGAGGAACCCCTGCACTTCGAGCTCCGCGATCACGGATACCGATCGGTCTTGCGGGTTGTAGGCTGCCGCGACGTTGTTGACGTCCCAGAGTTGGATCGAGGCGCGCGTGCCGGGCAGGTTGAGCGTGCCGGTCAGCCGTGGTCGCTCAGGGCGGAACTTCTCCGTCGTGGCGCCGGTCGCGTGGCGGACCTGCTTCATGAGCCACAGTCCCGCCATCCTCGGCGTCGACATCCCGCGGATCGTCGTCAGCGCGGTGATGCCGAACGCGAGGTAGATCGGAGCGCCGTAGAGGAGCCCCAGCGGGCCGAAGCGGTTCACGAAGATGAGCAGCGCGACTGCGGCGGTCGTGATGAACGTGAGCTGCCACGGATCCATGCCCATGACGACGCCCTGTCGCGAGCGGCGAGGCAGGCGGACGGGACGCGCGTACTCGGTGGACTCGGTCATGAAGAACTCCGATCAGGCTTGGCGACGGATGTGGATTGGGGAGAGCGGGGTGGGGATGCCGCGGGCTGTGGCGTCGGCGTCTGGGCGGTGCCGGGCGTCGTGGGCGGGTGGGGAGCGGTCGGTTGCGGGGAGCGCGTGGTGGCGGCTTGCGCTCGAGCCGGTGCCGAGCCACCTCGCGCTGCCACGCCTGTCGTTTCGGGGGCCGTGGCCGGCTTCGAGGTCGGTGACGTCGAGCCGGGACGAGAGTTCGAGGAGTGCATGCACGAGGGGAGCGATCCGAGCCGTGTCGGGATCCGCGCGGCCGAGCGCGCCGCGCCCGCGGCCATGCGTCCGCCGTGCGAGCCAAGTCGCGAACCGATGCCGTCTGCGGCGACGGCCCCCGCGAAGCTGAACAGCCCGAAGATCGCGAAGGGCGCAAACGCGACGAGCACGAGCCCGACGATGAGGGGCCACGACTGCGGGTTCCAGATCGTCTTCACGGATGCCAGGCCGTTGATGATCAGCGTGACGAAGCCGATCGTGAGCGGGCCGGTCAGCAGTAGCACGAAGATCGCGGACACGTAGCGGACCACCCACTGGGGTCCGATCCCGCGCACGGGGAACAGCATCCAGGCGACCGGACCCACCATGATGAGGGCGGCGAGCACGATGTTGCGGAAGGCGAAGACGAGCATCAGCAGCAGCATTCCGAGCATGAGCAGGAGGTGGATGAGGAAGGCGAAGAAGTAGTTCGCTTGGCCGCCGGCCCACATCACCGACTGCAACGTCGAGTACAGGCCGTCGCGGCCGTCCTGCGCCATGATGTACCAGGTCATGTCGTCGACGGCGTTGAGTAGGTGCCCGGTGAACCACAGCGAGATCGGCACCGCGGGGACCGCTATGAACGATCGCACGAGCGCACCGACGAGTTCTTCTCTGTCGCCGGACACGACGGCCGCGGCGATCGCCCACACCATCGCGCCGAAGGTGACCACGAGGATCGCCCACTGCCAGAAGGACCACTGGTCGACGGCGGCCGTCCACAGCAACGTGGACGTGTCGAAGCGCATGTTGTCGGCGACGAGGAACATCATGCCGGTGGCGGCGAGGGCCATGCCCCGCCCGGCATTCTCGAACGTGACGCACACGGCGTCGCCCAAGCTGCAGCCGTACTTGACGATGAGAGCGCGACCGCCGTCAGCCTGAATTGCCTGCACGTGGCCTTCGTAGGTCGTGCAGACGGTCGTCCGCGCTCCGTCGATCGAGACGCCCACAAAGCACTGCTGTGCGGTGACGTTGTTCGGGTCGTTCGGCGTGCAGGTGACCTGATCGCTTGCGCGTTGACAGTCGACGTCGAAGGCCGGCGCCGACCACGGCTCGCCGCTCACGGCATCCATCGGGACGATCCGCGCGGCGTCCGTTTCGACGGCGTGCGCGCCGGAGCCCGACCCGAGGATGAGCAGCAGCCCGACCACGAAGCCGATCCGGAGAGCGCGCGTGATGTTCATCAGAATCCGAAGTCGAAGTTCACGAACCACGCGAAGAGGCCGGATGCCGCACCGAGCACGGCCGCGGCGATGAAGATCCAGAGGATGTTCTCGCCGGCCCACGTGCGCACGCGATCGGACGCGAGGCCGCGGAACGCGAGCGCTGCGCCGGCGATGATGAGCATGATCAGCACGACGAGCATCGCCCCCGCGAGGATGTACGACGCGATGACTTGGAAGCCCTGGAAGAACGGGGCGGAGAAGTCCGGTTGGATGTCGGGAACATCGACATCCGTCGGCACGGTGTGAATGGACATGATCGTTCTCCTTCGTTGACTACTTCAGGGGGAGGCCGAGGTTGGCCATGAATGGTTCGGGGTCGATGCGCACGCCGGAGTCGCGGACCTCGAAGTGCAGGTGACAGCCGCTCGACCGGCCGGTCGAGCCTTCGGCGCCGAGTGGCGTGCCGGCGGACACCTCGTCGCCGACGCCTACGCGGAGCGACTCCCACTGCATGTGTCCGTAGATGGTGAGCAGGCCGCCGCGGTGGTCGATGACGACGGCGTTGCCGTAGTCGAAGTACGCGCCGGCGACCGTCACGCGGCCCGGTCCGGCTGCGAAGACGGTCGCACCGCAGGGCTGGTCCATGTCGTAACCGCGGTGGTCAGACTTGCAGTAGCTGCACCCCTCAACTGGGTGATAACCGAACCCGCGTCCCTTCGAATAGTCACCCGCGAGCGGGTAGCCCCACTCTCCGCTGACCGCAGGAAGCTCCGTATCCTTCACGGGTTCGTTCGCCGTCGCGCTGGCGCCGGAGATCGCGAACGGGATTGCGATGAGCGGCGTGAGGATGAACCCCGTGCCGAGCAGGAAGACGAGGAGCGCCCCTACCAGGATCTTCCGACCAGTCCTCGTGTTGAGGGCTGCGGCGGCGATCACCGGGGCTTCCATGTCAGGGCTCCAACGGCTCCGTGAAGTAGCGGACGACCTTGCAGTCTCCTGACCGCTGGTCGGTGTCGGGGGTGGGTACCGATGCCGCGCCGCACAGCACCTGCACGCTCACGCGCACGTGGTCGTCGTACGAGGTCTCGCCGCCGGATCCGTCGGACCGGGTGAAGCTCAGCGTGACATCGGCGGTGCCGATGGACATGTCGCCGGACTCGTCGTCTGTCACCGGGACGTCGGTGACGTCACTGGTGACGACGGCGACAACGCGGCCGTCTTCGCCCGCGAGCGAGTCCCATTCGTCTTGCGGGAAAACGACGCCTTGCCGCAGCTCGGTCTGCGAGTCGGTCATCGCGGCGATCTGGTCAGCCTCGTTGGTGAACCGGGTATCGGGCGTGAACCACGTGTCGAGGTAGTCGAGCCACTCCTCGCGCGTGCTCTTGGTCGTGTCGAAGGTGGATGCCGCCGCAAGCGCCGCGCGAATGTATGTGTCGGCATCAGTGGTGATCGGTTCGGGCGTCCATCCGCGGTCGGCGGCGGTCGGGTCGACGACCGTGCCAGTGGGTTCGGGATCCGGCGCGACAGGCGGCGTGGGGTCCGCGGAGGCAGTGCCTCCGATGGCCTCCGATGGTGTCGGCGTCGGCCGCGCGATCAGCGCGCTCACGATGATCGCGACGATTCCGGCGAGTAGCACGAGGCCGCCGATGATCGCCCACGCGACTCCGCGGCGTCCCGAACTCTGGCTCATCATCACCGGTCAGGCCTCCTGATCTTTCAGGACGGCCACCGGGCACGGGTGGAAGGGCTCGCGCGTCGGTCGCCGTGTCGGCATCCTAAGCACGTCGACGGGCGCGCGATAGCGCCTTTTGTCGAGGATGTGGATAACCGACGAGGAATCGATGCACGTGGAGGAGGGGATGGTTTGGGGTCGCACTGAGGTGCCGTTGACGCCGTTGATCCGGTCGCGACCCGCGCGCCGCGCGAACTGCGCCGTGCCGCGCATGGTGCGCTTCGTGGCTGCGGAAGTTCGCCGACTGGACATGCCCACACGGTATAGCAGTGTGCGCGAAAAGTAAACAACTAAATTGTGTGCTTTGCTGGACTTCGAGTTGAGCGTTGCGCGAGACTTAGAGCATGCCTCGTCTCGCGCAACCAGCGGGCTCGGAAGATGCCCAGGATCCGATCGGTCTTCTCGGCAACCTCGTCAAGGCGGCGATCCTCCGTTACCTGCGCTCGAACCCCGACGTCACGGTCGGTCCGATCTGCGATGCGCTGGATCTTGGCCCGACGACGGTGCAGCCGCGGCTGAACGAGCTCGAGGCTGCCGGCCTCGTCATCGCCGACCCGCCGATGGTGCCGGGGGAGTCGCGGAAGGGTGTTTGGGTCAAATACAGCGCGGACAACGAGGCGATCACTGACCTGTACCTGCGCCTGGGGCTGGCGATCGGGGAGTTCTGATCAGTCGCGTGTCTGACGCCCGGAGTATGCCTGAGGCATACGCAAGGGGGTGGTCGCAGTGGACGGTTGGATGTGGGCGGTGCTCGTCATCGCGACGGCATCGATGGTCGGCCTCGTGTGGTGGAAGCGGCGCGCTCGCCACGTGTATGTGATCGACCACGTGAAGCTCGAGATGCACCCGGCGTATGCCGTCGAGGACCGCGTGGTCGAGCAGGTCTGGCGTGCGGCGATCTCGATGACGAACACGTCGCGGCTGCCGCGGTCGCTGCCGGTGCTCGCGGAGCGGGCGACAGCGCGGGCGGGCAGATGCGTCTTCCTCGCCAACGTGTACCTCGATGCGGACGTCCGCGAACTGAATCCGCGAGCTGTTGCCCTCGCGTGGATTGAGTTCGTGCTCCCTGGGGGTGTGTCGCCGCGCGCTATCGATACCGAGATCCTTGCTGGCGACCGGCGTCCTCGCCCGCTCCGCTTGCTGGCACGCCTGACACGGCAGCGTGCGCAAATGGTCGGAACGTTGCGGTCTCCGCTTACGCTCCTCGAGCACCGATAACGAGGATGGGAGCGTGTCGCGAGGGGGCCAGCATGTCTGGACCCGCGGGTAGCTTGAGCGCGTGATTGAAGACCTCGCCTCGCCGCCCAACTTTGCGCGCCGCCCATCTGCGGGGGTGTCTCGGTGATGCCCCCGGACGCGCGAAATGGATGGATCCCGTTGCCGCCTGGTTGGGTCTACCGTGCCCCCAGGGTCGTCACGCGTGGCGCGCACGACGACGGTTTCGCTTGGTTCCCGGTTCCCGATCCGAATGGATACGACGGGATCGGGTTGGCTCTGATGGACAAGATCGAGGGTGCGCGCGAGTTCTGGATGTGGACAGATGACTCAGAGGAGAGGGCAGCGCGCGTCGTTCGACTCGGCTACCGGCGATATGTCGTAGAACTCCACGGCACGGATGGTTGCTTCGTCGTCGAGGAAGTGGCGCGCACGAAGGACGAGCAGGTGGTGACCGACGAAGAACGGGATGTGCTCGGTCAGACCGCGGTGTCCCCAGCGAGAACACTCACGTCATCAGTTGTGGCGGAGAGCTGCGCGCGCATGTGGATCAACCACGGCCTCGTGCACGACGGATACGTCCTTGGTCGATGGTCGGAAGAGTGCCCGCCTCAGGGCTGATAAAGCCGACACATCAGGAGAGCGATCTCTCGGCCGCTTGGCCGCGTGCACTGTGAAGGGCGGCGGCGTCAATGATTCAAGGCCAGATTTGGGCGGCTTCGCATCACGCTGTGGCGCCTGGCGATATCGTGATCTCACTCCCCAAAGTGGAGAGTGCCGCTCTGCGACGAGGAGAACACCCCATGGCCGCATCGCCTCCGGCAGGCTGGTACCCGCAGGTAGATGGGACGCAGCGGTACTGGGACGGCCTCGCATGGACGCACCACGTGAGCCCGTCCGCGGGTGGCGCGGAAACGCGTACCGACGCCGCACCCGCCAACCGGGAGCAGGCGAGCCGGCGGATGCCGACCATGAGTCGAGAGCAGATCGCGCACGACTTGGCAATCGCCTACCTGAATAATCGGTACGGCCCGGAGGTCACTGGGGAGTTCTCTGTCACTGCCGATCAGGATTGGTCTGGCGACTCTCCTCGCGTGACCGACGTGACGGGATCAGGTGAGGTACGGACCGAGAACCTTCCTCGGGTCGACAAGATCCGCATGGACCGCGTCGAGGTTAGGACCGGCGAGCGAGGGTTCTTCGGACTCGGCCCTGAGAAGGTGAGCACAGTCGAAGTCGATTCGGGTGAGTTCGAGGTCGACCCCGTCTTCAAGAACATGATCAGGGACTACTTCGAGGCCTACTTCCGGTTCGTGGAGCTCCTGGAGCGCTCGGCGTAGCCGCCCGACCGCGGCGGCAGTTCCAACGATCGTGGCGTGGCCCGCGAATAGGACGGGCTTGGACAGATCACGCGGCCGCCGCGGGGAACACCATGAGCGAACCATCGCGATGGCGTTCGATCTCGATAGCCACGTCGGCGGGAACTGTTGGCATGTCGACGTCGGCTCCAAGCGCCCGGAGGCGATATGCGGCACCGAGGAGTTTGTCGACCTCGCGCGGTGTGAAGGCAGGGATGCGGAAGCCCCCGTGGCGCTTCAGCTCGAGTGTCGCTAGGCGCACGAGGACCGACTTGATGTCGTATTCGAGTTCGTCCACTCGCCGCTCGTCCGCTTGAAGCGTCCCGAGGAAGCTTCGGAATGGATTCGTGGAGCCCTCAAGTTGGGCGTGTTCGACGGCCTGTAGAACGAGTACGCGGCGCTTCAGTGCAATCGCGAGTCGCGCGAGTCCGAGGTGCGCACGAAACAACCCACCGACGTCGGTGATGCCTGGGAAGACCTTCTCCAAGTCCGGGAGTTCGACCGGTCCATCGGGGAGCTTTTCCATCCCCTCCTGCCACTTGGCGAGTCGCCGCTTCGTGCGCTCGACGGCAGTGCTGATTGCATACGACGCCGAGTCGAGTCCCAGCGACAGGCCGATCTTGCCTTGATCGAGGAGGATCGACGTCGCCTTGTCGATCGCGTCGCGGCAACCGTCGAGGTCGCTGCGTTCCTTCTCCAATGCGTCCTCGTGCAGTTGTTCCAGCAACTCGGTGATGTTCTCGATTGCCTGCTGGCGTTGGTGATCGGCATATGCGCTTACGCCGACTGCAACTGCCATCAGGACGAGCGGCGCGGCAACGGTCAGCGCGCTTGCGCTGGCAACCGCAGCGCCGGCCGTCGCCGCCGATCCGGTGGTGGCGCCCGCTGTAGTCGCGGCCTTCCCTGCAACCGGAACGAAGGTCGCCTTGGCAACGATGCCGCTGGAGTCGCGCAACGCGCTGTAGATCCCGTCTGTAGCCGCCTTGGAGGCCATCGGCTTCACAAGGCCCTGCCCGAACTGGGCTGCGACCTTGGCTGGAACAACCATTCGGTACAGCACTTCCCCAGACGTACCCACGTCGACACTCTTCGGCAGCGACTTCGCGGTCTGGGCAACAAACTGCGAGAGCTGCTGAGCGAGAGGGCTGGCCGCGTGAAGCGAGATGCCTCCGGTCGGATCGCGTCGCACGGCGAGCGGGTGTGCTTCCAGCGTCGCGATCGGTGCATCCGCAAGCGCTGCTAGGGCTGTGCGAAGCTCCCCAAGCCTCGCCGGCGTCATGCCGTCAGGATCGAGAAGATCCGGTACTCGCACGTCCTCGGTTCCAATCGCCCAAATTGGCACGACCTGGTTGTCGTCAGCAGTCACGTTCGGATCCTCCCAATCCCCAACAGTATGCGCCGCTCGTGACATGGGAGATGTTTGCCTCCAATCCTCGTGGTCACTCGCGACTCCGTCGTGAGCGCTCAGTATGCTCGCCTCATGTCCAAAGCCTCTCCACTCCGAACCGACGTCCTCGCGACTAGCGAGGTGTTCAACCCGGGCCAGTTCCCTCGTCACACATATAGTCCGCGGGCGACCGAAGAGAGTGCAGTCAACAGCTGGTGGGTTGACCGTGGCAAGATCCTCGTCGTCAACGGCCCCTCGAAAACCGGCAAGACGGTGCTGGTGCAGAAGCTGCTTGGGCAACACAATCCGATATGGATTGATGGTCACGGGCTCACCTCCACCAGCGTGATGTGGGCGCGCATCGCTGACCAGCTGGGTCTCTTCACCGGTGTGGAGCGATCCACGGCCCAGGCCGAACAGATTGGCGCGACTGTCGCCTCGCAGGTGGGGCTGTCCGGGACGAATGTGTCTGCTGGCGCGACAGTCGAAGAGTCCTCGGCACACGACGTTAGGTTTACCGTCGAGCGGCCGATCGAACTCGTCGTGCGCGAAGCTCTACTGGGCACCGAACGACCCCTGGTTATCGATGACATCCACTTCGTCGCGCGCGATACGCAGGAGGAGATCATCAAGGCCCTGAAGCCGCTCGTGTTCGGTTCTCAAACGGCGGCGGGTCGTCGAGTCGTCTTCATCTCGATTGGGAACCGCGTCATCAACGTGCTCACCAGCCTGGATGACATGCGCGGCCGGATGCTTCCGCTAGCTGTTGACTACTGGAATACAGACGAGCTGACGCGCATTGCGCGTGACGGGTTCGTGAAGCTGCGCGTCGTTGATGCAGACAACACCCTCGCGACGAGGCTTGCAGAGCAGAGCTTCGGTAGTCCTCAATTAATGCAGCAACTGTGTAGAGAACTCGTCTCCGGGCCCCCGAACGATATCTCGAGTGAGCTCGCCGAAGTGAGAGAGCTCGACGCGCCCAGTGATTGGAAGGAGTTCTTCGAAGGGCAGTTGCTTGATGACATCAAAGGCTGGGTTACGAAGCTCGCCAAGGGTCCCGAGACGCGTGGAAGCGACCGAAAGCTCGTCCCGCTTAAGTCGGGACAATCTGTTGATGGGTACCAACTGATTCTTCGCGCCGTAGCTAGTACCGGGCCCAAGCTCGAGTTGACGAAGGACGAGCTTCGCTCCGCGATAGGTTCGATCGTCGCGATCGACCCACCTCCGAAGACCGTCCCAACCGCGACTATCAAGAACATGTCCCTCATCGCTGCTACCAAGCTATTGGAGAAGCTTCCGTCGCTCCAGGCACTGCAAGCGGAGATCGAAGCGGGAATGGACCCGTACGCTCGCGCAGATCTTCAACCTGTACTTGAGTACAGAGACTCGGGCGCTACCTCGGTGTTCACGATCACGGATCCGTTCTTTGCCTACTATCTGGCCTGGGGGATCGAGGGGTTGCTCGCCGAGATCAACGCGCCCACGCCGACGGCGACCACGAGAAGCGCTGAGGAGGCAAAGGTAGAAGCAGAAGAGTGGGGCGACCTTGGCTAGCGTCCGAGCCGCGAATCGGGGAGCGACGCAGGAGTACAGTGACTCCCACGCCGCTCCCCTGTTGCGATGGATTACCGAGTGATCCCGACGCCGGTGGACGCCGAGGCGAACAGTCTCACGCCTATGCAGGCCCGCGTGCTCGGGCTACTCAGCCACGGGCCGGTGCGCGTGGCCGACCTCGACATCGAGAAGATGGCCCTCACCGGTCTCGTCGACCGCGCCGAGGCCAAGGGCCCTCATGGCTCGCGAAGCCGTCCCCGGCAACCGGCGCTCCATCAATGTGATCGCGACCGAAGCTGGACAATTGGCATCCGCCGCGTTCTGCGCTCAGCCATATGCGGCGCTGGAGGCCGTGGTGGAGGCCGTGCCAGCCTCTGAGCCCGGCGCTGTCCGCGCTGGTTTAGTCGCGCGGGTTAGCGCCAGCGCGAGAGGGTCCGCCCTCAGCTGAGCCCTAGTGCAGTGCGAAATCGCTGCCACGTTTCTGCCACGAATCGAACCGAACCGACCTGATCGAAGCGGTAGTCTGCGACATCAGAACCCGCGGAATCACGCGGTTTCAGTTGACCTCGATTGTCATCGGCGCGATTTCAAATCCCTCCGTCTCCGCCACCGCGAAGCCCCCGGTCCGCCGGGGGCTTTCGTGCTTCTCGCCCGGCGTCACGGGCGGCCGCAGGCGCCGGGTGACTAGCGTGAGGGCATGGACACCCCCTACGTGCGGATCGACGCCGGCGTGCTCGCGCGCAACATCGACCGGATGGCCGCTGCCACCCGCGAGCGCGGTCTCGCGCTGCGTCCGCACGCGAAGACGCACAAGATTCCGCGCATCGCCCAGATGCAGCTCGACGCCGGCGCGGTCGGACTCACCGTCGCCACGATCGGCGAGGCCGAGGTGTTCGTCGCACACGGCGCGACCGACGTCTTCACCGCGTATCCGCTGTGGCTGACCCCGGATCGCGCCGCTCGGCTCGAGCGGCTCGCGCGGTCGGCGCGCGTGTCGTTCGGCGTCGACTCCGTCGAGGGCGCCGCCCACGCGGCCCGGACGCTCGGCGCGGCGGCGCCTCGGCTCGAGGTCCTCGTCGAGGTCGACAGCGGGCACCACCGCAGCGGAGCGGCGCCGGAGGATGCGGCATCCGTCGCCGAGGCGGCGCGGGCGGGCGGGCTGCGCGTGGCCGGGGTCTTCACGTTCCCGGGGCACAGTTACGCGCCGGGGGCTCCCGAGCAGGCGGCGATCCAGGAGCGCGAGGCGCTGCGCACCGCAGCGGCGGGGCTCGAGGCCGCCGGCTTCACGGTGGAGCGCCGCAGCGGAGGATCGACCCCGAGCGTGCTGGCGACCGCTGCGGATGGCGCGACCGAGGTGCGGCCGGGTGTCTACGTGTTCGGCGACGCCCAACAGCTCGCGCTGGGGCGGTGCGACCCGGACGACATCGCGCTCGCTCACCGTCGTCGCGACCGTCGTCAGCCGGCACGCCGGTCCGGATGGCGCGACGCACCTCGTCCTCGACGCGGGCAGCAAGGTGCTCGGCAGCGACCGGCCCGCCTGGGCCCCGGGCTACGGGCGCATCGCGGGGCAGCCCGAGGCGGTCATCGTGGCGCTGTCGGAGCACCACGCGACGGTGTCATGGCCCGCCGATGAGCCGGTGCCCGCGCTGGGGAGCCTGCTCGACGTCATCCCGAACCACGTGTGTCTCGTGCTCAACCTCGTCGACGAGGTCGTCGCGGTCACGGCATCCGGCAGCGAGCGGTGGCCCGTCGCCGCGCGCGGCAAGAACGGCTGACGCCGGGGCGGATGCCGGTCAGCGGCCGGCCGGCGCGGCGGTCGAGGACCGGACGATCAGCTGCGAGTTGAGCGTCACGGTCTCGGGAGCGGCCCCGCCCGTCAGGGCCTGCAGCAGCAGGTCGACCGCGAGCGCACCGCACCGGTCGATGGGCATGCGGACGGTCGTGAGGCCCGGCGTCACCGCCCCCGCGAGGTCGATGTCGTCGATCCCCACGATGCTGACGTCGTCGGGGCACGCGATCCCCATCTCGGACATGCCCGCCTCGACACCGAGGGCGACGAGGTCGTTGTACGCGATGACGGCTGTCGCGCCGCTCGCGGAGGCCGGCGCGGCTGCGGCCCGGCCGCCCTGAATGGACGCGGCATGGTGACTGAGGCGCGTGAGACGGATGCCGTGGCGTTCGCACGCCCGGGCGATGGCGTCGGCACGGCGGACGTCGGCCCACGACCCGCGGGGGCCGGAGGCGTACGCGATGTGGTCGTGGCCGAGGGCGGCGAGGTGCTCGACGGCCTGGGTGGGTCCGTGCTCGGTGTCCATGAGCACGCTCGGCAGCGGTTCGATGAGGCGGTTCACGACGACGCAGGGCGTGCTGCCGACCAGCTGGAGGACGTCGTCGTCGGGCAGACGCGGCGAGCACAGCAGCATGCCGTCGAGCTCGCGAGCCCGCTCGATCTGCTCGCGTTCGCGGCGCGGGTCCTCGTCGGCGTCGAACACGACGGTGCGGTGCCGGCCGTGCCACGCCTGGCCCTGGATCGCCTTGAGCGTCGTCGCATAGACCGGGTTGGCGACGTCGGGGAAGACGACGCCGATCGTGCGGCGCGCCGTGCCCGCCTGAGGGTTGGCGTACCCGAGTTCGCCGGCCGCGACGAGCACGCGCTCACGGGTCGCGGCGGCGAGACGATCGGGTTCGCCGAACGCGCGCGACGCCGTCGCCACGGACACTCCGGCCCGTCGTGCCACGTCGGTCAAAGTCGCTGCCACGCTCGCCCCGTCCTTCCTCGCCCTCCCATGATCCTGCATCTCGGCGATGTAAGAGGTTGACAACGTTGTACAAACCCCGCACCATTGTTTCCATGACGATCATCGCCGATCTCCCGCCGCAGTGCGCCGCCGCCGAGAGCACCCGCACATGACCGGCGGCACCGCCCGGCTCGGTCGCAGCCGGCACGGCGACATCGCCGTCCGTCCGGCGCCTCGTGCCGCCGGCATCCTGCACCTCGGGCTCGGCAGCTTCCACCGTGCGCACCAGGCCGCCTACACCGCTGCGGCGATGGACGCGCAGGGCGGCGACTGGGGGATCGTCGGGGTCGCCTCGCGCTCGCGCGGCATCGTCGAGGCGCTGCGCGCGCAGGACATGCTCTACGCGGTCGCCACGATCGCGCCGGGTTCGACGGCGCTGAGCATCCCGGGCGTCCACACCGACGCGTACGTCGCGGCGGACGACCCCGAGCGGGTCGTGGCCGACCTCGCCGACGCCCGCATCCGCATCGCGACGCTCACCGTCACCGAGCACGGCTACAGCTACTCGCCCGCCACGCAGCACCTCGACATCGACGATCCGGTCGTCCGAGCCGACCTCGGCGGGGGGACGCCGCGCTCGACGATCGGGCAGCTCGCTCGCGGGCTGCAGCGGCGCGCGAGCAGCGGGGGCGCGCCGATCGCGATCCTCAGCTGCGACAATCTCGCGTCGAACGGCACGCACACCGAGAAGCTCGTGCGCGAGTTCCTCGCGGCGCTGCCGGCATCCGAGGGCGCCGAGACGCTGGCCTACCTCGACGCGGCCGTGACGTTCCCCTCGAGCATGGTCGACCGCATCGTGCCGGCCACGACTCCGCGGCTGCGCGACGAGGTGAGTGCGCTGCTCGGTGTGCGCGACGACGTCCCGGTGCCCGCGGAACCGTTCACGATGTGGGCCATCGAAGACCGTTTCGCCGGAGGCCGCCCCGCGTGGGAGGCCGGCGGTGCCGTCTTCACCGACGAGGTCGGCCAGTACGAGCAGCTCAAGGTGCGGCTCCTCAACGGCACTCACTCGCTCATCGCCTATCTCGGCGCCCTGTCGGGGGCCGCGACGATCCCCGAGGCGATCGGATCGGCGGGGATCGAAGCCGCCGCGCGAGCGGTGCTGCGCGACGAGTACGAGCCCTCGGTCGACGTGCCCGCGGCGGTGGACGTCCGCGAGTACGAACGGCAGCTCTTCGAGCGCTGGGGCAACAGCGCGCTGGGCCACCGCACGACGCAGGTCGGGTCGGACGGCTCGGTCAAGCTCGGCCAGCGGATCCCCGAGCCGGCGCTGCAGGCGCTCGACGCCGGACGGATGCCGCACCTCATCGCCCTGACCGTCGCCGGTTACCTCTCCTGCATCGCGCCGCTGCCGGGAACCGACCCCGGTGAGCATGCGCGCGCCATGACCGATCCCGCCCGCGCCGGACTGGCCGATCTCGCCGCGTCCGCGCGCGATGGGCGCGACCTGGCTCAGCGCGTCGTCGGCGAGCGCCGCCTCTTCGGCGAGCGTCTGGCCGAGCGCGACGCGTTCATCGATCGCGTGGGACAGCTCGTCGACACGATCGCGCGCCACGGGGTGGCCGCTGCCATCGATGATTGCGTCGGCGCATCGTCCGCCGCATCCGACACCACGACGAAGGAGCACCGAGCATGAAGGCTCTCGCGATCCACGCCAGCGAGGACGTCCGCTGGGAGGAGCGCAGCGTGCCCGAGCCGGGCGCCGGCGAGGTGCGCCTGCGCGTCGGCTTCGTCGGCATCTGCGGTTCTGACCTGCACTACTACTTCCACGGGGCCAACGGCGAGTACACGATCCGTGAGCCCCTGACCCCGGGCCACGAGCTGTCGGGAGTCGTCGACGCCGACCCTTCGGGGCGACTGGCCCCGGGCACGCCCGTGACGGTGCACCCGGCGCGCTTCGGTCCGGCCACGCCCGGCCTCGAGGAACACCCGCACCTGCGCGCGGGCGGCGACTACCTCGGCAGCGCCGCGGCGGATCCCCACCGCCAGGGCGGGGCGGCGGAGTACCTGATCGTCGAGGAGCACATGGTGCGCGTGCTGCCCGAGGGTCTGCCCCTCGAGCGCGCCGCGCTCGCCGAGCCGCTCGCGGTCGCGCTGCACGCGGTCGGGCTCGCGGGAGAGCTCGTGGGCAAGCGCGTGCTCGTCATCGGCGCGGGCCCCATCGGGCTGCTCGTCGCGGCGGCGGCGCATCGCGCCGGCGCCGGCGTCGTGGCCGCGAGCGACGTGCGGAGCGAGCCCCTCGAGCGCGCCCGGTCGCTCGGCGCGAGCGAGCTCTTCCTCGTCGGCACCGACACGATCGCCGACGAGTCGTTCGACGTCGTCTTCGAGTGCTCCGGCGTCGCGCCGGCGCTCACCCAGGCGGTCCGCGCCGCCCGGCGAGCCGGCACCGTCGTCCAGGTCGGCATGCTCGCCAACGCCGAGATCGGCGTCAACCTGGCGCCGATGCTCGCGAAGGAGCTGACGCTGCGCGGCGCCTTCCGCTTCACCGACGAGATCGACACCGCGGTGGCGATGCTCGCGGAGTCCGACGCATTCGACGCGGTCGTCTCGCATGTCGTGCCCGCCGCCGAAGCGGTCCGCGCGTTCGAGCTCGCCCGCGATTCTTCCCTCTCGGCGAAGGTCCTCCTCGCCCTCTGACCCCGAAGTCTCGTCCGCCACCCACGGACACCAGACGCGCATCACTACGAAGGAGTATTCCGATGAGCAACTCACCGACCCCCGGCGCAGCCGCCACTGCGGCGCCCCCGACCGCCCAGCGCTCGATGGGCGACCTGGTCCGCGCCTCCGTCTCGGGATGGCTCGGCACCGCCCTGGAGTTCAT
The DNA here is from genome assembly GCF_017876655.1 of Microbacterium imperiale. Taxonomy (NCBI): domain Bacteria; kingdom Bacillati; phylum Actinomycetota; class Actinomycetes; order Micrococcales; family Microbacteriaceae; genus Microbacterium; species Microbacterium imperiale. Next base: position 2,502,263 of record NZ_JAGIOK010000001.1, read on the forward strand.
GGACTACCAGCTGTACTCGCTGGCGGCCGCCCTCGTCTTCAGCCAGCTGTTCTTCGACGCCGACAACCCCGGCATGGCCGTCGTCCTCGCGATGGCGACCTACGGTGTGGGCTACGTCGCCCGCCCCGTCGGCGCGTTCTTCTTCGCCCGCATCGGCGACCGCGTGGGACGCCGCAAGGTGCTCTTCTACACGATCTTGCTCATGGGTGCCGCGACGACGCTGATCGGCTTCCTCCCCACGTATGAGCAGGTGGGCCTGCTGGCTCCGATCCTGCTCGTCGTGCTGCGACTCGCGCAAGGCTTCGGCGCGGGCGCCGAGATCTCGGGGGCGGGCGTGATGCTCTCGGAGTACGCGCCGAACAACCGGCGCGGCATCATCGCCTCGCTCGTCGCGCTCGGCACCAACTGCGGAACGCTGTTCGCCTCGGCCGTCTGGGCGATCCTGCTGGCCGTCATGCTCGAGGCCGACGTCATCGAGTGGGGCTGGCGCATCCCGTTCATCGGCAGCGCCGTCATCATGGTGTTCGCCCTGTGGGTGCGGTTCAACCTCAAGGAGAGCCCGGTCTTCGAAGAGCGCACCGATGTCGTCGACGGCAAGGCGCTGTCGCGTGACGAGATGGTGCAGCTGGCCACCGCGACCAACGACATCCGCACCCTGGAATCGCTCAAGCGCAAGCCCATCAAGGCCGTCGCCGTCGCCTTCCTGCTGCGCTTCGGTCAGGCCGGCAACTCGGGCCTGGTCCAGACCTACCTGATCTCGTTCATCACGATCACCCTGGCGGTGTCGAAGGAGGTCGGCCCCGAGGTCGTCATCGTGTCGTCGCTGCTCGGCTTCATCACGATTCCGCTCGTGGGCATCCTCGGCGACACGTTCGGCCGCCGTCGCATGTACATCATCATGTCGGCGCTGTCGCTCGTGCTGATCGTGCCGACGCTGCTGCTCATCAACACCGCCGAGACCCTGTGGATCTTCGTCGGCTACGCGATCGTCCACAACATCTCGGTGCTCGGCCTCGCGTCGATGGAGAACATCTCGATCCCCGAGATCTTCGGTGCGCGCAACCGCTACACCCTGACGGCCATGGTGCGCGAGATCGCCGCGATCATCGCCACCGGCATCGGCCCGGTCGTGGCTGCGGCCTGGGTGTCGGCGGCGACGGGCAGCATCGTCCCGATCATGGTGCTGATGGGCCTGTTCACGGCCGCGGCGCTGATCGGCGCGATCTGGGCGCCCGAGTGGACGGGGCGCGATCTGACCGATCCGCGCGCCGCGATGTAAGGAAGAGGCACCGCATGACCATCGACCTCGTCGACATCAGCGTCACCAGCCCGGGACGCAACTTCGTCACCCTCAAGATCACCACGAGCGACGGTGTCGTCGGCTGGGGCGACGCCACGCTCAACGGGCGCGAGCTGTCGGTCGCGTCCTACCTGCGCGATCATGTCGCCTCGACTCTCGTCGGCCGCGACGAGGACCGCATCGAGGACACGTGGCAGTACCTCTACCGCGCGCCGTACTGGCGGCGGGGTCCGGTGACGATGGCCGCCATCGCCGCCGTCGACATGGCGCTGTGGGATATCAAGGCCAAGAAGGCCGGGATGCCGCTGTACCAGCTGCTCGGCGGCGCGAGCCGCGACGCCCTACGGGTGTACGTGCACGCGTCGGGCGCCGACTACGCCTCGCTGCACGACGCGGTGTCGGCCTACGTCGACAGCGGTGTGACGGCGGTGCGCGTGCAGACGGGCATCCCGGGCCTCGGCCAGATCTACGGCGTGGCGACCAACAAGCCCGGCGCAAAGTACAACTACGAGCCCGCGAAGCGCGCTGCGGACGGATCGTCGGCGACCCGGCCCGTCGAGGAGAGCTGGGACACCCGAAAGTACCTCGCGCACATGCCCGGCGTCTTCGCCCGGCTGCGCGAGGACTTCGGCACCGACCTGCGCATCCTCCACGACGGCCACCATCGGATGTCGCCGATCGAGGCGGCCCGGTTCGCGAAGGACGTCGAGCCCTACGACCTCTTCTGGCTCGAGGACTGCACGCCCGGTGAGGACCAGAGCGCGCTGCGCCTCGTGCGCCAGCATTCGACGACGCCGCTGGCGATCGGCGAGGTGTTCAACACGGTGTACGACTATCAGACGCTCATCACCGAGCGGCTGATCGACTACGTCCGTTCAGCGGTGACCCACACCGGCGGCATCACCTCGATGAAGAAGCTGCTCGACTTCGCCGCCGTCTACGGCATCAAGTCGGGCATCCACGGCCCGACCGACATCTCACCGGTCGGTATGGCGGCGGCGCTTCATCTGGGCCTGGCCATCCACAACTTCGGGATCCAGGAGTACATGCCGCACAGCGACACCACCCTCGATGTCTTCCGCACCTCGTACACGTACGACCGCGGCTTCCTGCACCCCGGCGAGGCCCCCGGGCTGGGTGTCGAGCTCGACGAGGCCGCCGCCGGCGCCTTCGAGTACACCAAGGCCTATCTGCCGGTGAACCGGCTGACCGACGGGACGATGCATGACTGGTGACACCGCGGCATCCCGGCCCTCGCTGCCGCCGCTGACACGTGACGGACGCCTGGTCATCGTGGCCCGCGCGCAGCGGGCCGAGGACTACGACCGAGTGATCGACGTCCTGGTGGACGCCGGCGTGCGCAGCGTCGAGGTGACTCTCACGACGCCCGGCACGTTCGACCGCCTGCCGGAGCTCATCGAGCGCTACCGGGGCGCCGCCGACATCGGCGTGGGCACGGTGACGGACATCGATCAGCTGCAGCGGGCGATCGACGCCGGCGCCCCGTACGTCGTGACGCCCGTGACCTCGGCCGGGCTCGTGGATCACGCCGTCGCCGCGGGGCTGCCGATCGTCCCCGGCGGCCTGACGCCGACCGAGCTGTTCGCGTCGTGGTCGCGCGGCGCCGCGGCGGTGAAGGTCTTCCCCGCGGGTCAGGTGAGCCCCGGGTACGCGAAGGATTTGCGCGGTCCGTTCCCCGACATCCAGGTCGTGCCCTCCGGCGGCGTCGACCTCGAGGGCACCCGTGCGTGGCTCGCGGCGGGCGCCGTCGCGGTGAGCGTCGGCGGACCGCTGCTCGGCGACGCCTTCGTCGGGGGCGACCTGGGTGCCCTGCGCGAGCGCACCCGCCGCTTCGTCGCGGTCTGCGCCGGCGGGTCGGCGTGAACGTCCTCGCCGAACGGGGCGCGGTCGAACGCGCCGCCGCGGGGCGTCCCGTCGTCACCCTCGGCGAGACGATGGCCCTCGCGCGGGCGACCGAGACGGGCTCGCTGCGTCACGTCGGATCGCTCGCGCTGGGCGTCGGCGGGGCCGAGTCGAACGTCGCGATCGCACTGCAGCGGCTGGGCGTGCCCGCCGCGTGGGCCGGCCGGGTGGGCGATGACTCCCTCGGCCAGCGCGTCGTGCGCGAGCTGCGCGCCGAGGGGGTCGATGTGCGGGCCGCGGTCGATGCGGGTGCACCGACCGGTCTGATGATCAAGGAGCGGCCGACCGCCGCGACGACGGCCGTGCACTACTACCGCTCCGGGTCGGCCGGGTCGCGGCTGCACCCCGATGATCTGCCGCAGGGGTGGATCGAGGATGCCGCGCTGCTCCACGTCACCGGCATCACCGCACTGATCTCGCCGACGGCGCGCGACGCGCTGCACGCGGCGATCCGGCGTGCGCGAGCCGCCGGCGTGCCGGTCAGCTTCGACATCAACTACCGCTCGGCGCTGGCGGAGCCGTCCGTCGCGGCGCCCGTGCTGCGGGAGCTCGCCGAGGCCGCCGACGTCGTCTTCGGCGGCGAGGACGAGCTCGAGCTCGTCGGGGGAGCGGACGCGGACGCGGCGGCGACGGCGCTGCTGGCCGGCGACGTGGCCGAGGTGGTCGTCAAGCGCGGGGCGGCGGGAGCGACGACCCGGGTCGTCGCCGACACGATCGCAGCGCCGGGCTTCCGCATCGACCCGGTTGACACCGTCGGTGCCGGCGACGCCTTCGTCGCCGGATACCTCAGCGCCCGGCTCGCCGGCGGCGACCCGGCGACGGCGCTGCACCGCGGCAACACCTGCGGTGCCATCGCGTGCCTCACGCCCGGCGATTGGGAGGCGGCGCCGACCCTGCGCGACCTCGAGCGCTTCCACCGCAGCGGAGGCGATCCGGTCCTGCGGTGACCCGTCGCCGGCCTCGGGTGACCCGCCGCGGCCCCGGGTGACCCGGCGCCTGCGAGGATGACTGCATGACAGCGCGACGCATCCTCCTGGTGGGCTCCGGCAAGGTCGGGACGAGCCTCGGCGAGCGTCTCGTCGCCCGAGGGGACGAGGTCGTGGCGATCCGCCGCACCGCCGGCGGCATCCGGCCCGCGTTCACCCCGATCGTGGCCGACCTGGCGCGGCCCGTGGATGCCGCGCTGCCGAGCGTCGACGCGATGGTGATGACCCTGCCGCCCGGCGACGACCCGCGCTTCTACCGCACAGCGCTCGAACGTCTCGCCGAGGCGCTGCCGTCGGCGCCGGCGCGGACGGTCTTCGTGTCGTCGACGCGCGTGTTCGAGGGATGGGATGTCGACCGCCCGCTCGACGAGACGGACGAACCCCGGCCGACGAGCGAGCGGGGCGAGCAGCTGGTGGACGGTGAGCGGGCGGCCGTCGAGCTGTTCGATGCGCTGGTCGTCCGCCCCGCCGGCATCTACGGTCCCGGACGCGAGCGGCTGATCCGGCAGGTGCTCGCGGGCGAGCCGGTCGACCACGATCGCCGCACCAACCGCATCCACGAGGCCGACCTCGTGCGCGCCCTCGAGACGCTGCTGCGGGTCGACGACCCGCCCGCCCTGCTGCACGGCGTCGACCGGCGCCCCGCGACGCTCGGCGAGGTCGTGACGTTCATCGCGCAGCGGCTGGGCGTCGAGACGCCGCCCCGAGCCGAGACCGACGCGAACGCCCGGCGGGGCACGATCCTGGACGGGTCGCGCCTGGCCGCCCTGGTTCCCGAGCTGGAGTTCCCGACCTTCGTCGAGGGCTACGGCCGGGTCATCGCCGACCGCGGCTGACGGATCAGAGCTCCGGCGCCGGGTGCAGGAGCCCCTCGAGCAGCAGCCGCATCGCGGCGACGGGATCCGTGTCATCGGTGAGCCACCGGATCTGGATGCCCTCCCACCCGCTGATGACGAGCCCGGCGAGTGCCGCGGGGTCGGCGTCGGTGCGGATGCGGCCGCGGTCGCGGTCGTCGGCGATCGCGGCGGTGTAGGTCTCGGTCACGGCCCGGTATCGCTCGAGCAGCCAGGCGTGCGCCTCGTGCTCGGGGTGGGTGGCCTCGGCCGAGACGATCGAGAACATGCGCACGAGCTCGCGCCGCTCCAGGTTGCGCTCGACGATCGCCAGGACGCTCGGGATGAAGCCGTCGCGGGCGGACCGGGCCGAGAAGTCGGTGTCGGCGGCATCCTCCTGCTCGAGCACGGCCGCGAGCAGCGACACCTTCGTCGGGAAGTGGTGCATGACCGTCGTGAGTCCGAGGTCGAGCTGCTTGGCGATCTGCCGCAGCGAGCCGCCGCGGTAGCCGTGCGTGCCGAAGACGAGGGTCGCCGTCGCGATGATCTCGGCCCGACGGGCGGCGCTCTTGGCGTACGGGCCGCGGGGGAGCGGGGCGGCGTCGGAGGGCATGTCCCGAGCGTAGGGCACAAGAAACCGTGCACTTGCACGTTTTTGGTCTACGCTGTGGGCATGGCAACCGACGACAGAACGTACCGCTGGGTCAAAGACGGCTCCCTGGGAGCGGGGCGGATGCGCTACGGCGCCGACTACAACCCGGAGCAGTGGCCGCGCGAGGTCTGGGACGAGGACGTCCGGCTCATGCGCGAGGCGGGCGTGAACATCGTCTCGCTCGGGATCTTCTCGTGGGCGCTGCTCGAACCGCGCCCGGGTGAGTGGGACTTCGGCTGGCTCGACGAGGTGATGGACCTGCTGCACGCGAACGGCATCGACGTCGACCTCGCGACCGCGACCGCCTCGCCGCCGCCGTGGCTGGCGAAGCGGCATCCCGAGATCCTGCCGCAGACGATCGACGGCACGACCCTGTGGCCGGGCGCCCGGCAGCACTGGCGGCCGACGTCGCCGGTGTTCCGCGAGTACGCGCTGCGGCTGACGCGGGCGCTCGCCGAGCGATACGCCGATCACCCCGCGCTGGTCGCCTGGCACATCTCGAACGAGCTGGGATGCCACAACCTCTACGACTTCTCGGATGACGCCGCCCGCGCCTTCCGGCTGTGGCTGCGGGAGCGCTACGAGACCCTCGACGCGCTCAACGCCGCGTGGGGCACGGCCTTCTGGTCGCAGCACTACGAGGAGTGGGACGAGATCCTGCCCCCGCGCACCGCGCCGACGCAGCGCAACCCCGGGCAGCAGCTCGACTTCGAGCGCTTCTCGTCGGATGCCGTGCGCGACCACCTTCGGGCCGAGAACGCCGTGCTCGCGGAGGTCACGCCCGACGTCCCGCGGACGACGAACTTCATGGTCGCCCAGAACGTCCGCGACATCGACTACGCCACCTGGCTGGACGACGTCGACTTCGTCTCGAACGACCATTACCTGCGCCCCGGCGAGCTCGGGCGCGACGACCTGTCGTTCTGGGCGAACCTCACCGGCAACCTCGCGGGCGGCCGGCCCTGGTTCCTCATGGAGCACGCCACGAGCGCGGTGAACTGGCGCGCGGTCAACCCGCCCAAGCGCCCGGGCGAGCTGGCCCGCGACGCCCTGACCCACGTCGCGCACGGCGCCGACGCCGTCTGCTACTTCCAGTGGCGTCAGTCCCGCGCCGGCGGCGAGCGCTACCACTCGGGCATGGTTCCGCACGCCGGATCCGACAGCCGGGTGTTCCGCGACGTCGTCGACCTCGGCGCGCAGCTGCAGGCGCTGGCGCCGGTCACCGGCACGCGCCGCGAGAGAGCACGGGTCGGACTCGTCTTCGACTACGAGTCCTGGTGGGTCAGCGGGCGCGACTCGCACCCCTCCGAGTCGCCCTCCTACGACGCGGAGACCCTCGTCTGGTACCGCGCGCTGCTCGATCTGGGCGTCCGTGCCGATGTGGTTCCGGTCGCGGCACCGTTCGACGGATACGACGTGATCATCGCGCCGATGCTGCACGTCGTGCCGGATGCGCTGCGCGAGCGGCTGCGCGCCTTCGTCGACGGCGGCGGTCATCTGCTGACGACCTACTTCTCGGGTGTCGTCGACGAGCACGACCGCGTGTGGCTCGGCGGCTACCCGGGCGCGCTGCGGGATGTGCTCGGCATCACGATCGAGGAGTTCGTGCCGATGCTCGCGGGCGAGTCGGTCGCGCTGACCTCGGGCGCCGTGGTGCGGGACTGGTCCGAGCGCATCGCGCGGGTCGAGCCGGATGTCGAGATCCTCGACGAGTACGGTGACGGCGATCTGGCCGGAGCGCCCGCCGTCACCCGCCGTCGCAGCGGCAGTGGCAGTGGCAGCGCGACGTACGTCTCGGCGGCGGTGGGCCGCGACGGCGCGCGGGCGCTGCTGCGACGGCTGGCCGACGATGTCGAGGCGCTCTCGGGCGACGTCCGTGCGAGCGACGGCGCGGTCGAGGTCATCGTGCGCGCCGATAAACGCGGCCGCTACGTGTTCCTGGCCAACCGCACCGACCGTGCGGTGACCGTGTCGGTGCCGGGGCACCTGATCGCGGGCGCTGCGACCTCGGACGGTGCGGCGTCGGACGGCGCGCTGACGATCGAGCCGCGCGGGGTCGCGGTGGTCTCGGAGGCTGTCGCCGCGCGTTCCTGAGGATCACAATGGGGCGCATGACCGACATGCGCCCCATGCTTCGCTGGCTGCTCGATTCGGACCCGTCGCTGCGGTGGCAGGTCGAGCGAGACCTGGCCGATGCTCCGGCGGCCGTCTGGGAACGGACGCGCTCCCGGGTCGCGACCGAGGGACACGGCGCGCGATTGCTCGCGCAGCAGGACGCGGACGGGCAGTGGGAGGGCGGCGCGTACTTCCCCGCGGGGTTCTTCGACAGCCCCGAGGCACGCGAGCCGGGGCAGCCGTGGACCGCGACGACCTGGAGTCTGAAGGACCTCCGCGAGTGGGGGGTGGATGCCGCTGTGCTCGGCGACACCGCGGCACGCCTCGACGCTCACAGCAGGTGGGAGTACGACGACCTGCCCTACTGGGGCGGCGAGGTCGACGTCTGCATCAACTCCTTCACCCTGGCGACCGGCGCGTGGCTGGGGGCGGACGTCAGCCGGCTCGTGCGCTGGTTCCCCGAGCACCAGCTCGCCGACGGCGGGTGGAACTGCCTGGCCGAGGAGGGCGACTCGGTGCGGGGCTCGTTCCACTCCACCCTGAACGCGCTGCGCGGCATGCTCGCCTACGAGCAGATCAGCGGCGATCGCTCGCTGCGCGAGAGCCGGCACCGCGGCGAGGAGTACCTTCTGACGCGTCGACTCGCGTACCGCCTGTCGACGGGCGAGCTCGTCGGCGGCTTCGTCACCGAGTTCGTCTATCCGAACCGGCATCAGTACAGCGCCCTGGCTGCCCTCGATCACTTCCGCGCGGCGGCGGTGCTCGAGGGGGTCGCGCCCGACCCGCGGCTGGCCGATGCCGTCGCGATGGTCCGCGCCGCACGGCATCCCGACGGCACGTGGCATCAGGGAACGCCTCTGGCGGGCCGCGTGTGGTTCGACATCGACGTGACGCAGGGCGAGCCGTCGCGGTGGCTCACCTTTCTCGCGTTGCGCGTGCTCCGCTGGTGGGACGCCGTCGACGTCGCGGCCTGATCGCGCGCGAGCCCGAGGCGTGTCAAGTGCCTCGCGCGATCGCGGCCTGCCTCCCAGCATGAGGAGGGACGAAAGGACTGTGATGACTTCCGACATCCTCGCCGCCGACGCCCCGCTGCGCGTCGTCGCCCTCAACTGCTCGCTCAAGCCGGGATCGGCCGAGTCGAGCACCCAGCTGCTGCTCGATCAGGTGCTGAGCGCGCTCGCCGAGCACGGTGCCAGCGGGTCGCAAGTGCGCATCGCCGACGTGAACGTCGCCCCGGGCGTCGAGACCGACATGGGCGACGGTGACGAGTGGCCGGGCGTGCGCGAGCAGATCCTCGCCGCCGACATCCTCGTTCTCGGGACGCCGATCTGGGTGGGTCACGCCTCGAGCCTCGCCCAGCGGGTGATCGAGCGCCTCGACGCCGAGCTGTCCGAGACGGACGACGCGGGACGCCCGATCCTGTTCGACCGGGTCGCGGTCGTCGCCGTCGTCGGCAACGAGGACGGAGCGCACAAGGCGACGGCCGATCTGTTCCAGGGGCTCAACGACGTCGGGTTCACCATCCCCGCGCAGGGCGGCACCTACTGGAACGGCGAGGCCATGCAGGCTGTCGACTACAAGGACCTCGACGAGACGCCCGAGAGCGTCGCCTCGACGACGGCGACGCTGGCCCGCAACGCCGCGCACCTGGCCCGCGTGCTGCGCGCCGCGCGGTACCCGGCCGAGTAGGTCAGCCCCACCCGCCCAGGTAGGCGGCGACATCGGGCTCCTCCGCCAGCGGACGGATGCCGGGTGCCGCCGCCTCCGCGGTCGGGAACAGGTCGTCGCGGCCCCAGCGTTCCTCGCGTGCGCGGGCTCGCGTCGCCGTCAGCCGTACGAGCGGCTCGCCCTCCGGCGAGAGCAGGGTGAGCGAGCCGAGCTGTTCGGTGTCGAGCCGGTCGATCGCCGCGGCGAGGTCGCCGCCGTCGACGCGGAGCGGTCGCAGCAGCTCGACGAGCACGCGCACGCGGTCGAACGCGTCGTCGCTCCCGGCGCCGGCGGCTCCGCCACCGGTGGCGGTCTCCGCCGGCCGGGCCGCGGCGCGGGCGGCGGGAAGGGCGGCCAGCGCGCTGTCGAGGCTCACGAAGCGCTGCCCCGGGCTCGCGCCGCCCGGTGCGGCGACGGCGATGTCGACGCGGCCGGAGCGCAGCCCCCGCCCCGCCGACCCCGCGATGGGGATGAGGTCAGCCAGCCGGATCGCCTCGGCGTTGCGGTTCGCGAGCGCGCCGTCGTCGCGTCCGGCGGCATCCGGTCCGTCGTGCCAGGCGATCGCCGCCGGAACGTGGGCGAGTACCGCTCCCTGCAACCAGGCGCGGTAGGTCCACTCCCAGTCCTCGCCCCCGTAGGCGGTGAACGACTCGTCGAAGCCGCCCGACGCGTCGAACATCGTGCGCGAGCACGCGATGACGGCGCCGATGACGTGCCGGTAGCTGCGGTCGTCGGCCCGCAGCAGGTCGCCGCTGCGCCGGTACGCGTCGGTCAGCCACGCGGGCTCGGGCAGTGCGCGCTCGGCCGCGGACTCGGCGAGGCGGTCGACGTCGACGCCTCTCAGGTCGGCGTGCCGGCGCCGCCCCACCGTGACGCAGTCGGGCGCGAGGGCGGGCAGGCGCGTCAGCTCGCGCACGAAGGCCGGCTCGGGCGCCGTGTCGGCGTCGAGGAAGACCAGCACGTCGCCGCGGGCGCGGCGCGCGCCGAGGTTGCGGACGGCCGCCAGGCGGAAGCCCTCGTCGGCCTGCCGCACGAGCTCGACGCCCTCCGGCACCCGGGGCGGCTCGGGGGAGCCGTCGTCGGCGACGACGATCTGCAGCCGATCGGCCGGATGATCCTGGCGCCGCAGCGCCGCGAGCGTGCGGGCGAGCTCGTCGGGCTGCCGGTAGTGGGCGACGATGACGGAGACGAACGGGGGCTCGTCGGGCCACACGCCGTCGAGCCTGTCCCACCGGTTGCCCGGCAGCGGCACGCCGCTGGGCGCCGCGGATGCGCCCCGGCTCACCGAGCGACCTCGTCCCACCAGGCGCGGTACGAGGCGGCGACGTCGTCGAGCGTCGGGGCGAGCGACCGGCCGCTGGCCAGCCACGTCGACGCCGGGTGCTCCCAGGCGTCGGCGAGGCGGGCGGCGAGCTCGGCGGGGTGGAACAGCGTCCAGGTGCCCGGACGCAGCCGGTCCATCTCGTCGCTGTACCGCGAACGCACGACGAGCGGCCGGCGTCCCGCCTCGATCCAGTCGAGCATCGACCGCGACGCCGACACGTGCTCGTGCGCGGCGACGGGGATCCCGGGCGCGCGCAGGCTCGCCGCGAAGGTCGCATCGTCGAGGAAGCCCGAGATCTCGAAACTCGCCCCGAGCTCGGCCGCGCGGGCGCGCAGCGCGGCGACATCGCCGTCGTGACCCGGCGAAGCCGCCCCGAGGGCTCGCACGACGGCGCGGCCCACGGGGCGTCCCGCGGCGCGCAGCGCGGCCACGGCCTCAGCGGCGGCGCGCAGGGCGACATCGTGCCCCTTGCCGGGATAGACGAAGCCGGCGATGAGGACGATCAGGTCGGTCGGCGCTGCGGCCGCCGCGTCCGGGTGCGGCGCCGGGGCGCGCGTGCCGAGCGGGATGACCCGGGGCTCGGGCACGGCGCCGAGGTGCTCGCTCACCAGCATCCGCTCGTGCTCGCTGTTGACGGCGACCGCCTCGGCGGCCGCGAAGAACCGGCGGTACGCGGCGACGCGGCGGTCGTACCCGGTGCCGTCGGAGTCCTGCGGCAGGTCGTGCAGTGTCAGCGTCAGCCGGCACGCTGCCGCGAGCTGCTCGAGCGCGTCGGCGGCATCCTCGAGGGTCCTGCCGAGCAGACGATCGGTGGCATGCAGGTGCACGCGCTCGCCGGGGCGCACCGCGCCGAGCGCCGCCGACAGGTCGCCGACGGGGACGATGCGCGCCGCCGCGTCACCGCGCGCCACCGCCCTCGCGACATCGGCGCCGTAGTCGGTGACGCCGTGGCCGGGCGGACCCCAGACGAGACAGAGGGGCGGGGCTTCGGCGGGCATCGGGTCATCGTTACCGGTCGTGATCACTTCGGTCAAGTCAGCGCGGCCGGGTGCGGCGCTCCGCTAGCGTCCGAACCGTGCGCCCGCTTCGGCGCCACCGGATGACGAGGAGAACCGTGACGATCGAGACCGCCAGCGCGCTCGGGGCCGAGGAGCCCGGTGCGTCCGCCGTCCGGGTCGTCGGGGTTCCCGCCAGCCACCCCTACGTGCGGCGGGTGACGGATGCCGCGGGCGTCGAGCTGCTGCCCGACCCGCCGGTCCCCGGCGCCGCGGAGGGCGTGTGGTGGCCACCGGTCGCGCTGGATCCCGTGTGGATCCGCGACAACGCGGCGCGGGCCGACGTCCTGCACGTGCACTTCGGCACCGAGTCGTTCCCCGCCGGCCACCTCAGCGCCTGTGTCGACGCGGCCCGGGAGGCCGGCTGGCCGGTCGTCTTCACGGTTCACGACCTCACCCACCCGCAGCTGACCGACCAGCGGCCCTATCAGGCGCAGCTCGACGAGCTCGTCCCGCGAGCGGATGCGATCGTGACCTTGACAGCGGGAGCCGCGGCCGAGGTGCGCGAGCGGTGGGGACGCGAGGCGGTCGTGCTGCCGCATCCCGCCATCCTCCGCGACGGCGAGACGCCGCCGGTGGTCGCGCTCAGCGAGGATCTGCGCGTCGGCATGCACCTCAAGGATCTGCGTCCCGGCACCGACGGGCCCCGCAGCGCGCGAGCGCTCGTGGCTGCGGTGGAGCGGCTGCGCGAGTCCGGGCGGTCCGTCGTCGCCGAGATCCGGATGCACCGCACGGTGCGCGACGAGGCCGCGCGCGACGACGTGCGTGCCGCCGTCGCCGGGCACGCCTGCGCCGTGCTCGTCGAGCAGGGGCGACTGCCGGATGCCGCGCTGAACACCGCGCTCGCCGGCCTCGACGTCTGCGTGCTGCCGTACCGCTTCGGCAGTCACTCGGGCTGGCTCGAGCTCTGCTGGGACCTCGGCGTCCCCATCGCCGTGCCCGCCACGGGGCATTTCGCCGACCAGCACGACGACGACTCCACCGCGACGTTCGAACCGGGCGACGCCGACACCCTCGCGGACGCCCTGGCCACGCTGCTGTCACGGCACGAAGCGGTCTCCCGGCCCGGGTCGCTCGCCCGCGCCGAGCTCGTCGACGAGCGCCGACGCCTGCGCCGCGAGCAGGACGCCCGCACCGCGGCCGCCCACGCCGACCTGTACCGCCGGCTGCGCAGCGAGCGTGCCTCGTGAGCGGCCGGTCGCTGCGCATCGCGGTGATCGCTCCGCTGCGATTCCCCATCCGTCTGCCGCACGCCGGCGGGCTCGAGGCGGCGGTGTGGTCGGAGGTCGAGGCGCTGCGCGCTCGCGGGCACGAGGTGACGGTCGTCGCCGTCACGGGGTCGCAGCACGTCGAGCCCGGCAGCGTGTTCGAGATGCCCGAGCTCGGCTGGGACGCCGACGCCGTCCGCACCGACAAGACCTACCCGCCGGCGTACGAGTCGCTGAGCGTGCCGATGCTGCGCCGGGCTCTCGAGGCGATCAGCGCCCGCGCCGACGCGTTCGACGTCATCTCGAACCACTGCCTGCACGCGCTTCCACTGCAGCTCGCCCCGCGGCTCGGGGTGCCCATGCTCACCACGTTGCACACCCCTGTCGACGAGGAGTTCGTGCGCGCCCACCGGCAGGCAGCCGGTCGGGGCAGCGACTTCGTCTCGGTCAGCGAGCACACGCGGCGCGAGTGGCAGCACGCGGGTGTGCCGTCGGCGCTGCTGGCCAACGGCGTGGATCCGTCCGTGTGGGTTCCGGGTCCGGGCGGCGACGACCTCGTGTGGTTCGGCCGCATCGTTCCCGAGAAGGCCCCCCATCTGGCCGTCGCCGTCGCCCGGCTCCTGGGCCGGCGCCTGACCATCGCCGGGCGCGTGGGCGACCGCGCCTACGCCGACGAGGTGCTGCGGCCCCTGCTCGGCGATGACGTGACGTTCGTGGGCGAACTCGAGCCGGCTGCGCTCGCCGACCTCGTCGGGCGCTCCGCCGTCGCGCTCGCCACGCCCGCCTGGGCCGAGCCCTTCGGCCTGGTCGGACCGGAGGCGCTGATGTGCGGTACGCCCGTTGTCGGGTTCGCCGTCGGCGGAGTGCCCGAGATCGCCGCCGCGAGCGTGGGGATGCAGCTGGTTCCGGCGGGAGACATCGCCGCAATGGCGGACGCCGTCGAGGCGATGCTGCCCGCAGCCCGTGACGCCGCGTTCCGAGCGGCGGTGCGCGCCCGTGCGGTCGAGCGGTTCTCGCTGGATGCCCGCACCGCGGCCCTGGAGGAGATCTTCTCCTCGCTCAGCGACACCGCGGCGCCTGTCGAGCTGCCCGCATGACCCAGCGGATCGGCTGGTACGTCCACCACCACGGACGCGGACACCTCACGCGCATGCTCGTCATCGCCCGCCACCTCGGCCGAGAGATCGACTGCTTCAGCTCGCTGCCCCGGCCTGACGACCTGCCGCCGGGCATCTCGTGGACCGTCCTGCCGCGCGACGACCATCCGGCCCCGAGCCTGCCGCAGGACGATCCCACGGTCGGCGGCATCCTGCACTGGGCGCCCCTGCGTCACGAGGGGCACCGTTCCCGCTTCGCGGCGATGGCCGCCGCCGTGGCGACCGGACGCATCGGCGCCTTCGTCGTCGACGTCTCGGTCGAGGTGACGCTGTTCCTGCGTCTGCTCGGGATCCCCGTGATCGCGATCACCCAGCCGGGTGAACGCGTCGACGAGGCGCACCGGCTCGGCTACGCCATGGCGAGCCGTATCGTCGCGCCGTGGTCGCACGAGCTGTACGCGCCCGCGCACCTGACCGCCCTCGGCGACCGCGTCGCCTTCGTCGGGGGTATCAGCCGCTTCGCCGATCGGGTCCCGGATCCCCGGCGGCGGACGGACGCGATCGTGCTGCTCGGGGGCGGCGGCGGCACGGCCGTCTCGGCCGACGACGTGGCGGCCGCCGAACGGGCGACGGGCCGGCCCTGGACACTGCTCGGGGCGGGTGCGGGGCAATGGCGAGCCGACCCATTCGCGGCGATCTCGACCGCCGACGTCGTCGTGTCGTGGTGCGGGCAGAACGCCGTCGCCGACCTGGCGGCAGCGGATGCCCGCGCGATCGTCATCCCGCAGGATCGTCCCTTCGATGAGCAGGCGGCGACGGCCGCGGCGCTGGGCGGCAGCGGTCTCGCCGTCGCCCTGGAGCGGTGGCCGGACGCGAATCGGTGGCCCGAACTGCTCGATCGTGCCCGCGCGCTGCAGCCCGATTGGGATGCCTGGCGGGTGAGAGGCGCTGCCCAGCGCGCCGCCCGCGAGATCGAGGCGGTGATCGCGCCGTGAGCGGCGTCGTCGTCGTGACGCTGTGCTCCGCGCCACGGCTCGCGCATCTGCGCAATCAGCTGCGCGCGACGGCGGGGGTGCCGCGCGTCGTCGTGTGGATCGGCGACGACGAACCGCCGGAGCTCGACGCCGAAGCGGTGGTCCGCGTTCCGCCGGGCCCGCAGGGGCTGCGCCTCGCCGCCGCCCGGAATGCCGGCGCGCGGGAGGCCGCGGCACGAGGCGCCTCGCTGCTGGTGTTCCTCGACGCCGACTGCATCCCCGCTCCGGGACTCGTCGACGCCTATCGCGCGGCGGCCGAGCGCAGCCCCGGCGCGGTGCTGTGCGGCCCGGTGACGTACCTGCCGGCCGGTGCCTCCCTCGATGCCGAAGCGCTGCGCGCGGCGACGGCCCCGCATGCGGCTCGCCCCGCACCGCGGCCGGGAGAGGTGCGCCGGGCCACGCCGGCGGAATACCCGCTGTTCTGGTCGCTGTCGTTCGCCGTCGCGCCGGCGGTGTGGCAGCAGGTCGGTGGTTTCGACGAGGTGTTCGAGGGCTACGGCGGCGAGGACACCGACTTCGCGTTCTCGCTGCGCACCCGCGGCATCCCGCTCGTCTGGGTGGGCGGCGCCGACGCCTACCACCAGTACCACGAGACCTCGTCGCCCCCGTGGCAGCACCTCGACGACATCCTTCGCAACGGGGCGCTCTTCGCCGAGAAGTGGGGCGAGTGGCCGATGGGCGGCTGGCTCACGGCCTTCGCCGAGGCGGGCGCCATCGAGCGGGCGCCGGGCGGATGGCGGCGCGTCGCGGTGTGAACGGCGCCGGGTCGTCGACGCAGCCGATCAGGCCAGCGACCGCAGCGGCGCCGGGGCGAGCAGCTCGGCCGCGGCGGCGATGAGGTCTCGCGCGACCGGATCGGGCGCGTAGTCGGCCATCTGCGCGCGGGCGTGCTCGGCGAGCGTGTGCGCCCAGCTCGGGTGCCGCAGCGCCACCGTGATGGCGGCCGCGAGGCGCTCGGGATCAGCGGGCGGAACGCTCTGGCAGTCCTGCCCGTCCGTGCAGAAGTCGTCGAATCCGCTGCCGGAGGTCACCACCAGCGGCGTCCCGATCGCCTTGACCTCGAGCGCGACGTTGCCGAAGCCCTCCCACCGCGAGGGGCAGATCGCGACGTCGGCCCGCGCGATGGCGCCGTAGATCTCGTCGCCGCCGACATGACCGAGCCAGATGACGCGGTCGCGTGCCGTCGGCGGCAGCAGCTCGCGCAGGGCATCGCGAGTGGGTTCGAAGCGCGCATCGCCCCCGGCGCCGGCGAGGACGAGTCGCGCATCGGGAATCTCGGCGTGCACGCGGGCGAACGCCGCGACGGCATCCTCGACGCCCTTGCGCCGTTCGGAGCGCCCGAGGAACAGCACGACGGGCGCGCCGTCGTCGGGCCACGCCGGGGGCGGGGCGGCGACGAGCGCCGCGGCGGCGACGGCCTCGACGTCGATGCAGTTGCGCACGACGCGGGCGGTCGGCAGCGCCGGGTAGAGCGCGGCGGTGCGCTCGAGCATCGCCGCGGAGATCGCGATGACGCCCGCCGAGCGTTCGAGCTGACGGCGCTCGGCGTTCATCTGCACGATCCGCGAGACACGCGTGTCGACGGGCAGGTCGCGCAGCGACAGTCCTGACACCTCGTCGGCCAGACGCGCACCCGTGGCGAGGTTGGTCAGCAGGGGAGCGCCGGGCGGGAGGACCGAACCCAGACCCGCCCATTCGGGCGCGAACACGACGTCGTAGCGGCCCCGCCGGTACGTGCGGCGCAGGCGTCGAGCCCGCGCGCCGATCGCGTGGGGTCGATGATGCGTCGGGATGGTCGCACGATCGACCAGGCGCACCCCGCCGGGGGCCTCATCGGCGACGATGTCGCCCTCGGCGAGCACGGCGAGGTCGACCTCGACGCCCTGGCGCACGAGCGCCGGGAGGAGAGCCGCGTAGTGCCGTCCGATGCCGCCGGTGTAGGCGGTGACCCCGGCGTACTCGGTCGTGGCCACGAGCCAGCGCGGCGCGTCCGAACCGTCTCGTCGTGTCCCCATCGTGGCGTCGCCTCCTCCGCGTCCGCCACAGCGTGTCTCATCACCGTCCCGGCGCGGACGGGCCTTGACGCCGCGCCGGGCGGAGGGCTATCGCGCGCGGCGCGCGAGCTTTCGGGCTCGGCGCACGACCGCCCGGACCCGGCGGAGCACCGCCCGCGCCGCGCGTCGTGCTTCGCGCACCAGCGGCTGCGTCCGGCGATGCAGGCGTCGCCGTCGCTGCGCCGTCCGCAGCACCGACGCCCACCGTCGGCGGATGCGTTCGGCGCTGTACTCCGCCGCGGTGGCGCGAGCCTGTGCGCGCAGCGCGGCGCGGCGCTCCGGCGACAACCGCGCGGCGGCGCGGATGGCCTCGGCGAGGGCGTCGACGTCGCCGTCGGGGACGAGCCAGCCGTT
Organism: Microbacterium imperiale; assembly: GCF_017876655.1. Lineage (NCBI taxonomy): Bacteria > Bacillati > Actinomycetota > Actinomycetes > Micrococcales > Microbacteriaceae > Microbacterium > Microbacterium imperiale. The sequence continues at coordinate 2,519,905 of NZ_JAGIOK010000001.1, forward strand.
CTCGCCGTCGCGGATGAGGTCGGCCGGACCGTAGGCGATGTCATACGCGATCGGCAGGCACCCGGCGGCCATCGCCTCGACGAGGACGAGCCCGAACGCCTCCGACCTGCTCGTCAGCAGCAGCACGCTCGCCGCTGCGAGGGCACTCGCCGGGTCGTCGGTGTGTCCGTGGAAGCGGATCGCGGGATCGCCCGCCGCCCGCTCGGCGAGCTCGTCGGCGCGCGAGCCGGTGCCGTACACGTCGAGGCGAATCGACGGGCCCGGGTCGTGGTGCACCTGCATGACCGCGTCGAGGGCGTCGTCGACGCGCTTGATGGGCTCGAGCCGGGCGATCACGGCAGCGGCGGTGCGATCCGCCTCCGCGGGCAACGCGCTCGCGGGCAGCGGTGACACCGGGTGGGCCACCGTGGTCAGGAACGGGCGCGGCCCGACGAGCGCGCGCACGTCGCGCCGCTGGGCCTCGGTCGCGAAGGCCACGGCGTCGAAGTCGTCGAGGCGTGAGAACACGGGCTGACGCGAGGCGCGCACCGATCCCGGCGTCGACCCGCGGTGCGAGCCGTGGATCACATGCACGACCGTCACGTGGGGGCGGCGGTAGTCCGCGGCGAACGGCGCGACGGTCTTGCTGTCGACGATGACGAAGGCCTCCGCGCCGCCGACGAGGCTGTCGAGCCAGTCGCTGTAGAGGTCGTACCGCCGGCGCCACGACCGCACCGGGCTGCCGGCCGCGTCGCACGCGACGAGCAGGCGCCCGCCGCCGGCCGGCCGCCGCTCCGAAAGGGCGATCGAGCCGTCGGCGCGCAGATGATCGATGTCACGGGGGCGGCCGTCGTCGCCGAGCCGGACGCGTCGCACGACGACCCCGTCGACCTCGTCCGTGATCGTGCCGTCCTCGCCTGCGCGCAGGGCCGGGGGAGCCGGTCGTGCGTTCGGCGACGGCGGGATATCGCCCGAGCGGGCCCAGTCGTAGAGGTTCCGCACCCGCACCCCGATCGTGGCGAGGTCGTCGAACTCGGGGCCGAGCGGAGCGGGCCGGGGATCGAGGGTCAGGACGTCGACCGGGGTGCCGGCTTCGGCGAACATCCGGCTGCGCTCAAGCAGCGCCGTCGTCATCCCGCCGTACGGCGTCGCGATGCCCCAGGTCAGGGCGAAGTGCCGTCCGGCCGGAAGGTCGTGGGCGGTCATCGCGTCACCGCGGTCCCGGACGCACCGACACGTCGGGCACGAGCGCGTCCCGCGGCAGGTCGAGCGCGGCGAGGACGGTCGTGGCCACCGACTCCGGGTCGATGAAGGCCGCGGGGTCGTACGCGCGCCCCTCCTGCCGGTGCACCTCCTCCTGCATCGGCGTCGCCGTGCGTCCCGGGTACACGGTCGTCACGCGGACGCCGTGGGACGCCTCTTCGCCGCGGAGTGCGTCCGCCAGAGCCTTCAGGCCGTGCTTCGAGGCGGCGTAGGCGCTCCAGTCCGGGTGAGCGGTCAGGCCGGCACCGGAGTTGACGAACAGCACCTGGCCGCGCGCCGCGCGCACGGCGGGCAGGGTGAGCCGCGTCAGCTCGGCGGCAGCGACGAGGTTGACGGTGAGCTGGTCGATCCACGCGCTCGGACGCAGCTGAGCGACGGGGCCGAGCTCGACGATGCCGGCCCCGTGGATCACGGTGTCGATCGTGTCGGGCAGGGCGGTCGCCGCCAACGCGTCGGCGAGGGAGTCGGGATGCCGCAGATCGGCGGCCACACCCTCAGCGCCCGGCAGCAGCGCCGCCAGCTCGTCGGCCCTCGTCCGGCTGCGCCCGACGAGGATCAGGCGATCGCCGCGATCGGCGAGGCGACGGGCGATCGCCAGGCCGATGCCCGACCCCGCTCCGGTGATGAGGTGCGTCTGCGTCATGCGTCCATCGTCCCATCCGGGCGGCGTCGCTCCGGTGCGCGTTTGCACCGTCGCTGGGATCGTGGGACGATCATGGCGGACATGTGACTGGTCATGCAGGCAGGATCCGAACGTACGTGCATCGCACGGCGCTCGGGTCCTTTTTTTTATTGCCTGCAGCCGGCGCCGGAGCGGAGCCGCTCCAGCGGCACGGTCCGGGATTCCACAGGAGGAAAACGAATGACCACCACGAAGGATGCCGCCGAGGCGATCCTCGAGCACGTCGGCGGACCCGACAACGTCGCGGCGCTGCAGCACTGCTCGACGCGACTGCGCTTCAACCTCGTCGACGATGCACGCGCCGACGAGACCGCGCTGCAGGCCGTGCCGGGTGTCATCGGCGTCGTGCGCGGCCCGCAGACCCAGATCATCGTCGGCGCGAGGGTCGGCGACTACTTCACCGAGATCGAGAAGCTGCGCGGCGGACGCCGTGCATCCCGTTCGGGCGGGGAACCGCGACCGAAGCTCACGTGGAAGCGCGCAGGCGCGGCGATCATGGACTTCGTCGTGGCGGTGTTCACCCCGATCATCCCGGCGATCGCCGGCGCCGGCATCTTCAAGTCGTTCCTCATCCTCGCCTCGGCGCTGGGATGGATGCAGGCGACAGACCCCAGCTATCAGGTGCTCTCGGCCATCCCCGACGCCGTCTTCTTCTTCCTGCCCCTGCTGGTGACCTACACGGCGGCGAAGAAGCTGGGCGTGAACATCCCGCTCGCGCTCGGCATCGTCGCTCTGCTCGTCTTCCCGACGTTCTCGGGGCTCCTGACGCAGGAGGGCGGAGTCGCGCTGTTCGGGCTCACGGTGCCCGCGATCGCGTACAACGCCCAGGTCTTCCCGCCGATCCTCGCCGTGCTGCTGCTGTGGCCGGTCGAGAAGCTGGCGACGAGGATCACCCCCGGTCCCATCCGCACCTTCTTCGTGCCGCTGCTGTGCTTCATCGTGGTGTCGCCCATCATGATCTTCCTGCTGGGTCCGCTGGGCTACGGACTGGGGTCGCTGCTGACCGGTGCCATGCTCTGGCTCTACGGCACCCTCGGCTGGGTCGCCATCGCCCTCATGGCGGTCGTGCTGCCGTTCATCATCTCCGTCGGCATGCACAAGGCATTCATCCCGCCGACCATCGCGACGGTGGCGCAGCAGGGGCGCGACCCCTTCTACCTCGTGGCGTCACTCGCCCACAACATCGCCGAGTCGGGGTCGAGCTTCGCCGTCGCCATCCGTACGCGGAACAAGACGCTGCGGGGCACGGCGATCTCGTCCGGTGTCTCAGCCTTCTTCGGCATCACCGAGCCGGCGCTGTACGGTGTCACGCTGCAGAACCGCCGCGCTCTTTTCGCCGTTCTCGCCGGGTCGCTCACCGGAGGCATCTATCTCGGCATCGCGGCCGTCGGCGCCTTCGCGCTCGTAAGCCCCGGTGCCGCGAGCATCTCGATGTTCATCGACGTGGCGAACCCCTGGAACCTCATCCACGCCGTCATCGGCGGACTCGTGGCGTTCGCGACGGCCTTCATCGTGGCGCTGGTGATCTGGAAGGACTCCGACTCGGGCACCATCCGAGCTCTCGAGGGTCAGGCCGGCAGCCCCGCGAGCGCCCCGACGGCCACCGACGGCGACGGCCGGGTCGTCGCGCCCATCGCGGGCGAGGTGGTCGCACTGGACCGCGTCGACGATCCGGTGTTCGGAGGCGGCATCCTCGGAGCCGGCGTCGCCATCCGGCCCAGCGCCGGCTCGGCGTACGCGCCGGTCTCGGGCGTCGTCTCGAGCCTGCTGCCCTCGAAGCACGCGTTCGGCATCACCGGTGACGACGGAGCTGAGGTGCTCGTCCACGTCGGGCTCGACACGGTCAAACTCGACGGCGCGCCCTTCGTCGCCCACGTCGCCCAGGGCGACCGGGTCGAGCGGGGCCAGCTCATGCTCGAGGCCGACCTCGAGGCGATCCGCCGCGCCGGCTTCGACACCATCACGCCGATCGTCGTGCTCAACGGCGACGCGTTCGAGGTGACCGAAGCGCTCACCGGCCCCGTCGAGCCTGGGACCGGCATCTTCACCGTTCGCACCAAGGAGGCCGCTCATGGCACTGTCTGATTCGTTCCTGTGGGGCGGCGCACTCGCCGCCAATCAAGCCGAGGGTGCCTGGCGCGCCGGCGGGCGCGGGCCGGCGGTGTCGGACATCGCGAAGTACCGGCCGAACGTCGATCCTCGCGAGTACGCGATCCACCACGCCCACACGGTGGAGAGCATCACGGCGGCGATGGCCGACGACGACGAGACCTACTACCCCAAGCGTCGTGGCATCGACTTCTATCACCGCTACCGCGAGGACCTGGCCCTGTTCGCCGAGATGGGCTTCACGGTGCTGCGAGTGTCGATCGCCTGGACGCGCCTGTACCCGACGGGAGAGGAGTCCGAGCCCAACGAAGAGGGCATCGCGTTCTACCTCGACCTGTTCACCGAGATGCGCCGGCTGGGCATCGAGCCCCTCGTCACCCTGTCGCACTACGACCCGCCGCTCGCGCTCGCGCTGAAGAACAACTGCTGGGTGGACCGCGGCACGATCGCCTTGTTCGAGCGCTTCGCCCGCACATGCTTCGAGCGGTTCGGTCACCTCGTGAAGCTGTGGCTGTCGTTCAACGAGATCGACGGCATCGTGCGGCATCCGCTCACCTCGGGCGGCATCATCGAGGAGACCATCGAGGGCAGCGTGCTGCAGGCGTGCTACACCGCGCTGCACCACCAGTTCGTGGCGTCGGCGTCGGTGACACGGATGCTGCACGAGCTGTGGCCCGAGTCGCAGATGGGCTGCATGCTGACGATGCTCAAGACGTACCCGCTGACGTGCCACCCCGACGACATCGCCGCGACGCAGGCGAAGGACCGGCTGCTGTACCTGTGCACCGACGTCCAGGCCGCCGGCGCCTACCCGCGCCTCGCTCTCAATGCCCTCGCGCGACAGGGCGTCGAGATCCCGTTCGCCGAGGGGGACGCCGAGCTGCTGCGCGAGCACCCCGTCGACTTCATCTCGCTGTCGTACTACATGACGCTCGCCGAGTCGGTCGACCCGGATGCCGAGCGGACGCCCGGAAACACCGTGCTGGGGGTCAAGAATCCCTACCTCCCCTCGAGCGAATGGGGCTGGCAGATCGACCCCGTCGGTCTGCGCATCTCGCTGATCGATCTGTACGACCGATACGGCAAGCCGCTGTTCATCGTCGAGAACGGGCTGGGGATGCGTGACGAGGTGACCGCGGACGGCCGCATCCACGATCCGTACCGCATCGACTACTTCCGCGCGCACTTCCGCGAGATGATCCGCGCGGTCGATGAGGGTGTGGAGCTGATGGGCTACACCAGCTGGGCGCCCATCGACATCATCAGCGCGTCGTCGTCGCAGATCTCGAAGAGGTACGGTTTCATTCACGTCGATCTCGACGACCTCGGACAGGGCAGCGGAGAGCGTCGGCGCAAGGATTCGTTCTGGTGGTACCAACGGGTGATCGCCACGAACGGCGCAGACCTCGGGTGACCCCACTGCTCCACGAGCGTGAGGCCGGGTCGATGAGGACAGGCATGCAGATCATCAAGAAGGTGCTCAATTCGAGCGTCGTGCTCGTCGAGGACGAGCGCGGCGTCGAACGGGTGCTGCTGGGCAAGGGAATCGGCTTCGGCGCCAAGCCCGGCGGAGTCGTCGACGAGGGCGCGACGGACCGGGTGTTCGTCGCGCTCGACGACGCGGACCAGCGCAACCTCGTCGAGTTGCTCGCGCAGATCCCGGGTGAGTTCGTCGAGCTCACCCGCGAGATCGTGCGCGACGCCGTCGCGGCGGGTCTCGATCTCGATCCGCACATCTATCTGACCCTCACCGACCACCTCCACTTCGCCGTCGAGCGTCACCGTCGTGGGCTGGTCGTGGTGAACCGGCTGGCGTGGGAGCTGCGCACCGTCTACCCGGACGAGTACGCGGTCGGCCAGCGGGGCGTCGAGCTGCTGCGGACGCGCATGCGCGTCGAGGTCCCCGACGAGGAGGCCGCGAACATCGCCTTCCACCTCGCGAATGCTGCCAACGGCCGAGCGGGTGCCGACACGATGCATGTCGTGCGGCTGATCTCGGCGGCGACGACCATCGTCACCAACACGACCGGCATCGTCTTCTCGGATGACCTGCACTCGTCGCGCTTCCTCGTGCACCTGCAGTACTTCGCCGAGCGGGTGTTCGCCGGGCGCATGCTCGAGAGCGACGACGGGTTCCTCTTCGAGAGCATGGGGCAGCGGCATCCGCGCGCCCTGTCGACCGCCGAGCGCGTGCGCGCCCTGGTGCGGGCTCAGCACGACATCGAGGTCTCCGACGACGAGGTCGCCTACCTCGCGCTGCACATCGCCCGCGCCGTTCCGGGGTGATCCCGCCTCAGTAGCCGGCGCGGGCGGTGCGGTCGGCCTCGGGCACCCACGCCGCCGCGAGCGCCTCGGAGCCGCGGGCGAGCAGCGCGACGTCGGCGCCGACGAGAAGGAAGTCGGCACCGGCCTCGGCGTAGTCGCGGGCGAGCGCGGGGTCGAAGGCGTTGACCCCGACGGGCGTGCCCGCCGACTGCGCGTCCGCGAGGACGCGTCGCACGGCGGCGACGACCTCGGGATGGGGCTGCTGGCCGAGCAGCCCCATGGACGCGGCGAGGTCGCTGGGTCCGACGAATACGCCGTCGACGCCGTCGACCGCCGCGATGCCCGCTGCCGCCTCCACCGCGGTGGCCGTCTCGATCTGCACGACGAGCGACACGTGCTCGTCGGCATCGGCCAGATAGTCGTCGACGCGGTTCCACCGCGCCGAGCGCGCCAGGGCCGACCCCACCCCGCGGACACCGCGCGGGGGATAGCGCACCGCGCGCACGGCCGCCTCGGCCTCGGCGACCGACGACACCATCGGCACGATCACGTTCTGGGCGCCCAGATCGAGCACCTGCTTGATCACGACCGGATCGGCTGTCGGAACGCGAACGAGCGTCGTGACGGGCGATGCCGCCGTGGCCTGCAGCTGCGCGAGCACCGATTCGAGGCCGTTGGGCGAGTGCTCCATGTCGATGAGGATCCAGTCGAGGCCGGCGCCGGCGCAGATCTCGGCGACCAGCGGCGACCCCGAGCACACCCACATGCCCGCCAGGGGGCGGTCCGCCTGCGCGAGCGCGTCGCGGAGGGTCGGGCTCAGACGAAACGGCATGCGATCACTCCCATCGGGCCATAGTCGCAGCGCACCTCGTCGCCGCGCGAGACCCACATCGGCCGGGTGAACGAGCCCGCGAGGATGATCTCGCCGGCCTCGAGCCGCGCCCCGTGCTGCGCGACCTTGTTCGCGAGCCAGGCCACGCCGGTCGCGGGGTGTCCGAGCACGCCGGCCGCGACACCCGTTTCCTCGATCTCGCCGTTGCGCGAGAGCAGCGCCGGCACCCACCGCAGGTCGATCTCGTCGGGGCGTCGCCGCTCGGTGCCGAGCACCATCGCGCCGTAGGCGGCGTTGTCGGCGATCGTGTCGACGATCGTGCGCCCCTCGAGCTCGATGTGCGAGTTGAGCACCTCGAGGGCCGGGACGGCGTAGTCGATCGCGTCGAGCGCGTCGTCGAGCGTGCAGTCCGGTCCGGCGAGGGGGCGGGCGAGCACGAAGGCGAGCTCGACCTCGATCCGGACGTTCGAGAACCGCCGGGTGGGGATCTCGGAACCCGAGTCGAAGACGGTGTCGTCGAACATGACGCCGTAGTCGGGCTCGGTGATGCCGGTCGCCTGCTGCATCGCTTTCGAGGTCAGCCCGATCTTGCGGCCGACCAGCCGGCGGCCCGAGGCGATCATCCGGTCGCGCCACACGCCCTGGATCGCGTACGAGTCCTCGACCGTGGCGTCGGGATAGCGGGCGGTGATGCGCGGGATGACGCCGTGCGTGCGATCGGCCTCGGCCAGCTCGTCGGCGATCGCGGCGATGTCGTCGGGGGAGAGCATGAGCGTCCTCTCAGAGCTGGTGCCCGAGCTTGTACTCACCCGGACGATCCGCGCGCTCATCCTCGTCGGGCCGGGTGTACGAGAACCCGTCGGCGCCGATCGTGACCGCCATCTCGGAGTCGTCCGTGCGGGCGCGCAGCGGCTGCGGGTTGCCGTCGAGGTCGAGGACGGGCGATGCCTCGGTGTACCAGGACGGCACGACGGCGTTCCCCCACCAGTCCCGGCGCTGGTTGTCGTGGACGTCCCACGTCACGACGGGGTTGTCGGGATCGCCTGTGTAGTAGTCCTGCGTGTAGATCTCGACGCGGTGGCCGTCGGGGTCGCGCAGGTAGAGGTAGAACGCGTTCGACACCCCGTGGCGCCCGGGCCCGCGTTCGATCGCGTCGGAGCGGCGGAGAGCGCCGAGCTTGTCGCAGATCGCGAGGATGTTGTGCTTCTCGTGCGTCGCGAAGGCCACGTGGTGCATGCGGGGTCCGTCGCCGCCGGTCATCGCCGTGTCGTGGACGGTGGGCTTGCGCCGCATCCAGGCCGCGTAGACGGTGCCGGCCTCGTCCTGGATGTCCTCGGTCACGCGGAATCCGAGTGCCTGCATGAAGCTCACGGCGCGCGGGACGTCGGGAGTGACCTGGTTGAAGTGATCGAGACGCACGAGCTCGCCGGGGGTGTGCAGGTCGTAGCGCCACGAGAGGCGCTCGACGTGGTCGGTCTGGAAGAAGAACTCGTAGGGGAAGCCGAGGGGGTCCTCGACGCGGACGGAGTCGCCGATGCCTCGCACGAAGCCGCCGGGACGCCGCTCGACGCGGCATCCGAGCTCGGTGTAGAACGCGACGGCGCGGTCGAGGTCGTCGGCCGAGCGCACGCGGTACGAGAACGCTGCGACGGCCGCGATCGGCCCCTGCCGCAGGACGAGGTTGTGGTGGATGAATTCCTCGGTCGAGCGGAGGTAGATCGCCTCGTCGTCCTCTTCGGTGACGTAGAGCCCGAGCACGTCGACGTAGAACTCGCGCGATGCGGCGAGGTCGGTGACGATCAGCTCCATGTAGGCGCACCGCAGGATGTCGGGGGCCGGTGCGGCCGGCGTCGGGATCGGGTCGTCGCAGGCGATCGGGGCCTCGGGGCTCACGAAGAAGCCCGACGAAGTCCGGGTCATCTGGTCGCGGTGGGTCATGACAGCGTCCTTGCTCTCGATGTCGGGTGGGTCCGGCGAATCCGGTCAGCGGGTCAGCTCTTGCCGAAGGTGGGGTTGTGTACCGCCCCGAGGGTGATGTGCACCGCCTGCTGGTGGGTGTAGAAGTCGATCGAGCGGTAGCCGCCCTCGTGTCCGAGTCCTGACGCCTTGACGCCGCCGAAGGGGGTGCGCAGGTCGCGGACGTTGTTGGAGTTGAGCCAGACCATGCCGGCCTCCACGGCCTGCGAGAAGTTGTGCGCCCGCTTCAGGTCGTTGGTCCACACGTAGGCGGCGAGGCCGTAGCGCGTGTCGTTGGCGAGGGTGAGAGCCTCGGCATCCGTGTCGAACGGGGTGATGCACACGACCGGGCCGAAGATCTCCTCCTGGAAGATCCGCGCGGTCGGGGCGACGTCGGCGAAGACGGTCGGGGCGACGAAGGTCCCGGTCTCGAAACCGGCCGGGCGACCGCCGCCGGCGACGAGGCGGCCCTCGTTCTTGCCGAGTTCGACGTACGACATCACCTTGTCGAAGTGCTCGGGGTGCACGAGCGCGCCGACCTCGGTGGCGGGGTCGTGCGGATAGCCGACTCGCACGCGCTGCGCCTGGGCGGCGTAGCGCTCGACGAACTCGTCGTACACCGACCGCTCGACCAGGATGCGGCTGCCGGCCGTGCAGCGCTCGCCGTTGAGCGAGAACACGCCGAAGATCGTGGCGTCGATCGCGGCGTCGAGGTCGGCGTCGGCGAAGACGATCGCGGGGCTCTTGCCGCCGAGCTCCATCGACAGCCCCTTCAGGTGCGGGGCCGCGTTGGCGAAGATCAGCTGTCCGGTCGAGCTCTCGCCCGTGAACGAGATGAGGGGCACGTCGGGGTGCTTCACGAGCGCGTCACCCGCGTCCTCGCCGAGGCCGTTGACGAGGTTGAACACCCCCGGCGGCATCCCCGCCTCTTCGAAGATGCCCGCCCACAGCGACGCCGACAGCGGCGTGAACTCGGCCGGCTTCAGCACGACCGTGTTGCCGGTCGCGAGCGCCGGGGCGAGCTTCCACGACTCGAGCATGAACGGCGTGTTCCAGGGCGTGATGAGCCCGGCGACGCCGATGGGCTTGCGGTTGACGTAGTTGATCTGCCGACCCGGAACCTTGTACGTGTCGTCCGCCTGCGCGACGATCAGGTCGGCGAAGAACCGGAAGTTCTCGGCCGCGCGCCGCGCCTGCCCGAGAGCCTGTGTGATCGGCAGCCCGGAGTCGAACGACTCCAGCTCGGCGAGGCGGGCGTCGCGCGACTCGACGAGGTCGGCGACGCGGTGCAGCACGCGCGAGCGCTCGCGCGGCAGCATCCGGGGCCACGGTCCCTCGGTGAAGGCGCGCCGGGCGGCCGCGACGGCGGCATCGATGTCGGCCTTCTTGCCGGCGGCCGCCTGCAGGTACACGCGCCCGGTGACGGGGTCGAGGACGTCGAACGTGGCGCCGTCGACCGAGTCGACGAGCGTGCCGTCGATGTAGTGACGGATGCCGTCGGGTAGATCGGTCGGCGTGTGGGGGGTGGTCAGCGTCGAATCGGTCATGTCGAGCGTCCTTGCAGCGGGGGCGGTCAGAAGTTGGGCAGGCCGAGCGCCTGGTCGGGGTGCTCGTGGGTCATGTAGGCGTCGAGGGTGGCCGAGCGGTGTCGCCGTGCGGCGTGCTCGATCTCGGTGAGCGGGGCGCCGCGTTCGATCAACGCGAGGACGTGCTCGTGTTCGCGCACCGACTCCTGGGCGCGGCCCGGCACGAAGCTGAAGGTCGAGTCGCGCAGGTGACCCAGGCGCGCCCACTCGGCCTGCACGAGTTCGAGCATGCGCGGGTTGGCGCAGCGCTCGAACAGCACCGCGTGGAACTCCTGGTTCAGCCGCGTGAACGAGCGCGGGTCGAAGTGGTCGAGCGACTCGGTCATCAGCTCGTTGATCTCACGCGCCCGTCGGATGTCGTCGACGTCGAGCGCGCGCGCCGCGAGGGCGGTGGCCGCGCCCTCGAGAATCGACAGGGCCTGCATGCTGTAGCGGTACTGCGAGTCGTCGACCATCGCCACGCGGGCGCCGATGTTGCGCTCGAACGTCACGAGCCCCTCGGCCTCGAGCTGCCGGATCGCCTCGCGCACCGGCACGACGCTCATGTCGAGTTCGCCGGCGATCGTGCCGAGCACGAGACGATAGCCGGGCGTGAACTCCTGCTCGGCGATGCGCTCGCGGATCCAGTCGTAGGCGCGCTGCGACTTGCTCCGAGTGTCGGCGGCGGGCGTGCTCATGCGTCGCGCTCGCCGTCGTAGCGGGCGCGCCAGCTCGCGTCCATCGGGAACAGTCCGTCGACGGACGCCCCCTCGGCGACGCGCCGGGCGATCCACGCGTCTTCGTCCTCCTGAGCCAGCGCCGCGGCGACGACCTCGTCGACCATCGTCGGCGGGATGACGATGACGCCGTCCGCGTCTCCCACGATCACATCGCCCGGCTGCACGGTCGCTCCGCCGCAGGCGATCGTGCCGCCCGCCTCCCACGGCACGTGCCGGCGACCGAGGACGGCCGGGTGCGCGCCGGCACTGTAGACGGGAAGGCCGACCGCGGCGACGGCCGCCGCGTCGCGCACGCCGCCGTCGGTCACGACGCCGGCCGCACCGCGGGCCTGAGCGCGGAGGGCGAGGATGTCGCCGAGCGTGCCCGACCCGGTCTCCCCCCGCGCCTCGATCACGATGACCTCGCCCGCCCCGACGGTGTCGAACGCCCGCTTCTGAGCGTTGAACCCGCCGCCGTGCTGCGCGAAGAGGTCTTCGCGCAGCGGGACGAACCGCAGCGTCGCGGCGGTTCCGACGAGCTTGCGGTCGGCGTGCATCGCTCGCACGCCGTCGATCGTGACGTTGTCGAGGCCGCGCCTGCGCAGCTGCTGCGACAGCGCGGCGACCGGCACCCGCTCGAGTTTCCCCCGCAGCTCGGCGGAGAGACCGGATGCCGCGGCGGCGGGCTCCGCGTCGGGCAGCCCCGCCGCGGTCCGCGAGCCCCACGCCTCCTCGCGCTGGGTGTCGTCGACGGCGGGCAGCGAACCGAGCGCGGGATCGAAGCCGTCACCGGGGCCGGACGTGACGGTCGTGACGAGACGCCCCGAGGTCGCTCCGGCGTCGGGCGCGTCGACCTCGACCTCGACGACGTCGCCGGGGACGATGACGGAGGAGCCGGCGGGTGTGCCCGTCAGGATGACGTCGCCGGTCTCGAGCGTGAGGTGCTGCGAGAGGTCGGCGACGATCTGCGCGAGCGGGAACAGCAGGTCGGCGGTGGTGTCGTCCTGCACGAGGTCGCCGTTGACCCACGTGCGCACGCGCAGCCGGCGCGGATCGACGGTGCGGGCATCGATGAGGTCGGGGCCGAGGGGAGTGAAGCCGTCGCGGCTCTTGGAGCGCAGGTTCGAGCCCTTGTCCGCGGCGCGCAGGTCGTAGAGGCCGAGGTCGTTCGCGGCGGTGATCGCCGCGACGTGATCCCAGGCCTCGGCGAGGCCGACGCGGTGCGCGTCTCGGCCGATGACGAGCGCGATCTCGCCCTCGAAGGCCAGCAGCTCGGTGCCCGCTGGGCGCTCGACGACCCCGCCCGAGGCGGCGACCGAGCTCGAGGCCTTGAGGAAGTACGAGGGCGCAGCCGGGGTGCGGCCGCGCTGCGCCGCCCGGGATGCGTAGCTCAGGTGGACCGCGATGATCTTGCCCGGTCGCTCGGAGCGTCCTCGCTCTTGTCTCATATTCGAAATCGTATATGATCGACGCCAGCAGAACAACGTCTGCAGACAATGTCGTCGACAGCTCGGGAGCACGAAGATGAGCACCCCCACACCCCGTCACGCCTCGCGCAGCGGATTCACCCCGACCGGCACGATCGCCACGACCGCCGACCGGCGTCGCGTCGTCTTCGCCACCGTCGTCGGAACCACCGTCGAGTGGTACGACTTCTTCATCTACGCCACGGCCGTCGGTCTGGTGTTCGGACAGCTCTTCTTCGCGCCCCTCGGCGCCAACAGCGCGCTGATCGGCTTCGCCACCGTCGGCGTGAGCTTCCTGTTCCGTCCGCTCGGCGCGTTTCTGGCCGGTCACCTCGGCGACCGGCTCGGCCGCAAGCTCGTGCTGATGTGGACGCTCATCCTGATGGGCGTCGCCACGGCGCTGATCGGGCTGCTGCCGACCTACGAGACGATCGGGCTCGCCGCGCCCGTCATCCTCGTGCTGCTGCGCATCGTCCAGGGCATCTCCGCCGGCGGCGAGTGGGGCGGCGCGGTGCTCATGGCCGTTGAGCACGCCCCGAAGACGCGACGCGGCGCCTTCGGCGCGTCGCCCCAGATCGGCGTGCCGCTCGGGCTGCTGCTGGCCTCGGGCGTCATGGCGCTCATGGCGATGATCGCCCCCGGCGACGCCTTCCTCGCCTGGGGATGGCGCGTGCCCTTCCTGCTGAGCGTCGTCCTCATCCTCGTCGGCTGGTACGTGCGCCGCCGCGTCGAAGAGAGCCCCGTCTTCACCGAACTCGCCGAGCGCCGCGAGAAGGCGCACATGCCGATCGTCCAGCTCTTCCGCAAGCACGCCGCGCTCGTCATCATCGCCGCGTTCGTCTTCGCCGGGAACAACGCAGTCGGCTACATGACGACCGGCGGATACATTCAGAACTACGCCACGAACCCCGACGGCCCCCTCGCGTTCGACCGCGAGCCGGTGCTCTGGGCGGTCGCGGGCTCGGCGGTCACGTGGCTGATCTCGACGCTCGTCGCCGGCTTCGTCTCCGACCGCATCGGCCGCCGCACGACATACATCGCCGGCTGGATCTTCCAGCTCGCGGGCGTCTTCGCCCTCTTCCCGCTCGTGAACTCCGGCAGCATCGGCCTGCTCTTCCTGGGGCTCGCGATCCTCACGATCGGCCTGGGTCTCACGTACGGCCCCCAGGCCGCTCTCTACGCCGAGCTCTTCCCCGCGTCGATCCGCTTCTCGGGGGTCTCGATCTCGTACGCGATCGGCGCGATCCTCGGCGGCGCGTTCGCCCCGACCATCGCCACCGCGCTCGTGCAGGCAACGGGCACGACCATGTCGGTCACCTGGTACCTGGCGGGGATGACGCTGCTGGGCCTCATCGCAACGCTGCTGCTGCGCGACCGCAGCGGCATCCCGCTCGACCCCGACCACGAGGCCGAGCAGTCGGTGAGCCCGATCGTCGGCGCGGCTCGTCGCTGATCGGGCGCGGGAAGGAGAGCGACGATGCAGTTCCATCACCACGGCTACGTCTCGGGCGACCCGCGCGTGCAGCCCGCCGCCGGCCGGGGCGTGGACCGTCCCACCGAGCTGCCCGACGAGACCGACGTCCTCGTCGTCGGGTCCGGACCGGCGGGGATGCTGCTCGCGGCTCAGCTGTCGCAGTTCCCCGACGTCGACGTGCGCCTCATCGAGCGGCGGGAGGGGCGTCTCGAGCTCGGTCAGGCCGACGGCATCCAGCCGCGCAGCGTCGAGACCTTCCAAGCGTTCGGCTTCGCCGAGCGGATCATGGCTGAGGCCTACAACATCGCGTACATGAACTTCTGGGGACCCGACCCGGACCAGCCCGACCGCATCGTCCGGACGGCGCGCACGGAGGACTATGCGCTGCGCATGAGCGAGTTCCCGCACCTGATCGTCAATCAGGCGCGGGTGCTCGACTACTTCGCCGAGGCGGCCGTCCGGGGGCCGGGTCGGGTCGTTCCGGACTACGGCGTCGAGTTCCTCGGTCTGTCGATCGACGACGCAGGCGCGTATCCCGTCGCGGTGCGGGTGCGGCACGTCACCGGCGCGCGGGCGGGCGAGGAGCGCACGATCCGGGCGAAGTACGTCGCCGGATGCGACGGTGCGCGCAGCCGCGTGCGGGACGCGATCGGCCGGGTCCACGTCGGGGCGGCGTCGGCCCATGCGTGGGGCGTCATGGACGTCCTCGTGAGCACCGACTTCCCCGACTGGCGGATCAAGTGCGCCATCACCTCGGCCGCCGGCAGCATCCTGCACATCCCGCGCGAGGGCGGCTACCTCAGTCGCATGTACATCGATCTCGGCGAGGTCGCCCCCGATGACGATCACCGCGTGCGGCAGACCCCGATCGAGGAGATCATCCGTCGCGCCAACGCGATCCTGCACCCCTACACGATCGACGTGAAAGAGGTCGCGTGGCACAGCGTCTACGAGGTCGGGCACCGCGTCACCGACGGATTCGACGACGTTCCCGCGGGAGTCGAGCGCGACCCGCGCGTTTTCCTCACCGGAGACGCCTGCCACACCCACAGCGCGAAGGCGGGGCAGGGGATGAACGTTTCGATGCAGGACGGCTTCAACCTCGGCTGGAAGCTCGGCCATGTGGTCACGGGCCTGGCGCCGGCCTCGCTGCTGGCGACGTACGGCGCCGAGCGGCGGCCGGTGGCGCAGCAGCTGATCGACTTCGACCGCGAGTGGTCCGCGCTCATGGCCCGCAAGCCTTCCGAGATCACCGACCCGCAGGACCTCGCGACGCACTACCTCGCGACGGCGGAGTTCCCCTCGGGGTTCCGCACACGGTATGCGGCGTCCACGATCGTCGGCGACGACCGTCACCAGGAACTCGCCATCGGATTCCCGCTCGGCATGCGCTTCGCCTCGGTCCCGGTGGCGCGCGTCGCGGACGGCAACGTCGTGCATCTCGGTCATCACGCGCGCGCCGACGGTCGGTGGCGCATCTACGCCTTCGCCGACGCGCCGCCCGCGGGGGAGTCGTCGGCCCTGGCGGAGTTCGCGGAGTGGCTCGCGTCCGACTCCTCGCCGGTGGCGCGGCACACCCCCGCGGGCGCGGACGTCGACGCGCTCTTCGACGTGAAGGTCGTCTACCAGCAGCGGTACGACGAGATCCAGCTGCCGCTCGTGCCCGACATCTTCCGGCCGCGCACGGGACCGCTCGGCCTGACGGACGACGAGAAGGTGTTCGCCGCGGCGCCCAGCGCATGGCATGACGCCGACATCTTCGACGAGCGGGCGCTGTCGCGCGACGGCGTGGTCGTCGTCGTCCGGCCGGACCAGTACGTCGCCGCCGTGCTGCCGCTGTCGGCGACCGACGAACTCTCGGCGTTCTTCGCGGGCGCCCTGATCTCGCGCTAGGAGTTCACGCGCAGGATCTCCTCCTGGTACGGCGCGCGGATCGCGCCCGAGACCCGCAGATCGAGCAGCAGGAAGGGACGGTCGTCGGCGGGGCGGCCCCGCCAGTCGGCGAGGGCCTCGAGGTCGTCGAGGGTGCGCACCACGACGCCCTCGCCTCCGACCGCCCTGGCCAGCGACGCGAAGTCGACCTCGGGGATGAGCATGGGGGCCGGCGCGAGGCCCTGCGCCCCGTAGAGGTGCACCTCGGCGCCGTAGGCCCGGTCGTTCCAGACGACCGCGAGTCCACGGCCACCGGCGACGCGGACGGCCGACTCGAGGTCGGCGACCGCCATGAGGCCGCCCCCGTCGCCGGTCGTCAGCACGATCGTCGCGTCGGGCCGGGCCGTCGCCGCGCCCGGCACCGAGGGGAACCCGAGTCCGATCGACTGGTAGGCGGTGCCGACCATCATCATCCGGTCGGGCGAGGCCACGGGCCAGTACATGTTCGCCCAGCCGATGAAGTGGCCGCCGTCCGAGACGACGACGCGATCCTCCGGCAGCAGCGCGGCGATACGGCGGGCGGCGGCGCGGGGGTCGAGCCGGCCGTCGGGGGCGAACTCGTCGCCGAGGTCGTAGGCGCGCAGGGCCGCCACGTCGACCGTCTCGCGCCACCGGCTCGAGCCGGCGCCCAGGGCGGCCAGCTCGTCGACGAGGGCTCGAGCGGCGATCGCGGCGTCGGCGCGCACGTAGTGGCCGACATGCGGATGCGTCGCGGTGGCGGCCACGTCGATCTGCGCCACGGTCGTCCCGGGGGCGAAGAGCGCACCGAAGCGCATCGTGAACTGGTTGAGCGAGGCCCCGAACACGACGACCACGTCCGCCTCGCGGATGGCCTCCATCGCCGCCTCCGCGCCGAACCCTCCCGTGACGCCGAGGTCGTACTCGGGTCGGGGGAACACGCCCCGCCCGAGCGCGGTGGTCGCGGTGAGGGCACCTGTCGCATCGGCGAGGGCTCCGAGCTCTGCGCCGGCGCCCGCCAGCCACGCGCCGCGACCCGCGAGCAGCAGCGGCCGCTCGGCGCCGGCGAGAGCTCGTGCGATGCAGTGGAGAGTGCCGGCCGCGAACGGCGACGCGGGGGCGACGGCATCAGCGCGGCGCGGTCGGGTGATCTCGGGCAGCGCGCCGGCATCCGCCTTGGTGACGTCGTAGGGGATGGCCAGGACGACGGGGGATGAGAACGCGAGGGCGTGTTCGATGGCGATGACCGTGGTGGCCACGGCATCCGTCCGTCCGACCGTGTAGGTGCGCACCCCGACGGCCGAGGCGAGGGTTATCTGGTCGACGTCCCACGGGCGCGGTCCCGACGTGGGGGCGTCGCCGACGACGAGCACGAGTGGCGTGCGGGCCTGCGCGGCCTCGGCGAGGGCGGTCAGGGTGTTGGTGAATCCGGCCCCGTACGTCGCTGTCGCCGCCGCCAATCCGCCGCCGGCGCGGTGATGGGCGTCAGCGGCGGCGACACCGCCGGCCTCGTGGCGCAGGGCAGTGAAGGTGACATCGGGGGATCGTTCGAGCGCGTCGAGCAGGTGGGCGTTGCCGTTGCCCATCACCCCGAAGACGTGCGAGACATGGCGGGAGAGAGCGGAGGCGACGTGCGCGGAGACGGACGGCATGGCGATGCCTTTCGAGACGGAACGGGGATCAGGCCGTATGTGTCTCACGCGCGGATGCCGCTTCGTGCCCATTTTTCGAGCACCGACGGCAACGCCGCCGCCGGACGTTCCGATTATAGGAACGTCACGACGGCGGCGTGAAGAGGATGCGGGTTACGCGGGCACCTTCAAACGGGGAACGCCGCCGGTGACCGGGCGCAGCTCGCGCTGCGGCGCCTCGGGGATATCCTCGTCCAGGGCGACGATGAGGCCGGCCGACGACGTCGCGGCGTTCGCCATGTCGCGGACCGCCTGCGGGTTCAGCACCTCCATGTCGGCGGTGTCGAACACGAAACGCAGCGGGATCGACGGCTGCAGCCAGATGGAGGAGCGACCCTCGTCGTTCGTCCAGGACATCATGAAGCTCTCGTTGCGTCGCAGCTTCGTCGCGATGACCACCTTCAGGTGAGCGAGCAGGCGGTCCGGGATCTCGATGCGGGTGTCGGAGTTTCCGTAGTGGAGCTGTCCCATGCTGTCCTCCTGAGATCGTCGTTCGGGGGGTGGGGAACGTGTTTGGTCCCTCGATAAGTATCTAGCCAGACAAGACACTTTCTGTCAATTCGTAGTTCTATGTATCTCAGCGCTTGTGAAAGAAAGAATCTGTCATGCATGACTAATGGCTATGATGGCGTTCGCAAGGAGGTGGCAAGCCGATGCCTCAGAACGTCGTTCGTCACGAAGGGCTTCATCTGTACGCGGACCAGCCGCGAGAAGAAGTCGGTCGCAAGCTCAGTGACGCCGTCCTGCGTCTGCGCCGAGCCGAGCAGGTGCAGGCGGGGCTCGCCGTGCGCGCCTCCGAGCTCTCGGCGATCGACCTGACGGCGCTGCGATATCTCGTGCAGGGTCACCGCGACGGCCGCGATCTCGGCCCGAAGGACCTCATCGTCATGCTCGCGACCTCGAGCGCGACGGTCACCAACGTCGTCGAACGCCTCGCGTCGAAGGGATACGTCGCGCGGGTGCAGCATCCCACCGACCGTCGCGCGCACTACCTCGTGCCGACCGAGGCCGCCGTCGCCCGCGTCGACGAGGCCTTCGCCGCCCATCACCGCGCCATCGTCACCGTCATCGATCAACTGGACGAGGAGCGGGCGGCCATCGCAGCTGACGTGATCGACCTCATCGCCGCCGCTCTCGACGACGTCGCGGCACGCGCAGGCTGACCGCGGGCCACGTGGCCCGTACGCATGAAACGGGGCCGGCTCCACACCCTCGGGTGGGAGCCGGCCCCGTTCTCGCCGTCAGCTGTCTTCGCCCTCGGCCTGCGACGGGTGGCCCGGCATCTCTTCGGGGGCTTCGCCCGTGTCGGGGTGTTCGGGATCGGCGCCCTCTGCCTGGCTGGGCTTCGCATCGTCTCGTGACATCGACGGTCTCCTTTCGCGATGAGCTCGTCATGCCTGGCTATCACGCTTGTGCGAGCCCCGCCATCCCCTGGCCGCGGGTCACCCGGCGTGCTTACGGTCGGGCCATGTCCGACTCATCTGATCTTTCGACCGACGAAGGCAAGCGACGCGAGGAACTGCTGCGCGCGGGCGGCTCGACCGAGGCCGACGCGGCGCCGCGCATTGAGACGAGCGAGCACGACGGCGTCACGCGCATCGACATCGCCGACACGGCGGCGGTGCGCCCCGGTCCCGGTCCGGGCACGCCCGAAGCCGACGGGATCGAGACGGAGGACGGGCGATGAAGGCGCTGACCTGGCAGGGGCGTCGCAACGTCTCGGTCGAGACGGTGCCCGACCCCGAGATCCTCGAGCCGACCGACGCCATCGTGAAGATCACGTCGACGGCGATCTGCGGCTCCGACCTGCATCTCTACGAGATCTTCGGCCCGTTCATCGACAGCGGCGACGTGCTCGGTCACGAGCCGATGGGAGTCGTCGTCGAGGTGGGCTCGGCGGTGACGAACCTCGCCGTCGGCGATCGCATCGTCGTGCCGTTCAACATCTCGTGCGGGCACTGCTTCATGTGCCGGCGCGGCCTGCAGTCGCAGTGCGAGACGACGCAGGTCACCGAGTACGGCAGCGGCGCCTCGCTGTTCGGCTACACGAAGCTCTACGGTCAGGTCCCCGGCGGACAGGCGGAGTACCTGCGGGTGCCCCTCGCCGATTACAACCACATCCGCGTCGGCTCCGATCTGCCCGATGACCGGTACCTCTTCCTCAGCGACATCCTCCCCACCGCCTGGCAAGGCGTCGAGTACGCCGACGTGCCCGAAGGGGGCACGCTCGCGGTGATGGGTCTGGGCCCGGTGGGCCAGTTCGTCGCCCGCGTCGGCGTCCACCGCGGCTACCGCGTACTCGCGGTCGACCCGGTGCCGGAGCGGCGCGCGATGGCCGAGCGGCACGGCGTCGACGTCTTCGACCTCACCGATTCCGTGGTCGACGAGCTGCGCGATCTGACCGAGGGCCGCGGCGCCGATGCCGTCGTGGATGCCGTCGGAATGGAGGCGCACGGCAATCCCGGTGTCTCGGCGGTGCACAAGGCCGTGGGGCTGCTGCCCGACGCGCTGGCGCAGAAGGTAATGGAGACGGGCGGGCTCGACCGGCTCGCGGCGCTCCACGCCTCGATCGACGTCGTGCGGCGCGGTGGCACCGTCTCGCTCAGCGGCGTCTACGCCGGCGAAGCCGACGTGATGCCGATGAAGACGATGTTCGACAAGCAGCTGAGCATGCGGATGGGGCAGTGCAACGTCAAGCGCTGGATCGACGATCTGCTGCCGCTCGTCGAGGACCCCGCCGACCCGCTCGGCGTGATGGACCTGACGACGCACCGCGCTCCACTGTCGGACGCGCCGGGACTGTACGAGACGTTCCAGAAGAAGCAGGACGGATGCATCAAGGTCGTGCTGCAGCCGTGACGATCGCCGAGCGAGGAGGCCGCCATGGCGCGTAGCGTCCGTGTCATGAATTGCGCGCCCGAAGATGTTTTCGCGGTGCTGAACGACGGATGGCTCTTTCCCGCCTGGGTCGTCGGCGCTTCGCGCATGCGCGACGTCGCCGACACCTGGCCGCGGAAGGGCTCTCGGCTGCACCACTCCTTCGGGGTCTGGCCGTTCCTCATCGACGACACCACGTCGGTGCTCGAGTTCGACCCGCCGCGGCGCATGGTGCTCCAGGCCCGCGGCTGGCCGATCGGCGAAGCGCGCGTCACACTCGACGTGAAACCCCGCGGCGACGGCTGCGTCGTGCGTCTGCAGGAGTTCGCAGCCGAAGGACCGGGGTCCTTCATCCCGCAACCGCTGCTCGATCCAGCGCTCATGGTGCGCAACGCCGAGACGCTGCGCCGGCTCGCGCACCTGGCGGAGGGCGGCGCGGGACGGTGAGGACCGAGTACGACGCCGTCATCGTCGGCTCCGGACCGAACGGGCTGGCGGCGGCTGTCACGCTCGCCCGATCGGGGCTGTCGGTCGCGGTGTTCGAGGCCGAGGACCACTTCGGCGGCGGGGCGGCGACGGGCGAGATCACGCTGCCGGGCTACCTCCACGATCTGTGCTCGGCGGTGCACCCGCTCGCGTTCGAGTCGGCCTTCTTCCGTGAGTTCGGTCTGCGCCGGCGGGTCGAGTTCGTCGTGCCCGAGGTGTCGTACGCGCATCCGCTCGACGATCGGGCGGTGCTGGCCCACCGCGACCTCGATCGCACCGCCGAGGGTCTCGGCGTCGACGGGCGCGCCTACGCCCGGCTCATGGCGCCGCTGGTCGACCGCGTCCGCGGCATCGCCGACTTCACGGGCGGATCGCTCCTGCGCGTACCCGGCGACCCGGTCGCGACGGCTTGGTTCGGGCTCCGCACCCTGGAGCAGGGGACGCCCGCCTGGCGGATGCGTTTCCGGGAGCAGGCCGCGCCGGCGCTCGTGACGGGCGTCGCAGCGCACACGATCCTCGGTCTGCCGAGCCTCGCCGCCGCCGGCGGCGGCCTCACCCTCGCCACGTACGGCCACGCGCAGGGCTGGCCGATCCCCGTCGGGGGCAGCGGTGCCATCGTCTCGGCTCTCGTCGACGACATCCGCGCCCACGGCGGTGAACTGTTCGCGGGCCGCCGCATCCGCTCGCTCGACGAACTCCCCGCCGCGCGCGCCGTCCTGCTCGACGTGACGCCGCGCGCCCTCATCGAGATGTCCGGAGAACGGATGCCGCAGCGCTACCGCCGCCGTCTCGAGCGCTTCCGCTACGGCGACGCCGTCGCCAAGGTCGACTTCGCGCTGTCGGCCCCCGTGCCGTGGCGCGACGCGGAGATCGCCCGCAGCGGCACCGTGCACGTCGGCGGCACCCGTGCCGAGATCGCGGCATCCGAGAACGCCGTCCGGGCCGGACAGCTGCCGGACGCGCCCTACGTGCTGGTCGCGCAGCCGTCGCTGTTCGACGGCAGCCGGGCGCCGGGCGACCATCACACGCTCTGGGCGTACACCCACGTGCCCGCGGGAAGCGACGTCGATCGCACCGAGACGATCGTCCGGCAGATCGAGCGATTCGCCCCGGGCTTCCGCGACACGATCCTGGCCACCCGGTCCGAGACCGCGCAGCAGGTCGCTGCCCGCAACCTCAACTACCCGGAGGGCGACATCTCTGCCGGGGTGCCTTCGCTCGATCAGCTCATCGCACGGCCGCTGCTCGCCCGCGACCCGTGGCGCACGCCCATGGACGGCGTATACCTGTGCTCGTCGTCGACGAGCCCCGGGCCGGGCGTGCACGGACTCGGCGGCTGGTGGGCGGCGCTGAGTGCCCTGCGCCACGAGTTCGGCGTCCGCGAGCGGCCGGACCTCTCAGCGCGGGTTTAGCGGGACTCGGCGGCCTCCGTCAAGCTGGCGGGGGAGGGTCGCGACGCCTTCTACAGTGGACGGGTCGTCGCTGCTCGCGGGAGGTCTCAGCGTGTCCGATCCGTCCCACTCCGAGTCCGTCGCGCGCGCCGTCGAGCGGCTGCGCCTCGCCGAGGCCAGCCTGTCGCGGCGCCGGCAGACCGATTGCGGTCCGAGCGAGACCGCTCGCGCGGCGATGCGGCTGGTCTACGACAGTGCGGACGCCGGCAGGCGCGTCACCCCGACCGACATCGCGGCGTCGCTCGGCATCTCGACGCCGACGGCCACGACCATCCTCAAGCGTCTGCACGACGGCGGGCTCGTATCGTTCGAGCGGAACCCGGACGACGGCCGCAGCAAGTACGTCGTCCCGACCGACCGGACCGCGGATGCCGAGGGGGTCGACCCGCTCGCCGAACGCGTGCGCACCCTCACTCGCGGTCTCGACGCCGAGACGGCGGCGACGGTGTCGGCGCTGCTCGACGCGATCACCGAAGCAGTCGACGCGGAGTGCCGCTGAGGCTCAGGCCTCGGGTGCCCCGGCGGGCTCGGGCACGACGCGCAGACCGTTCGCGCCGCCGGCCTCGATCATCAGCGTCTCGACCCAGTTGCGGTTGATCGTCGGGGGGCGGCTGCCGCTGAACTGGAACATCATCGGCACAGCCGGGTGAACCCACACCGAGAACATCCCACTATCGGACGAGCGGTGGAACATGAACGGCTCGTTTCGGCGCAGTTTGTTCATGAACACCACGCGCAGATGAGCCAGCAAGCGGTCTTCGATGTCGAACGTCCGCCCCTGGCTTCCGTAAACGAGTAAACCCACGGACGCGAGGGTACGCGGGGGGTCGAGGCTCATTAATTCCGGTTAGTTAGACGAACTAGTTAGCGGCGGCCGGTCGCGTAGAGGGGTGCGGCGCCCGTGTCAAGGAGGTATGCCGGCGAGGGGGGCTGCAGCACACTCGGATGTCTACGAGGGGAGACGCCATGGTTCTGGACATGTCGCCGATCGCGCGGAAGCCGAGTGCGGTCCGCCTGGCCACGTCCGACGCCCTGCGTCAGCTGCCCCCGCGCCGACCCGAGCCGGCCCGCGTGGAGGGCGACGTCCGGTGGGAGCTCGTGGACGTGGACCGCTACGAGGTGCGCGAGGGCGAGGTCGTCCTCGGGTACGTCGACGTCGTCGGTGCCGTCTTCGTCGCTCTGGGTGGCCCGTGGTATTCCGCCGCCGTCGAACTGCGCCAGACGCTGCGGTTCGATGAGGCGATCCAGACGCTGCGCTCGACGCGCCGGCACTGACGTCGCGGCAGCCGCGCTCCGCACGCCGGCCGCTGTCTCCGTAGGCTGGAGACCATGATCCGCATCGCGACCGTCGGCACCAGCGTCATCACCGAATCATTCATCGGGGCGGTCAGCCGCACGCCGGGCATCGAGGTGGCGGCCGTCACGTCACGCGACATCGACCGGGCGCGGGCGTACGCCGACCGGATGGGAGTAGCGGGCGCCTTCGGGGACCTCGCATCGATGCTCGCCGACCCCGCGGTCGACGCCGTCTACGTCGGCTCGCCGAACTCGGTCCACCGCGACCAGGTCGCCGCCGCGATCGACGCGGGCAAGCACGTGCTCGTCGAGAAGCCCGCCGTCGCGTCCGCTGCGGAATGGGACGACCTCGTCGCGCGCGCCCGCGCTGTCGGCGTCGTGCTGATCGAGGCGATGCGCACCGCCTACGATCCGGGACTCACCGCCGTGCGAGAGCTCGTCCCCTCCCTCGGCACCCTGCGTCGCGCGTCGTTCCACTACTCCAAGCGCTCGTCGCGCTACGACGCTGTGCTCGCCGGCGAGGTCCCGAACATCTTCGACCCCGCCATGGGCGGCGGTGCTCTCGCCGACCTCGGCGTCTACGGCCTCCACGCCGCCATCCTGCTCTTCGGCGAGCCGACGCGGGTCGCCGCCGCGGCCTCGCCGATCCGCACCGGCGTCGAGGGTGCCGGCATCGCTCTGCTGGACTACTCCGGGCTCGTGGTCGACGTCGCGTACTCGAAGATCACGACGTCCACGCGCCCGAGCGAGATCCAGGGTGAGAAGGCGACGCTCGTCATCGACCACCTCGCGAGCCCGCGTCACCTGACCCGCATCGACAACGGCGGCGAGGTGACCGAGCACGTGATCGACGGCCCCGTCGACGTCCTCGACGGCGAAGTCGCTCGGTTCGTCGAGCTCGTCGCGGGCGGGGAATCACCCGATGCCGACCAGGAGCGGACGGCGGCGACGCTGCGCACGATCGAGCGCGTCCGCGCGGCGTCGGTCGCCCCCTGAAGCCCGCACCGCGGCGAGGCGGCGCAGGCACTTCGGCGTCGGCCTGTCAAGGCCCTGGGGTTCCCGCGTACGCCGCCGCAAGCTCGGAGCATGCAACACGCAGGGCTGCGCTGGGACGAGATCGCCGAGGATGCGTGGCGGGTCTGCGACCCCGCCCGCTCGGCGTCCGACGCCGAGGCGGTCATCGCGTACGTCGAGCGGGGCGCGGACGGCACGATCGAGGTCGTGTGGCTGTGCGGCACCGCCGGCACCCAGATCTTCGTGTCCATCGGCGATGCGCGGCGGGCGGTCGCGGAGCGTTACGCCGCGTCGCGTCGCGAGGGGTCGCCCATGTCGACCAAGCCGGTTCCGATCGCGCACCGTCCGCCGCTGTCGACCGCCTGACCCGGGCAGACGCGACGGATCAGCCGCGCGGCATCCGGCTCAGGAGCAGGTCGACCGCCGCCGTGGCGCTCGCGTCGATGACCTCTTCGGGATGGCCGTCGTACTGCAGCAGCACGTGGCCCGTGCCGCGCTCGTCGCTCCAGCCGAGGTAGACGGTGCCAGGGGCGTGACCGTCCTGAGCGTCGGGGCCGCCGACGCCCGTGACCGAGACGGCGATGTCGGCGCCGATCAGCTCGCGCGTGGCCGACGCCATCTGCTCCGCGCATTCCGCCGAGCACGGGTCGACCCCCTCACGCAGGCCGAGCACGCGCTGCTTCGTGGGAACGCGATACGCCACGACTCCGCCGGCGAACCAGTCGCTGGCGCCTTCGGCGGCTCCGATCCTCGCGGACAGATTGCCCGAGGTGAGTGATTCGGCCACAGCCACCACGGTGTTCGTGGCCTGGGCCCGTTGGGCCAGGTCGTCGATGTCGGTCATTCGTCCTCCTGAGCGGCGACCCTAAGCGCGGCTCAGCGGCCACGCCACCGGTATTGCCCGCGACGGGGCGCGATGCTACGGGCGCTGGATACGGTGGAGGGATGGACGAGCACCGGGCCGGACCGCGACGCAGCGAGCACGCGCGCCTCGCCGTGCTCTCCGCGGCCGCGGAGCTTCTCGCCGAACGGGGCTACGAGCATCTGACGATCGAGGCGATCGCGCGCCGCGCCGGGGTCGGCAAGCAGACGATCTACCGCTGGTGGTCGTCGCGGGCCGGGATCCTCGCGGAGGCGCTGCTCGAGGGGCTGATCTTCCGCCACGAGCTGGCCGTGCGCGACACCGGCGATCTGCGACACGACCTCGCCGAGTGGATGACGCGCGTCGCCGAGGTCCTCGGCGCGCCCGACGGGCGGGTGCTGTTCCGCTCGCTGCTCGCCGCGGCGACGGAGGACGCCGCGGTGGGGGAGCTGATGCACCAGCAGCTCAGCGCCGACGGCGGCGTCCGCGCGCGGGTCGTGGCCCATGGCGACCCGCGGCTGCCCGCCGACGAGATCGGCGACGCGATCGCGGGCTGGCTCGTGCTGCGCGCATTGACCGGCACCGCGTCGACCCCGGAGGGCATCCGGGCGCTCGTCGGCACCCTCGTCCCGGGCTAGAGTTGACGAGACGCAGCGTCTCGTCAAGGCGCACCGCCCCCGAAGGAGAACTCCGATGGCCGAGCTGCTGTACCGCCTGAGCAAGGGAGCGGCGCGACGCGCGTGGCTCGTCATCGTCGCGTGGATCGCCGTGCTCGGGGTGGCCGGCGCAGCCTTCGCCCTCGGCTTCGGCGGGTTGTCGTCGAGCTTCGACATCCCGGGAACGGCCTCGTCGAAGGTCACCGACGAGCTCGCCGACGAACTGCCCGACTTCGCCGGCGCCTCGGGCACCGTCGTCTTCCACGCCGAGGACGGTGCGCTCACCGACGCCCAGCGCCGGGCGATCTCCGACCTCGTGGCTTCAGCCACCGACCTCCCGGATGTCGCCACGGTCAACGACCCGTTCGTCTCCGAGCAGCAGCGGCAGGGCCAGGCGCAGCAGGTCGCGGACGGTCGCGCGCAGATCGACGCCGCGCGCGGGCAGCTCGACGCCGGTCAGGCGCAGCTCGACGAGGGCCGGGCGCAGCTCGATGCCGGCCAGGCCCAGCTCGACGCCGCGCGCGCCCAGGCCGCAGGCGCTCCGCCCGCCGTGCAGGCCCAGCTCGACGCGCAGCAGGCGCAGCTCGATGCCGGGCGTGCCGAGCTCGAGTCGCAGCAGGAGCAGCTGGATGCCGGTCGGGTCGAGCTCGAGGCGCAGGCCGAGACCGCCCAGCTCGGCGCGCGCCTGCTGGAACTCGCCGACGGTATCGCGCTGGTGTCGGCGGACGGAGCGACCGCGACCGTCAACATCGCCTTCACGGAGCCCCGCCTCGAACTGGCCGAGGCGTCGAAGCAGGCGGTCGTCGAGCACTTCACCGCCGAGCCGATCGAGGGCGTCGAGGTCGGCTTCTCGACGGAGATCTCGCAGGGCGTGCCGAAGATCCTCGGCGTCGGCGAGGCCGTCGGTGTGGGCGTCGCCGCCATCGTCCTGCTCGTGATGCTCGGCAGCCTCATCGCGGCGGCGCTGCCGCTCGTGACGGCGCTGGTCGGCGTCGGCGTCGGCGTGCTCGGTGTGCTGTCGCTCTCGGGCGTCGTGCAGATGGCCTCGGTGACGCCCGTCCTCGGCGTCATGCTCGGACTCGCGGTCGGCATCGACTACGCGCTGTTCGTGCTGAACCGGCACCGCAAGCAGCTGCTGCGCGGCATCGAGCTGCACGAATCGATCGGCCTGGCCGGCGGCACGGCGGGCAACGCCGTCGTCTTCGCCGGCTCGACGGTCGTCGTGGCGCTCCTCGCGCTCAACATCACCGGCATCCCGTTCCTCGGTCTCATGGGAACCGCCGGCGCGGTGTGCGTCGCGATCGCGGTGCTCATCGCCATCACGCTGCTGCCGGCGCTCCTCGGCCTGCTCGGCACGCGGGTGCTGGGCCGCCGCGCTCGCGCCCGCATCGGACAGCCCGACGCCGTCGCGACGCCGACGCGCGCGATGCCGACGTGGCGAGCCGTCACGACGGCAGTCGTGTCGGTCGGGCTGCTCCTGGTCCTCGCGGTCCCCGCCCTGTCGATGCGGGTGGGGCTGCCCGACGGTGCCTCCGAGCCCGAAGGATCCTACGGCCAGCGCGCGTTCGAGCTCACCAAGGACGCCTTCGGCGCCGGGGCGAACTCACCGCTGCTGGTGACGGCGAGCCTGCCGGACGGCCTCGACGAGACCGAGCAGCTGCGCGCGCAGGTGGCGGTGGCCGAGGCGATCAGCGAGCGCGAACACGTCAGCGCCGTCGCGCCGATCGCGGTGTCGGACAGCGGCGCGATCGCCGCCTTCCAGGTCATCCCGACCGAGGGGCCGAGCAGCGTCGCCA
Organism: Microbacterium imperiale; assembly: GCF_017876655.1. Lineage (NCBI taxonomy): Bacteria > Bacillati > Actinomycetota > Actinomycetes > Micrococcales > Microbacteriaceae > Microbacterium > Microbacterium imperiale. Next base: position 2,548,234 of record NZ_JAGIOK010000001.1, read on the forward strand.
CCGAGGATCTCGTGCGCGACCTGCGCTCGCTGCCCCCGGTCGACGGCGAGTACGCCCTCGGGGTGGCCGGTCAGGCCGCCATCAACATCGACATCTCGGAGGGACTTGTCGGCATCCTGCCGATCTACCTCGCCGTCGTGGTCGGGCTGTCGCTGGTCATCATGATCGTCGTGTTCCGCTCGCTCGTCGTGCCGCTGATCGCGACCGGCGGCTTCATCCTGTCGCTGTTCGCCACCTACGGCGCCGTCGTCGCGGTGTTCCAGTGGGGCTGGGGCGCCGAGCTGATCGGGCTGCACACGACGGGGCCGATCCTGAACTTCCTGCCGGTGATCCTCGTCGGCATCCTGTTCGGGCTCGCGATGGACTACCAGCTGTTCCTCGCATCGGGCATGCGCGAAGCGTACGTCCACGGGTCGGATGCGCGCTTGGCGGTGATGCAGGGCTTCCGCGCCGGCCGGTCGGTCGTGATCGCGGCGGCGCTGATCATGGTGTCGGTGTTCGGCGGATTCATCTTCGCCGAGGCGACGATCATCCGCTCGATGGGATTCGGCCTGGCCTTCGGCATCCTCGTCGACGCCCTCGTCGTGCGGATGCTGCTGATGCCGGCGCTCATGCACCTGATCGGGCGCGGTGCGTGGTGGCTGCCGCGCTGGCTCGACCGCATCCTGCCGGATGTCGACGTCGAGGGCGCCAAGCTCGAGCGCACTCACCCGCACGTCTGAGTGCGGCGGCCGGGGCCGGTCAGAACGCGTCGAGGTCGGCGCGCAGGCCCCGGCCGGTGTACTCCGACCGCAGGATGCCGCGCCGGCGCAGCACCGGGACGAGCTCGTCGAGCGCGCGGTGCAGGGTCACGGGGTGCAGGTCGCCCGAGAAGATCAATCCGTCGTTGTCGGCGTCGTCGCCGAGCGCCTGGATGACGTCGGCGATCTCCTCGGCTGTGCCGACCGTTCCGCCGGCGCCGTCCGTCACGCGGCCCAGCCGCGCCTTGCCGGCGAGGATGTCGCGCAGCGGTGCCTCCGAGAAGTCAGAGAAGCGACCGAGCAGCCCCCGGATGGTGCCCTTCGAGACGTGATCGCCGAAGATCGCCGGATCGAGCGGACGGTCGAGGTGGAGCGACGTCAGATCGGTCTCGAGGTCGCTCGACCACGCCTCGGCGACCTCGCGCAGCGTGGCCTCGTCGGGATGACGCGAGGCCGCGACGAGGCGATCGGCCTCGTCCGTCGAGCTCGCGACGATCGGCTTGAAGACGAAGAAGGTCTTGATCGCGTCGGCGTCGCGTCCCGCCGCCAGCGCCGCCTCGCGCACGCGGGCGCGGTAGGCGCGGATGCTCGCGGGGTCGAGGTTCGACAGGGCGAGCTGGATCTCGGAGTTCGCGCCGGCGAACCCGATGCCACGGGGCGAGCCTCCCGGTGAGGCGACGACGGGGTCGCCGGCTGGCAGCGGCTCGGCGTTGAGCGGCCCATCGAACGAGAAGTACTCGCCGCGATGCTGCACGGCGCGGATCTTGGAGCCGTCCGCGTAGATCTCCGTCTCACGGTCGGCGATGAGGGCGCCCTCGTCCCAGCTGTGCCAGAGCAGTCGCAGCGCGTTGAGCCATTCCTGCGCGCGGTCGTAGGCGGCGTCGTGACCGAGGCGCTCGGTGCCGAAGTGGTGCGCCGAGCCGACGTCGGTGACGACGTTCAACCCGAGCCGGCTGCCGCTGAGGTGCTGCAGCGACGCGAACTGGCGCGCGGCGAGGTACGGCGGCCAGGCGGCCGGATTCACCGTGGGGATGACGCCGAGGTGCTGCGTCGCCGCGAACAGATACGGGGCGAGCGTCCACGGGTCGTGCTTGGGACCGCCGTACGCCTTGCGCACGCGCAGGTTCAGCGTCTCGGGCGTGATGCCGATCGAGAGGGCGTCCTCGATCAGCACGAAGTCGAACCCCGCGCGCTCGAGCTCGCGGGCCGACTGCTGGTACAGGTCGGGCCGCTGCCACGCCCAGTCCCACCGCTGGTAGGGGCGCGCCCAGCCGTGCGGGCCGAACCCGCGCGAAAGGAACCATCCGAAGTGCTGCGCCCGCGTCATGCCGGCACCGCCTCGAGCTGGCGAGTCGGCGCGGCCGGTGCGGCCGGCGCGGCCGTTGCGGCGGCGGCGAGGCCGCGCTGCAGGTCCGCGATGAGGTCCGCGGCGTCCTCCAGTCCGACCGACAGCCGCAGGAGCCCCGGGCCGATACCGATGCGCTCCAGCTCGTCGTCGGCGCGCTGGGCGTGGGTCGTGGACGCCGGATGCAGCACGAGCGAGCGCACGTCCCCGAGGTGCGTCATGGGGGTGAACAGGCGCACGGCGTCGGTGAAGGCCGCGGCGGCGGCGCGCCCGCCGGCCAGGGTGAACGAGAACAGCGCACCCTGACCGCGGGGCAGCAAGCGGACGGCGACGTCGTGATCGGGGTGCGAGGGCAGACCGCTGTAATCCACGCCGACGACTTGGGGGCGGCCCTCGAGCCACGCAGCCAGCTGCGCCGCCGTCGCCGACTGGCGCTCGACGCGCAGCGACAGCGTCTCGATGCCCTGCAGCAGCAGGAAGGCGTTGAGGGGCGACGGCGCGGGACCGAAGCGCATCGCGACGCGACGGGCGGCGCTGAGGAAAGCCCGCTCACCGGAGCGCTCGACGAAGGTGCGCCCGTCGGCGCCGCGCTCGCCGGCGATCTGGCGGAACCGTCCGGGCACCGCATCCCAGGGGAAGCGCCCGCCGTCGACGACGACACCGCCGAGGGCCGTGCCGTGCCCAGCGAGGAACTTCGACGCCGAGTGCACGACGATGTCGGCCCCCAGCTCGAGCGGTCGCAGCAGGTACGGCGTCGCGAGCGTCGAGTCGACGATGAGGGGGATGCCGTGGCGGTGGGCGATCGCCGCGACGGCGGGCACATCGAGCACGCCGCCCCGCGGATTCGCGATGGACTCCGCGACGAGGGCCCGGGTGCGCGGTCCGATCGCCGCTTCCCAGGCGTCGGGATCGCGCGGGTCGGCCACGAAGTCCGTCGTGATGCCGAGACGGCCGAGGTCGGAGCGCAGGAGCTCGCGCGTGCCCTCGTAGATGCCCGACGCCGCGACGACGTGGTCGCCCGCCTCGAGGATCGTCAGCAGCGCCGTCGTGGTCGCGGCCTGGCCGCTGCCCACCAGCAGCGCGCCGACGCCGCCCTCGAGGTCGGCGATGCGGCGCTCCGCCGCGGCGGCGGTCGGGTTGCCGACGCGGGTGTAGCTGTAGCCGGTCTCGGGGTCGGCGAAGCGCGCCTCGCCGTCGCCGAGGTCGTCGAACTCGAAGCCCGCGGTCAGGTAGATGGGCGTCGCGCGGGCGCCGTGCGCGTCGAAGCCGCGGGCGCCGGCGTGCAGCTGACGCGTCGCGAAGGCGAGGGGCGCGTCGGGGGTCTCGGGTGCGGACATGGCCGAAACTGTACGGCTCAAGCCGCGCGACACGGGGCGTCGTCGTCACGGAGGGTCACGCGGGCCGGGGCCCCGCGGCATCCGTGTGTCGTCGTGTGTCGTGATGTGTGCTCGCGTTTCCGCGTGTTTCGCCGGGGGAGGACGCCTGCGCGGGCGCTGATGACCATGGGAGCATGTCCCCCCTGGTGAGCGTCGACGACCTCGCCGCCGAGCTGGCGGCCGGGCTGCCGGTGCGTCTGCTCGACGTGCGTTGGCGGCTCGACCGCACCGAGGGGCGGCCCGATTACCTCTCGGGTCACCTGCCGGGCGCGGTCTACGTCGACCTCGAGCGCGAGCTCGCCCGCCCGGGCCGACCGGAACAGGGCCGGCATCCGCTGCCCGTGCGCGCCGACCTCGAAGCCGCGGTCCGTCGCTGGGGTGTGCAGCCGGGCGACCGGCTCGTCGCGTACGACGACAACGACGGCGTCGCCGCCGCGCGGGCCTGGTGGCTGCTGCGGCGGCACGGCCTCGATGTCCGCGTGCTCGACGGCGGTTTCCGTGCGTGGATCGCCTCGGGACGGCGTCTCGAGCGCAGCGACCGAGCCGCGACGAGCGGGCTCATCCGGCTCGGCGAGGCGCGCGGCGGCTGGGCCGACATCGACGAGGCCGCAGTGGCTCCGCGTCGCGGAGTGCTGCTCGACGTCCGTGCGCCGCAGCACTACCGCGGTCAGGTGGCCGGGCTCGACCCCGTGGCGGGCCACATCCCCGGCGCGATCAACCTGCCGACCGTCACGCACATCGGCCCGAACGGGCTGCTCCGCGGCGCGGAGGAGATCCGCGCCGCTCTCGCGACGGTGGGCATCGGGCGCGACACCGAGGTCGTCGTGACGTGCAGCTCGGGCATTGCCTCGGCACACACCGCGCTGGCATTCGCCGTCGCGGACTATCCCCGGGTGCGGGTGTTCGCCGGATCGTGGAGCCAGTGGTCGCGGGACCGGGGCCGCCCCGTCGCGACGGGACCCGCCCCGGCGGCGGCGATCGGGGTGGTCTGAGCGGTCGCTCAGGCCTCGATGGCGGACCGCTCGCTGAGGCGGTGCCAGGTGCGGTTGTGGTAGACGAGGGCGTCGCCGTGGCCGCCCGGCTCGACGTCGCGCTCGACGTGGGACTGCAGCGCGTGGCCGGCGATCACGATCGAGCCGCCCGCGTCCATGCGGGAGACGACGGCGCAGCGCACCCATGCCCGCACGCCCCGGTAGACGGGCTCGCCGGTGGTCAGCCGCGACCAGGCCGTCGTGTCGGCGAAGCGGTCGACGCCGCTCGTAGCCCCGAGCTTGGCGAGCGGCAGGTCTTCGGCATCGAGGAGGTGGACGACGACCGTCTCGGCGTTCGACAGCACGGCCGAGGCCGACGACTGCGCCGACACCGAGAACACGAGCAGGGGCGGGTCGGCGCTCACCGACGACACCGACGTCGCCGTGAGGGCGACGGGACCGTCGCCGGCATCCGCCGTGATGACGGCCACCCCGCCGGGGTGTCCGCGGAACAGGGTCTTGAACTCGTCGGCGGACAGCGAGGCGCCCAGGTGACGAGAGGGGTGCTCTGCGGAGGGGTCGAGGTTCGGCTGCGACATGATCACGACGTTAGTAACCCGCGAGGGCCGCGACATGTTCCGTGACCGCTCGAGACGGCCGATGACGGCATGTGACGGCCGCCTCGAGCGCGAGGTCTCAACCGCCGACGCGGCGCGTCGCGGCATCCAGGCCCTGCGACAGATCGGCGATGAGGTCGGCGACCGTCTCGATGCCGATCGACAGGCGGATGAGGCCGTCGCCGATGCCGAGGCGCTCGCGTTCTTCGGCGGGGAACGACACGTGCGTCGTGGTCGCGGGATGCAGCGCCATCGAGCGGACGTCGCCGATGTTGGTCATGCGGCTGAAGACCTGCAGGGCGTCGACGAACGCCTCGGCGGCGTCGCGGCCGCCCCGCACGGTGAAGGCGAAGACCGAGCCGGCGTGGCCGCCGAAGCGTGCCCGCGCGATGTCGTGGAACGGGTTGTCCGGCAAGCCGGCGAAGTCGACGCTCTCGACCGCCGGGTGCGCGTCCAGCCACTCCGCCACCGCCGCCGCGTTGGCGAGGTGGCGCTCCATGCGCAGCGACAGCGTCTCGATGCCCTGCTGCAGCAGGAACGAGTTCATCGGAGACAGTGCGGCGCCGAGGTCGTTGACGATCCCGAACCGCAGGTACGCCTCGAGCGCGCGCTCGCCGTACGCCTCGACGTACGACGGCTTGCCGCCCGCCCCCGGGTCGGTGAGCCCCGGGAACGCGCGCGACGAGCCCGCCCAGTCGAAGCGGCCGCCGTCGACGATCGCGCCCGACAGTGCGGCGCCGTGACCGGAGAGGAACTTCGTCGACGAGTGGATGACGACGTCGGCGCCGAGCTCGAGCGGACGGATGAGGTACGGGGTCGCGACGGTGTTGTCGACGATCAACGGGATGCCGTGGCGTCGCGCGATCCGTCCGACGGCGACGACGTCGACGAGGTCGTTCTTCGGGTTCGGGATCGTCTCGATGAAGATGGCCTTCGTGTCGGGACCGATCGCCGCGTCCCACTCGGCCTCGTCGCGGGCATCGCGCACGTAGTCGCTCGAGACCCCCAGGCGCGCGAAGGTCCGGTCGAAGAGGATGCGCGTGCCGCTGTAGATGCTCGCGGTCGAGACGATGCGCTCGCCGGCCCCGGCGAGGCCGAGGAGCACCGCGGTGATGGCGGCCTGCCCCGAGCCGACGACGATGGCGCCGGCGCCGCCCTCGAGCGAGGCGATCCTCCGCTCGGCGACCTGGTGGGTCGGGTTGAGGTTGCGCGAGTACAGCTGTCCGTCGTCGGCTCCGGTGAAGCGCGCCTCGGCCTGCGCGAACGAATCGAAGCGGTAGGCCGCGGTGAGGTACACCGGCGTGATCCGGGCCCCGTGGCCCGGCTCGTCGATCTCGCCCGCGTGGACCTGGCGCGTGTCGAATCCGAACCCCTGCCAGTCGTAGCGCGGCGGCAGGATCTCGTGCGTCGGATCGTCGAGCGGCGGGGTCACTCCCTCAGGCTAGGGCGCTGCGGGGGTGGCATCCGATCGGGGCGTCACACGACGACAAACGCCGTGCTCGACACCCGCCGCCGCGTCGCTTAGGGTGGTCGCGTGCGAACCTGTCGCTGTTGCCGCTGAGTGCCCGTCCCGGGCACCCCTCCGACGACCCCGACAGCACCGCGCCTCTGAGCGCGCGGACATCCTGAGGACACCCTCGTGCGTTACGCAGACAACATCGCCGAACTCGTCGGCAACACTCCGCTCGTCCGCCTGAACCGCGTGACCGGCGACATCGCCGCGACCGTGCTGGCGAAGATCGAATACTTCAATCCCGGCAGCTCCTCGAAGGATCGGATCGCGTCGCGCATCATCGACGCCGCCGAACGCGACGGCCTGCTGCGCGCCGGCGGCACGATCGTCGAGCCGACGAGCGGCAACACCGGTGTCGGGCTCGCCCTCGTCGCGCAGCAGCGCGGCTACCGCATGGTGTTCGTCGTGCCCGACAAGTTCGCCGGCGAGAAGGTCGCGGTGCTCAAGGCATACGGCGCCGAGATCGTCATGACGCCGACTAGCGTGCCCCCGGAGCACCCGGACTCGTACTACAGCGTCTCGGATCGCCTGGCGCGCGAGATCCCGGGCGCCTTCAAGCCGAACCAGTTCGACAACGCGAACGGTCCGCGCGCGCACTACGAGACGACGGGCCCTGAGATCTGGCGCGACACCGACGGGCGGGTCACCCACTTCGTCGCGGGCGTCGGCACCGGCGGCACCATCACCGGCACCGGCCGGTACCTGCGCGAGGCTTCGGGCGGAGCGGTGACGATCGTCGGCGCCGACCCGGAGGGGTCGATCTACAGCGGCGACGTCGGCCCCTACCTCGTCGAGGGCGTCGGCGAGGACTTCTGGCCCGGGACCTTCGACCCCGCGGTCGTCGACCGCTACGAGCGCGTCGGCGACCGCGAGTCCTTCGCGATGGCGCGCCGACTCGCTCGCGAGGAGGGGCTGTTCGTCGGCGGATCGTCGGGCATGGCCGTCGTCGCGGCGCTGCGCACGGCTCGCGGGCTCGGCCCCGACGACGTCGTGGTGGTGCTGCTGCCCGATCACGGCCGCGGTTACCTGTCGAAGATCTTCGACGACGACTGGATGCGCGCCCGCGGCTTCGCCGACCTCCTGACCGATCCGTCCGCCACCGACCTGCCCGTCACCGACCCGAGGAACGACGCATGAGCACCCACGATGCCGCCCACGGACTCGCGAGCCTCGCGGTCCACGCCGGCCAGCAGTTCGACCCCACGACCGGCGCCGTCATCCCGCCCGTCCACTTCTCGACCACGTTCGCACAGGACGGCATCGGCGGTCTGCGCGGCGGCTACGAGTACGGCCGGTCGGGCAACCCGACGCGCACGGCCCTGCAGCAGCAGCTCGCGGCGCTCGAGGGTGGGGCCCACGGCTTCTCGTTCGCGTCCGGGCTCGCCGCCGAGGACGTGCTGCTGCGCGTAGCGCTGCAGCCGGGCGACGAGGTGCTGCTCGGCAACGACGTCTACGGCGGCACGCACCGGCTGATCGCCCGCGTGCTCGCCCCGTGGGGCATCGGGCTCCGCGTCGTCGACATGAGCGACCTCGACGCCGTGCGGGCAGCCGTGAACGAGCGCGCGCCCAAGGTGCTGTGGGTCGAGACCCCGTCGAACCCCCTGCTGCGCATCACCGACATCGCGGGCCTCGCCGCGATCGGTCACGAGGCGGGGTCGCTCGTCGTGGTCGACAACACCTTCGCCACGCCCGCCCTGCAGCGACCGCTCGCCCTCGGCGCCGACGTCGTCGTGCACTCGACGACGAAGTATCTCGGCGGGCACTCCGACGTCGTCGGCGGCGCGCTCATCCTCGACGACGACGCGCTGGCCGAGCAGATCGGGTTCCTGCAGTACGCCGCCGGCGCGGTCTCGGGTCCCATGGACGCGTGGCTCACGACGCGCGGCATCAAGACGCTCGACGTGCGGATGCAGCGCCACAGCGAGAACGCCGGGGCCATCGCGGCGTTCCTCGAGGGGCACGACCGCGTTGCCCGGGTGTACTACCCGGGTCTGGCCGCGCACCCGGGGCACGAGCTCGCCGCGCGGCAGATGACGCGCTTCGGCGGCATGCTCTCGCTCGCGCTGGAGTCGGGTGAGGCGGCCCGCCGCTTCGCCGAGTCGACCCACCTGTTCCAGCTCGCCGAGTCGCTGGGCGGCGTCGAGTCGCTCGTGAACTATCCCGACGCCATGACGCACGCGTCGGTCCGCGGCACCGAGGCCGCGGTGCCCGTCGAGGTCGTGCGGCTGTCGGTGGGCATCGAGGACGTCGACGACCTGCTCGCCGACGTCGAGCAGGCGCTGCGCTGACGCGACCCGCTCCGTCGGTCGCGCCCTCGCCCGCTCAGCCGCGTCGGAAGAGGCGACGGCGGCGGGGCGGGTCGGCGCGGGAGTCGGATGCCGCGGCCGCGGCGGCATCCGCTCGTCTCGCCCGCCACGCAGCGATCTCGGCCTCGACGTCGCGCGTCGGGGTGACGACCGGAGGCCCGCCGAGGAGCTGACGCCGCGCCTCGATCACGCGACGGTTGAAGTCCGAGACGTACTCGCGGACGTCCTCCTCGCGCGTGAACGCGTCGGCGCGCTCGGCGAACTCGGCGTGCTCGGTACGCAGCATGAGCGCGGGCGGTCCCAGGCCGGTGAGCTGTTCGGTGCGGATCTTGCGCCGGATCCACCAGTCGGGATCGTGCTCGTCGCCCAGCCCCTCGATGGGCTTGCCGGCGCCGGGCAGGTTGTCGAAGTCGCCCCGTCGGATCGCCTGCTGGATGGACGTCTCGATGTAGGCCGCGCGTTCGCGCGGACCGGGCGGGGTGGCGGGGGCGTCGTCGCTCATGTCGTTCTCCTCCTCCAGGTTACGGTCGGACGCGGACGACGGCGCCGCTGTGCGACGCGAGAGAATGGAGCAATGCCCGCCGCCGATGCCGCTCCCGAGTCGTGGTGGCGGCGCGAGGCGGGCGAGCTCGGGCGCAGCCTGACCCGGTTCGGCCCCGCACCGGGCCCGCGCTGGCATCTGGGGCTGCAGGCCGCGACCGCGATGGCGGTGCCCGTCGTCGTCCTGTCGGCGTTGGGGCGGGAGAGCGTCGCCCTCCTGGCCGCGACGGGAGCCTTCGCGACGCTCTACGGCGGACGCCTCGCGCCGCGCGAGCGGATCGTCGTGGTCCCGATCGTCGCCGCCGTGCTGTGGGTGTGCGCGGCAGCGGGGGTGCTCGCGGGCGTGCTCGGGCCGGTCGTGGTGGCGGCAGGTCTCGTGGTGGTCGCCGTCGCGGCATCCGTCCTCGTCTTCGCGCTCTCGGTGGGGCCGCCGGGGCCGCTGTTCCCGGTCCTCATCTACGGGCTGTCGGCCCACGTGACGGCGCCGTCGGGGTCGCACCGCGGCGTCGATCCGGTGCTGTACCTCGGTGTCGTCGCGGCGTCGCTCGTGTTCGCCTGGGTCGTGACGGCGGTTCCGGCGCTGCGGCCGGGCCATCGCCGCACGCCGCCGCGCCGGCTCTCGGCACTCTTCCCGCGCGTGCACCGTGACGCCGCGACCCGCACGCTCGTCGTGCGGGCTGCCGTCGTCGCGATCGCCGGGACGGCGGCGTCGGTCGTCGTCGATCCCGAGCGCGCGTACTGGATCGTCGGTGCCGCGATCGCCGTGCTGGGGGTGAGTGTGAGTCGCCGCGTGGCGCTCTCGCGCGGCATCCACCGGGCCGTCGGGACCGCCGCGGGCGCGGGCGCCTACCTCGCGGTGGCGTTCGTGCCGCTGCCGGGGATCGTGCTGGGCCTGGTCCTCGGAGCGCTGCAGTTCGTCATCGAGCTCGTCGTCGTGCGGCACTACGCGCTCGCGCTGGTGTTCATCACCCCGCTCGTGCTGCTCATCCTGGGGGCGGCGGGCGGGAGCGGTCCCGAGCTGGCGGTCGAGCGCGTCGTCGACACCGCGGTCGGCGCCGCCCTCGGAACGCTCAGCAGTCTGATCGTGGTCCCGGGCAGGACGCCGCGCGCCGTGCAGTGAGCCGGTGGAGATACCGGGTATGTATATACTCGCGAATTGCATACCCGGTAGGGGAAAGGACAACATGTCGGTGCGATTGAGCCTGCTGGCGATCCTGGATCAGGGCCCGTGCTACGGGTATCAGCTGCGGGCGGAGTTCGACCGTCGCACCGGATCGACGTGGCCGCTCAATGTCGGGCAGATCTACAACACCCTCGATCGCCTGGAGCGCGACGGCCTCGTCGAGAAGGGCGCGGTCGACGAGCAGGGGCACGTGTACTGGCAGATCACGGATGCCGGTCGTGCCGAGGTGTCGTCGTGGCTGCGCTCACCCGTCGAGCGCCCCGCGGGCACGCGCGACGAGCTGGCCATCAAGCTCGCGGTGGCCGCGACGCTGCCGGGGGTCGACGTCGCCGACGTGATCCAGGCGCAGCGTCGCGCCTCGCTCGCCCAGGTGGCGGAGCTGCGCGCCGCGGTCTACCCGGGCGCGGATGCCGACGGCCCCGAGCAGCTCGCCTGGTCACTCGTCGTCGACTCGATGGTCTTCGCGGTCGAGGCGGAACTGCGGTGGCTCGAGCACGTCGAGCGGCGGCTGGAGCAGCGCCCCGAGCGCGCCCTGGGGCTCGAGCTGTCGACCGTCCGGCCCAAGCGCGGCCGGCCTGCTCGCAGCGCTGCGTGAGAGCCGTTCTCAGGCGACTGCCAGGAAACCGCCGCGATCCGCATGAGGGCGCGGATCGCCGCTTCGGGAATCGGGGCTTTTCCGCCCTTTTCGCGGTCATCGTCCAATCCGCATCCGGGGGGCGTCCCGGATAGTCCCACGTGCCGCAACCCTGCGGACGTGATGGAAGGAAGAGACATGCGTACGAACCTGAAGCGAGCAACGTTCTTCGGCACGGCGGGCCTCGGCGTCGCCGCGATCGCCACCGCCGGATTCGCTCTGCCCGCGTCGGCCGACGACAGCACGACCGTCGACTCGTCCACCACCGACACGAACACCTCGACCGACGTGTCGTCGTCGTTCGACGCGCTGTCGACGTTCATCGACGGCGTCCTCGACGCCAACGGCAACGCGGTCGGCGAGAACGCCGCCATCGGCAACCTCGGTCTCGACGGCGGCCTCGTCAACGGCCCGCTCATCAGCGACGTCGGCAACGGCGCGCTCCTGTCGGGCAACGACACCCCGATCGCCTCGGGCAACGAGACGAACGCCCCGATCGGCTCGGGCAACGACACCGCCGTGGACGCTCCGATCGGCTCGGGCAACGAGGTCGGCAACGGCAGCGGCAACGGCAACGAGGTCGGCTCGGGCAACGAGGCCGGCAACGGCAACGAGGCGGGCACCGGCAACCAGGCCGACACCGACCTCGGCAACGGCACCGACGTGGGCACGGGCGACGTCAGCACCGGCGACCTCACGAGCGGCATCGAGAACACCGTCGACAACACGGTCGACAACCTCGTCGGCGACGTCACGTCCGACGTCGACGACCTCGTGGGCGGCATCCTCGGCGACCGCTGATCCACGTCGCGGCGCTCGTCTCCGAGCGTCGCTCCGACTCCGCACGGGCGGCATCGACTACGGTCGGTGCCGCCCGTCGGCGTGCCAGGGGGCGGAGGTCGCCCGCTAGCCTGGCGAGATGAGCGAAGAGGCGCACGGCCGGATGCGCGTGGGCGTGCGGGATGTCGCTGCGGCGGCCGGCGTGTCGACGCAAACCGTCTCGCGCGTGCTCAACGATCATCCGCACATCCGCCCCGAGACGCGTGAGCGCGTCGTCGCCGCGATGGCCGAACTCGGATACCGCGTCAACAACGCCGCCCGCAGTCTCGGGACGGCGACGACGCGCACCATCGGGGTGCTGGCCTCTGACACCGACCTGTTCGGCCCCGCCGCGGGCATCGCCGCGCTCGAGCGCGCGGCCCGATCGGCGGGGAGGTGGATCGCCACGGCGTACGCCGACGGCGTCGACGCCGCGAGCGTCACCGAGGCCGCGGAGCACCTGCTGGCCCAGGGCGTCGACGGCATCGTCCTCGTCGCGCCGCACACCACCGCGATCGAGGCGCTGGGCGTCGCGCGCCCGGGCGTGCCGATCGTGTCGCTCCACGGCGCCGCAACAGTGGCCGGCGGCGCGCAGCGGCAAGCCGAGGGTGCCGCGCTGGCCGTCGAGCACCTCGTCGCGCTCGGACACCGTCGTATCGGGCGGGTGTCGGGTCCGTCGGAATGGCTCGAGGCGATCGCCCGCGACCGCGGCACGGCCGACGCTCTCGCGCGTCACGGCCTGAGCGCAGCGGGCCGGTGGGCGGGGGACTGGTCCGCCGGGTCGGGCGCGGCTCTCGCGGCCCCGGTCGCCGACGCGCTGCGAGGCACCGACCCGCCGACGGCTTTCGTCGTCGCGAACGACCAGATGGCCCTCGGCCTGATGTCGGGTCTCGACGCGCTCGGGGTGTCGGTGCCGGGCGACGTCAGCGTGGTGGGATTCGACGACCACCCGGATGCCGCCTTCTACCGGCCTGCGCTGACGACCGTGCGCCTCGACATCGCGGGCGAGGCGCGGCGATGCGTCGCGGTATTGCTGGGCGAGCCCCGTCCCGCAGACCCGGAGGCGCCGCGCCTCGTGGTCCGATCGTCGACCCGATCGCACTGAGCCGGAGTGCGTCGAGCGGAGGAGTGGTGCTCGACCGGGTGTTACCGGTAACATGATCGCACCGCGGCTCGACCAATGGAGGCATCCGTGACCAACAGCGCCACTCGCGACGACATCGTCGCCGGTCGCACCAGTCTGGGCATCGAGTTCGGCTCGACGCGTATCAAGGCGTGCCTCATCGGGCCCGACCCGACCGACGTCATCGCGACGGGATCTCACGCGTGGGAGAACCGCTTCGAAGACCGGCGGTGGACATACTCCCTCGACGACGTGTGGTCGGGGCTGCAGGCGGCCTACGCCGATCTCGTCGCCGAGGTGCGAGCACGCTACGACGTGACGCCCGAGACCTTCGGGGCGATCGGCGTCTCGGCGATGATGCACGGCTACCTCGCTTTCGACGAGGCCGATGATCTGCTGGTGCCGTTCCGTACGTGGCGCAACACGAGCACGGGTCCGGCCGCGGCCGAGCTCAGCACGCTGCTGGGCATCAACATCCCCCTGCGCTGGTCGATCGCGCACCTGCACCAGGCGGTGCTCGATGCCGAGCCGCACGTCGGCGACATCCGATTCGTCACGACCCTCGCCGGCTACGTCCACAGCCGCCTGACGGGCGAGAAGGTGCTCGGTGTCGGCGACGCGTCGGGCATGTTCCCCATCGACCCCGCGACGCGCGACTACGACCAGCGCCGCGTCGACCTCTTCGACGCCCACGCGGCGGGCCGGCTGCCCGCCGACCTGCGCTCGCTGCTGCCGGCCGTGCGCGTGGCCGGAGAAGCCGCCGGGACGCTGACGTCCGCGGGCGCGGCCCTGCTCGATCCGTCCGGTGTGCTGCGTCCCGGCGTCCCGTTCTGCCCGCCCGAGGGCGATGCGGGAACCGGCATGGTCGCGACCGCCGCGGTCGCCCCGCGCACCGGCAACGTCAGCGCCGGCACGAGCATCTTCGCGATGGTCGTGCTCGAGCGTCCGCTGCAGAGCATGCACCACGAGATCGACGTCGTCACGACCCCCGCGGGCGACCTCGTCGCGATGGTGCACTGCAACAACGGCGCCAGTGAGCTGGCCGCGTGGGCGGGTATGTTCGAGCGGTTCTCGGCCGCCGCGGGCTTCCCGCTCGAGCCCGACGCCGTCTACGAGGCGCTCTTCCGCGAGGCTCTCGCCGCCGAGGCGGACGCCGGCGGGCTGCTGGCCTACAACCACCTGGCCGGTGAACCGATCGCCGGCACCGACGAGGGGCGTCCGCTCTTCGTGCGCACGCCCGACAGTCGCTTCACCCTCGGCAATGCGATCCGCGCGCAGCTGTACGGGGTCTTCGGCACGCTCGCCCTGGGCATGCGCGTGCTCGACGCCGAGGGCGTCGCGCTCGACCGCATGTTCGCGCACGGCGGGATGTTCCGCACCGCCGGCGTCGCGCAGCGATTCCTCGCCGCAGCCCTGGGTGCACCCGTCGCGGTCGGTGAGACCGCCTCGGAGGGCGGGGCCTGGGGCATCGCCGTCCTCGCCGCCTACCTCGGCCACAGCGCCGAGCTCGACCTCGACGCCTACCTGCAGCAGCGCGTGTTCGCTGCGGCATCCGTCGACGTCGCCGAACCCGACGCAGCGGATGCCGCCGGCTTCGCCGCCTACCTCGACCGATACGACGCCGGCCTCGCGATCGAACGCGCCGCCGTCGCCGCCCTCTCGTAACCCGGAAGAAGAAATCATGACCCTCTCCACCTCGCTCGAGCAGTACACCGTCTGGTTCGTCACCGGCAGTCAGAACCTCTACGGCGATGAGACCCTCCGTCAGGTCGCCGAGCAGTCCCAGCAGGTCGTCGCCGGTCTCGCGGGCCTGCCCGTCCGCGTCGAGTGGAAGCCGGTGCTCAAGGACTCCGAGTCGATCCGCCGCCTGGCGCTCGACGCCAACGCCGACGACTCGGTCATCGGCGTCATCGCGTGGATGCACACCTTCAGCCCGGCGAAGATGTGGATCACCGGCCTGGACGCGCTGCGCAAGCCGCTGCTGCACCTGCACACGCAGGCGAACGTCGAGCTGCCCTGGGCCGACATCGACTTCGACTTCATGAACCTCAATCAGGCCGCCCACGGCGACCGCGAGTTCGGCTACATCCAGACGCGTCTCGGCGTTCCCCGCAAGACCGTCGTGGGCCACGTGTCGAACCCCGCCGTGGTGCAGCAGATCGAAGACTGGGAGCGGGCGGCCGCGGGCTGGCAGGCCGTCCGCACCCTCAAGCTCGCCCGGTTCGGTGACAACATGCGCTACGTCGCGGTCACCGAGGGCGACAAGACCGAGGCCGAGCTCCAGTTCGGCGTGCAGGTCAACACCTGGGGCGTCAACGAGCTGGCGGATGCCGTCGCCGCAGCGACCGAGGAACAGATCGACGCCCTCGTGGCCGAATACCTCGACGCGTACGACGTCGCCGACGAGCTGCGGCCCGGGGGCGAGCGCCACCAGTCCCTGCGCGACGGCGCGGCGATCGAGGTCGGCCTGCGCTCGTTCCTCGAGGAGGGCGGCTTCGGTGCCTTCACGACCTCGTTCGAAGACCTCGGTGCACTCACGCAGCTGCCGGGCCTCGCGGTCCAGCGCCTCATGGCCGAGGGTTACGGCTTCGGCGCGGAAGGTGACTGGAAGACGGCCATCCTCGTGCGCGTCGCCAACGTCATGGGCGCGGGTCTCCCCGGCGGCGCGAGCCTCATGGAGGACTACACGTACGACCTCGTTCCCGGCTCCGAGCGCATCCTCGGCGCCCACATGCTCGAGGTCTCGCCGTCGCTGACGACCGCGAAGCCGCGCCTGGAGATCCACCCGCTCGGTATCGGCGGAAAGGACGACCCGGTCCGCCTCGTCTTCACGGCCGACCCCGGACCGGCACTCGTGGTCGCCCTCAGCGACATGCGCGACCGCTTCCGCCTGACGGCGAACGTCGTCGAGAACGTCGAGGCGCCCGACCTGCCCAAGCTGCCGGTCGGCCGCGCGATCTGGAAGCCGGCCCCGGACTTCGCGACGTCGGCCGCGTGCTGGCTCGCCGCCGGCGCTGCGCACCACACCGTCATGACCACCGCGGTCGGCATCGAGGTGTTCCGCGATTTCGCCGAGATCGCCGGCACCGAGCTCGTCGTCATCGACGAGGACACGACGGTGCGAGGATTCCAGAAGGAGCTCCGCTGGAACCAGGCCTATTACCGCCTCGCGCGGGGCCTGTGAGCTCCATCCACCAGAACCGAGAGGGGACGCCCGTGGCGGCATCCGGAACGTCGTACGTGCTGCGCGCGGGCGAGGCAGAGGCGATCATCGCCAGTGTGGGGGCGTCGCTGCGCTCGTATCGGGTCGGCGGACGCGACCTCACCGTGCCCTACGGTGAGGACGAGGTGCGGCCCGGCTACCGCGGGGCGACCCTCGCGCCCTGGCCGAACCGCGTCGTCGACGGCGAGTACGAGGTGGCGGGCACCCGCTACAAGCTGGCGCTCACCGAGCCCCAGCGGCACCACGCTCTGCACGGACTCGTCGCCTGGCTCGACTTCGAGGCGGTGGTCGTGGCCGCCGACCACGTGACCCTCGCGGCGACCGTGGTCGCGCAGACCGCGTACCCCTGGACGCTGCGCGTCGAGACGACTTATCGCCTCGGGGCGGACGGGCTGACCCAGACGGTGCGGGCCACCAACGAGAGCGCGGATGCCGCCCCCTTCGGCACCGGCCCGCATCCGTACCTCGTGGCGGGTTCGTCGCCGCTGGACGAATGGTCGCTCGAGCTGCCCGCCGAGCGCGTCCTCGAGGTCACGCCCGACCGGCTCTCGCCGATCGCGCTGGCCGACGTCGCGGGGTCGGAGCGGTTCGACTTCCGCCGGCCGCGGACGCTCGGCGCCGTCGAGATCGACCACGCGTTCACCGACGTGTCGCGATCGGACTCCGGTGAGGCGACGGTGCGGGTGACCGACCCGAGCGGCACGGGCGTGGCGATCTCGTGGGGCGAGGCGTGCGGCTGGGTGCAGGTGCACACCGCCGACCTGCCGGGAGGTCCCGAGCAGCCGGGTCACCGTGCCGGGCTGGCGGTCGAGCCGATGACGTGCGCTCCGGATGCGTTCAACGCGAGCCGTTACGACTACGACGCGGGGCTGATCTTCATCGAGCCGGGAGGCTCGAGCGAGGCCTCCTGGCGAATCAGCCCGCTGTAAGGCGGGAGCCGGGCGTCAGTGCCCGTGCTCGGTCGAGAAGAGCGGGTGGTCCGAGTGGTCGGGCGCGGCACGCCCGGCCTCGGTAGCGCCCAGGGCGGGCGTGACGAGCCCGGCGACGATGACGCAGCCGGCGATCATGCCGAGGACGCTGGTGCGTTGGACGGTGCGGCCCTCGGCTGAGCCGGCCGGGTGGGCGGCGTCGTCCGCGCCGGAGCGCGCGCGCCGGACGACGAACGCCGAGGCGACGCCGTACGCGAGGTGGAGCAGCACGGCCACGCCGACAGCGTGGACGCTGATGCGCACCGGGTCGACCGCGAGAGCGAGACCCGACGCGACGGTTCCGATCACGGCGATCGCCATGCCGGTGCGCGGAGCGACGAGGCGGCCGCGGGTCAGGGCGGCGACGCCCCAACCCAGGGCGGCCGCCCCGACGACTGCCGCGAGGACACCGACGCCGCGATCAGCGACGCCGGTGCCCTGCGTGATCATGCCCGCGCCCACGCCGAGCTGAAGCAGGCCAGCCCCCCACGCGGCGAGCGTGGGCCAGGAGCGGGTGAGCGCGGCGGTGTTCATCAGGCGACGGCGTGGCGACGGTTGTCGACGGCGCGGTCGGTGCCGAGGCCGACACCCAGCAGCACGAGGGCGCTGGCGAGGTGCAGGAAGTGGTCGGCGGTGTTCAGGGCCAGCACGTTGGCGGCGCTGTCCTGGATGAAGAAGCCGACGATGCCGAGCAGCAGGTAGGCGGCGCCGACCGTGATGTTGACGCTCTTCGCGGCGCGGACGCCCGACAGGCCGCCGATGAGCAGCGCGGCACCGATCAGGAGGTGCGCGATGTTGTGCAGCGGGTTGACCTCGAAGATGCCGAGCAGCAGGCCACCCTCGGTGGCGATGAACTCGACGCCGGCGGTCACGGTGAAGCCGAGGAGGCCGACGAGGATGTAGACGGCGCCGAAGATGATGGCGACGAGGCGGTTCGGTGATGTACGCATGAGGATTCCCTCCCATTGGGCGACGGGTGTCGCGGTGCTGCGGTTGTTCGGTGGAGATCGCAGATCGGTTTGCCCTGCGGCATCCGGTCTGAGGTGTTCGATTTCGGTCGCTCTCTCGGGAGGCTACGGTCAGCGAGTTCACGGCTCACAGGCGTTGTGCTGCGCATGCTGGGGTGGTATGGGAAGTCGCCCTGCTGTGCGGAGAGGGTGCCCCATAGGATTGAGGGGAGGTGAGGAGGGGCAGCGGTGGCCAGCCGTCAAGCGCGCATCAAGAGCTCGGAGATCGTCGCCGAAGGGCTCTACATCGCCTCCGCCGCGACGCGCCTCGCGTTGAAGAACGCGATCCTCGTGCACATCCTCGCCGAGGGGCAGGACTTCGACGCCGACCACTTCCTCGACGACGCCCGGCGTGCGCTCATCGCGCTCGCGGAAGAGGCTGAAGCCGACGCGGAACGCACGAATCGCGAGCGCAAGGCCGCGAGCGGACGCTACAGCGATTCGGGCGGCACGCACGACTACCGCAGCCGCGACGTGGCGAATCTGCGTCGCCGCCGCCGGCAGTCGCTGCGGATCGCGAAGGAGCTGCGCGAGCGCGCCGACGACGAGGGCGAACTCCGCAAGCTCATCGCCGACGCCCGCGAAGCGGCGTGGAGCGAGGTCGCCGGGAACATCGATCGCACCCTGCGCATCGAGGCGGCGCGCCCCGACCTCGAGCCGGACTACGAGCGCATGCGCACAGCGCGGATGCAGGCGCTGCGGATGGTCGATCTGCCGCGTCTGCGGTCGCAGCGGCGCGGGGCCCAGCGGCGCGTCCGCGCCGAAAGAGCATCCGAAACGGATGCCGTCGACGTGATCGATTGACCGGTTGAGGCCTCGATTCGCGCTTCCTGCGGGAGTGGGCTATTCTTGACGACGGCCCACGAGAGATCGCAGGCCCTGCGCCCGTAGCTCAATGGATAGAGCATCTGACTACGGATCAGAAGGTTAGGGGTTCGAGTCCCTTCGGGCGCACACTGTGTTGAGACAGTGAAAAGAAGCCTCCGCTCTGCGGGGGCTTCTTTGTTTCTCCGTCGTACTTGCATCGACTTTGTCGTGGAGGTGCGCTCGGCCGTCGCGTAGCGTGACGATGTGACCGAACGAACCTGGGCCGGAACGCACACCTTCGCCGCTGAAGCGGTGCTCGAGCCCTCAACCATCGTCGAGGCGCAGGAGCTCGTCGCGGGCCATCGCCGCATCCGCTCCTTGGGGACGCGGCACTCCTTCAACGATCTCGCCGACACCGACGGGGTGCTGCTCGCCCTCACCGCGATCGAGCCGGCGATCGAGATCGACGAGGCGGCGCGCACCGTCACCGTCGGTGCCGGCACCCGCTACGCCGTCGTGGCGCGTCACCTCGCCGACCGTGGTTGGGCACTGCACAACATGGGGTCGCTGCCGCACATCTCTGTCGGCGGAGCGACGGCCACGTCGACGCACGGCTCGGGTGACCGCAACGGCTCGCTCGCGACGGCCGTGCGCGCGCTCGAGTTCATCGCGCCGGACGGCTCGCTGCGGCGCGTCGCCGCGGGCGACCCGGACTTCGCGGGCAGCGTCGTGCACCTCGGGGCGCTCGGGCCGGTCACGCGCATCACGCTCGCGATCGAACCGACCTACCGTGTGCGCCAGGACACCTACGTCGGTCTGGCGTGGGACGACCTCTTCGAGCGGTTCGACGAGCTGACGGCATCCGGCTACAGCGTCAGCGTGTTCACGCGGTGGAACACGCCGGACGTCGGCGAGGTCTGGGTCAAGGAGCGCCTCGACGAGTCGTCAGCGCCCGAGATGGCGCCGACGGTGCTCGGCGCACGCCGGGTGTCGGAGAAGGCCGACTCGCCCGCGGCGGACGGGCTCGACAACACGACGGAGCAGGGCGGTGTGCCGGGGGAGTGGTGCGAGCGGCTGCCGCACTTCCGTATCGACGCCACGCCATCGAACGGCGACGAGATCCAGACCGAGTACTGGGTCGCGCGAGAGGTGGCGGTCGAGGCGATCGCGGCCGTGCGGGCGATCGCGGATCGGGTGGAGCCCGCGCTTCTCGTGAGCGAGCTGCGCACGGTGGCTGCCGACGAGCTCTGGCTGTCGCCGGGGTACGGCCGCGACAGCGTGTGCATCCACTTCACATGGAAGAACCGGCCGGATGCCGTCGCCACCGCGATCGGCCACGTCGAACGAGCCCTCGCGCCGTTCGATCCCCGCCCGCACTGGGGCAAGGTCTTCGCGATGCCGGTGGGCGAGTCGCTGCCGCGACTGCACGCCTTCCGCGATCTCGTCGCGCGCATGGACCCCGACCGGAAGTTCTGGGGCCCGTACCTCGGGCGCGTGCTGGGGATCTGAGCGCGGCTCAGGTGAAGGGGCGCGACGCCTCGATGATGCGCGCGACGTCCACGGCGGTGCGCGTCCACGGCGAGATGCGCCCGTCGTGGCGCGGCGGCACGCTCTCGACCACGCGCGCCAGGGCGCGTTCGGCTTCGTCGACCGCCGTCGCGGCGTCGGGGTCTCCGATGGGCCGTGCGACGGCACGGCCGGTCGCGCGCACCGCCTCGGCGAGCTGAGCGCGGCGCGGGGCGGCTTCGTCGCTGAGGGGCAGCGCCGCAACGCCACCGGCCAACTCGAGCGTCTGGCGCACGGTGTTCTCGAGGGCGCGCATCCGTCGGTCGTTCTCCTCTTCGACGCCCCGGCGGCGCCGAGCGAGGGGGTGCGCCTTGCGGCTGCGCGCGGCCTCCCGGACGTCCGCCGAGACCGCGTCGAGGATCTCGGTGAGATAGCGCTGACCCTCGGGGTCGGGCGCTGACCCGTCGGCGATGGCCGTCGCCAGCATGTCGAGCCGGTCGGCGACGGCATCCCGCAGCTGCGAGAGCCGCGTGGACGCTCGCCGCAGGTACAGCGGCGGGACGACCGCGAGGTTCACGGCGATCCCGACGACGACCCCGAACGCCATCGTGACGAGGTACGACACCGAGAACCCGCCGGCATCGTTGGCCCCGAGCAGCAGGACGAAGAGCGCTGCGATCGCGATCCAGTCACGACCGGTGCCGAGCGCGCGGATGCCGCCGATTGCGACGCCCACAGCGACGACGATCGCGACGCCGAGGATGCGCGGGCTCGGCCCGGTGACGATCCACAGGCCACCCAACCCGATCGCGATGCCGATCGCGAGTCCCGCGACGGCCTGTAGGCCGGCCTTCGCGGAGTCGGCGATCGTCGGGTACATGCTGACGAGAACGCCGAGCGGCGCGTAGTAGGAGTACTCGTCGTGGGCGAAGGGTACGAGCGGCGCGAGATACCAGGCGATGGCGGCGGCGAAGGCCGCCTTCGCCGCCAGCAGCAGCCGTGACACGGCGAATGCTTCGCCGCCCGCGGTGCGTGCCGCGATGGCCAGGGAGGCGACTCGAGGATGGGGCGCGTGATTCATCTCGGGCGACGATAGGCGTCGCGTCGGCGCAGGGCACTGCCCTTGACGTCCGCGCTCGGCGTGTTCCCGGGGCGAGACGTAGCCTGACAGGGTGAGCGCATACGTTTCGGCGTTCGAGCTGTTCTCCATCGGAGTAGGACCCTCGAGCTCCCATACCGTCGGACCGCTGCGTGCGGCCCGAGCCTTCGTCGAGCGCCTGAGCGCGTCCGGCCGTCTCGAGGACGTGGCGCGGGTGACGTGCGTGCTCTACGGCTCGCTCGGCGCGACCGGGATCGGGCACGGCACCCCCGACGCGATCGTGGCCGGGCTGCAGGGTCACGCGCCCGAGACCGTCGACCCGGATGCCGTCCGCGCGGCCTGGTCGGCGTGGGTCGATGGCGCGCCGCTGCTGCTGGGCGGACGGCACGCGGTGGCGTTCTCGCGCGCCGATGTCTCGTTCGAGCCCCGTACGCGGCTGCCCCAGCATCCGAACGCGATGACCCTCACCGCCTGGGACAGCATCGGGGCGCCGGTGGCCCGCGAGACGTACTTCTCGGTCGGCGGCGGGTTCATCCGTCGCGAGGGTGAGGTCGAGGGTGAGGGGCTTCGCGCGGCCGCCTGGCCGTTCGCGTTCGGTAGCGCGGCCGAGCTGCTCGAGCTGTGCGAGCGGGAGGAGCTGTCGATTGCGGGGCTCGCGCGGCGCAACGAAGAGGCGCTGCGTCCCGAAAGCGAGGTAGCGGCGGGGCTCGATGCCATCTGGGATGCGATGGCGGGATGCATCGACGCGGGGCTGCACGCCGACGGCACGCTGCCGGGCATGTTGCGCGTGCGGCGCCGAGCCGGCGCGATGCGCGAGCAGCTCGAGGCCGCCGAGTCCGCGGGAGGGCGGGAGCTGCCCGGCGAGTGGCTGGGCGCGTTCGCGCTCGCCGTCAACGAGGAGAACGCCGCGGGCGGGCGCGTCGTCACGGCTCCGACGAACGGGGCTGCCGGCATCCTTCCGGCCGTCGCGATGTACTGGTGGCGGTTCGCGGCGGAGTCGATGCTCGCGCCCGAGGATCTCGACCGTCGGCGCGGAATCCGCAGGTTCCTGCTCACGGCGACCGCGCTCGGCTCGCTGTTCAAGGCGAACGCGTCGATCTCGGGCGCCGAGGGCGGGTGCCAGGCCGAGGTGGGCTCGGCGTGCGCGATGGCGGCGGGGGGATTGACCGCTGTCATGGGCGGCGACAACGCGCAGATCGAGAACGCCGCCGAGATCGCGATGGAGCATCACCTCGGCCTCACGTGCGACCCCGTGGGCGGTCTCGTGCAGATCCCCTGCATCGAGCGGAACGCCATCGCGGCATCCACGGCGGTGACCGCGGCGCGGCTCGCTCTGCGGGGTGACGGACGCCATTACGTGTCGCTGGATGCCGTCGTCGAGACGATGCGGCAGACCGGGATCGACATGTCGCACAAGTACAAGGAGACGAGCGAAGGCGGGCTCGCGGTCAACGTCGTCGAGTGCTGAACGCCGGTGGTGGGTGGAGTGTTCGCCGTGCGAGAACCGTTGGCACTCTCAGGGGTCGAGTGCTAATCTGGATGCAGTTGAGCCGCTAAGGCTCAACTTTCGAGATCTCAACACAGACATTCAGAGAAGGGAAGAACCGATGGCTACGTACGACCCGTTCCGCGACCTCGACCGCATCGCCTCGAGCCTCTTCGACGCGCGCCGCGGTCCGCGCCGCATGCCGATGGACCTCTACCGTGATGGCGACCACTACGTCATGACGGCCGACCTGCCGGGCATCGACCCGGGTTCGGTCGACATCGACGTCGACGGCCAGCTGCTGACGATCCGCGCCGAGCGCACCCTGGCGAGCGGCGACGGGGTGAAGTGGATCACCCGTGAGCGTGAGGCGGCGAGCTTCCTGCGCCAGCTGAACCTCGGCCAGGGTGTCGACACCGAGGGCATCGCCGCGACCTACAACAACGGCGTGCTGACCGTGACGATCCCCGTCAGCGAGAAGGCCAAGCCGCGCAAGGTCGCGGTCACGACCGACTCCGCCGCGCCGGTGGTGCCGATCGAGAACTGAGCGCAGCGCCGACCGCAGCGCAGCCGGTGAACCTGGCGGCGTGACCGACCGGATCGACCGCGCACCGATGGCCGCAGCTCCTCCTCGGGGCTGCGGCCATCGTCGTTCGTGCGGGCTCTGATCCGGCGCGGTCACCGCAGGGTGGGGTATCGGGCCGCGGGGCCACGTCGGGCCGCGCTGACGCGTCGGGCCGCGCTGACGCGTCGGGCCGCCTGGCGCAGACCGATCAGAAGGGTGGCGGATCGTCGGGCGGCGAGCTCAGAAGGGTGGCGGCTCGTCGACGAGGTGGCCGGTTCGCGCGCCCGGTGGTGGGTCGGGTTCGGGTGTGAAGCAGACGGCAGGGATCGGCACGTCTTCGCGGTAGATCCGCCCGCCGGGGGAGGTCCATTCCAGGAGCCCGCCGCCGAGCTGTCTGACTTTCCAGTCGGTGAATTGCTTCATCGAGTGGTGTCTCTGGCAGAGGTGGGCGAGGTTGTAAATGTGGGTATGTCCGCCGAGGGCGTGGTCGATGGTGTGGTCGATCTCGCAGCGGATCGCAGCGCGACGGCATCCGGGGAACCGGCAGTGCTGGTCGCGCGCTTGCAGCAGGCGCCGCATCGAGGCGGTGGACCGATAGGTATCGATCTCGGCCGGGGTGCGGGTGACGGGGTCGATGAAGAGCCGATCCCAGGAGGCGGTCTGCCCGGCGAGTTCGCGGGCCGTGTCGGCGTCGACCAGCCCGGCCCCGACGGCTCCGGCGGGACCGTGGTCGGTTCCGGTGAGGGTGTCTGCGGTGACGACGACCTGCACGCGCGCCCGGATCGCGCCCAGTGGTCCCGGGCCGTCGGTGCCGTAGGTGGGATCGACCACCGGGGCGCCCCCGAGCACCAGATCAGCGAGAGCGTCGGCGCGGAGCTGATCCATGGTCCGCGCATCCGGCTCCTCAGGCTGCCCGGGCGCCGCTGCGTCGCCGAACGCGGCCCCCGCGGCATCCGTCCCGGCGGCTCGGGCGTCCTTCACGGACTGGCCCATCTGCGTGAGCCGGTCGAGCATCCCCGCGGCGATCACGGTCGGCAAGGTCGCGATGAGATCCGACATCCCGTCCGCCCCGGGGAGCACCCGCACGCACCGCCCGGCGGCGGCGTCCCGGTGTCGCTCGGTGAACTCCCGCGGATGCATCCGCTGCGCTAGAGCTCTCAGCGGCTCACGCACCCGCACCGCGATGTCACGCTCGCAGATCTCGATCGCAGCTTCCTCGAACGCCGGTCGAACCTCCGCCGGCACCACGCACCCCGCTTTGACGATCACCTCGACGTGATCCCGGGTGATCCGTCGGGTCTCCCACGCCGTGAACACGGCGGGGTAGTCGTCGACGATGGCCATTGCATGGTCGATGTCGTGCTGCAATCGCCGGTCCGACCGCCCCGCCAGCCCGGCCGCTTCCGCAGCGACCGAGCGCAACTCCATGTCCGAGGCCATGCCCCGCACACCGTCGACGTGCGCAACCCGCAACGCCGACCGGCCGACCTCAGCCAAGGCTCGCACCAGTGCGACATCCCCGGCGTGAGCAGCATCCAACGCCTCAGCGAACGCCCCGAGCGCACCGGCATGAGGACTCAGCCCCACACCGTCACTGCCACCCATCGTTGCCATATGTCGATGATCCCATCGGCCACCGACATCCGAACCGCGATCGAGCGCGTTCGTGCACAACTCGGCACGGCCCGCTGATGGGGAGGAGGCCCTCGTCAGGACGTGCGGCGCAGTTTCGTGGTGAGCTGCTCGAGCTGTTCCAGCTCTTCGGTGCTCAGGACCGACATGCGCTCGGCGATCGACCGCCCGTGCGCCGCGGCGAGTCGGCGGAAAGCCGCCACCCCGTCGGGAGTCGCGGTGATCATCGCACCGCGCCCGTCGGTCGGATCGCCGCACTTGGTGATCAGGCCCCGCGCGACCATGCGGTCCACGAGGCGCGAGACGCTCGGCTGGCTGATCAGCATGTTGGCCGTGACATCGCGCAGTCGTGCCCGGTTGCCGGGTCCACGCGTGACGGTCAGCAGCACGTCGTACTCGGCCTGGCTGAGCTCATCGCTGGCGAAGTCGTTGCTGATGTCGTCGAAGATCTCGTGCTGCGCGCGGAAGAGGCTCTCCCATGCGGCCACGGCACGACGACGATCGCTCATGGCCACAACTTTAACGCCCGCCTAAGCTGGGCGGCATGATGCGGCGCACGCGAAGGGCGCTTGCGAGCGCCACGGCGGTCCTGATGGCGAGCCTTCTGGGGGCGGCTCTGCCCGCGGCGGCATCCGCGGCTCCGCCGGTGCTCTCGTCCGTCTCGGGCGAGACGTCCGACGACCTCGACGCCTTCGAGTTCGACTCGCTGACGGTCGACTACTACCTGGAGCGCGATGCCGACGGCACGGCGCGCATGCGGGTGGTCGAGCGGTTCGTCGCCGATTTCCCCGAGGCGGACCAGAACCGCGGGATGCGCCGCCTGCTCCCCGAGTCGTACAACGGCCAGCCGCTGCACCCGACCCTCGTGTCGGTCACCGACGAGAACGGCGATGCCCGCCCCGTCGAGACCGACAACGACGACGGCACGCTCGGCATCCTCACGCGCGGCGCCGAGTACCTTCACGGCCGCAACACCTTCGTCTTCACCTACGACCTCGAGAACGTCGTGTGGGACTTCGACGACACGGGGCTCGAGTTCTACTGGGACGTCAACGGCACGGACTGGGCGCAGCCCTTCCGGCAGGTCACGGCGACCCTGCACCTCGACCCGCCCTTGGTCGAGAGCCTGTCGGGAAGCCAGTCCTGCTATGTCGGGGCATCGGGTGAGACGCGACGCTGCGCCGACCTGACGGTGTCGGCGGACGGCGCCACCGTCTCCGCATCCAGTCGCGATCTCGCGCCGCACGAGACCCTGACCCTCTCGGTCGGCTTCGACGCGGGTGCGTTCGAGACGTTCGACACCGGGTATCTCGCCTCGCCGTTCGGGTGGCTGCAGGCGGGCTCCCTCGCGGCTCTGGTGGGGGCGACCGGATGGGCGTTGCGCAGCCGCCGGCGCTCGCTCGGCGACGAACCCGGGCGCCCGACGGTCATCGCCGAGTACGAGCCTCCCCATGACATCGATGCGCTCGAGTCGGCCGTGCTGCTCGGCAAAACCTCGGCGGCGATCCCCGCCGAGGTGCTCGAACAGGCGATCCTCGGCTCGATCCGCATCCTCGACGGCGATCCCGGTCGGTGGGGAAAGGGCAAGCTCCGGGCGGAACTCGTCGACCCCGATCGGGCCGACGAGAATGGACGGATGCTGCTGCGCGCCCTCTTCCCGCAGCTGCGGCCGGGCGAGGTCTACAGCTTCGGCTCGTCCGACACGCGGTTGTCGTCGACGGCGCAGGGCATCCTGAAGTCGGCGGGAGAGCGCCTGACGAGCCTCGGCATGTACCGTCCGGTGCGACCCGGCACGCGGGGCTGGCCCATCGCGATCTGGGCCGTCGCGGCGGTGCTCACGATCCTCTTCGGCATCCTCGCGCTCCTCGGCTTCGTCCATCCGGCGCTCCCCGTCATCGGGATCGTCGTGGCGGCATCGTCGTTCTTCGTGGTGCTGATCGCCCTGGCCCGCACCCCGCTCTCGGCGACGGGGGCCGAGACGCGCGATCATCTGCGCGGCGTGGAGCAGTTCATCCGCTGGGCGGAGGCCGACCGCATCCGCGCACTGCAGTCCCCGTCCGGTGCGGAGCGCGTCGCGATCGATACGGATGACCCGCGCCAGATGCTGCGCCTCTACGAACGGCTTCTCCCGTACGCCGTCGTGTTCGGGCAGGAGAAGCAGTGGGCGCAGCACCTCACCGCGCTGTACGCCGCCGCGGGCGTCACCGCGCCGGTCTGGTACGCCGGGACGGGAGGGTTCGACGCGTCGTCGTTCGCTGCCGGGATCGGAACGCTCTCGTCGAGCGCCGCGTCGTCGTCATCGACCTCGGGTGGCTCGAGCGGCGGAGGCGCCGCGGGCGGCGGCGGAGGCGGCGGCGGAGGAGGCGGAGCCTGATCGTCGCAGCGCCCGGGCGCAGTTGAGGGTCCGACCGAGAGGCATTTCGGTCGGACCCTCGTCCCTTTGCACCAAGAGTTTCCTGCAATCACATGCCGGTGGCCGCCACAGCAAAACAGCTACCGTGCGAGCACTCTATAACGACGAGATAACGACGAGCAAGGGTTTTCCGTTATCTCTTCGTGATCATCGGATATCGGTGTCCGCTAGGGGGACGAAGCAGCGATGATGATGGAATGACCACCGAATCAGCCCCCGCCGTCCCGGTTCGCGCGGATCGGCCCGCGCTGCGCGTCGACGCCTGGGAGCCGACGAGGCAGACGCTGCACATGTGGCTGCAGATCGTCGGCAAGACGCGCATGGTCAACGCGGCGCCGCTGAACCACTACTGGCACGTCACGCTGCTGCCGTCGTCGCGGGGTCTGACGACCGGCGTCGTCCCGGCTCCGACCGGGCCGTTCGAGATCGAGTTCGACTTCTGCGACCACGTGCTGAAGCTGCGCACCGTCGATGGCCGGCACCGGACGATCGCCCTCGAGAGCATGACCGTCGCGGACTTCTACGCGCGGTTCATCGCGGCGGCGTCCGAGCTCGGCATCCCCGTCGACATCCACGCCGCCCCGAACGAGGTCGACCCGGCCATCCCGTTCGCCGACGACGTCGAGCACGCCACCTACGTCGGTGAGCACGCCAACGCCTTCTGGCGGCAGCTGAACGACGCGCACACCGAGCTGCAGCACCACCGGGCCGGCTTCACCGGCAAGTCCAGCCCCGTGCACTTCTTCTGGGGTGCACTCGATCTCGCCGTGACGCGCTTCTCGGGCCGCGATGCGCCGACCCACCCCGGCGGCGTTCCGAACTGCCCGGACTACGTCATGGCCGAGAGCTACCGCGCCGAGCTGTGCAGCGCGGGCTTCTGGCCCGGCGGGGGCATCGAGGGCGCGTACTACACCTACGCCTATCCCGCCCCCGACGGGTACCGCGAGGCGCCCGTGCCCGAGGGGGCGCGGTACGACGACGCCCTCGGCGAGTTCCTCCTCCCGTACGAGGTGGTGCGCACCGCCGACGACCCGCACGCCCTCGTGCAGGCCTTCCTCGACGCGACGTTCCGCGCCGCGCGGCATCCGGGCGACGGGTGGGGGAGCGGTGTCGCGGAATGACGCCGTGAACGCTCCTCGAGACCGGGGACCCGGTCCCTTCGTCGTCACGCTCGTCGTCGACCTGCCCATCGCTAAGCCCGACGCCCTCGACGTCATCGCGTTCGTCTCTGACGGGGCGATCGAGAACGCCGGCACGGCCGATCCGCGGGTCGGGCTGGGGCGCGGCACGTGGGCCGAGGTGCAGATCCCGAAGTTCGCCGACCCCCCGCCGCTCGCGGTCGACGTCTGGTCGGAGGTGTCGTGGGATGCCGCCGCGACCGAGGCTGCGCGTCTGGCCGACGCTCTGCGCCGCGTGGGGTGGACGGTGCGCAGTCCGCGCGCCGACGAGGTCTGACGTGGGCGCCGTCCCGCCGCGACTCAGGCCGCGACGGCGAAGAGCCCGGCGATCCCGAGGCCGTAGAGGACGAGCACCGTCAACGAGTCGACGCCCATGCCGATGACCTTCTTCGCGGGCCGGAAGATGAGCCCGACGATGTAGACCAGGGTGAGCAGCGCGCCGAGAGCGGTGAGGTAGATGTCGGCGCCGTTCGCCTGCGGCAGCACCGCCTGGCCCGAGATCAGCGTCGCGACGAGGAACAGCACCGGCAGGAAGGCGTTGCCGCCGAAGATGTCGCTCATCGCGAGGTTGTCGTCGCCCTGGCGGATGGCCTGCAGTCCCGTCGAGATCTCGGGCAGCGCGGTCGCGAGGGCGAGGATGGTCGCTCCGAACAGCACACCCGACAGGCCGATCTCGTCGGCGATGGCATCGCCGGCCCGCTCGAGCACGACGCCCGCGCCGAGGGTAGCGAGGGCTGAGACGACGAAGACGGTGACCACCGCCGCCGTCGACATCGTGTGGTGCGGCGGTCGCGGCTTCGCGCGTCGGTGCCCGGTGGCGTGCGGGGCGCCGTCGGGCGCGACGCCGTTCTCGTGCCACGGCAGGTGGTGGCCGGCCCGCTGCACGAGGAACAGCCCGGCGAGCCACAGAGCCGCGATCAGGACCACGTCGGGGCTCAGCCGCGCGACGATCAGGTCGCCCGGCAGCTGGCTTCCGGCCATCACCACGGTGAGCACGGCGACGACGACGGCCGCCTCGAGGACGAGCACGAGCGACGCCGCCCGATACGTCAGCGGGCGCACGCCCCGTCCGCGCCTGCCGAACGCGTCGAGGATCACCAGCACGACGGTCTGCAGGGCGATGCCACCGAGGATGTTGCCGACGGCGACCTCGAGATTGCCGGATGCCGCCGCGCTCACGGTGATCGCGATCTCGGGCAGGTTGGTGGCGACGGCGAGGATGATGAGGCCGCCGAACGCACTGCCGATGTGCCAGCGCGCGTCGAGCACGTCCGTGGTCTTGGACAGCTGGATGCCGGCGACCCAGACCACCGCCGCGGCAGCGGCGAAGATCAGGACGAGCACGCCGAACGGAAGAGCGGACATCGGGTCAGCGCAGCCAGCTGGAGCGCCCGAAGCGCTCCCACCGCTCGACGACGCGCACGTCGCCATCGGGTGCGGGCTCGAGCACCGTCGTGCCGCCGATGATCACGTGCTCCACACGCGACTCGACCGCGAGCGGGTCGCCCGACCAGATGACGATGTCGCCGTCACGGCCCGGCTCGAGTGCACCGACGCGCTCGTCGAGACGCAGGATCGAGGCCGGGTTCGTCGTGAGCGCTTCGAGGGCGACGGTCGCCGGCAGCCCCTCGCGCACCGCGAGAATGGCCTGCAGGCGGATCTGGTCGATCGGCACGACCGGGTGGTCCGTCGTGATGGCCACCGTGACGCCGGCCTCGGCGATGAGGGCGAGGGCCCCGATCGCCCGGTCGCGCAGCTCGACCTTCGAACGGGACGTCAGCATCGGCCCGAAGATGACGGGGATGTTCTTCTCGGCGAGCACGTCGGCGATCTTGTGACCCTCGGTGCCGTGGTTGACGACCAGGCGATAGCCGAACTCCTCGGCCAGTCGGATGGCCGTGACGATGTCGTCGTGGCGGTGGCTGTGCTGGTCCCACAGCAGCGTGCCGTCGAGCACCTGCGCGAGCGTCTCTTTGCCGAGGTCGCGCTCGAACGGCTCGCCCTTCGCGGCGGCGGCATCCCGTTTCGCCACGTAGTTCTGCGCGGCCACGAACGCTTCGCGCAGGACGGACGCGACGCCCAAGCGCGTCGACGGCGTCTGCTTCTTGTCGCCGTAGACCCGCTTGGGGTTCTCGCCGAGAGCGGACTTGACCGACACGTTCTCGGCGATGACCTGTTCGTCGACGGTCCGGCCGCCCCACGTCTTGATCGCCACCGTGCGGCCGCCGATCGGGTTTCCCGACCCCGGCTTGATGACGACGGAGGTGACCCCGCCGCGCAACGCATCGCGGAATCCGACCTCGTCGATGTCGATGCCGTCCAGGGCGCGGAAGCGCGCACCGTTGGGGTCGGTCATCTCGTTGGTGTCGTTGCCCGACCAGCCCTCGCCGTCCTCGTGGACACCGAGGTGCCCGTGGGCCTCGACGAAGCCGGGCAGCACCCAGCGACCGCCGGCGTCGACGATCTCGGCGCCGTCGGGAACGGCGATGTCACTGTCGCCGACGGCGGTGATGACACCGTCCTCGACGATCACGGTGCCCTGCTCGATGACGGGTGCGGACACGGGAACGATGCGGCCGTTCACGACGGCGAGGATGCGGGCCATGCTTTCGACCCTACGTCGGCGTCGTCGGAGGACGGCGATACACCGGCGGGAATGACGGAGCAACCGTGAAGACAGACGGAGCGTCGGCTGCGTACCGTGACGACACCAGCGAAACAGGAAGGGGAAACCATGAGCCTCAACAACAACATGCCCATCGTCCCGCCGGGAACCGTGGCCGGGGCAGCCGATGACGCCACGCCGACCAAGCAGGTCGACGGCGAAGAGGTCCTCGACGACGACATGGACGACGCGCAGGTCTCGAGCATCAACGCCGACCGCGCCGCGACGCAGACCGACGGGGACTGAACGCCGAGACGCCCGGCCCCGACTCCGCGGAAGCGGAACGGGTGCCGGGCGTCTCGAGCTCGGTCGGCCGGAGCCGGATCAGTACCAGCCCACCGACTGCGAGTGACCCCAGGCGCCGCACGGCGACCCGTAGCGGCCCGAGATGTAACCGAGGCCCCAGCGCACCTGCGTGACCGCGCTGGTCTGCCAGTCGCCGCCGGCCGATGCCATCTTGCTGCCGGGGAGCGCCTGCGGGATGCCGAAAGCGCCGCTGCCGCTGTTGTAGGCCTGGTAGTTCCAGCCCGACTCCTTGTTCCACAGCGAGACGAGGCACGAGAACTGGTCCTGGCCCCAGCCGTAGTCGCCGAGCATGTTGCTGGCGGCCTGCTGCGCGGCACCCGGCGAGTTGTCGCCGGTCGAGGCGACAGCGGAACCGGATGCTGCCGGCGCGGACGACCGCGCGCTGCTCGAGCTCGACGTGGCGGCTGCTTCGGCCTCAGCCTCGGCCTCGGCGGCGGCGGCCGCTTCTGCCTCGGCGCGGGCCGCGGCCTCGGCGGCGGCGGCCTCTTCCGCGGCGATGCGGGCGGCTTCCTCCTCGGCGGCCTTCTGCGCCTTCGCGGCGTCGAGACGGCCGCGCAGATCGGCGGTCTCGGCCTGGACGTCAGCGGTCGCCTCGGTGAGCTTGTCGGTGAGGTCGGGCAGGAGCAGCGTCGGGATCACGTCGGCGTCCTGCAGGCCGGCGATGCGGTCGCGCAGCTGCGCCGTGTCGACGGTGGTGTCGCCGTCGACCGGCAGTGCGGCAGCCGACACATCGGCCGTCACGGTGGCCGCCTCGAGAACCGAGGCCTCCGCCGCGGCGACGGCGTCGGTCGTCGCCTGCTCGATCGCGCTGAGGGGCTTCGCGGGCGAAGCCACGGTGGCGGTCACGAGCGCCGCGCGCTGCATGACGGGCGCGGACGAGGCGGCGATGGGAACCGTCGCGGATGCCGTCGTGCCGACCATCGCGGTGACCCCGAGCGCGACGCCCAGGGTCAGGGCGGCGGGCCGGATGACACGGCGTGCGTTGCGGGGCGTGCGCCGCAGGTCGCGGCGGGTGGGCTGGCTCGACGAAGAAGTCATACGAACAGGGGCAGTCCTTCGATGTTGCGGGCACCGTGGAACAACGGCGGGCGTCGCGGGCAGACGCACAAAACTCCCCGAGTCTGCGCCCCGAGCCTGGACGAGTCCCGGGCGGCACCTGAACGTAACCTGGGAGCCGCGGCGGTCCAGACCCTCGGTGCAGGGCGTTAATCTGGCCCAGAACGCGGGAGTCCGGACGCTGCCCGCACCGCTGCGCCGAGGAGGATCCATGGCCGAGATCGAGAGCTTCACGCTGGACCACACCGCCGTGATCGCGCCCTACGTGCGCCGCATCGGCGTCGAGCACGGCCCCGGCGGCGGCACCATCACCAACTTCGACGTGCGTCTCGTGCAGCCGAACGCGGGGGAGATCCCGACCGCCGGCATCCACACGATCGAGCACATGCTCGCCGGCCTGCTGCGCGACCGCATCGACGGCGTCATCGACATCTCGCCCTTCGGCTGCCGCACCGGCTTCCACCTGCTGATGTGGGGCGAGCCCGAGATCGCCGACGTCGTCGCCGCGATGACCGGCAGCCTGCGGTTCATCGCCGAAGAGGCGGTCGAAGCCGACATTCCCGGCGTCTCGGCTCTCGAGTGCGGCAACTATCGCGACCACTCCCTGCACTCGGCACGCGAGTGGTCGCGGACCGTGCTCGATCAGGGCATCAGCCTCGACGCCTTCGCGCGCGTCGGCGTCTGAGTCCGACCTCGTTCCCGTGGTCTCCGTCCGGCAGCAGCGTGCGGTCCGTGCGACCGCTTCGGCGTCTCTCGCGACGTTCGTCGCGCTGCTGTCGCACGTCGCGGCCGGCGGTCCGCCGCCGTCCGTACTCGGGATCGCCCTGCCCTGGGCGCTTTCGCTGATCGTCTGCCTGGGCCTCGCGGGACGCCGCCTGTCGGTCGTGCGGGTGGGTGCCGCCGTCGCCGCGGCGCAGGCCGTCTTCCACGTGCTCTTCGTGCTCGGTGTCGTGCCGCTCGCGTCGGCGGGGCCGGCCTCCGGGGGCGCGGGACTCGCGGCGCACGCCGGACATATGCCCGTGGCGGCATCCTCTCTCGCGTCGGTTCCCACCTCAGCGGTGGTCGTCCCGGATGCCTCGATGCTCGGCGCGCACGTCATCGCCGCCGTCGTGACCACTCTCGTGCTCCATCGCGGGGAGCTGCTGCTCGTCGGTCTCGGCGAACTCGCCCGACGCGTGGCACGGCGGTTGCGCGCTGCCGGCCGCGACGTCGTGCCGCCGACCGCCGTCTCACCGCGCCGGCGCGGCTTCGCGTCGAGCACCAGTGCGCCGCGACCGCGGCCTCTCATCGCGTCACCGGCGCGCCGCGGCCCGCCCTCACTCCTCGCTCTCTGACGCCCCGGCGCCCGTCGGGGCGTTCCGTCGTGCGCGCATCATACCCGCCGGCACCCCGACACCGAGGAGTCCCATGTCCATCACCGATGCGCGCCCGACGGGCGACGCCGTACCCGACCCCGCCGGAGATGCCGGCGGCACGCCGTCCCACGAGCACGCGCCGCCGCGGCCGAGGCGCCCCTGGCTGATGCCGCTGCTGCTGCGCGTCCACTTCTATGCCGGCATCCTCGTCGGTCCGTTCATCCTCATCGCCGCCGTGAGCGGTGCACTGTACGTCGTCACGCCGCAGATCGAGCGCGTCGTCTACGCCCACGAGCTGCGGGCTCCGGTTTCGGAGACATCGCTCACGCTGGGCGAGCAGGTGCGGATCGCCCAGGACCATATCGGCGATGCCGCGACGCTCGCCGCCGTCCGCCCCGCACCGGGACCCGGCGACACGACGCGGGTGATGTTCGCCCAGGAGGGTCTCGGTCCCAGCGAGACGCGCGCCGTCTTCATCGACCCGGGAACGGGTGAGATCCGCGGCGATCAGACCGTGTACGGCACCAGTGGCGCGCTGCCCCTGCGCACGTGGGTCGATCAGCTGCACCGCAGCCTCAACCTCGGCGAGCCCGGGCGCCTGTACAGCGAACTCGCCGCCTCGTGGCTCGGCGTCGTGGTGCTGGCGGGGCTCGGCCTCTGGATCGCCCGGTTCCGCACCACCCGAGCCAAGCGCGACCTCCTGCGTCCGCGACGCGGCGCGACGGGATACCGCCGGCTCTTCGGCTGGCACGCCTCACTGGGCGTGTGGCTCGTGATCGGTGCCGTGTTCCTGTCGGCCTCGGGTATCACGTGGTCGACGTACGGCGGCGCGAACGTCTCGAGCCTGCGAGCCGCGCTGTCGTGGCAGGCGCCCGCGCTCGAGACCGCCCTGGGGGGCGATGCTGCCGCAGGCGACCCGCATGCCGATCATGGCGTGGTCGCGGCCCCCACTGCCGCGGTCGCGCCCGAGGCGTTCGACGACGTGCTCGCAGTGGCCCGCACCGAGAACGTCGACGTCGGCCTGGTGGAGATCCGTCCCCCCTCGGCCGCCGGGCAGGCCTGGGTCGTGCAGGAGATCCAGCGCAGCTTCCCGACCCAGGTGGACGCGGTGTCGATCGACGGCGAGACGCTCGCGGTGGTCGATCGCGTCGACTTCGCGGACTACCCCGTCATGGCGAAGCTGGCGCGCTGGGCCGTGGACCTCCACATGGGGACGATGTTCGGCCTCGTCAATCAGATCGTGCTGTTCATCGTGGCCTCCGGCATCGCCGCCATGGTGGTGCTGGGCTATGCGATGTGGTGGAAGCGCCGCCCGACCCGCGACGCCGCTCGCGGTGCCGGATCAGCGCCCGCGGAAGCGCTGCCGCAGGCGCCGCTCTGGGGGATCGCGCTGGTGGTCGCCGTCGCGATCGGGGTCGGATTCCTGCTGCCGCTGCTGGGCATCACTCTCGCCGCGTTCGTGATCGGCGACGCCGTCGTTCAGGCCGTGCGCCACCGTCGGCACTCGGTTACGAGACCGCGTCCGACGCGCTAAACTGTGGTCAGACCACATCGGCGGTGGGCTTCGTTCTCGGGGAACTCCCAGAGTAAAGTCGTCGTCGAGTACTTCGGCCACGAACCCGGGGAACAGGAGATCACCATGGCGACCAGCCCCGCCGAGAAGATCGTCGACGCAGTCGGCGGCCCAGGAAACATCGAGAGTCTGACGCACTGCGCGACGCGTCTGCGATTCCAACTGCGCGATTCTTCGAACGTCGATCAGTCGACCGTCGAAGCGATCCCCGGCGTCATGGGCGCCGTCCCGCAGGCCGGGAACCGCTATCAGGTCGTCATCGGCGGCGCGGTGCAGAACGTCTACAACGACATCAACGCCCTGCCCGCGATGAGCGGAGCCGGTGGCGGCGCGGTCGACGAGGACGACGTCGACTCGGTCAAGGCGCGCGAGCGCGCGAAGGGCCCGCGCGGCAAGGTCGCCTGGCTCGACTCGCTCTTCGAGTTCCTCTCCGACTCGTTCCGCCCGATCCTCGGGGCGCTGCTGGGGGCGTCGCTGTTCATCACCTTCATGGCGCTGATGGCGACCCTCGGCGTCATCCCCGCCTGGAACGCCCCCGGCGTGACGCTCGAGCCCTCGTGGCAGTTCGTCAACCTGATGTGGCAGTGCGTCTTCATCTTCCTGCCGCTGATGGTCGCCTACAACGCCGCGAAGAAGGTCGGCGCCGACCCGTGGGTCGGCTTCGCCATCATGGCCGTCGTGATGCTGCCGGGCTTCACCGGCCTCGCCGACCAGGAGGGCGCTCGGCAGCTGACCTTCCTCGGCTCGGACATCACCACGATCCCGGTGTTCGGCCTTCCGCTGACGATCTTCAGCTACGACTCGCAGGTGTTCCCGCCGCTGCTCATGGCGGGCGTGCTCGGCCTGCTCTGGAAGGGTCTGCGCAAGGTCATCCCCGAGAACATCCAGCTGATCTTCGTCCCGTTCCTCGCGATGCTGATCATGATCCCGCTCACCGCGTTCCTGATCGGACCCATCGGCGTCTACGCCGGTGCAGCGCTGGCCAACCTGCTGAGCTCGATCAACACCTTCTCGCCGTTCATCTTCGCGATCGTGATCCCGCTGGCCTACCCGTTCATGGTGCCGCTCGGCCTGCACTGGCCGATCAATGCCATCATGCTGCTGAACATCCAGACCCTCGGCTACGACTTCATCCAGGGCCCCATGGGCGCGTGGAACTTCGCGTGCTTCGGCGCGACCGCCGGTGTGCTCTGGATCGCCTGGCGCGCCCGTGACAAGCAGATGCGCCAGACCGCGACGGGCGCCCTGGCGGCCGGTCTGCTCGGCGGTATCTCCGAGCCCTCGCTGTACGGCATCCACCTGCGGTTCAAGCGCATCTACCCGCGGATGCTGGTCGGCTGCCTCGTCGGCGGTCTCATCATCGGCATCGGCGGTGGCGTGAAGACGCAGGCGTTCGTGTTCACCTCGCTGCTGACGATCCCCGCCTTCGACTCGGTGATCCTCTACGGCATCGCCGTCCTGTCGTCGTTCGTCGTGGCGATGGTCCTCGTCATCATCAGCGACTACCGCACCCCCGAGCAGCGCGCCGAGTTCGAGGCCCAGCGCGACAAGGCCGAGGCGAAGCTCCAGGCTGCGGGCGCTCCGGCCGCCGCCGCGACGTCCGCTGCCGCCGCCGGCTCGGCGACGGAGACTCCGGCCGCGACCTCGCAGGGCACCGCGACCGCGACGCTCGAGAAGCCCGGGGCGACCGATGAGGTCTCGACGGCGATCGAGATCGCCTCGCCGCTCGACGGCACGGCGGTGGCGCTGTCGGAGGTCCCCGACCCCGTCTTCGGCGGCGGTGTGATGGGCCCCGGCGTCGCGATCGAGCCGACCGGCAACACCGTGGTCTCGCCCGGTG
The DNA here is from genome assembly GCF_017876655.1 of Microbacterium imperiale. Lineage (NCBI taxonomy): Bacteria > Bacillati > Actinomycetota > Actinomycetes > Micrococcales > Microbacteriaceae > Microbacterium > Microbacterium imperiale. The sequence goes on from NZ_JAGIOK010000001.1 coordinate 2,586,080, forward strand.
CCGGCACGGTCGCCGCGGCGCAGCCCACCGGCCACGCGTTCGGGCTCGAGCTCGACAACGGCGTGGAGCTGCTGATCCACGTCGGCATCGACACCGTCAACCTGAAGGGCGAGGGCTTCGAGGTCCACGTCAAGGCCGGAGACCGCGTCGAGCAGGGCACCCCGCTCGTCACCTTCGACCGCTCGGTCATCGAGAAGGCGGGCTACCCGCTGATCACCCCGGTGATCGTCCTCAACGGCGACGCGTTCGCCACGGTCGACCCGGTGGGCCTGGGCGCCACCACCGCGGGCTCGCCCCTGCTGGTCGTCGAGAAGTAACCCGCTGACGCCGACGCGCCGGCGCCCGCCCCCGAGGTCCTCGGGGTGACGGGCCCGGCGCGTCGGCGTTTCGGCGTGCGGAGGCAGACGGCTTCAGTCGCGTCGGCGCAGCAGCAGGATGCCGTCGGTGCGGTGCGCCGGTTCGGCGTCGGCTGTCGCAGCGGAGCTGCGCTCGCGGATCTCCTCGCGCTCGACCTCCCACACCTGCGGGTCGAGCTCGAGCGCCGCCCGCTCCTGCGCCGGGGTCGCGAAGGGCGGGTGCTCGTGGCCGCCGGGCGCGGTGCCCAGGTGCGACACGACGAGCAGGCGACCCCCGGGCGCGACGTGACGCATCGCGGCCCGCAGCAGGGTGATCCGCGAGAACTCCGGGTCCCAGGAGTGCAGGAAGCTGGCCGTGACGAGGTCGAACGCGCCGAGATCGGCGTCGTCGAGCTCTCCGGCGATGAAGGTCGCCTCGACGGCCGTGTTCCGGGCGGCATCGCGCGCCCGGGCGATCGCCGTCGCCGAGAGATCGACGCCCGTGACCGACCACCCGCATGCCGCGAGCCACAGCGCGTCGCCGCCCTCGCCGCAGCCGAGATCGAGAGCGGTGCCCGCGCGCAGGGCACGGCTCTCCTCCAGCTCGGTGATGACGGACGCGGTGGTCTCGTTCACGCGCCCCGACCACACCCGATCGGTCTCGGCGTACCGCGCCTCCCAGTCGGCGGCATGCCCGCGCCGACGCTCGACCGCGGCGGCCGCGTCAGCCCCCACGAGTGCGCCGTTCACGGCGGCCCCGGCCATCGAGCCGGCCCCCATCGACAGCGGGACGTTGCCCATTGGGGTGACGACGTTGCCCGCGGCCCACACGCGCGGGTGGCTCGTCGCGCCGACGGCGTCGGCGGCGATGAAGGACCCGACCGGCCCCTCCGCGCGAGCGAGGCCGAGGTCGGCGAGGAAGCCGTCGTGGGGCTCGAGGGTGCCGCCGGTGAAGATCGCGTCGATCGCGATCCGCTCGCCATCAGCGGTCACGACGGCGTCGATCTCCGCGCCGTCACCCACGACCTCGACGACGGGCTCGGTCACGATCCGGATGCCGCGCGCGTGCAGGCGCTCGCGCACCTCGTCACCCGGATCGCCGAGCGCGGCCGTGAAGGCGACGATCTCGGGGCTCCACTGCCGCACCAGTTCGATCTGGTGCAGGCTCAGCGGCGAGGTCGCCAGCACGCCGATCCGACGGTCGCGGACCTCCCAGCCGTGGCAGTAGGGGCAGTGCAGCACCGTGCGGCCCCACCGCTCGGCGAGGCCGGGGATCGGTGGCAGGCGGTCCGTCACGCCGGTCGCCGCGATGAGGGCGCGCGTGGTGATGCTCGTGCCGTCCGCGAGGAAGACCTCGAGGCCGCCGTCCACCTCGGCGACGCGGTCGACGTGCGCCGCGCGGAACGCGACGCCGTACGCCTCGGCCTCTTGGCGTCCCCGGCGGCGCAGGTCGGCGGGTGAGAGGCCGTCGAAGCCGACGACGGCGTGCATGTGCTCGGCGAAGCGGTTGCGCGGGCTCGCGGAGTCGAGCACGAGGGTGCGGCGGCGGGCGCGCCCGAGCATCTGGGCGGCGCTCAGGCCCGCGGGCCCGCCACCGACGATGACGACGTCTTGATCGAAGGTCTGCATGGGAACAGCATCCGTGCCGGCGTGCAGGAGTAGCAAACCAGTTTGCGGAAATGGCAAGATGGGGTCATGACAGGTCTCGAACAGATCGGCCCGCGCCTGCGCGCGGCACGGCAGGAGCGCGGTCTCACCCTCGACGAGCTCGCGACGCGCGCGGGCATGTCGGCGAGCACCCTGTCACGGCTCGAATCGGGCAAGCGGCAAGCGAGCCTCGAGCTGCTGCTGCCGCTCACCCGGCAGCTCGGCATCCGCATCGACGACCTCGTCCCCGACGAGCGCCCCGACCCGCGGGTGCGGCGGCCATCGGTCACGCGGCACGGCCACATCGTGGCGCCGCTCACGCGCGAGAGCTCGCCCGTGCAGACCTACAAGGTGACCTTTCCGCCGCTCGACGCGGCCCCGGCCCCGCGGGTGCACGAGGGATTCGAGTGGTTCTACGTGCTGAGCGGCCGGGTGCGGCTGGTGCTCGGCGAGCAGGAGCTCGAGCTCGGGGCGGGCGAGGCGGCGGAGTTCGACACCCGCGTCCCGCACTCCATCAGCGCCCTGGGCTCGCGCCCGGCCGAGCTCATCAGCATCTTCAACTCCGCCGGCGAGCGGATGCACACCCGCGTCGCCGCCGACTGACCCCGCCGCCGCGTCGACTCGACGGAAAGGGCGGATGCCGGAACTCCGACATCCGCCCTTCTCGGCGACTCGATCAGACGCGCCAGGCCTGGCGGTGCGCCTGGTAGTAGGCCAGGAGGGACCGGGTCGAGGCGTCCTGCGCCGCGAGCGCGTCGTCGTCGCCCTCGATCGCCGGGGCGATCTGCAGGGCCAGCTGCTTGCCCAGCTCGACGCCCCACTGGTCGAAGGAGTTGATGCCCCAGATCGTGCCCTGCGTGAACGTGATGTGCTCGTACAGCGCGATCAGCTCGCCGAGCACCGTCGGCGTGAGCGCGGGCGCGAAGATCGACGTCGTGGGCCGGTTGCCGGGGAAGGTCCGCGCGGCGACGAGCGCCCCGGTGGTGCCCTCGGCCTCGACCTCGGCGGCGGTCTTGCCGAAGGCGAGCGCCTTGGTCTGCGCGAGGAAGTTCGCCAGGAACAGGCCGTGCACATCGCGGCCGCCGTCGGTGAGCGGATAGGCCGGGTTGACGAAGGCGATGAAGTCGGCGGGGATCAGCCGCGTGCCCTGGTGGATGAGCTGGTAGAAGGCGTGCTGGCCGTTGGTGCCGGGCTCGCCCCAGAAGACCTCGCCGGTGTCGGAGGTCACGGGGGTGCCGTCCCAGCGGACCGACTTGCCGTTCGACTCCATGGTCAGCTGCTGCAGGTAGGCCGCGAAGCGGTGCAGCTGCTGCGCATAGGGCAGGACGGCGTGCGTCTGGGCGCCGAGGAAGTTCGTGTACCAGACGTTGAGCAGACCCATGAGGACGGGCACGTTCTTCTCGAGCGGGGTGGATGCCACGTGCTCGTCGACCGCGTGGAAACCCGCCAGCAGCTCGCGGAACGCGTCGGGTCCGAGCTCGATGGCCAGCGACAGGCCGATCGCCGAGTCGACGGAATAGCGGCCGCCCACCCAGTCCCAGAAGCCGAACGCGTTGGCGGGGTCGATGCCGAACGCCTCGACCTTGTCGAGGGCCGTCGAGACGGCGACGAAGTGGTGCGCGACGGCATCCGTCTTCTTCGCCTCGCTGTCGTCGATCGCACCGGCCTGCTGCAGGCCCGCCCACAGCCAGTCGCGGGCGAGGCGCGCGTTGGTCAGGGTCTCGAGGGTCGTGAAGGTCTTCGACGCGACGATGAACAGCGTCGTCTCGGGGTCGAGGTCGGCGGTCTTGTTCGCGATGTCGAACGGGTCGATGTTCGAGACGAACCGCGCCTGGATGCCGGCGGTGGCGTAGGGGCGCAGCGCCTCGGAGATCATGACCGGTCCGAGGTCGGAGCCGCCGATGCCGATGTTCACGACGTGCGTGACCTTCTTGCCGGTGACGCCGGTCCACTCGCCGGAGCGCACGCGGTCGGCGAAGGCCGACATCTTCTCGAGCACCTGCTGGACGTCGGCGTCGACCTGCTGGCCGTCCACCACGAGCGCGGGCGTGGCACCGGCCGGGCGGCGCAGCGCGGTGTGCAGCACGGCGCGGTCCTCGGTGGTGTTGATGTGCTCGCCCGCGAGCATCGCGGCGTAGCGCTCGGCGACGCCCGTCTGCTCGGCCAGGCGCACGAGGGCGGCGACGATCTCGTCCGTGACGAGGTTCTTCGACAGGTCGACGTGCAGGTCGGCCAGCGGCAGGCTGAGGCGGTCGACCCGGCCCGGGTCGGCGTCGAACCAGCCGCGCAGGTCGGGGGTGAATCCGTTCTTCAGCGACTCGAGGTCGGCCCAGGCGGCGGTGGAGGTGGCATCGATGGGAGCAGCGGTCACGCTCTCACGCTAGCCGCGGAGCCGTGCCCCCGTCCACGCGACGCGGCGGGAGAAGTCTCGAGCGGCGCCTCGGTCGACTCCTGCGCCGGTTCGGCGGCGATCCGGCCGTCGGCGAGGCGGCAGACGGCGTCGACCGCGCCCAGCTCGGCGAGGTCGTGGGTCACGACGATCACGGCGACGCCCGCGCGCGCCACGGTCGACAGAGCGGATGCCGCCGCTTCGCGCGACGCGGCGTCGAGACCGCTCATCGGCTCGTCGAGCAGCAGCAGGTCGGCGTCCTGCGCGAGTGCCTGTGCCAGGTAGGCCCGCTGACGCTGCCCGCCCGACAGGACTCCGAGCGGGCGGCGGGCGAGGGCGCTGAGTCCGACGGTCTCGATGGCTTCGGCGACGCGGGCGCGGTCACTGCGGCGCAGCGGCAGGAAGGGGCCGCGGTCTCGCCACCGTCCCATCGAGACGAGATCGGTGACCGTGAGCGGCAGCCGCGCGCCGTCGTTCGTCGACTGGGGCACGAGGCCCACGCGTGTGCCCGCGGGTCGCCGCACGGTGCCGGAGGTCGGAGGAAGGAGCCCCGCCGAGACCGCGAGCAGCGTCGACTTCCCCGAGCCGTTGGCCCCGACGACGGCGAGGATCTCGCCGCGAACGGCATCCAGGTCCACGCCGCGCAACGCCTCATGGCCCTCGAACGAGACGCGGATGTCGCGGAGTTCGAGCACGCGGTCATGCGGCGAGGAGGTGGCGGTGGGGGAGGGCATCCCTCGATTATTGCAAATGAAAACGGTTCTCAAAGTCATGTACAGTCGTCGATCGTGTCCCTCCTGCTCGATCCGTTCTCCGTCGCGTTCGTCCAGCGTGCCCTGCTCGGCGGCGCCCTCGTGGCGATCGTCTGCGGCATCGTCGGCACCTGGGTCGTCCTGCGCGGGATGGCGTTCCTCGGCGAGGCGATGGCCCACGGCATGCTGCCCGGCGTCGCCGTGGCGACGCTCACGGGCTTCCCGCCGATGGTCGGGGCAGCGCTGAGCGCGGCCGTCATGTCCGTCGGTGTCGGCGCCCTGCAACGGCGCGGCCGGCTCTCGGCCGACACCAGCATCGGGCTGCTCTTCGTGGCCAGCCTGTCGCTCGGCGTCATCGTCATCTCGGCATCGAGGAGCTTCGCCACCGATGCCTCCGCCATCCTCTTCGGCGAGATCCTCGCCATCGGGACGGGTGATCTCGCGGCCCTCGCTGTGGCGCTGCTCGTCACCGTCGTCGTCGCCACGCTCGGTCACCGCTCGTTCGTCGCGCTCACCGTCGACCCGCGTCAGGCGCAGCTGCTCGGCCTCCGCCCGCGAGCGGCCCATTTCGTGCTGGTCGGGCTCGTGACGCTCGCCGTCGTCTCCGCCTACCAGGCCGTCGGATCGCTCCTGGTCGTCGGGATGCTGCTCGGGCCCGCCGTGGCCGCCGGACGCTGGACCCGCCGGATCGTGCCCACGATGGCGCTCGCCGCCGTCATCGGCACGCTTTCGGTCGCCGTCGGCCTGCTGCTGTCGTGGCATCTGGCGACCGCGGCCGGCGCCACCGTCGCCTTCACCGCAATCTGCTCGGGCGCCCTCTCGACCGGCCTGCACGCCCTGGTCTTCGCCGTGCGCCGTCGCGTCGCCCCCGTCTCCGTCATCCCGAACACCCCGGAAAGGACCGCATGACCCCCCGTGCACCTCTCGCCCTCATCGCCGTGACCGCCGGCGCCCTGCTGCTGGCCGGTTGCCAGGCCACCCCCGCCGCCGACGCCGGCGCGACCCCGGACCCCGACTCGACGGCGCTCGGCGACGGCCACGGCGCGATCGCCGGTGCCCGCGAGCTCGCCGAGCCTGCGCTGCACCTGACGAGCATCGCGGCCGACGGCACCGTTCACCACCTCGACCTGATCGACGAGCAGTCCGAGACGCTCGGGCAGATCGCCCCGGCCGACGCGCTCGACAGCGAGGGGCGCTTCCTCTTCGCCGGTCGCGAGGGCGAGGTGTCGATCGTCGACAGCGGCGTGTGGACGTGGAATCACATCGACCACTTCCACTACTACGAGGCGCCCGCGCGTCTGCTCGGCGAGCTGGAGGGCTCCGGCACGCCGCGCACGGTGACGAGCGACCTGGGTGCCGGCGTCTTCTTCGACGACGGCGAGAGCGGCGGCGAGGCCGTGCTGCTCGACTTCGAGGCGTTGAAGCAGGGCGAGATCGTCGAGAGCTTCCGACTCGAGCTCGACGCGCCCGGGGCATTCGTCGTGCCGCTGCCGCAGGGCGCTCTCGTCGCCGATCCCGTCGCCGGCGAGCTGCGCCACGTCGATGCCGTCGGCGAGGAGCAGGAGACGGTGGCCTGCGTGGAGCCGTCCGGATCGATCGCGACGAACGTCGGCGTCGTCGTCGGGTGCGCCGACGGTGCCGTGCTCGCCCTGACCGACGGCGAGGGCACGACGTTCGAGCGCATCGCCTACCCGGCCGACGCGCCTACTCGCGCGGTGACCTTCTCGGCTCGTGAGGGGCGCCCCACCGTCGCCGGTCGCACCGACGGTTCGCACTTCTGGCTGCTCGACACGCGCAACCGGTCATGGGCCGTGCACGACGCCGGTGAGCCCATCGTCCGTGTCACCGCGGTCGACGACGCCGACGAGACGGTGGTGGCGCTCGCCGCCGACGGCTCCGTCCTCGTCCTCTCGGGCGCGTCCGGCGAGGTCATCGCCCGTAGCGCGCCCCTCGTGGCCGCCTCCCTCGCCGACCCGGCCCTCGCCGGGGGCGTCGACCTGGTCGCCGACCAGCGCCGCACCTACCTCAACGGCCCCGCGGAGCGGACGCTGTTCGAGCTCGATCCGGCCGACGGCGCACGCGTGGCCCGCACGTTCACGACCGAGCACGAGCCGGTCCTGTTCACGGAGACGGGCCGATGAGGCGCGCCGCATCCGTCGTCGCCGTCCTCGTCGCCGGTGTGCTGTCGCTCGCCGCGTGCAGCGGACCCGGCGACGATCGCCCCACCGTCGTCGTGACGACGAACATCCTCGGTGACATCGTCGAGACGCTCGCCGGGGACGAGCTCGAGGTCGTCACCTTCATGCCCCGCGACGCCGATCCGCACTCGTTCGAGCTGTCGGCGCGGGATGCCGCGACGATGCGCGCCGCCGATCTCGTGGTCTCGAACGGTCTCGGCCTCGAGGAGGGGGTGCAGCACCACGTCGACGCGTCGGACGCTGACGGCGTCGCCCAGTTCGTCGCCGGCGACCACGTCGAGGAACTCGGCTACCTCGATTCGGATGCCGTCGACCCGCACTTCTGGACCGACCCCACGCAGACGGCGCGCGTCGTCGAGGCGCTCGCGCCCGTGCTCGCCGAGCTGGCCGGTGGCGACGCGGCCTCGGTGACGGATGCCGCTGCCGCGTACCTCGACGGGCTCGAGGCCGTCGATGCGGACTTCGCCGCGGGACTCGGGGCGATCCCCGCCGAGCACCGGGCTCTCGTGACGAACCATCACGTGTTCGGTTACCTGGCCCGCCGGTACGACGTCCGCATCCTCGGTGCCGCGGTCCCCGGCGGCACGACGCTCGCCGCGCCCAGCGCTTCGGACCTGCAAGAGCTCGTCGATGCGATCGACGCCGCGGGGGTTCAGACGATCTTCGCCGACTCGTCTCAGCCCGACCGGCTCATGCGCGTGCTCGCCGACGAGGCGGGTCGCGATGTGGCGGTCGTCCCGCTGCTGACGGAGTCGCTGGCGCCGATCGGACAACCCGGCGACACCTACCTCGACATGATGCGCGAGAACCTGCAGCGCATCTCCGACGGCCTCACCCGATGAGGCATTTCCCTGGAAAGGAACAACACCCCATGAAGAGAACCCTGCAGATCGGTGCCCTCGTCGGCGCCGCGGCCCTGGTGCTGGCGGGATGCTCGTCGTCGCCGGCGCCGGCATCGAGCCCGTCCGCCGAGGCCACCGCGGCCGCCGAGGGCCCCCGCGTGGCACTCGGCTACGAAGGCGGCGTGCTCGTGCTCGGCGGCGAAGAGCTCGAGGTGCTCGGCGACTTCGAGTCCGAGGACTTCATCCGCCTCAACTCCGCCGGTGACGGTCGTCACGTGATGGTCACGACCTCCGAGGGCTTCCAGCTGCTCGACGTCCAGAAGCCCGAGCTCACCGACCTGCTCGTTCCCGCCGCGACCGCCGGCCACGTGGTCGTCCACGGCGGCAAGACGGTGCTGTACGACGACGCGACGAGCGACACGACGATCTTCGACACGGCCGACCTCGCCGCGCTCGACGGCTCGCTGCCCGACGCGGAGGTGCTGCCGGGCGTGGAGGCGCACCACGGCGTCTCGGTCGAGCTCGAGGACGGCACCCTGCTGACCACGGTCGGCGGCGAGAGCGGCCGTACCGGCATCCGCGTCCTCGACGCCGAGCGCAACGAGATCGGCGTCAACGCCGAGTGCCCCGGTGTGCACGGTGAGGGCACCGCCGAGGGCGAGCGCGTCGTCTTCGGCTGCGAGAACGGTGTCCTCATCTACGCGGACGGCGAGATCACCAAGGTCAGCTCGCCCGACACGTACGGACGCATCGGCAACGCCTACGTCGCCGAGAACAGCCCGCTCGTCGTGATGGACTACAAGGACGACCCCGACGCCGAGGGCTACCTGCTGCGCAACATCGCCCTGGTCGACACCGAGGCCGAGACGCTGACGAAGGTCGCGCTGCCCGACGGCGTCGAGTACACCTTCCGCGGCGTCGCTCGCGGCCCCGCCGGCGAAGCGGTGCTCATCGGCACCGACGGCTCGCTGCACTGGATCGACCCGGCCTCGGGCGAGATCACGAAGTCGCTTCCCGTCATCGACGCGTGGGAGGGTCCGGCCGAGTGGCAGGCTCCGCACCCCGCGGTGAAGGTCGCGGGCGACATCGCCTACGTCACCGACCCGGCCAACAGCCAGCTCGTGGCCGTCGACCTCACCTCGGGCGAGGTCGTCCAGACCGTCGAGCTGCCGCAGGTCCCGAACGAGATCGCCGCGGTCTCCTGACCCCCGCCGCCGCATCCGTCCTCCGCGATCCCGCTTCCCTGCGGATCCCGGAGACGGATGCGGCGGCCTCGCCGTTCCCGGCGCGAGCATGGCCGCATCGCCCGCGTCGGGACCGGCGGCTAGCCTGAACCCGTGCCGGCCGTCACCACTCCGCAGCGGACGTACCGCTACCTGCGGCTGACTCTCGCCGGCGCCCCCGTCGCCCTGCTGCTGGCGGTCGCGTTCGCGATACCGGATGTCGGGGTGCTGCCCACAGTCAGCCATTACTTCTACACCCCCGCCCGCACCGTCTTCTCGGCCTCGCTCGTCGCCGCGGCCGCCTGTCTGCTCGCGCTGTCGGGCCGCGGCCCGGCACGCGTGCTGCTCGACCTCGCTGCGCTGCTCGCCCCGCTCGTCGCCATCGTCCCGACACCGGTCGCGGCGGGCGAGGTGCCCGGGCTCATCGTCGAGTGCGCCGCGCCGTGCGTTCCGTCGCCCTTCGCCGACGACCTCGGCAACGCCCTGCTCACCTACCTCGTCATGGCCGCGATCGTCGTCGTCGTCGGGGTGGTCCTCGCGCTGCGCGGCGACGTGGCGCTGCGGGCGGTCGCTCCCACTCTCGCCATCGCGGTCGTCGTCCTCGCGGCGGTGTCGGGGGTGTGGGCACTGGCTCCCGGGGCCCTCGTCGCGTATGTGCACCTCGTCGCCGCATTCGCCTTCTTCGGACTCATCGCGGCCGTCGCCCTGGTCGAGGCGCTGCGCCCGTCGCCCGAGCATCCGCCGCGCCCGGCGGTGCGTCGCGCCTACCTCGTCATCGCCGTCGCCCTCCCGGTCGACCTGATCGCGACCGTCGCGCTCGGCGCGGGCACCGACGCACCGGTCGTGTTCGTCGGCGAGGTCATCGCCCTGCTGCTGTTCGTCGCGTTCTGGCTGCTGCAGACGGTGCAGAAGTGGTCGGTGCCCGATCCGTCGCTGCGGGGCTGACGGTGTTCCCGACCGGTCTTCTGAGTGTCGGCGGCGAGGTCTAATCTTCGCTGCATGACCGGTGAACCGCTCAGCGCGACGGAGCGAACGCGCATGCGTGCCTTCTTCCAGGTGCTGGGCAACACCCTCGTGGCGAACGTGACCTCGAGCTTCCTGTGGTTCGCCCTCACGTTCTGGGCCTATCTCGAAACCGAGAACGTGCTGGCGACCTCGATCATCGGCGGCTCGTACATGCTGCTGGTCGCCGCCTTCGGCGTCGTGTTCGGCGCGCTCGTGGATCACATGAAGAAGAAGGCCGTGATGGTGCTCTCGAGCGCCATCACCCTCGGCACCTACCTCGGAGCGGGGGCGGTATACCTCGCGTTCCCCGAGTCGCAGCTGATCGATTGGGGCCGGCCCTGGTTCTGGTGCTTCGCCGGGCTGATCCTCATCGGCGGCGTGGTGGAGAACCTCCGCAACATTGCGCTGTCGACGACGGTCACCCTCCTTGTCCCGGCCGATCGTCGCGACCGGGCGAACGGGCTCGTCGGCACCGTGCAGGGCGTCGCCTTCATGGTGACGAGCGTCTTCTCCGGCCTCTCGGTCGGCCTGCTCGGGATGGGATGGACGGTGGTCATCGCCGTCGTGGCGACGGCGGTCGCCCTGACCCACCTGCTGTTCGTGACCATCCCCGAGCGCGGGATCGTGTCGAGCGGCGACACGGCCACACCGGCGCTGACCTTCCGAGGCGTGATCCCCGCCGTGCGGCGGGTGCCAGGGCTGCTCGCCCTCATCCTGTTCACGACCATCAACAATCTGGTCGGCGGCGTCTTCATGGCGCTCATGGACCCCTACGGGCTGACCCTGTTCAGCGTCGAGATCTGGGGCGTCGTCCTGGCGGTGACCGGGACGGGCTTCATCGTGGGCGGCGCGCTCGTCGCGGCGCGCGGTCTGGGTCCCAACCCGGTGCGGACGCTGCTGCTGGTCAACGTCGGTGTCGCAGTGCTCGGCATGACCTTCGCGATTCGCGAGTGGTGGTGGCTGTACGCGCTCGGCATCTTCGTCTTCATGATGATCATGCCGATCGCCGAGGCGGCCGAGCAGACGATCATCCAGCGCGTGGTCCCCTTCCACACGCAAGGACGCGTGTTCGGTTTCGCCGCGTCCGTCGAGTCCGCCGCATCACCGATCTCGGCGTACCTGATCGGCCCCATCGCGCAGTTCGGTCTGATCCCGTTCATGCGCACGGACGCCGGCGAGCGCAGCTTCGGCTGGCTTCTCGGCGGGGGAGAGGCCCGCGGCATCGCGCTCGCGTTCGTCGCCGCGAGCGCCGTGCTGCTCGTTCTCGTCCTCGTGGCGTTCGCGTCGCCGCAGTACCGCCGCCTCTCGCGCGCTTACGCGGAAGCGACACCGCCCGAGCCGGACCGCGACGATGCCGGCGGAGCTGCCCAGACGCAAGAAGGGCCGGCCGACTCAGAATCGTCGACCGGCCCTGTCATCCCTTGCACCAGAGATCACACCGCGCAGTTGGGGGGAACTGCGTGAAACGAAGTTATAACGGACAGATAACGCCCCGCAATCGGAACGGGGTTCTCATCGAACCCGCATAGGGATCTTCCAGCATCAGCGTGAGCTCAGCCGATGCCGGGGCGCAGGCTCACGGAGCCCGCGGACACCCGCACATCGACGCGGTGGGAAGACGTGGAGTCCTCGGTCAGCCCGCTCGTGAAGCTGCCGGCATCCCGCCGCGCTTCGACCGCGTAGCTACCGCGCGGCAGCGTCAGATCGACGGCGCCCGCCTCGGCGTCGACGGTGACGGATGCCGGCGGGGTTCCCGTCAGCGAACCCGACACCCGTCCCGCGCTGAGCGAGACCGCGGCATCCGTCACTCCGTCGAGCTCGATCGACGCCCGTCCGGCCGACACCGTGGTCTCGAGCGTCGTCGCCGAGCCGACCGCGTCGAGCGATCCCGCGTCGACGCGCAGGTCGAGCGCACCGAAGTCGCCCTCGACCCGCATCTGCCCGGCACCGACCTGCAGCTGGGCGTCGACACCGGCGAGGTCCTGGGGCAGCACGAGCGTGGCCCGCGAGGTGTCGCCCCACGTGTTCCAGCCGTTCCACCAGTCGCGGTCGGAGTCCACGACGAGCACGTCGTCGTTGCGGCCGAGCTCCCAGGCCTCGGCGCCCCGTACTCCGGTGACCGTCAGCGTCGCCTCGTCGACGTCGCCGAACGAGATCTCGACGTCGGCGGCCGACGTGTCGACCTCGAGCGCCGTCACGCCGCTCGTCGGGGCGGTCAGCGTCGACGTCTCGACGGCGCCGCTCGAGACGGTGGAGAGGACGCTCGTGCCCATCGCTCCCAGGATCAGCGCTCCGCCGCCCACCGCGGTGAGGATCGCGATGGCCCGTGCGCCGGGGGCGGGTCGCCGTCCGCCGGCGAGGGGTCGGTCGGTCGGCGGCGCGGGCGGGGTCGTCGGCGGGGTGAGTGTCGTGCTCATCGCACTGCTCCGTTCTGCGGCTGCGAGCCGCCGTGTTCGAGGTGGACGAGCGCGGCGAGCACGCGGCGGTTGCCGTGCTCGTCCTGCTCGAGGTCGAGCTTCTGGAAGAGCGAGGTGATGTACTTCTCGACGCTCGCTTCGCTGAGGAACATCGCGGCGGCGATCGCCTGGTTGCTGCGGCCCTCCGCGATCAGCGCGAGCACGGTGCGCTCGCGCTCGGTCAGGCGGGCGAGGCGCTCGTCGCGCGAACGCCGCGTCAGCAGCTGCGCGACGACCTCCGGGTCGAGGACGGTCGCGCCCTGCCCGATGCGCTCGACGGTGGCGACGAACTCCGCGACGTCGGCGACCCGGTCCTTCAGCAGGTACCCGAGCGCCGCCCCGTGCGAGGTGATGAGCTCGCTCGCGTAGCGCTCCTCGACGTACTGGCTGAGCACGAGGATGGGCAGCTCGGGATTCTCGGCGCGCAGGGCGAGCGCGGCGCGGATGCCCTCGTCGGTGAAGGTGGGCGGCAGTCGCACGTCGAGGATGCACAGGTCGGGCCGGCTGTCGGCGACGACCGTTCCCAGGCCGTCGGCGTGCGCGACCGCCGCGACGATGTCGTGACCGGAGTCGGCCAGCAGGCGCACAAGGCCCTCGCGCAGCAGCGCGGAGTCTTCGCAGATCAGGATGCGCACGGGACGCTCACCTCCAGGGCGGTGGGGCCGCCGGCGGGGCTGTCGAGGCGCGTCGTGCCTCCCGCGGCGGTGATGCGGTTGATGATGCCGTCGAGGCCGCCGCCGGCGATGACGCGAGCCCCGCCGACGCCGTTGTCCTCGACGCGCGCCCACAGGGTGTGGTCGTCGCGGTGGCGGACCACGACGCGGCATTCGGCGGCACGCGAGTGCTTCGCGGCGTTGGTCAGCGACTCGGCGATCGCGAAGTAGACGGCGGCCTCGGCGGTGCGGCTGCACCGCTCGTCGACGCGGACGTCGATGCTCACCGGCACGTGAGACCGGGCGGCGAGGGCCGACAACGCCGCATCCAGCCCCCGGTCGTCGAGCACCGAGGCGTGGATGCCGCGGGCGAGCTGGCGCAGCTCGGTGATGGCCGCCTTCGTCGAGGTGTGCGCCTCGGCGAGCAGCTGCTTGGCGGCATCCGGGTCATCGTCGATCTTCTGCTGTGCGAGCCCCAGGGTCATGCCCACCGAGACCAGGCGGGGCTGGACGCCGTCGTGCAGATCGCGCTCGATGCGCGTGCGCTCGACCTCGCTCGCGCGGACGGCGCCCTCGCGCTGCACACCGGCGGTGCGCGCCTCTTCGGCCAGCTGCGCCTCGCGCGAGGGCACGAGGACGGCCCGGACGAGGATGCCGTGCAGCAGGGCGATGCCCACGAGCAGGGCGGCCGAGATCACCACGGTCAGGGCGCCGGCGAGGACCGTTCCCTCGACCGGCACGCGCACCCACGTGTTCGCGATCGTCACGGGGCCGTTGGCGTAGAGCGGGCCGAACAGCAGCGCGACGCCCGCGGCGAGGAACGAGAAGAGCGTGACGGCGATGAGGCCGAGCACGGTCGAGATGGCCGCATGGGCGACACCGCGCCACATCTGTCCGTCGATGAACTGCAGCCAGACGGTGCGCAACCAGCCGCCGAAGCCGGGTCGGCCGCTGCTGCGCAGCGGGAGCGCCGGCAGGCCGAGGTCGTACAGTCCGTCGACGCGGGCGTACTCGAGCCAGCCCAGCAGCCACAGCCCGTAGACGAAGCCCAGCAGCAGCGGCAGGCCGATCCCGATCACGGGCACGAGCCCGAGGCCGGTGGCCATCAGGGTGAGAAGCACGGTGAACGCCGCGACACCGGCGAACCCGACGGCGACGAGTTGGGCCAGCGCGGCGAGTGGACGCAGCAGGCGCACGGAGCGCGAAGGCGGGGCTGGGGAATCGACGGCGGTGGTCATGCCTCCACGCTAGGACCGCCGCCCCTCGACCACAGGCGAGCCGGCCCGAGACTCGCGTTCGGGTTAACCCCCGGCCGGGCGCGCGGGCGGCGTCGAGCGCCGTCGGCCAGGATGGAACGATGAGTTCCCCCGACATCCGCCTCATCGCCGTCGACATGGACGGCACGCTCCTCGACGCGTCGGGACGCATTCCCGACGGCCTGTGGCGCCTGCTGCCGCGGCTGCGCGAACGGGGCATCGCCTTCGCTCCCGCCAGCGGTCGACAGCTCGCGACCCTGCAGCGACAGTTCGCGACGGCACCGGTCGAACTCGACTACATCGCCGAGAACGGGGCCTACGTCGTCCGGGACGGTGTCGAGGTCAGCTCGGATGCCGTCGCGCCCGAGTTCGCGTCGATCGTCATCGACCGGGTTCGCCGACTCGACCACCTCGACGTCGGGCTCGTGGTGTGCGGCAAGCGCTCCGCGTACATCGAGCGCGCCGACGACGCGTTTCACGCCGAGGCCGACAAGTACTACGCCCAGCTCGAGGTCGTCGACGACCTGACAGCGGTCGACGACCAGATCCTCAAGCTCGCGATCTTCGACTTCGCGGTCGCCGAGCACTCGGTGGCGCCCGAGATGCTGGATCTGCGGCAGACGCACCAGGTCGTGGTGTCGGGCCAGCACTGGGTCGACATCATGAACAGCGGCGTGAACAAGGGCCGTGCCCTGGCACGGCTGCAGGATGCGATGGGGATCGGGTCCGAGCAGACGATGGCGTTCGGCGATTACCTCAACGACCTCGAGCTGCTGCAGCAGGCCCGCTGGTCGTACGCCATGGCCGAGGCGCATCCGGATGTCGCCGCCGTCGCGCGCTACCGGGCGCCCTCGCACACCGAGGCCGGGGTGCTGACGGTGATCGAGGAGTTCCTCGCGCGCTGAGCGAGCTCGCGCAACCCCTGCCCGCCCGCATCCCGAGCGGCGTAGCGTGTGGGCATGGTCACGATCCCCACGGTCACGCTCAACGACGGCACCGATTTCCCCGAGCTCGGGCTCGGCACGTACAACCTGCGCGGCGCCGAGGGCGTCGATGCGATGGTCGCCGCGATCGACGCCGGCTACCGGCTGCTCGATTCGGCGGTCACCTACCAGAACGAGACCGAGGTCGGCGAGGCCGTGCGGCGCAGCGGCATCCGGGACGAGCTGATCATCACCACGAAGGTGCCCGGGCGCGACCACGGATTCGACGAGACGATCCGCAGCGCCGAGGGGTCGCTGTCGCGACTGGGCGTGGACCGCATCGACCTGTACCTGGTCCACTGGCCCAACCCCGCGCAGGGAAAGTACGTCGACACCTACCGGGCCATGCTCGCGCTGCGCGACGAGGGTCAGGTGTGCTCGGTGGGCGTGTCGAACTTCACCGAGCCGATGCTCGCGCGCCTGATCGACGAGACCGGGGTCGCGCCCGCGGTGAACCAGGTCGAGATGCACCCCTACTTCCCGCAGGCCGGTCTGCGGGCCTTCCACGCGGCGAACGGCATCCGCACCGAGAGCTGGAGCCCGCTCGCCCGCCGCAGCGAGCTGCTGGCCGAGCCGGTGATCGCCGACATCGCCGCAGCTCACGGCGTCACGGGCACGCAGGTGGTGCTGCGCTGGCACACCCTGCTGTCGTCGACGCCGATCCCGAAGTCCGCCGACCCCGCGCGCCAGCGCCAGAACGCCGACGTGTTCGATTTCGTGCTGACCGGCGAAGAGATCGCCGCCATCTCGGCGCTCGAGCGCGGCCGCCTGTGGGACGGTGACCCCGACACCCACGAGGAGATGTGATCGGAGCGGCCGATAGCGTGGAGGCATGACGACGACGCCGTTCGCATCCCTCGACGACTACTACGCTCTTCCCCGCATCGACGCGGCGGTCACCTCGCCCGATGGTGCGCGGGTCGTGCTGACGGTCGCGACCCTGACGAAGGACCGCACCGGATACGAGCGCTCGCTGTGGGTCGTCCCCGCCGACGGCACCGGAGCGCCGCGGCGTCTCACGCGGTCGACGACCGGCGAATCGGGAGCGGTGTTCACGTCGACCGGCGACCTGCTGTTCGTCTCGGCCCGCCCCGACAACGCCGCCGACGACGACGCCCCCGCGCAGCTGTGGCTGCTTCCCGCGGCCGGCGGCGAGGCCCGCCCGGTGACCCGGCTGGCCGGGGGAGTCGCCGGCGTGGCGACCGCCGCGGACTCCGACCGCATCGTCGTCGCGTCGTCGCTGCTGCCCGAGGCCACGACGATCGAGGCCGACGCCCGGCTGCGCGCCGAGCGGAAGAAGCTGAAGGTCACGGCGATCGTCCACGACACCTACCCGGTGCGGTACTGGGACCACGACCTCGGCCCGCACGAGCCGGCGCTGCTGTCGCTGGACCTGCGCGACCTCGCCGAGGCGCCCGCGGTCGTCGCCACCGCCGATGAAGCCGTCGAGGCCGTGTCGACGGGAGAGTCGGATGTCGCCGACGAGCCGTACCCGGCCGGTCTGCCGCGCCCCCGCATCCTGGTGCGCGGACGGGCGGCGTCCGCGGCGGGCATGGCGCTCACCCCCGACGGCGCGACCCTCGTCGTCGCGCTGCGCGAGCCGCAGGGACGCGACGCCCGCTTCCGTCTCGTCGCGATCGACACCGCCACGGCCGCCCAGCGCATCGTGCGCGACGAGGTCGATGTCGACCTCGAGACGCCCGTCGTCAGCCACGACGGCGCCCACGTCGCCTATGTCCGCACCGAGAAGTCGACTCCCGCGGGACCGGCCGACCAGGAGCTGTGGATCGACGCCCTCGACGGCTCCGACCCGCGACGCCTCGCCGCAGGCTGGGACCGCTGGCCCAGCAGCATCCGCTTCGCCCACGACGACGCGTCGCTCATCGTGACGGCCGATCACGACGGTCGCGGGCCGGTGTTCCGGGTGCCGGTGAACGGCGACCCGGTCGAGCAGCTCACGACCGACGACTTCGCGTACACGAATGTCGAGACGATCGCCGGGTCGAGCGATCTGACCGCGCTGCGCTCGAACTGGATGACGCCGCCGCATCCGGTGCGCGTCTCCGCGTCGGGCGTGACGCCCCTCGCGAGCCCCGCGCCGCTGCCCGCCACCGCGGCCGACATGGTCGAGGTCGAGACCACCGCCGACGACGGCGCTCGGGTGCGCGGCTGGCTCGTCCTGCCCGAGGGAGCGGATGCCGCCGCCCCCGCGCCGCTGCTGCTGTGGGTCCATGGTGGTCCGCTCAACAGCTGGAACGCCTGGAGCTGGCGGTGGAGCCCGCAGCTGGCCGCCGCCCGCGGCTACGCCGTGCTGCTGCCGGACCCCGCCCTGTCGACCGGCTACGGCCTCGACTTCATCGCTCGGGGATGGAACGCCTGGGGCGGCGCGCCGTACACCGATCTCATGGCGCTGACGGATGCCGTCGTCGCTCGCGACGACATCGACCAGACCCGCACGGCGGCGATGGGCGGCTCGTTCGGCGGCTACATGGCCAACTGGATCGCCGGGCACACCGACCGGTTCGACGCCATCGTGACCCACGCGAGCCTGTGGGCGTTCGACCAGTTCGCCGGAACGACCGACTTCGCGCCGTACTGGCAGAGCATCTTCACGCCCGAGGGTGCGATCGAGAACTCGCCGCACCGGTTCGTCCGCGACATCCGCACGCCCATGCTCGTGATCCACGGCGATCGCGACTACCGCGTGCCGATCGGCGAAGGCCTGCGCCTGTGGGCCGACCTCAACGAGCACCACGCCGCCGCGGACGGCACGAGCCCGCACCGGTTCCTGTACTACCCCGACGAGAACCACTGGATCCTCTCGCCCCAGAACGCCCGCGTCTGGTACGAGACGGTGTTCACGTTCCTCGAGGAGAACCTGCCCGCGAACCCGTAGCCGGGCGGCGTCGGAGCTGCGCGGCGTCGGAGGCGGGGTTGCGGGGGAGGCGGGGTTGCGGGGAAGCCTGGTAGGAAGGTTAGGCTTACCTATGCAGGATGCCCCCGCGTCGGCATCCGCTCCACTCGCACCGCACCAGGAGATACGTCACGTGACCCACCCGCTCGCCCGCACCCGTCGTCCCGCCCTCGTCTCGATCGCCCTCGTGGCAGCCCTCGGGCTGGCCGGATGCGCCTCGACCCCGAGCCCCGCCGCGGAGCAGGCCGCGGCCGCACCCACGACCGTCACCGTGACCGACAACCACGGTGAGATCGAGGTGCCGGTCGCGCCCGAGCGCGTCGTCGCCCTCGACAACACCACCTTCCAGACGCTGAGCGACTGGGACATCGAGCTCGTGGCCGCCCCCAAGCCGCTGATGTACGACCTCTGGCCCAACCTCTCGGGGGGCGACGACGTGCTGGATGTGGGACTGCACCGCGAGCCCGACCTCGAGGCGGTCATCTCGGCGCAGCCCGACCTCATCGTCGGCGGATACCGGTTCCGCGAGATCTACGACGACCTGAAGTCCATCCAGCCCGCGACCATCGAGACGAGCCCGCGCGACGGCGAGGAGCAGATCGCCGAGCTCAAGCGGCAGGTCGAGATCCTGGGTCAGGTCTTCGACCGCGAAGAGGATGCCGCCGAGCTGGCCGACGCGCTCGACCGGGCCGTCGCCGACGCGAAGGCCGCGTACAACGGCACCGACACCGTCGTGGGTCTCATCACCTCGGGCGGGAAGATCGCCTTCGCAGCCCCCGGTGAGGGCCGCGGCGTCGGGGCGGTGTTCCCGACCCTGGGTCTGGTTCCCGGCATCGATCGCGGTGCGGAGAACGCGTCGCACGGCGACGACATCAGCGTCGAGGCCATCGCCGCAGCCAACCCCGAGTGGCTCATCGTGCTCGACCGCGACGCGATGTTCGGCGAGGACGGCTACGTCGCGGCGAAGGAGCTCGTCGAAGGCTCCGAGGCGCTGAAGAACGTGCCCGCCGTTCAGAAGGGTCAGGTCGTCTACCTCGACCCGAGCTTCTACCTCGACGAGGGCATCCAGGCTTACACCCAGCTGTACACCGACATCGCGACGGCCTTCGCCGCCGCCGACTGATCACCCGCGGTGCCCCGGCCGCTAGCGCCGGGGCACCGCGCCGCGTCATGACGACCCTCACCGCTCCTTCCCGCCTTCGGCAGCGCCTCGCGCTTCCGGCCGCGGCGCTCGCCGTCGTCGCTCTCGTCGTGTGCTCGCTCTTCGTCGGCGTCTACGACCTGCGCGCCGGCGACCTCGGCGCCGAGATGCTCTGGATCACCCGCGTGCCCCGCACCGTCGCCCTCGTGCTGGCCGGCTGCGCGATGGCCGTCTCGGGGCTCGTGATGCAGCTGCTCACCCAGAACCGTTTCGTCGAGCCCACGACCACGGGCACGACGGAATGGGCCGCCCTCGGGCTGCTCGTCGCGGTGCTGCTCATGCCCGAGTCGCCGCTCATCGTTCGCATGACCTTCGCGAGCGTCGCCGCCTTCGCGGGCACACTGGTGTTCCTGGCGATCCTCCGCCGCATCCGACTGCGTTCGTCGCTCATCGTGCCCCTCATCGGCATCATGCTCGGCGCCGTCGTGTCCTCGTTCACGACGTACCTCGCGGTCAGCACGAACGCGTTGCAGATGCTCGGCACGTGGTTCCTGGGCAGCTTCACCTCGGTCGTACGCGGCCGCTACGAAGTGCTGTGGATCGTGGGTGTCGTCGTCGTCCTCGTCGCGCTGTTCGCCAATCGCCTGACCGCCGCGAGCCTGGGGCAGGACGTCGCGACGACGCTCGGCGTCGACTACGACCGCGTGCTGCTGCTCGGCACCGCGCTGGTGGCCGTCGCGACCGGCGTCACCACCGTCGTCGTCGGCTTCCTGCCGTTCCTCGGCCTCATCGTCCCGAACCTGATCTCGATGTGGCGGGGTGACAATCTGCGCGCCAACCTGCCGTGGGTGTGTCTCGGCGGCGTGGCCATCATCGTCGCGTGCGACATCGTCGGTCGCGTCATCCGGATGCCGTTCGAGGTTCCCGTCTCGATGATCCTGGGCGTCCTCGGCGCCGCCGTGTTCATCACCCTGCTCCTGCGGCAGCGAGCGCATGGCTGACGTCGTCACCGTCGTCCGCGCACCGGCCGCGGACGCCGCCCGACCGCCGCGGGTGTGGCTGCGGTTCGTCGTCCTGGGCGTCGTCGTCGCGGCGGCCGCGGTGCTGCTGCTCACGTGGAGCATCCCGCTCGATCCCGCGCAGCGGGGGTACTGGCTCGCGGTCGAGCTGCGCCTGACGACCGTCGCCACTGTTGCGATCGTCGCGTGCTGCCAGGCCGTGGCGACCGTGCTGTTCCACACCGCGACCGGCAACCGCATCCTCACCCCCTCGATCATGGGATTCGACGCCCTCTACGTCGTGATGCAGACGGCGCTGGTGTTCTTCTTCGGGGGAGCGGCCCTCTCGGCGACCGACGGTCTGGCGAAGGTCGCCTTGCAGAGCGCCCTCATGGTCGGTTTCGCGACGCTGCTGTACGGCTGGCTCTTCGCCGGCAAGCGCGGCAACCTCCACATCATGCTGCTGATCGGCATCGTGCTCGGGGTGGGCTTCGGCTCGCTCTCGAGCGTCATGCAGCGCCTGCTGACCCCGAGCGACTTCGATCTGCTCTCGGCGCGGCTGTTCGGAAATCTGAGCAACTCGAACCCCGAATACCTGCCGTGGGCTGCCGGGATCGTCGGCATCGTCCTCGCGATCGTCTGGCGGCGTCGACGCCGGCTCGACGTGCTGACGCTCGGTCGCGAGACGGCGATCAACCTCGGTCTGGCATACAAGCGCGAGGTCACGGTGCTCCTCGTCCTCGTCGCGGTGCTCATCTCGGTCTCGACCACGCTCGTCGGGCCGCTGACCTTCCTCGGCTTCATCGTCGCGACGCTGGCCTACCAGCTCGCGGGCTCATCGCGCCATGCCGTCATCCTGCCCTTCGCGGTGCTGCTGGGCATGGCGACCCTGCTCGCCGGCTCCTTCGTGATGCGCCACGTGTTCTACGCGGCCGGGATGCTGACGGTGATCATCGAGTTCGCCGGGGGCCTGTTCTTCATCGTCTACCTGTTGCGAAAGGGCTCGCTGTGATCACCCTCACCGACGTCACGAAGACCTACGGCGGACTGCGCGTCCTCGGGCCGGTCGACCTGCACATCCCCGCGGGCGGCGTCACGGCACTCGTCGGTCCGAACGGCGCGGGCAAGTCGACGCTGCTGACGATCGTCGGCCGCCTGACCGAGCCGACCACCGGCACGGTCACCGTCGGCGGCCTCGACGTCGCGCGCACGCCGAGCCGCGACCTCGCGCGGGTCGTCTCGATCCTGCGCCAGGAGAATCACTTCGTCACCCGGCTCACGGTGCGCGACCTCGTCGGATTCGGACGGTTCCCGCACTCGGGCGGGCGCCTCAACGCCCTCGACCGGCGTCACGTCGATGAGGCGCTGCGCTTCCTCGACCTCGACGACCTCGCGCACCGCTACCTCGATCAGCTCTCGGGCGGCCAGCGCCAGCGCGCCTACGTCGCGATGGTCCTCGCACAGGACACCGAGTGCATCCTGCTCGACGAGCCGCTCAACAACCTCGACATGAAGCACGCCGTGGCGATGATGCGCCAGCTGCGGCGGGCGGCCGACGAGCTGGGGAAGACCGTGGTCGTCGTCATCCACGACATCAACTTCGCCGCGGCGTACGCCGATCGCATCGTCGCGCTCACCGGCGGCGCGGTCGCGTGCGCCGGCACACCCGCCGAGATCATGCGGCCCGAAGTGCTCGAGCCGGTGTTCCAGACGCCGATCGAGATCCGCGACGACGGCGCCTACCCGCTCGCGGTCTACTTCCGCTGATCACCGCGGCGACGCGTCAGAGCTGAGCCCCGTCGTCGTCGCGGTCGTATACGCCTTCGTTGCGGCCGCGCCGCGACTCGTACGCGATGAGCCACCCGACCGAGATGGCGGCGGCGAGGACCACGCCGAGCCAGACGTTGTTCATCACGAGCCCGAACAGGATGCCGAGCGCGAACACCAGCGCCGCGCCCAGTGCCCAGTAGGTGTGCCCTCGCTGCCAACCGCGTGTCGCCATGACGGCCAGCCTAGGCCGAACGGCCGTCGTGGTGAGCCTCGATCACCGGTCGCGATGGTCTTCGGGATGCAGCCGAGGGCCGCGCCGGGGCTCGAAGACGCCGCCGGCGTAGATGAGCCGGATGACGCGCTGCCGGTGCCCGCGCCAGGGCTCGAGCAGTTCGAGCATGCCGTCGTCGTCGACCCGTCGTCCCGTCAGGGCGTAGCCCACGGTGTGACACAGGTGGTAGTCGCCCACGCTCACCGCGTCGGGATCGCCGAACGCCCGGATGCGCGTCTCGGCCGACGTCCACGGTCCGACGCCGGGCAAGGACGTCAGGATGCGCTCCCGCTCCTCGCCGTCCGCGGCGGCGACGACGGCTCGCTCGATCGAGGCGCGTCGGCGGGCCGAGGCGACGACCGTGCGCGACTGGGGCGGTTCGAGCCCGGCGCGATGCCAGGCCCAGCTGGGAATCAGGTGCCAGTCGGCCGGGGGAGCGAACATCGGCTGCGGCGTCGGCCCCGGAGCCCGCTCGCCGTGCCAGGTGACGATCGCCCGCCACGCGCCGAAGGCCTGCAGCCCGGTGACCTTCTGCTCGAAGATCGCGCTGGCCAGATCGTCGAACACGAGATCGGTCGCGCCCAGGCGCAGGTCGGGGTGACGATCGTGGATGTCGGCGATGAGCGGATGCCGCGCCCCGTCGAAGCCCTCCGGTTCGTCGTCCGCACCGCAGAGGCGGGGAAGCTGATCGAGCGCCCACGCAGCGCCGGGACCCCACGCGGCGGCGCGGATGCGCGTGCGCCCGATGCGCAGCGCGAGGGTCGCGATGCCCGCGGGTGTGCGGCTCACGCGCCACAGCACGTCGCCGGCGATCGTCATGGTCGGGTCGTGCGCACCGTGCCGCTGGTGACGGACCGCACGCAGAGCGTCGATCGGGACGGCGGGGCGGTACTCGGTCTCGAGCGGGCGCTCCGCGGCCGGACGCGGGTCGCGCGGTGGGGTGGCGCGACGGCGCGGCATCCGTCCCGTCGTCACCGCACTCATGCCGACACCCTACGTCGGAACCACCGACATCCCGCGGCCGCCGGCGTCAGAAGCGATCGGGGGAGGGCGTGCCGTGACCGTAGCGGATGACGACGTCGGCGTGGCGATCGAAGCGGTAGCCCACGCCGCGAACGGTGCGGACGATGTCCTCGTAGCGGCCGAGCTTGGCCCGCAGCCGGCGGACGTGAACGTCGATCGTGCGCTCGCCGGGGGCCTCTTCGTCGCCGCCGTTGTTCCACAGCGACTCGACGAGCTCGGAACGCTCGATCGTGCGGCCCTCGCGCAGCACGAGGTACTGCAGCAGCTCGAACTCCTTGAAGGTGAACGCCGCGGACTCGCCGTCGATGAAGACGCGCTTGCGTGAGATGTCGACCGTCACGCCGCCGGGCACGTGGTCGTCGGCGGGCTCGTCCTGCTTGGTGCGGGCGACGGCGCTGGGCTCGTGCAGCGCCAGGCGGACGACGTCGACGTCGCGTCCGCCTGCTCCCGTCGGCGCGAGCGCGACGGTCGCGTACGTCTCGGCGTGCGGTGCGAGCTCGCCGAGGGTCCGGCGCAGTGCCTCGACGAGCGTCGACAGCGAGACGCCGTCGGCGGCGGCCTTGGCCTCGTCGATGCCGACGTACAGGGCGAAGCCGCGGGGCGCGGTGGAGCCGACCGGTGCTGCGGCGGGGGCGGAGGCCGGCGCAGGGTCGACGGCGCGGAGGTGACGGGCGGGGGCGACGGAGGTCAGAAGAGCGGTGTTCGACATGAGAGGTTCGTCCTCGGAACGTGAACCCGGGCGAGAGGCCGTGGACGGGTTCGGATGTGCGTTGCGTGCGGCCCAGCGGGGGCCGGTGATCGAGCATCCGGATGCGGCGTTGTGGGCCGATGCGCCGGAGTTCGGGGATCCGCGGCCGCGTTCAGAAGCGGCGGAGGATCAGGCGGGGTACACCTGTCAGCGGCACATTCGGCAACACATGACAACACGCTGCGACATCATCATGATGTCAGCGGTTCCGTTCGCCTCCCGGGCGGACAGAGTGCGTGCAAAGTCAGTCATGGGGTCGATTATGACGATGCGTGTCCGCGTGTGTCAAAACACGCCGTGCGGCGGCGTCCTCGGATGACGAAAAGTGACGGAGCGGGCGCCTGCGTGATCGCTTCGAGATGAGGGCCGGGCGACCTTGCCCGCCGGACGCGCGGCGTAGCGTGGGCGCATGAGCGATCTGACCTTCACCAACGAGAAGGATGCCTCCCGCTACGCCCTGCGCCGCGGCGATGATCTCGTCAGCGTCCTCGACTACCGCGACGACGGGCGCACGGTGGCGCTGACGCGTGCGTACACGATCCCCACGTTCCGCGGTCACGGCTACGCGGGCGAGGTCGTCGCGCGGGCGGTGGCCGAGCTCGAGGCCGCGGGTGACCGCACCGTCAGCCCGGTGTGCTGGTACGTCGCGGACTGGTTCGAGGCGAACCCCGACCGTGCCGGCATCCTCGAGCGTCGGTGACCGTGGCCGGGATCGGATGACACATCGCCTCGCGCGCGTCAAGACCGTGCGGCTCGGTCGACGCCGGCCCGAGACTGATCTTCCGACCGATGGAGACTGAGATGAACCGCGATCTACCCGAGGGCGTCGTCGATCCCGATGGCGCCGACCGGACGTCCCTCGCCGCGAGCGAGGCCGAGGACGACGCCGTGCGCACCGCCGACACCCCCGCGGATGCCGCGCCCGCTCCCGACGGCGACGCGCCCAACGGCTTCGTCGAGAGCGCGGAGATCCAGCAGGGTCTCGATCCGGATCTGGTGACCGACGAGCAGGCGGAGGACGAGCGATGAGCGGCGAAGCCGACGAGATCGACACGAGCGTCTCGGACTCCGCGACGCAGGACGCGCCCGAGACCGGCCGCGGCGGTACGCGCTCGACGTCGGCGGGCACCGACGGGGATGTGACGCCGCCGAAGGAGAACACGCCGGTGTCGGCGCCGGGTGTGCAGGACGGTCCGGCGCTCGCGATGCACACCACCGACGACGCCGAGCGGCTCGACGGCTTGAAGGCGCAGTTCCGCGCCGACCTCACGGGGCAGAGCCCGTCGGTCGTCGAGAAGGGCGTGCGGCAGCGGCTCGAGCAGGTGGGTCTGCACCTGGATGACGCCGAGGTCGCGCGGATCGTCGACGACCTCGCTTCCGGCGCCTGACGCGGGGCTGTTGCCGGGCGCGGCGCGCACCTAGGGTGCTGGCATGTGCCGCAACATCGTGCCGCTGAACAATCTCGACCCGGCCGCGACCGACGACGAGTGCCGCGACGCGGCGCTGCAGTTCGTGCGCAAGATCGCGGGGACGACGAAACCCTCACGAGCCAACGAGGAAGCCTTCGCGACCGCTGTCGCCGAGATCGCGGCGGCCACCCGTGTGCTGGTCGATGCGCTCGTGACGACGGCACCGCCCAAACGTCGCGAGGACGAAGCCGCGAAGCGCCAGGCCCGCTCGGCCGACCGGTATGAGGCGATCCGCCGCTTCCAGGAGGAGAAGCGGGCGGCGAGAACGGCCTCCTGACCGGGGAGGACGCTCAGGCGGCGGACGCCACGTGCGGCCTCGCCCCGGCGGTCCGCTCGGCGGCGGCCGCCCGCAGGCGATGACGTCGCTCGATGGCTTGACCGGCGTAGCTCGCGGCCACGATGAGGACCGCGCCGCAGATCCCGAGCGCCCCGATCGCTTCGCCGGCGATGACGACGCCGATGAGCAGCGCCCACACCGGCTCGGTGCCCATCAGGATGCTCGCCCGTGACGCCGAGGTGCGCCGCACCGCCCACAACTGCACGACGAAGGCGAAGACCGAGCAGAAGAGCCCGAGGAAGAGCACGTTCGCCCAGCCGGCGAGATCGAGCGCGGCGATGCCCACGGGCAGGTCGGGTCCCGCGGCGGTGGTGAACACGGCCGCGCAGACCGCCATCTGAACCAGCACCACACCGAGCGTGCCCTCGGTGCGGTGGCGCGTGAGCCGGGCGCTCGCCGTCACGTGCAGCGCCCGGACGACGGCCGCGGCGATGACGAGGCCGTCGCCCGCAGCCGGGGTGCGCAGGCCGCCCTCGGAGACGAGCAGCGCGACGCCGACGACGGCGGCGACCGCGGCGACGAAGTAGGACCGGGGCAGCCACGAGCGCGCCGCGAGGCCCTCCAGGACGGGCGTCAGGACCAGCGCCAGGCTGATGAGCAGTCCGGCATTCGTCGCCGACGTGAGGTGGACGCCCCAGGTCTCGAGGCCGATGACGGCGGCCTGCGAGCAGCCCAGCGCGACGGCGATGATCAGGCCGCGCCCACGGGGAAGGCGCTCCCGGCGGGCGAGGCAGACGACAGCCGTGGCGACCGCGGCGACGAGGAAGCGGAGGGCGACGGCCGTCGGGACCCCCGTCTGCTCGGCGAGGTCCTTCGCGGCGAGGAAGCTCGCGCCCCAGACCGCGGCGACGCCGAGCAGGAGGACGTCGACGATGCGGTCGGGTCGCGGGCGAAGGGGCATGAAGCTAGTGTTCGGAGAGCCGATGCGGAAGAGCAACGGGCACTTTCTTGATCGAGGATTAAGGACGGCTTATGGATCCGGCTCGCCTGCGACTCCTGCGCGAGCTCGGCGACCGGGGCAGCGTCGCGGCCGTGGCCGCCGCGATGCACGTGAGCGCGTCGGCCGTGTCGCAGCAGCTGGCCGCGCTGCAAACGGCGGTCGCGGTCCCGCTGACCGCGAAGCACGGGCGCCGGCTCGTGCTCACCGAGGCGGGGGAGGCGCTCGCGGCTGCGGCGACGCGCGTGGAGCAGGCGCTCGCCGAAGCGCAGGACGCCGTCGCCGCGTACCTCGGCCAGGACGAGCGGCCGGTACGCGTCTCGGCCTTCCACAGCGCCGGGCTCGCCTTCTTCGCGCCGCTCCTCGCCGAGCTGCCCCCGCAGGTGCGGGTCTCGCTCGCGGATGCCGACGTCGCGCAGGACGAGTTCGCCGGCCTCACCGCCGACCACGATCTCGTCATCGCCCATCGGCTCGCTCACGATCCGGAATGGCCGACGCGGCGATTGACGGTCACGCCGCTCGTCGTCGAGCCGCTCGACATCGCCCTGCCGGCTGGCCACCGGCTCGCGGCCGCCCCGGACATCCGGCCCGAGCAGCTGCGCGATGAACGCTGGATCTCGACGCACGAGGGCTTCCCGCTCACGGGCGTGCTCGCCCACCTCGGCGCACTGATCGGTCAGAGCCCCCGCATCGAGCACCGCATCAACGAGTTCTCCGTCGCCGCTCAGGTCGTTCGCGCCGGCGCTGCCCTGGCCGTGATGCCGCGCACGACCGCCGCGCCCCTCGCCGTGGACGGGATGGTCCTGCGCCCCATAGCCGGTTCGCCGTTCGCCCGCCACGTCGACGTCCTCGTCCGTCCGGACGCGCTCGCTCGCGCCGGTGTCCGGACGGTGCTCGCCGCGCTCCGGAAGGTCTCCGCCGACGCGATGGGGCGCGCGAGCGCGGCGTCGGCGCCATGACTCGGGAGCGTCGCATCGTCCGAGCGCAAGCCCGATCCTCGCCTGCTCCGACGGGCATAGCCTGTCATCGATGAGCGACACGGCAAGCATCCCGCTGTCGGCGCACCAGCGGTGGCGGGCCTTCTGGGTCTGCGTGGCCGTGGCAGCGCTGACGATCCTCGACCTGACGAAGGTCAACGTCGCGCTCCCGTCGATCGAGCAGGCGTTCGGGGCCGGCTCGACGGAGCTGCAGCTGATCGTGTCGGGCTACGTCCTGACCTTCGGCCTCACTCTCGTGCCGGCCGGACGCATCGGCGATCAGCGATCCCGACGAGCGCTGTTCCTGATCGGGCTGACGCTGTTCGCGATCACGAGCATCGTGTGCGCCCTCGCCCCCGACACCTCGACGCTGCTGGCAGCCCGTCTCGTGCAGGGCGTCGCGGCCGGCATCCAGATGCCCCAGGTCATCGGTCTCGCGCAGGAGATGTTCCAGGGTGCCGAACGCGGTCGCGCCTTCGGCCTGTTCGGCGCGACGATCGGCATCTCGACCGCCTTCGGGCCGACGCTCGGCGGGCTCATGATCGCTCTCGGCGGGGCGGACGACGGGTGGCGCTACATCTTCTGGATGAACGTCCCGCTCACGATCGCGGTGCTCGCGGGCGTCATCTGGCTGCTGCCGAAGACCCGCGAGTCCCGGCCCGCGCCGCTGCAGCTCGACCCGGTCGGGCTGCTGCTGTTCGGCGTGGTCGTGGTGGCGCTCATGGCGCCGTTCCTCATGACGACGGGGTCTCCCGACGACAACCCGCAGCGGTGGTGGCTGCTGGTCGCGTTCGGCGTCTTCGCGGCCGCGTTCGTGTGGTGGGAGCGGCGGTACGCGGCATCCGGAAAGCACCCGCTCGTCCCGCTCAGCCTGTTCTCGATCTCGTCCTACCGCAACGGCACGCTCATCCAAGCGGTCTACTTCATGGCGCTGCCGGCGATGTTCCTGCTGACGACGCTGTTCCTGCAGCTGGGTGTCGGCCTCGCGCCCGTCTTCGCCGGGATGGTGTCGATCGGCTTCGCGGTGGCCAGCGCCGCGGCGTCGTACGTCGGCGGTCGTATCGTGACCCGTGTCGGACGACCCCTCGTGGTGTGGGGGCTGGCGATCATGCTGACGGCTGTCGTGGCACTCGCGCTCGTCGCCTTCTTCGTGCCGCCGGGCATCGTCGAGCTCGCGATGGCCGCGGTGCTGACGGTCGGAGGCTTCGGCGGCGGGCTCGTGATCTCGCCGAACCAGACGCTCACGCTGGCGGAGATCCCGGTGAAGCAGGGCGGACTGGCCGGCTCGGTGGGCCAGCTCGTGCAGCGCATCGGGACCGCCGTCGGCACGGCCGTGGCGCTGTCGCTGTTCTACTCGACGGTGTACCGAGAAGAGGGGAGCGGCGCGGCGACGCTGGAGGTGTACCACGACGCCTACGCGTTCGGGATGATGTCGGTCGGGCTGTTCCTCTCCATCGCCCTCGTGCTCGGGGTCGTCGACCTCGCATCGCGTCGTCGGCGCGCCCGCAGAGCCTGACTCTCGGCCTTCCCCGCGGGGCGCGCGAGCGATGTCGGAGCCCTCTCCTACCCTCGTTCGTATGCGGATCCTGCACACCTCCGACTGGCACATCGGGCGGACCTTCCACGGTCACTCCACGCTCGACGCGCTGCGCGGCGTGCTCGAGGCGCTCACCGACCAGGTGCGCCGGTACGACGTCGACGTCGTGATCGTCGCGGGCGACGTGTTCGACTCGGCCGCCCCGGCGGCCGGGTGCTACGCGCTGTTGACCGACACCCTGCGCGGCATCGCCGACGCCGGTGCGCAGGTCATCGTCACGAGCGGCAACCACGATTCGGCGGCGCGCCTGGGCTTCCAGGCCGGATTGCTGCGCGACGGCATCCACGTCCTGACCGACCCGGCCGCCGTGGGCACGCCCATCACGATCCCGGATGCCGCGGGCCCGGTGCACTTCTACGGCATCCCGTATCTCGAGCCGGCGCTGTTGCGCCACCTCTGGCCCGAGGCGCGCTCCCAGGCCGCCGTCCTCGACCGGGCGATGGGCCTCGTCCGCGACGACCTCGCCCGACGCGGCGGGCGGTCCGTCGCGGTGGCGCACTGCTTCGCCGCGGGCGTCGAACCGACGCCGCACCTCGAGCGCGACATTCAGCAGGGCGGCCTCGACGTCGTTCCGCTGCAGACCTTCGCGGGGGTCGACTACATGGCGCTCGGGCACATCCACGGACGCCAGCAGCTCGCACCGCACGTTCGGTACGCCGGCGCGCCGCTGCACTACAGCTTCGGCGAAGGCGACAAGCCGCGCGGCTCGTGGCTCGTCGAACTCGATGCCGACGGCTTCGCGGGTGCCGAATGGCTCGAGCTGCCGGTGCCCCGTCGCGTCGTCACGCTGCGTGCGCCGCTGGCCGAGATCCTCGACGACGCGCGTCATGCCGAGCACGAGGACGCCTGGGTGTGCGTCGAGTACACCGACGCTCTGCCCGAGCGAGATCCGATGCGTCGGCTGCAGGCCCGCTTCCCCTTCTGCGCAAAAGTCGTGCACCTGCCCGCCGAGACGGCGGAGCGCGATACGCGCACCTACGTCGAGCGGGTGCGCGCCGCCCGCAGCGACGCCGAGCTCGTCGAGGCGTTCCTCGTCCACGTCCGCGACGGAGCGGGCGCCGACGACCGTGAGCGCGAGCTGCTCGGCGAGGTGCTCGACGAGCGGGTGCGCGTCGAGGCGCTCGCGTGAAACTGCACCGACTCGAACTCACCGGCTTCGGCCCCTTCCGCGACCGGCAGACCGTCGACTTCGACGCGTTCGAGCGCGACGGCGTCTTTCTGATCTCGGGGCGCACCGGCGCGGGCAAGTCCAGCATCCTCGACGGCGTCAGCTTCGCCCTCTATGGGTCGGTGCCGCGCTACGACAACGGCGAACGTCGGCTCCGCAGCGATCACTGCTTCCTCGGCGACCCCACCGAGGTCCGGCTCGAATTCACCGTCGGCGATCGACGCTGGCGCGTCACGCGCGCCCCCGACTACGAACGTCCGGCCAAGCGCGGCGACAAGCTGACGACGGAACCGGCGCGGGCCGAGCTGGACGAGCTCGTCGGCGACGCGTGGATCGGTCGTGCCGCGAAGCCCCGCGAGGTGGCGCTGCTGCTCGACGAGGTGCTGGGGCTGAACGCGCAGCAGTTTCAGCAGGTCATCCTGCTCGCCCAGAACAAGTTCTCGCGATTCCTGCTGGCCAAGAACGACGAGCGTCAGCAGCTGCTGCGCACCCTCTTCGGCACGCGCAGATTCGAGCAGTACAAGGACGACCTCGAGCAGCGTCGTCGTGCCGCCCAGCGCGAGCTCGAGGCCGCCGGCGATCAGACGCGCACGCTGCTCGATCTCGCCGAGGCCGCCGCGAGCGACGACGCCGAGCGCGCCGACGGTGCGCCGGCATCACTCGACCTCGCCGCGCGCCGTGAGGCCGTCGGGCGCGCACGGCAGCGGGCGGACTATCGCGTCGAGCAGACCGCCGAGCTGCGCCAGCAGGCCGATGCCGCCCACGCGCGCGCCGTGGCCGCCCACGCCGAACTGGTCGAGCGGGCTCGGACCCTCGATGACCTCACCGCGGCCCGGGCCCGTCTCGCCCGGCTCGACGACGAGGCGCCTCAGATCACCGAGCTCATACGTCGGGTGGAGCGCGCTCGCGCTGCCGAGGCGCTGCGGGCGACGCTCGAGGCGGCCGAGCGCGCCGCCGAGGCTCTCGCCGCGGCCCGGCTAGCCGCCGCCGACGCCGACGCCGGATGGGTCGAGGCGGGCGGCGACGGCGCAGACGACCTCGCCTCGGTCATCGACGACCTCACGGGCGAGATCGCGCGTTGCTCGGATGCCGCTGAGCGCGAGCATGACCTGAGTCAGGCCTCCGCCCGCGCCGCGGCCCTCGACGAGACGACCAGCCGCCTCGCCGCCGAGTCATCGGCCCTCGACGAACAGCTGGCTCAGGTGCCCGCCGAGCGCGAGCGCATCGACGAGGAGCTCGCGACGACGTCGGCGCAGGGGGCTCGCGTCGACGACCTGCGACTGCGTCGCGACGAGCTGCGGGCGCAGAGCGCGGCCGCTCGCGACGCCGCCGTGCTCGATGACGAGGCCACCGCCGCCGAGGCCCGCTACGTCGAGGTCAGCGAACGAGCTGAACGGGCCGCGGCGACAGTGACCGACCTGCTGCGGCGGCGCTTCGCAGGGCGGGCCGGAGAGCTGGCGAGCGGCCTCGTGGCGGGAGAGCCATGCCCCGTGTGCGGAGGTACCGAGCATCCGCACCCCGCGCCCGCCGCGGACGATCCCGTCAGCGATGACGACCTCGCCGCCGCCGAGGCCGACCGCGATGCCGCGCTGCAGTCCGCGCGCGAGGCCGGCGACCGTGCGCGACGCCTGCGCCTCGACCACGCGGCGGCCGTCGCCCGAGCCGGCGGCCGTTCGGCCGACGACGTCGCCGCCCTGCTCGAGGATGCTGACGCGGCCCTCACGACGGCACACCGGGCCGCGCGTCGCGCCGGCGAGCTCGCCGAACGCCGGTCGGCTCTCGACGAGCTCGACGCCGCGGTGAACACCGAGCGCGAACGGCTGCTCGAAGCGCTGGCAGACGCGCGCGAGCAGGCCGCGGTGGTCACCGCGACGGTCACCCGCCTCGAGGAGGATCTCGTCGCGGCGCGCGGCGGTTACGCCAGCGTCGACGAGCGCCTCGCGGCCGCCACGTCGCGTCGGTCGCTCGCCGTCACGGTGCGCGATGCGCGCGCCGTGGTCGCCGAGCACGAGCGCGGGGCGGCCGAGACCCGCACCGACCTCGACGCGCGGGTCGCGGCATCCGACTTCGCAGACGTGGACGAGGTGCGGGGGGCGCTGCTGCCCGCCGCCGAGCTTGCCGCGCTCGAGAAGCGTCGGTCGCAGTACGAGGCCGACCTCGCAGCAACGCGTGCGCGGCTGCTCGAGCTCGAGCTCGCGGCGGCCGGCGTCGGCGACGAGCGGCCCGACCTCGACGCGTCCGCGGCCGAGGTTCTCCGCGCCGACACCGCGCGCGCGGCGGCGATCGCCGCACACCGCGACGCCGTCAACGCGGCCGACCGACTGGGCGATCTGCTCGACCGTATCGACGCGGCGTTCGCCGCCGTCGCCGAGCAGGCCGAAGAAGCCGCGACGGTGACCCGGCTCGCCGACACCGTGGCCGGTCGGGCCCCGAACACCCGCAAGATGGACCTCGAGACGTTCGTGCTCGCCGCCGAGCTCGAAGAGATCGTCGCGGCGGCCAACCTGCGGCTGCGCGACATGTCATCCGGGCGGTACACCCTGCACCACAGCGACGCCCTGCAGGCGCGCGGAGCGGCATCGGGCCTGTCGCTCGAGGTGCTCGACGCGCACACCGGCCGGCTCCGCTCGCCGCAGTCGCTGTCGGGGGGCGAGACGTTCCTCGCGTCGCTCGCGCTCGCGCTGGGGCTGGCCGAAGTGGTCACCAGCCGCGCCGGCGGCATCCGGCTCGACACCCTCTTCGTCGACGAGGGCTTCGGGTCCCTCGATCCCGAGACCCTCGAGCTCGCGATGCGGACCCTCGACGAACTGCGCTCGGGCGGGCGCACCGTCGGCGTCATCAGCCACGTCGAGGGCATGAAGGAGCAGCTCGCCGCGCAGATCGTCGTCGAGGCCACGCGCGAGGGGCCGAGCATCATCCGCCAGGACGCGCACGGCGCCGACGCCTAGGATGGGCTCGTGAGGACTTTCTGGACCGTCGTCGGAGTGATCGCCGCGATTTTCATCGCCTGGGTGGTCGTCGACGTCGTGCTGCGCCTCGCGGTGTTCGCGGTCAAGCTCGGCCTCGTCGCCGTCGTCGCGCTGGTGGTCTTCCTGCTGCTGCGCCGCGTGTTCACCCGGCGCGGCGGTCAGACTCCGTAGTCCTCACGGATCCGGGCATAGAGGGCGGCGCTGCACGCCGCGACCGCGTCATCCCATCCCGTCGTCGCGCCGTCCTGCGCGTCGTCCGACACGGCCTTGAGGACGCGGATCGGGATGCCGAATCGCTGCGCGACCCAGATGTAGACGAAGGTCTCCATGTCGACCAGCTGCGCACCCAGGGACTGGATGAGGGCGACGGCCTCGGCATCGTCGACGAACACATCGCCGGTCGCGATCGTGACCCCGTCCGTGCCGGTCTCGACCCGCTCCGGCATCGAGAGGTGACGGCCGCGCACACCGGCGAGGTCGAAGACGTCGTGTTGCACGGCGGCACCCACCTCGTAGATGCCCGGTCCGACCGCGCCCGCCACGGCGCCCGCCGTGCCGACCACGACGACCTCGTCGTAGGCCGTGCGGTCGAGCGCGCGCGTCAGCTCGTACGCGGCGAGGAGCTTGCCGGGACCGGTCAGCAGGATGTCGAAGCCGGCGATCTCAGCGGGGAACCCGACGAGCTCGTCGCGGTGGGCGACGACGAGGAGACGCCGCACGGGTCAGGCCCCGCCGCGCGCGAGGATCCCGAGGATGCCCGAGATCAGCAGGTAGGCGCCGATGCCGCCGACCACCAACCAGATGGCGATGCGGGCCGAGGTCGGGCGCTTGTCGTCGCCGTTGTCGAAGCTCATTCGGCCAGCCTAGGCGAGCGGAAGGCGCCCTGCGGCCGGTCGGTTAAGCCCGGGAGGGGAGGGCCGGGGGCCGACCGGCGCTGGGTAGACTCCCGAGCGAGGTCAGACCATCGACAGGCGGGAGCTGGCAGCATGCAGACAGTACTTCTCGACACCCCGGCGGGTATCACGGCGCGGCTCGGCTGGGACCCGGCGATCACGGTGCACCACCGACGCCGGATGATCGCCCGCGAACTCGTCGCCGCCCACCTCGGATGCGAGGAGAAAGAGGTGCTGGTCGAGCGCGAGGCGCCGCGAGGGTTCGGCTATCACACGCGCCTCATCGCCTCGCGCAAGGGAGTCGATGTGCCGCTGGCGATCACCACCGCCAGCTACCGGGCCGCGACCGTTGTGGCCGTGAGCGATCCCGGGCTGCCGATCGGGATCGACATCCGCGACAGCAACCCGGAGCCGGCGGACCTGGTGCGGATGCGCAAGCACTCCCGGCTGTTCTCGACCGGGAACACGCTCGATCTGATCGACCACTGGGTGCACGTCCAGGCCGTGCTCGAGGCCGACGGTCGGGGTGTGCGCGTCGCCCCCGAACAGGTGCGGCTCGACGCCGGTCGTCATCGCGGGTGGATCCCCGATCGCAACATGAAGTACACGCTCGTGGACATCTCGCGCGACGGCTGGCTGATCACGCTCGCCTACGGCACGCTGCCCGGCGCCTGAGCGCGCCGGGTCAGTCGACGAGGTCGGGAAGCGCTGCCCGCAGGTCGGCGAGCCACGTCTCCGCGTTGCCGTCCGAGGGCGCCCGCCAGTCGCCGCGCGGCGAGAGGGACCCCGCGGCCGCGACCTTGGGGCCGTTGGGCAGCGCGCTGCGCTTGAACTGCGCGAACCCGAAGAACCGCTTCAGGAACACCTGCAGCCAGTGGGCGATCTCGGGCAGGTCGTAGGCGTAGCGGCTGTCGCGGGGGAAGCCGACGGGCCAGTCACCGGCATCCGCGTCCGACCAGGCGTGCTGGGCCAGGAAGGCGATCTTCGACGGACGGAATCCGTACCGCAGCACGTGGTGCAGGGCGAAGTCATGCAGCGCGTAGGGGCCGATCGTCGATTCAGTCGACTGCACCTTGCCGTCCTCGCCCGCGGGGACGAGCTCGGGGCTGATCTCGGTGTCGAGCACGGACTGCAGCACCGCCACCGCCTCGTCGGTCAGATTGGTGCCCGTCCCCTCACGGTGCGCGATGACCCAGCGGATGAGGTGCTGCATGAGCGTCTTGGGCACCCCCACGTTCACGGCGTAGTGGCTCATGTGGTCGCCGACGCCGTACGTCGCCCACCCCAGAGCGAGCTCCGACAGGTCGGAGGTGCCGATGACGATGCCGTTCAGGCGGTTCGCGAGCCGGAACAGGAAGTCGGTCCGCACGCCCGCCTGGACGTTCTCGAACGTGACGTCGTACACCGGCTCGCCGGAGGCGTACGGGTGACCGATGCCGCGCAGCAGCTCGTTCGCGGCCGGACGGATGTCGATCGTCTCGATCGTCGCGCCGATCGCTTCGGCCAGGGCCACCGCGTTCGACTTGGTGTGGTCGCTCGTGGCGAACCCGGGCATCGTGTAGGCGAGGATGTCGCTGCGCGGGCGCCCCATCCGATCCATGGCGCGGGCCACGACGAGCAGTGCGTGCGTCGAGTCCAGCCCGCCCGACACCCCGATGACGGGACGCGGACCGCCGATCGCGCGCATGCGCTGCTCGAGGCCCGACACCTGGATGTTGAACGCCTCGTAGCAGTCCTGGTCGAGCCGGGCGGGGTCGTCGGGCACGAAGGGGAAGCGGTCGAGCACGCGGCGCAGGCCGATGTCCTCCGCCGGCGGGTTGAGGAACGTCTCGATCGTGAGGAAGTCGGTTCCGGTGGTGCGACGGTTGTCGTCGAAGGTCCCCTGCCGGTAGCGGTCCTGGCGCACGCGGTCGAGATCGACGTCGGCGACGCTCCGGCGCGGGCCGTCGGGGAAGCGCTCGGTCTCCGCCAGCAGCGATCCGCCCTCGTAGATCATGGTCTGGCCGTCCCACGACACGTCGTTCGTGGACTCCCCGAGGCCGGCGGCGGCATAGGCGTAGACGGCGAGGCAGCGCAACGACTGCGACTGCACGAGAGCACGGCGGTCGTCGGCGCGACCGATCGTGATGGGCGAGCCCGAGAGGTTCAAGAGGACGGTGGCTCCCGCGAGGGCGGCCCGCGACGAGGGCGGGACCGGGACCCACATGTCCTCGCAGACCTCGGCGTGGAGCACGAGTCCGGGCACGTCGCGCACGTCGAAGAGCAGGTTGGTGCCGAAGACGCTCTCGAGCGCCCCGATGCGGATGCTCTCGCCGTCCCACTCCTCGCCGGCCGCGTACCAGCGCCGCTCGTAGAACTCCCGGTACGTCGGCAGGTGCGCCTTGGGCGCGACGCCGAGGATCTCGCCGCGGTGGATGACGACGGCGCAGTTGTACAGCCGGCTGCGGTGGCGCAGCGGCGCCCCCACGACCAGCACGGGCATGAGATCGACGGATGCCGCGACGATGCGCTCGATCGCCGCCTCGACGGCATCCAGCAGGGCGTCCTGCAGCACGAGGTCCTCGATGGCGTAGCCGGTCAGGCACAGCTCGGGGAACAGTGCGACCGCGACAGACTCGGCGTCGCACGCGCGCGCTTCGGCCAGCACGGCCTCGGCGTTGGTCGCGGGATCGGCGATCGCCACGGGGACGGTGCACGCGGCGATGCGGGCGAATCCGTGGGCGTAGGCGCTGGCGAAGGGGAGCGACGTGTTCACCCGGCCCAGTCTGGCACCGGCGCGGGCGGTGTCGCACCCCGCGGTTAGGGTCATTGAACGGAAGGGGATCATGCGATACATCGAGGACGAAGGCCGGATCGTCTGGAGCGCGAGCGACCTGAAAGCGGCTGCCGAGTGCGAGTTCGCCTGGCTGCGGGCGATCGACGCGAAGCTGGGGCGGGTGGCCGCCGTCGACGACCCCGTCGACCTCACCCTCGAGCGCGCCGGTCGTCTCGGCGACCAGCACGAACGGCGGGTCCTCGCCGCCTATCAGCGTGACCTCCCGGGTGCCGTCGCGGTCATTCCCGAGACGCGGTCGTCGGATGCCGCCGGGCTCGCGGCGGCCGTCGACCAGACCCGCGCCGCGCTCTCCTCCGACGCCCGTGTGGTGTACCAGGCGGCCTTCGCCGACACGGACTTCGTCGGGTTCGCCGACTTCCTCGTCCGCGACGCCGACGACCGGTGGATCGTGCAAGACACCAAGCTCGCCCGCCACGCCCGCGTGACGGCGCTCATGCAGCTCGAGGCCTACGCTGTCCAGCTCGACCGCGAAGGCGTCGCGGTCGCCGACGAGGTCGAGCTGCTCCTCGGCGACGGCACGGTCTCGCGCCATGCGCGGGCGGACATCGCGCCGGTCTTCGCGCTGCGCCGGGAGCGGCTGCGGGCACTCATCGCCGACCGGGACGTCACGGCGGGCGCCGCAGGGCAACCGCTGGCCTGGGGCGATGACCGGGGTGAGCTCCGCGTCGTCGCGTGCGGTCGGTGCGCGACCTGCGACCTCGAGGTGGTGGCATCCCGCGACCTGCTGCTGGTGGCCGGGATGCGGCCCATCCAGCGCGAACGCCTGCGCGCGGCCGGCATCGCGACGGTCGACGCGCTCGCGGCGGCGCGCGACGCGCCGCCCCGCATGTCGTGGGACACCTTCGCGGGACTGCGGACGCAGGCGAGCCTGCAGATCTCGAGTCCCGCCGGCGGTGTCTCGAACGAGACCGTCCAGGGCGCCGGGCCCGAGGCCGCGGCATCCGAGGGGGCCGCGCAGCCGCCGGTGCCGACCTTCGAGGTCGTCTTCCCGAAGGCGCTCGGCGCGCTGCCGCGTCCGGACCGCGGCGACATGTTCTTCGACTTCGAGGGCGATCCGCTCTACACCGAGGGCGCATCGCGGCAGTGGGGCATCGACTACCTGTTCGGGTGGGTCGATCTCGACGAGCAGTACTCCGCGCTGTGGGCCCACACCTTCGACGAAGAGAAGCGCGCGTTCGAGACGTTCCTGCAGGTGGTCGCCGCCCAGCGCGCCACGCACCCCGGCATGCACATCTACCACTACGCGCCCTACGAGCCGACGCATCTGCTGGCGATGGCCGCTCGCTACGGGGTGGGCGAGGCCGAGGTCGACCGCCTGCTGCGAGACGGCGTCTTCGTCGATCTCTACCCGATCGTGCGCCGGGCGCTCCGCGTGGGATCGCGGTCGTACTCGATCAAGAAGCTCGAACCGCTCTACATGGGCGAGCGGGTGCGCACGAGCGACGTGCAGAAGGGCGACGACTCGATCGTGCGCTACGTCGAGGCCCGTGCGCTGGCCGACGCGGGCGAGCAGGACGCCGCGGCCGAGATCCTCGCCGACCTCGCCGACTACAACCGGTACGACTGCGTCTCGACCCTGCGGCTGCGCGACTGGCTCGTCGACCGGGCACGTGAGGCGCAGCTGCGCCCGTCGGCCGACGTCGAGCCGGAGGAACGCTCCTACGAGCCCTCGCCCCGCGCGACGACCCTCGGGCGGCTCGCCGAAACGCGTGCCGACGAGGATCCCGCCGGCGACGACGCTCACGCCGCGGTGGCGCTGCGGCTGGGGGCCGCCGCCATCGACTACTACCCGCGCGAGGGCAAGTCGTTCTGGGCCACGCACTTCCTACGCCTGCGCGAGCCGCTGTCGATGTGGGAGGACACGCGTGACGTCATCGCCGTCGCGGCCGACCGCAGTCGGGTCGTGGAGGACTGGAACCGCCCCGAGGGGGCCCGCAGCGACCGACGCCTGCTCGAACTGCGCGGCGAGGTCGCTCCCGGAACGCGGCTCTCGGTCGATTCGTCCCCCTTCGCGCTGTACGAGACGCCAGCGCCCTTCCCGACCGAGCCGCGTCCGCGGTTCATCCACGCCGATCGGCGGGTACGGGTGGTCGAGGTCCTCGACGACGGCGCGATCGTCGAGGAGCTCGCGGCCGGGGGATTCACCTGGTCGGAGCTCCCGATCGCGCTGACCCCCGTCGCGCCTCCGCCCGCCGGCAGTCAGCAGGCGGCCATCGACGCGTGGGCCGACACGGTCATCGCCGCGGCACCCGAGCTGCCCGCCGATCCGGCGACCGACCTGCTCCTACGCCGGCCGCCCCGGACGCACGGGGGAGCGCTGGTCCGCGGCAGCGGTGACGACGTGTCGGACATCACGCGCACCATCCTCGACCTCGACCGCAGCTATCTCGCGGTGCAGGGCCCTCCGGGCACCGGCAAGACCTACGTCGGCTCGCACGTCGTCGCGCGGCTCGTGCTCGAACGCGGCTATCGCGTCGGCGTCGTGGCGCAGTCGCACGCGGTCGTCGAGAACATGCTCGACCGGGTCGCCGCAGCCGGCGTCCCGCGGTCCCAGATCGCCAAGGCCGTCAAGGGCCAGCCGCGCGGCGACGAGGCGTTCACCGTCATCCCCAAGAACGGCGTGGCCGACTTCACCGGGGCGCAGCCCGCGGGATATGTCATCGGCGGCACCGCCTGGGATCTCACCCACGCCGGGCGCATCCCCCGCGGCAGCCTCGATCTTCTGGTGATCGACGAGGCCGGTCAGTTCTCGCTGGCGTCGACGATCGCCGTTTCGGTGGCCGCACCCCGCCTGCTGCTGCTGGGCGACCCGCAGCAGCTGCCGCAGGTGAGCCAGGGCACGCATCCCGAGCCGGTCGACACCTCGGCCCTCGGGTGGATCATGGACGGCGCACACGTCATCCCCGAGGACCGTGGCTTCTTCCTCGCACGCACGCGCCGGATGCGCCCCGAGGTCGCCGAGCCGGTGTCGGTGCTCTCGTACGACGGCAGGCTCGCGGCTCACCCCGAGACCGCCGGGCGCACGCTCGACGGCGTCCCGGCGGGGGTCATCGCGCTCCCGCTCGGACACCGCCGCAACGCCACCGCGTCACCCGAAGAGGCAGAGGTCGTCGTGGGGCTGGTCCGCGACCTCGTCGGCCGCACCTGGACGCCCGATCCCGACGCCGCATCACGTCCGCTCGAGCAGCGCGACATCATCGTCGTCACGCCGTACAACGCGCAGCAGGTGCTGGTCGAAGAGGCACTCGTCGCCGCCGGATACCCCGAGGTGCCGGTGGGCACCGTCGACCGGTTCCAGGGTCAAGAGGCCGCCGTCGCGATCGTGTCGCTCGCGGCATCGTCGGGTCGCGATGCGCCGCGCGGGCTGGAGTTCCTGCTGCTGCAGAACCGCCTCAACGTCGCCGTCTCACGCGCGCAGCACACCGCGTACGTGGTCTACGGCACCGGCATCCTGGACGATCTGCCGCGCACCCCCGACGGCGTCGCGCGGCTGAGCGCGTTCGCCCGGCTCGTGGGGGTCGCCTGAGGCACCGGCTCGGCGCCGGTGCATCCGCGGCGAGCGATCAGTCGACGGTGCCGTACAGGCGGTCGCCGGCGTCGCCGAGGCCGGGCACGATGTAACCACGTTCGTCGAGGCGCTCGTCGAGCGACCCGAGCACGAGCGTCACGTCGCGGTCGCCGACCTGCTTCTCAATCGCCGCGAGGCCCTCGGGCGCGCCGAGGATGCAGATCGCGGTGACGTCCTGCGCTCCCCGCTGGAAGATGAAGTCGATCGCGGCGCCGAGCGAACCGCCGGTCGCCAGCATCGGGTCGAGCACGAAGCACTGGCGGTCGCTGAGGTCTTCGGGCAGCCGCTCGGCGTACGTCGTCGGCTCGAACGTGACCTCGTTGCGCGCCATGCCGAGGAACCCCACCTCGGCGGTCGGGAGCAGCTTGGTCATGCCCTCGAGCATGCCGAGTCCGGCGCGCAGGATCGGGACCACGAGCGGCCGCGGGCGTGCGATCGCCAGACCGGTCGTCGTGGTGACGGGCGTCTCGATCTCGACCTGCTCGGTGCGCACGTTGCGCGTGGCCTCGTAGGCCAGCAGGGTGACGAGCTCCTCGGTGAGCTGGCGGAACACCGGCGACGGGGTGTTCTTGTCGCGCAGCACCGACAGCTTGTGGGTGATCAGGGGGTGGTCGGCGACGTGAACACGCATGTGATGATCCTACGCGGCCCGTCCGCGGTGCCTCGGCCTACGCTGGAGCGGTGACCCTGCCGGCCCCCGCTGACGACGACCGGGCGATGGTGCGCGCGCTCGAGCTCGCGGCGGCCGCGGCGAGCGCCGGCGACATCCCGGTGGGGGCCGTCGTGACGGATGCCGCGGGCGCGGTGATCGGCGAGGGGCGCAACCTGCGCGAGGCGACGGGCGATCCCACCGCGCACGCCGAGGTCGTCGCACTGCGCGCGGCGGCCGTCGCGACCGGTTCGTGGAACCTCACCGGATGCACCTTGACCGTCACGCTCGAGCCGTGCCTCATGTGCGCCGGAGCCGTGCTGCAATCACACGTCTCGCGCCTCGTGTTCGGCGCCTGGGACGACAAGGCCGGGGCCGCGGGCTCGCAGTACGACATCGTCCGCGACCGGCGGCTTCCGGTGCGAGCCGAGGTCGTCGCCGGAGTCCGAGCGGACGAGGCCTCAGCGCTGCTGCGGCGGTTCTTCGCCGCGCACCGCTGAAAGCGGTCAGTCCCAGGAGCTGAGGATGATGGCCTCGGTCGGGGGAGCCGGCGAGATGGGCGTGCCGAGGTAGCCGATCGTCGACAGGATGGCCGTGCGCACCTTGCCCGGCCGCTCGAGGTGCACCGCGTGGCCGACGCCCTCGATGACGACCTCCGTGACCTGACCGCCCGCGTCGCGGTAGCGATCGAGCACGGCACGGGTCTGCGCGACCATCTGCTGGGCGGGTGCCGCCTCGACGCCGGGCCATCCGGGCAGAGCGCCGATCTCGCCCAGGTGACCGGCGTCGGCGAACGAGCCGTCGGCCAC
This sequence comes from Microbacterium imperiale, assembly GCF_017876655.1. NCBI lineage: Bacteria > Bacillati > Actinomycetota > Actinomycetes > Micrococcales > Microbacteriaceae > Microbacterium > Microbacterium imperiale. The sequence continues at coordinate 2,628,893 of NZ_JAGIOK010000001.1, forward strand.
GATGACGTCGGCGCCTCCCCGCACCCAGAGGATCGGGGGCGCGTCATAGGGTGCCCCGAGCTCGGCGATGCGCGAGACGTCGAAGTTCCCGGGCGCGAGGGCGTTCTGCACGCCGAGGCGTCCCGCGGCGAAGCCGGGCCAGTTCGGGCTGGGCACGCTGTCGCCCGGGTAGTTCCCCTCGGCCGTCGAGGTCGAGAGCATCGCCTCGACCCACGTGTCCTCGTTCTCGGACTCGTAGTCGGGCGAGACGAACGTGGTCCGGAACGCCCGACGCGGCGAACCCTCGCCGTCGCCGGCGTCGCGGGCCGTCAAGCGCTCGACTAGCGCGGTGCTCACCGCGCCGCCGCCGCAGCCGGCGTCGTCGTCGGTCAGACGCGAGCCGTCGGGACGGGTGCCGCCGAAGCCGTACGGCGAGATCGGCGAGAGCAGGCTGAGGGAGAGGACGCGGTGGTCGAGCGCGTACTGCATGGCGACCGCGGCGCCCAGGCCCCAGCCGACGAGGTGGACCGCGTCGAGCCCCAGCTCTTCGATCGCGGCGCGGACGTCGTCCGAGAAGTCGCGGACACCCCGCGTCGCATCGACGGGCAGGTGCTCGGTGCCGCCGAACCCGCGCAGGTCGATCGCGATCGGGCGGACGTCGCTGGGCAGGTCCTCCATGATCTCCTGCCAGAACAGGCTGGAGCCGGGCGCCGCGTGCAGCAGGACGAGGGTCCGCTCGGCCGGTGTGGCCGGATCGTCGGCCGTGCGCTCGAGGATGTTCACCGCCAAGCGCGACGTCTCGATGGTGCGTGGCGTAATGCCGTCGAAGAGGGGCATGGCGGAATCCTTCGCTCTGCGCGGCGAGCGCTTCCGCGCCCGCGGACGCTTCGACTCTACCCCGCGACCCTCCCCTCCGCTGGGAAACGGCCGGACTTAAGATGGCCGCATGCCCGACGCCGTCGCCCTTCCCCCCATCGCCATCCTCGGAGCCGGATCGATGGGCGGTGCGATCCTCTCAGGCCTCGTCGCATCAGGCGCGGCCGCGGGGGGAGTGACCGTCACCAACCGCTCGGTCGCGAAGGCCGCGGAGCTGGCCGACCTCGCCGGCGTGAGGAGCATCGCGCTCGCCGACAGCCCGTCCGGCAACACGGATGCCGCCGCCGCGGCCGACATCGTCCTCATCGGCGTCAAGCCGGCGATGGTGCCCGACCTCCTGCGCGAGATCGCGCCCGTGCTGCGTCCCCGCACCGTCGTCGTGAGCCTCGCGGCGGGCGTGACGATCGACACCTTCGCGGGGATCCTCGGCGCTCAGCAGCCGGTCATCCGATCGATGCCGAACACCCCCGCCGTCGTCGGGAAGGCCGTCACCGGGCTGGCCGCCGGCCCCGCGGCATCCGCCGACGACATGGCCCTCGTACGTGCGCTGTTCGAGACCTGCGGCGTGGTCGTCGAGGTGCCGGAGGAGCAGATCGACGCCCTCTCGACGATCTCGGGCTCGGGGCCGGCCTACGTCTTCCTGCTCATCGAGCAGCTCACCCGCGCCGCTGTCGGTCACGGGTTCGGCGAGACCGAGGCCCGCCTCATGGCGGAGCAGACGTTCATCGGTGCCGCGGCGCTGCTGGACGCGACGGGCGAGGACCCCGCCGAGCTGCGTCGTCGTGTCACGAGCCCGAAGGGCACGACGGAGCGCGCGATCGCCGTCCTTCAGGACGCGCATCTCGATGAGGTGTTCTCGCGCGCGACGGACGCCGCCCTCGCGCGGGCCCGCGAGCTCGCCGCAGGGTCCTGACTCCTGACGCGATCGCGCGAGAAGGTGACGCGAGCGCCGGTTTCGCGGCACTGATGACGAGCACACGCGTCCCCTTCATCGGGCGGCAGCGAGGGCTCGTCTCACGAGGGTCACGGCACGGTGGCTCCGCACCTGCGAGACCGTGACGCGGACCACGAGCCACCCGGCGGCGGTGTAGGTCGCGTACTTCTCGAGGTCGCGATCCCACTGGCGCTTGCTGGTGCGGTGATGATCGCCCTCCACCTCGATCGCCACACGAGCATCCGGGTAGACGAGCTCGGTGATGCCGAGTAGACGACCGCCGTCGTCGCGGATCTCGACGTCGAGCATCGGCTCGGGCAGTCCCGCTGTCACGAGGTCGAGGCGCAGCTCGGTCTCGGGCGGTGACATCGCCCCCTCGCGGATGTGGGGGAGCGCCGCGCGGAGCTGAGCCGGGGTGCAGAGCCGGCGGTGCGGCATCCGTCCACCGCCCGGGCCTCGCGGGATGGCGACGAGCGCGTCACCCGCGATGATCAGTTCGCGCACGCTCGCCGTCCTGCCGAGCATCGCCCACGCGGACGCGGCGCTGACGACGCGCACACCGTGCAGCTCGCCGATGGTCACGAGGTGGTCCGCCACCTTGATGCCGTGGATGCCGCGTGCGCGCGGTGCCCGACCGGGCGCGACGACGCCGACCTCGAGAGAGTCCGCCGGATGCACGACGGGGCAGCCGTGCAGGACAGCGGCGGTGCGCCCCGCGAAGAACGCTCCCTCGGGGGCGACGCGCGCGTACGCCTGTGCCCTGCGGAGGACGCGTTCCCGTTGCGCGCGGTCGCGGGCGAGCGGTCCGTCGCCGGTGTCTCGCGCTGGAGCGAGACGGGCCCGTACCCCGTGGAAGGGCGCTTCGAGGTCGCGCGCACCGAGACGCCCGCGGGTCACGCCCGCCGCACGCGCCTGAGCGACGCCGAAGACCTCGCCGAGGTCATCGGGCAGGGGCGCAGGCGTTCGCGGCATCCGCCCACTCTGTCGCCTGCCGAGCCCCCCACAGCTCCCAGCCCCCACCCGCCTCTCACAACCCCCTCATGCCCCCCTCCTGGGGAGGAGCCCCCATGCCCCGAACGCGCATGAAGGTGGCGCGACGGCAGGGAATGGCGCTCGCGAACCCGGCATTCGCGCCACCTTCGCGGCGCGGGGCACGCGGGTCAGCGGTCGAGGGAGGCGAAGCGCTCGATGTCGGAGTTGGTGCCCGAGACGATGATCAGGTCGTGGTTGGTCACGACGGTGTTGGCCTCGGCGTAGCGGAACGGCTTGCCGGGACTCTTCACACCCACGACCGTGACGTGGTACTTCGTGCGCACGCCCGATTCGTTGAGGCCGACGCCGCGGATGAACTTCGGCGGGTACATCTTCGCGAGCACGAAGTCGTCGTCGAAGCGGATGAAGTCGAGCATGCGACCGCTGACGAGGTGAGCGACGCGCTCGCCGGCCTCGCGCTCCGGGTACACGACATGGTTCGCGCCGACGCGGGCGAGGATCTTGCCGTGCGACTGCGAGACCGCCTTCGCCCAGATCTGCGGCACCTTCAGGTCGACGAGGTTCGCGGTGATGAGCACGGACGCCTCGATCGAGGATCCGACCGCGACGACCGCCACCTGGAAGTCCTGCGCGCCGATCTGCTTCAGGGCGTCGAGGTTGCGGGCATCGGCCTGCACGGCGTGCGTGACGCGCTCCGACCACTTCTGCACCAGGTCGAGGCTGTCGTCGATGGCCAGCACCTCGCGGTCGAGACGGTCGAGCTCGCCGGCGCAGGCGGCGCCGAAGCGCCCCAGCCCGATGACCAGGACGGGCGCGTCGCTTCGGATCTGCTCAACCAACGATCGGCCTTTCGACGGGGAGGGAGTAAAGCTGGGAACGGGATGTCGCAGCCACCGCCGCAGCGAGAGTCACTGTACCAACGCGCCCCATGAACATCACGAGAGCCATGACGTAGACGGCAGGGTCGGGCAGCTCGGCGGTGAGTCCCGTCGACAATCCGACCGTCGCGAACCCGGAGATGACGTCGAAGAGCACCTGGTCGACCGGGGCCTTGGTGATCTGCGCGATCGTGACGGTTCCCAGCGCCACGATCGTCGCGCTCCAGGCGACGACCGACAGAGCGACGCGCTGCACGTCGCTGGGGATGCGGCGGCCGAAGGCCTGCACCGACGGGCGGCCCTTGGCCTCGGACCACACCGCCAGCGCGAGCACCGCGAGCGTGGTGACCTTGATGCCACCGGCCGTCGAGGCCGACCCGCCGCCGACGAACATGAGCATCGAGCCGACGATGAGCGACGACCCGTGCATCTCGCCGATGTCGATGACCGAGAACCCGCCCGATCGCGTCATGGCCGAGAGGAAGAAGGCTTGGAAGGTCGTGTCCCAGGCCTCCATCGACCCGAACGTCGCCGGGTTGTCGTACTCGAGCAGCAGGAAGACACCCGCGCCGACGAAGAAGAGGACGATCGTCGTGATGATCGTCAGCTTTGCGTGCAGCGACCACGCGCGGACGTGGAAGTGGTGCCGCCACAGCGTGAAGATGACCGGGAAGCCGATGGAGCCGAGGAAGACCCCCGCCATGAGGACCGTCAGCATGACGTAGTCCTGCGCGAACGGCAGCAGGCCCTCGGCGTTGGGGGAGAAGCCGGTGTTCGTGAAGGCCATCGCCGCGTAGTACGGCGCTTCCCACAGGGCCGTCAGCGGGTCGACGCCGCCGATGAGCAGCGAGGGGTAGAGCAGGATCGCCAGACCCGCTTCGATGACGAGGGTCGAGAGGGCGACGGTGCGCAGCAGCGAGCCCACCTCGCCCAGCCGCACGGCCTGGCCTTCGGCAACGGGCCCGCCGTGCGCGCGCAGCGGGTTGGTGTCGCCCGCGGCGATGAGCTTGGCCCGCAGGCCCAGGCGCTTGGAGATGACCAGGCCGAGGATCGACGCGAGCGTCAGAACGCCCATGGCCCCGACGTTGACGCCGATGTAGATGAGCACGTGGCCGAACGGCGACCAGTGCGTCGCCATGTCGACGGTCGCGAGACCGGCGACGCAGATCGTCGACACCGCGGTGAAGAGGGCGTCGGCGAACGGGGTCGCCACGCCGTCCGCGGATGCCGCGGGCAACGAGAACAGCGTCGTGAAGACGAGGATCAGCGTCGAGAAGATCAGGACCGCGAACCGCGAGGGCGACGCCGTGGCCAGATCGCGGCCGGCATCCCACGCCTCACGGCCGAACCCTCTGACGCGGCGCAGGACGATCGCGCCGACGGACTGCTCCGCCATGCGTGTCCTCCCCACGATCAGCGCTTGCTCCGGGCGCCGCCGTAGCTCGGTGCCGATGTCATGGTACTCGGGCGTGCGCGCCGACTAACCTGAAGGCATGGCGGACATCTTCGACGTGATCGCCGACGGTACCCGTCGGGACATCCTGCGTCTCCTCCTCGATCGCGACTCGGACCCCCGCGTCTCGGGGACGAGCGTCTCGCAGATCGTCAACGAGCTGGGAGTGAGCCAGCCGACGATCTCGAAGCACCTGAAGGTCCTGCGCGAAGCCGGGCTCGTCACCGTGCGCGAAGAGGGGCAGCACCGCTACTACAGCCTGTCGCCCGAGCCGCTCGACGTCGTCGACGACTGGCTCGTGCCGTTCCTCACGGCCGAGCCCTACGATGCGGACCCGCCCGTGGCGCTGCCCGAGCCGGCGGTCGCTGCGGCCGAACTGGTGGGGCGCGCCGCGGCATCCGCGAAGCACGCCGTCACCAGCGTGTTCGGCAAGCGACCCGCGCGCTGACGCGGGTCGAGCATCGGCGAGGCAACACCGGTCACGCCGGTTTACAGCCGTCACAGCCGACCCCTAGAGTGTTCGCACCGGGGAAAGGATGACGATGGCCGAGCTGCCCGATGTGCGCTTTCTGACTGTCGCGGAGGTGGCCGAGATCATGCGGGTGTCGAAGATGACGGTCTATCGTCTCGTGCACGCGGGTGAACTGCCCGCCGTCCGGTTCGGACGCAGCTATCGCGTCCCCGAATCCGCCGTGCGCGACGCCGTGCAACGGCCGATCTCCGACGTCGGCTAGACTGATCCGAGGCATTTTTCGCGAGATGCCTGTTCCCGGGCGCACACGAGATGCGTCCAGACCCTGACATAGTGAGGTTTTCCGTGGGTTCTGTCATCAAGAAGCGCCGCAAGCGCATGGCGAAGAAGAAGCACCGCAAGCTGCTTCGCAAGACTCGCCACCAGCGCCGTAACAAGAAGTAAGTCGCGGCGACGTCACTGAGCGCCCCGTTCGGCTCCGGCCGAGGGGCGCTTCGTGCTTTGCGCCGTCCTAGGCTGGACGCGGAGGAATCAGCATGAAATCCATCACCATCGACGACCTGCGCGCCGGCCGCGACGTGCCCCTCATCGACGTGCGCGAGGACCACGAGTTCGCCGCGGGCCGGGTGCCCGGCGCGATCAGCATCCCCATGTCGCAGCTGGGGGAGCGCCTGGGTGAGCTTCCCGACGGCGCGTTCGACGTCATCTGCCAGGCCGGCGGTCGATCGGCTCAGGTCGTCACGGCGCTCGAAGCTCGCGGCTACGACGCGACGAACGTCGAAGGCGGCACCGGCGAGTGGGCCGGGCGCGGCTTCGAGCTCGAGCGCTGAGCACCTCGATGACGACCCTGACGATCGTCTCGAAGCCCGACTGCCACCTCTGCGACGTTGCGCGTGAGATCGTCGACGCCGTCGTCGCCGAGCGCCCAGACGGCGAGGTCGAGGTGCGCGAGCTGTCGATCCTCGACGATGCCGCCCTCTATGAGCAGTGGTGGGAGAAGATCCCCGTCGTCCTGATCGACGACCGCCTGCACGCCCACTGGCGTGTGTCCGCCGATCGGCTGCGCTCGGCGCTGGCCGATTCCGTCACCACGGATGCCGCACCTGCGGCGCCCGCTCGCACCGAGGAGCCCGCATGACCATCCGCCACGTCGTCGCCTGGAAGCTCGCCGCCGAAGACGCCGAGACCCGCGCAGAGCACGCCGCAGAGGTCGCTCGTCGCATTCAGGCCCTCGTCGGCGTCGTGCCGTCGATCCGCTCGCTGAGCATCGGGCCGAACATGGCGTACGCCGACGTCAACGGCGATGTCGCACTGGTCGCCGACTTCGACGACCTTGCGGGGCTCGAGGCGTACCAGGTGCACCCGGCCCACCAGGAGGTCGTCGGCTACGTGCGCAGCGTCGTGGCGAGCCGCATCTCCGTCGACTTCGAGGTCTGATCCGTCTCAGTCGCGACGCTCGGGCGGCTCGCCGACGGTCACGACCGGGATGGCATTGGTGAAGGTGCTCGCGCGGCGCTCGGCTTCCGCACTCCCGGTGAACAAGCCGTCGTTCGTGGGGGTCGGGTCGTGCGTGATGCGGTGGTCGGCGCCCGAACCGGAGGCCGTGGCATCCGTCATCATGACGCGCTGCACCGGGACCGCCTGCGGCATCGTCCGCTGCACCCACGTGACCATCGCCTCGCGCACCAGGCAGCGCAGGTCGAACAGCGTCGGCGCGTCCTTCGCAGTGACGAGTATGCGCACCCGCACGTAGCCCGCGACCGCGTCGGTCACCTGCAGCACCGACGTGCGCCGGTCCCACAACTCCGTCTGTTCGAGGACGCCCCGCAGGTGCGCGCGCATGGCGGTGGGCGAGACGTTCCAGTCGAGGTCCATCTCGACGGCGCCGAGCAGCTCCGAACCGCGCCGCGTCCAGTTCTCGAACGGCGTCGTGGTGAAGTAGGTGCACGGCAGCACGAGGCGGCGGTCGTCCCAGAGGTCGAGCACGACGTAGCTCAGGGTGATCTCACCGACTCGGCCCCACTCGCCGTCGGCGACCACGACGTCGTCGACGCGGAGGGCATCGCTGAAGACGATCTGCAGGCCGGCGAAGACGTTGCCCAGCACCGACTGGGCGGCCAGGCCCGCGACCACCGAGGCGATACCGGCCGAGGCGAGGACGCTGGCTCCCACGGCGCGGACCGAATCGAAGGTCAGCAGCACCGCTCCGATGCCGATCACGATGATGATCGCGACCGCCAGACGGCGCACGATCAGCATCTGCGTGCGGATGCGGCGGGCGACGCGGTTGTCGGGGACGTCGATGCGGTACCGCCCGAGCGCGACATCGGTGACGACGATGACCAGCGACGCGAGCAGCCACGTGCTCGCGCCGATGATCAGGATCGTCAGCAGCTGCCCGATGATGGCACGCCACTGCTCGTCCGGGTACGCGGCGGACACCGCCGCCCAGAGCACGATCGCGAGCAGCAGGACGCGGAACGGCGTGCGCGAGCGGCGGCTGAGGACCTCGGGCCACCGATGCCGTCGTCCGGCGATCCGCAGCGCGATGGCCGCGACCACCGCGATCACGGCGGCGCCGGTCAGGCCCACCAGCACGGCGATGCCGAACTCCATCCAGCCGTCCCACATACGTGTTGCTCCTCTCGTCGGCGGAGAAGCCACGATACGGGCGCCGACCGGCGGTGCCTGAACGGTTGCCGGGTGCGCGGGGTCGTGTGTTACGGGGCCAGGCGCGTGGGACCGCGGAAGAGGTAGGTGACCTCGCGGATGGACGATTCGCCGAGCAGCAGCATCAGCACGCGGGCCAGGCCCATGCCGAACCCGCCGTGCGGCGGGGCGCCGTAACGGAAGAAGTCGAGGTAGAAGTCGAGGTGCTCGGGCTCGAGGCCCTTCTCCTTGGCCTGCTCGATGAGGACGTCGACGCGGTGCTCGCGCTGCGCGCCCGTCGTGATCTCGACGCCGTTGAAGAGCAGGTCGTACGACTTCGTCAGCCCGGTCTCTTCATCGCGCATGTGGTAGAACGCGCGGATCTCGGGGTGGTAGTCGGTGATGAACACGAACTGATGGCCGTGCTGCTCGCGCACGTGCGCGGAGATCTGGCGCTCGCCCTCGGGGTCGAGGTCGCCGTCGGTGCGGGGGATGTCGTATCCGCGGGCCGCGACGATCTCGCGGGCCTCCGCCAGCGGGATGCGGGGGAACGGGACCGACGGCACCTCGACCTCGACGCCGAACAGCTCGGCGATCTCGGCGCCGTGCTTGTCCTTGACGGCCTGGAAGGCGAACTGCAGCAGCTCCTCCTGCATGGCCGCGACGTCCTCGTGCGAGTCGATCCACGAGATCTCGGCGTCGATCGAGGTGAACTCGGTCGCGTGGCGCGAGGTGAACGACGGGTCGGCGCGGAAGACGTCTCCGATCTCGAAGATCTTGCCGAAGCCGGCCGACTGGGCCATCTGCTTGAAGAACTGCGGGCTCTGCGCGAGGTAGGCCGTCTTGTCCTCGAAGTAGGGCACCTCGAACAGCTCGGCGGCGGACTCGGATGCCGAGGCCATGAGCTTCGGCGAGTGGATCTCGATGTAGTCGCGCTCGATCCAGTAGGTGCGCATCGCGTGCTCGAGCGTCGTCTGCACGCGGAAGATGAGGTTGTTGCGGCGCTGACGCAGGTCGAGGAAGCGCCAGTCCATGCGCTTGTCGAGGCCGGAGTCGGCGGCGATCGGCGTCTCGGGCAGAGCGGCCGCGGCGATGTCGAGGTCGCCGATCTTGATCTCGACGCCGCCGAGCTTGACGCGCTCGTCGTGCTTGAGCTGGCCGGTGGCGGTGAGGAAGGTGCCCGTCGACAGGTTCGAGATGAGGTCGGTGAGGGCCAGCGCGGCGGCATCCTGCTCGCTGCCGTCCTCGGCGGGACGGGTGGCCGGGTTCACCAGCTGCACCGCACCCGTCTCATCGCGCAGGATGACGAACTGCACCTTCTTCTGATCGCGGACGGTCTCGACCCATCCGGAGACCGACACGGGGCCGTCGGGGCGGGCCTGCAGCTGCTGGACGAGAACGCGTTCACTCACGAGGGGAGAGTCTACGCGTCCAGCCATCTCCGACGTCCCGGCCCTAGGCTGTCGGCGGGGCCCGGCCGGGCGACCGTTCACCGAGCGCGAGGGCACCGATGACCGACTTGATCCTGGCCGCGTCCGAGCAGGGCGGCTCGTGGCTGACGACCCTCGCCGACTGGACGGTGTCGCTGATGGACACCATCGGTCCCGCCGGCGCGGCGATCGCGGTGGGCATGGACAACCTCTTCCCCCCGATCCCGAGCGAGGTCGTGCTGCCGATGGCGGGTCTCGCGGCTTCGCGGGGCTCGTTCACCCTGGCCGAGGCGATCCTGTGGACGACGTTCGGCTCGGTGTTCGGCGCCTACATCCTGTACTTCCTCGGGCGCTGGCTCGGCGCGGAGCGGCTGCGCCGCATCGCCGACCGGATGCCGCTGGTCAAGGGCGACGACGTCGTCCGTTCGGTCCACTGGTTCGAGAAGCACGGCTCGATCGCGGTCTTCTTCGGACGCATGGTGCCCCTCTTCCGCAGCCTCATCTCGATCCCCGCGGGCGTCTCGCGCATGCACTGGTGGAAGTTCGGCCTGCTGACGACGGCGGGCAGTCTCATCTGGAACTCGATCTTCGTCATGGCCGGCTTCCTGCTGGGGGAGAACTGGCACATCGTCGAGCAGTACGCCGAGATCTTCCAGATGGTCGTGATCGTCGTCATCGTGATCGCGGTCGCGTGGTTCGTCTTCGTGCGCGTGCGGGCGCTGCTGCGCGAGCGCCGCGACGGCGGAGCGGAGCGCTCAGGGTCCGCATAGGGGCGGGCGCCGTAGACTGGAGACCGTGCCTGCAGTCCGCCTCCATCTCGTGCGCCATGGGGAGGTCCACAACCCCGGACGCGTGCTCTACGGCCGGCTTCCCGGCTTCGGGCTGAGCGAAGACGGACGCCGCATGACCCGCGCAGCGGCGGAGCACGTGCGTTCGCTCGACCGGCCCGTCACCGGTCTGGTCTCCTCTCCGCTGCAGCGCACGCGCGAGTCGTCCGAGCCGTTCACCGAGGTGTTCGGGCTCGAGCCCGTGCTCGACGAGCGTGTGATCGAGCCGCACAACGTCTTCGAGGGGCGGCGCATGAAGCACGCCCTCGTCAACCCCTTCAACTGGCGGCACCTGCGCACGCCGGCGACCCCGAGCTGGGGAGAGCCGTACCTCGACATCGTGGCGCGCATGGATGCCGCGATGCGCGACCTCTGGCACGCGACCGGCTCGGGCGACGCGGTGATCGTGTCGCACCAGCTGCCGATCTGGATCACGCACCTCGCCGTCGCGGGCGAGCCGCTGCGACACGACCCGCGGCGTCGCCGGTGCGCGCTGTCGAGCGTGACGAGCTTCGAGCTCGAAGGCGACGCCTGGCGCGAGGTCGCGTACGCCGAGCCCGCATCGACCGCGGGCGCCGTCGATGTAGGAGCCGTCTGATGAAGCGCCGCGTCATGGCCGCCGTCCTCGCCCTCGGGCTCGCCGCGGGTCTCGCCGCGTGCACGAGCCCGAACGACGACCTCGCGGGCCAGTACCGCGAGGGCGACAACAAGGGCTTCATCTCCGGCGACGGCACCGTCACCGAGATCCCCGCGGCCGACCGGGGCGAGCCGCTCGAGTTCTCCGGCACCGCCGTGGACGGCTCGACGATCTCGAGCGCCGACTACGCCGGCCGGGTGCTCGTGCTGAACTTCTGGTACGCCCAGTGCGGCCCGTGCCGCGCCGAGGCACCCCTGCTCGAGCAGGTCTACACCGACACCCAGGCGGTCGGCGCGGACTTCCTCGGCATCAACATCTACGACGGTCCCGAGCAGGCCGGCTCGTTCGAGCAGACCTACGGCATCAGCTACCCGTCGCTGCTCATGCAGGGCGACGGCGACCTCAAGCTCGCGCTCGCGGCATCCGCATCGGTGCAGGCCGCGCCGACGACGCTCGTGCTCGACACGGAGGGGCGCGTGTCGGCCCGCATCGTCGGACAGCTGCGCGACGCCGGCATCCTGCGCACGCTCGTCGAGGACGCCGCGTCCGCGGGGGTGTCGTGAACCCGGGCGAGATCGTCTTCGGGGGAGCGCTGTGGCTCGCGGTGCCCATCGCGGTGCTCGCGGGCCTGGTGTCGTTCCTCTCGCCCTGTGTGCTGCCCCTCGTGCCCGGCTACCTCGGCTTCCTCGGCAGCGCGGTCACGCCGCGCGAGCCGGCCGTGGCCGCCGGCAGGCGCGAGGGTGAGCAGTCGGTCGCGCAGGCGGCATCCGGCTCCGACGGCTCGGCGCGCGTCGCTGTCGACGCTCCGGCGCCGGCTCCGGCGGGGCCCGGTCGCGGACGGCTGCTGCTGGGCGTCGGCCTGTTCATCGCGGGCTTCACCGTCGTCTTCCTCGCCATGGGCGTCTTCGCCGGCACGATCGGGCGCGTCTTCTTCGAGTACCAGGACGTCATCACACGCGTCCTGGGCGCCGTGGTCATCGTGCTCGGTCTCGTGTTCGTCGGCCTGTTCGGCTTCGCCCAGCGCATCTACCGGCCCCAGCTGCGTCAGAACCTCGGGATCGCCGGCGCGCCGCTGCTCGGGATCGCGATGGGCATCGGCTGGGCGCCGTGCATCGGCCCGACCCTCGCCGCGATCCTCTCCATCGCCCTGAGCCAAGCAGACCCGGCGCGCGCGGGCGTGCTCGCCGTGGCGTACTCGCTGGGGCTCGGCATCCCCTTCGTCCTGCTCGCGCTGGGTGCGAGCTGGGCGACCCGCTCGGTGGCGTTCGTCCGTCGGCACATCCGCATCGTCAACATCGCCGGAGGCGCGCTGCTCGTCGTCCTCGGCGTGCTGATGGTCACGGGTGTGTGGACCGCCATCATGTCCGTCTTCCAAGGAGTGGTGGCCGGTGTCCCGACCTTCCTCTGACCAGGCCGACCCGTCGGCGCCGCTGCGACCGGGCGATCACTCGGACGCCTCTGACGACCGGGGCGACGACGGCGACCGCGCGATCGTGCAGCCGCAGCTCGGCGTCGTCGGCTGGCTGCGATGGGGCTGGCGACAGCTCACGAGCATGCGCACGGCGCTCGTGCTGCTGCTCCTGCTCGCGATCGCGGCGATCCCCGGGTCGATCGTGCCGCAGCGCGGCGCCGACCCCAACGGCGTGACGCAGTGGCGGGCCGACAACCCCGACCTGTACCCGATCCTCGACGCGCTGCAGATGTTCGACGTGTACACGTCGGTGTGGTTCTCGGCGATCTACATCCTGCTGTTCGTCTCGCTCATCGGCTGCGTCATCCCGCGCACGAAGCACCACTGGCAGGCCCTGAAGTCCCGCCCGCCGCGCACGCCGGCGCGGCTGTCGCGCCTGGCCGACCACCGCAGTGTCGGGGTGCGTCTGAACGACGACGAGGATGCCGCGGCCGCCGCCTCTGCGGTCATCGACGAGGCGCAGCGCCAGTTGCGCAAGTCGGGGTACCGCGTCGAGCGCTACGACGCCGGGGGAGCGGCATCCGTCTCGGCCGAGCGCGGGTACCTGCGCGAGACCGGCAACCTCGTCTTTCACGGTGCGCTCGTGGGCGTGCTGCTGTCGGTCGGCATCGGCGGCGGCATGACCTACACCGGACAGACCGTCATCGTCGAGGGCGACACGTTCGTCAACTCGCTCGGGCTCGGCTACACCTCGTTCAACCCGGGGCGCTTCGTCGACACCGACCAGATGCCGCCGTACTCGCTGACCCTCGACCGGTTCGACGTCTCGTACGGCGAGTTCACGGGCGAGCCCGGTCATGGCATGGCGGGCGACTTCCGGGCGCACCTGACCGTCGCCGAGCCGGGTCAGCAGCCGCGCGACGGCGAGGTGCGGGTCAACCACCCGTACGAGATCGAGGGCGACCGCATCTACCTCATGGGCAACGGGTACGCGCCGACCATCACGGTCCGCAACGCCGACGGCGACGTCGTCTTCAGCGAAGACGTGCCGTTCCTGCCCCAGGACAACAACATGACCTCGCAGGGTGTCGTGAAGGTCGCCGACGGGATGCCGGAGCAGCTGGGCCTGGTCGGCTTCTTCTACCCGACCGCCGCGACGCTCGCCTCGGGCGCGATCGGCTCGGCGTACGGCGACCTGACCAACCCCCTCATGACCTTCTGGGTCTACCAGGGCGACCTCGGCATCGACGACGGCACCCCGCGCTCGGTGTACACCCTCGACCCGACCGGCATGGAGCAGATCGCCGGCGGCGATTCGGGCCTGTCGTCGCTCGAGCTCGAGCCGGGCCAGACGGTCGATCTGCCGAACGGCCTGGGGACCGTGACGTTCGAGGACGGGCGGGCCGCCGGAGCCGAAGAGGCCGTCAAGCGCTACGTCTCGCTGTCGATCCACCGCGACGTCGGCGCGCCGTTCGTGCTCGTGTTCGCGATCCTCGCGACGCTCGGCCTGCTCGCGGGACTGTTCGTGCCGCGGCGACGGCTGTGGGTCAAGGCCACTCCGACCGACGGTGCGCTCCGCGTCGAGTACGCCGGCCTCGCGCGCGGCGAGGACCCCGCCATCGCGCAGGCGGTCGCCGACCTGTCGCGCGGGCACCTCGCCGCCCTGGACCGCGACGAGGTCGCGCTGCCGCCCGAGCCCGAGCGCCCCCGCCGCCCCCGCCCCGCCCGCGCGCAAGCGCCCGACGTAGACTGAGGACCATGCCCGAAGACCTGTCGCTGGATGCCGTTTCGGTCCTGCTCGTGTGGACGGCCGTGGCCGTCTACGCCCTGGCCTTCATCGCGTACGCCGTCGACCTGGCGCGCCGGTCCGACCTCGCGCTGAAGGCGAAGGACGCCGCGCCGGCGACCGTCGCCGCCCCCGCCCTCGTGGGTGCGGGAGCGCCGACGATCCGCGAGATCCGCGCCGCCGAGGCGGAGGCCGAGCTCGCGCTCAACGCGCGTCCGGCCGAGCGCCCGCGGCTGCTCTGGGCCCGCATCGGCACGACCCTGACCTGGCTCGGCTTCCTGCTGCACGTCGCGGCCACCGTGCTGCGCGGGATCGCCGCGGAGCGCGTGCCGTGGTCGAACATGTACGAGTTCGCCATGACGGGAACCGTGCTCGTCGTCGCCGTCTACCTCGTCGTGCTGTTCCGCTACGACCTGCGCTTCCTCGGGACGTTCATCACCGGCCTGGTCGTGGTGCTGCTGGGCGGAGCTGCGACGAGCTTCTACGTCGTCGTGGTGCCTCTGGCCGACCCGCTGAAGTCGGTGTGGCTCGTCATCCACGTGTTCGTCGCCTCGCTCGCGTCGGCCTTCCTCGCGCTCGCCTTCGCCCTGTCGGTCGTGCAGCTGATGCAGGCGCGGCGCGAGGCGCGGGCGATCGCCCGCGTGGGCGCCGAGGCCGGTGAGGCGGCATCCGCTTCGCGTCGCGGTGAGGGGGCGCGGTTCCTGCGGACGCTGCCGAGCGCCGACGCGCTCGAGTCGCTCGCGTACCGCTTCGCGATCATCGGCTTCATCTTCTGGACCTTCACCCTCATCGCCGGCGCGATCTGGGCCAACGACGCATGGGGTCGCTACTGGGGCTTCGACACGAAGGAAGTCTGGACGTTCGTCATCTGGGTCCTGTACGCCGGATACATCCACGCGCGCGCGACCCGCGGCTGGCGCGGCAACCGCAGTGCGTGGCTGTCGATCGTCGGTTTCTCGGCAGTGCTGTTCAACTTCATCATCGTCAACCAGTTCTTCAAGGGCCTGCACGCCTACAGCGGCCTGAGCTGAGGCGCGGGCCGGGGCCCGGGGGCTCGGGCCGCAGGGGCTTGGGCGGCAGGGGCTTGGTCTGCTTGGCAGCTGTTGCCCCTTGACCTCGCGCGAAGCGGCGGGATCTGCCATCTGAGGCGCGCTGGAGTGCGCGAGGCCGCGTTCACCTGGCAGCATCCGCCCCGTCTTCTTGCGCGAAGCGGCGTCACCTGCCGATTGAAGCCCGCGGCGCCGCGCAAGGCCGAGTTCACCTGGCAGCTATTGCCCTTTCTCCTCGCGCGAAGCGGCGTCACCTGCCATCTGAAGCCCGTCGCGTCCGCGGCCCGGCTTCGCCTGGCCCCGCGCGCCCCTTTCCCTCGCGTGAAGCGGCGCCAACTCCCAACTGAGGCCCGCCGTGATCCGGCTCGCGCGCCGACGGTGTACGGCCGACCTGGCAGCGTCCGCCCTTTCCCCTCGCGCGAAGCTGCGGGATCTGCAAACTAGCCCGCGACCTCGCGCGAGGCAGAGTTCGACTGGCAGCTGTTGCCCCTTCCCTCGCTCGAGGAGGCGGGATCTGCCAACCGAGGCGCACCGCACGCGCGAGGCTGCGTTCACCTGGCAGCGTCCGCCCATCTCCTTCGCGCGAAGCGGTGGCAACTGCCAACTCGAGGCTGCTGCACGCGCGGCCCCCGCTTCGCCTGGCAGCATCCGCCCCGTCTTCTCGCGCGAATGGGCGCGACCTGCCAACTCGGGCCCTCCGTATGAGCGGCCTGGCTTGGCTTGGCAGCATCGGCCCGTCCTCTCGCGTGAAGGGGCGTGACCTGCCAACTCAGGCCTTCCTCTCGCGTGAATGAACGTCACCTGCCAACTCAGGCCCGCCGCATCCGCGGCCTCGGCTTCGCCTGGCAGCATCGGCCCGTCCTCTCGCGTGAAGGGGCGTCACCTGCCAACTCAAGCCCGCCGCACCCGCGGCCTCGGCTTCACCTGGCAGCATCGGCCCCTTCCTCTCGCGCGAAGGGGCGCTGGCCGCCAACCGAACGCTCCACGCCAAGCACGACCCGCGCCGCGCCCGGATACAGCTCCGCCCCCGCCTCCATGAGAAGGCGGGGGCGGAACGGAGGGGACTCAGGCGGTGGCGGGGCGGCGCAGGAGGGCGCGCACCGAGGTGGTGCGGGCGCGCGCGGTGACGAGCACCGTGACGATCAGCGACAGCACGAGCCACACGATCAGGCCTCCGACCGCGGCAGCCGCGCCGTCGGTCGAGGTCAGCACGGCGAGCAGTCCCTGATAGGCGGATGCCGTCGGCAGCAGGCCCGCGATCTCGGACAGCACACCGGGAACCGTCGACACGACTCCGGTCGCCACCGCGAGCACGGCGCCGCCCGCCGCCACCCACCGGCCCGCGCCGCCGAGGACGGCCACGAGCGCCTGGTTGATCGCCGCGAAGGCGACGCCCGCGAGGGCGGAGAGCCCTGCGAAGGCGGCCCACGTCCACGGGTCGTACGAGGCCGCGAGCTGCACGACCACGGCGACGAGGACGCCCTGCACGAGGCCGACGACGGCGGCCGGGGCGAAGGCGCGCAGCGCCAGCACGAACGAGGGACGCCGCGAGGTCAGCGCGGCGCGGGGCACCGCCTGCAGGGCGATGAACGATGCGATGGCGCCGAGCCACAGGGCCAGACCCGTCAGCAGCGGGATGGCCGATGCGCCGAAGAGCTCGGAGCCGAGTCCCTCGGCCTCGACGGGCGCCGCGACGACGCTCGCCAGGTCGGTGGCCTGCTGGTCGGTGTACGAGGGGATCTGCTCGACCGCGGTACCCAGGCCGTCCGCGAGCGAGCGCGAGCCGCCGGCGAGGTCGGCGGTGCCGGTGCGCAGCTCGCCGGTGCCGTCCGCCAGTTCCCGGATGCCGGTGGCGAGCGACTGCGTGCCGGTCGCGAGCTGTCCGGCGCCGTCGGCGAGCTGCGTCGCGCCGTCCGCGAGCGCAGCGGCTCCCGCCGCCGACTGACCCGCGCCGTCCGCGACCTGGCTCACGCCGCCCGCGAGCGCCTCGGCGTTGTCAGCGATCGTCCGCAGCTGGCCGGCGATCTCCTGCGGCGCCTGTGCCGCGAACTGGTCGAGCCCGCCGGAGGTGTACCCCGCGCCGGTTGCGGCCGTGACCGCGGAGGTCGCGGCGGTGCCGAGGTCCGCCGCGGCAGTGCCCAGGCTCGTGCAGAACGCCGGGCTCGCGCCGCTCTCGATGCAGGTCGCCGCGAGCTGCCCGATCGTCTGGGCGGCTGCCCCCGTCTGTCGCGCCGCGTCGGCGGATGACTTCGCGGCGCCCTGCGCCAGCCGGGTCAGCTCGGCGGGAACGAGCCCGTCGCGCTCGATCTGCGCAGCGCCGTCGCGCACGCCCGCCGCGAGCTGCTGCGCTCCGGTCGCCGCGTCGCGCGCGCCGCTGCCGAGGGCGCCGAGGCCGGTCGCGAGCTGTCCCGCGCCGTCCGCGAGGTCGGCGGCGCCGGAGCTGAGCGCGCCGGCTCCCGCGGGCAGCTGCGCCGCACCGTCGGCGGCTGCCTGGGCGCCGTCGTCCAGCTGCGCGACGCCGTCGGCGAGCTGAGCCGAGCCGTCGGCGAGCTCCCCGGCACCGGTCGCGGCGTCGCCGAGCTGATCGCCGAGGGTCGTGAACCCGAGGAAGACGTTCTCGAGGTACACCGTCGACAGCTGCGAGCCCATCATCGAGGTCGCCGCCTGCGTGATCTGCGCGGTGATGGCGTCGTCGACGACGAGGCTGTCGGGAGCCGTCTCGACGCGGATCGTCGCCTTCTCGGGCGTTCCGCCGGGGGCGGTCGAGGTCGCCGCCGCGGAGAAGCCGCTCGGGATCGTCACGATCGCGTCGTAGGTGCCGTCTGCGAGGCCCGCGGTCGCGTCGTCGTCGTTCGAGATCACCCAGGTGAGGTTGCTCGGCACGTCGTCGGAGCCTTCGACCAGACCCGCGGTGAGCTGTCGGCCCAGGGGTGCGAGCTGCCCGTTGACCTCGACCGGCTCGTCGTTGTTCACGATCGCGGCGCTCATGTTGTCGAGCCGCTCGACCGGGTTGTACAGCGCGGCGACGAGGACGCCGCCGACGAGCACCGGAAGCAGGATGACGCCGAGGATCGTGAGCCACGTGATCGGCTTGCGCGTCCGTGCGCGCTCGAGGGGGAGAGTCATGACGGGATCACCTCGGGGGTCGGGTGCGACGGATCGGGCTCGGGGGCGGAGGGCGCCCGTCCGGTCAGGGGGAGGGAATGCGGCGCCGCGCGGCGAGCATCGGCGAGGATGTCGAGCACGGCGTGCTCACGCCGGGCGACGGCGACCACGGTGAGCGCCCCGGCGCCGGCGTGGCGCTCGTCGAGCTCGGATGCCGCATCGCGCAGCACCGCGGCGGCTTGGTCGCGGTCGCTGCCGGTCAGAGCGTCGAGGCCCTCGACGACGAGGATCGCTGTGCCGCCCGCGACGGCTGCACGCAGCTCGCCGATCGGGTCGGCCGCCCCGTCGAGCAGAGCCAGGCCGACGTGGGCGCGCACCCAGGCGGCTCGTTCGGGCAGCAGGTGACCGCCGACGCGGAGTCGGCCGTCGTCGATCCGCAGCCGCCCCGACACCGCGTGCGCGAAGGCCCGGCCGACGCGGGGGTCGACGTGGGTTGCCACGAGCGACTCGCCGGGCTCGACACGGAAGGTCGCCGCCGAGAGGATCGATGCCGTCGCGTCGTGGTCGGCGTAGAGGGTGACGTCCTCGCCGACGAGCGCGGCCGAGGTGTTGCGCTCCGGCCAGTCGCGCAGCGACAGCTCGCGCTCGACCGCCTCGCCCTCGATGTCGAAGTGAGGGAGGATGCGGTCGAGCCAGCGCGGCATCCACCACGCCTTCTCGCCGAGCAGGGCCATGACGGCCGGCACCAGCGTCATCCGGATGAGGAACGCGTCGACGGCGATGCCGACGGCCAGCCCGAGCGCGATCGGCTTGATCGACGAGTCGCCCTCGGGGACGAACGCCGCGAAGACGGCGAACATGATCACGGCGGCGGCGGTGACGACGCGAGCCGACGAGGTGAAGCCCGAGCGCACCGCGCCGACGGCGGTGAGGCGATCGGCGCGGCCGCCGCGGGCTCGACGCCCGTGGACGTAGTCCTCACGCATCCGCGAGACGAGGAAGACCTCGTAGTCCATCGCGAGCCCGAACAGCACGCCCATGAGGATGATCGGCATGAAGCTGATCACCGGTCCCTCGCGGGTGACGTGCAGCAGGTCGGCGAACCAGCCCCACTCGAAGACCGCCGCGACGGCGCCGAAGGCCGCCAGCACCGACAGGAGGTAGCCCAGGGCCGCCTTGATCGGCACCCAGATGGAGCGGAAGACGATCGTCAGGAGGATGAGCGAGAGCCCGACGACGAACACGCCGAAGGGAAGGAGCGCTTCGCCGAGGCGGTCGGAGATGTCGATGCCGACGGCCGTGAAGCCGGTGACCTTGAGATCGACGCCGTACTCGTCGAGCAGGCGGTCGTGCTGGGCGCGCAGTTCGCGCACGAGGTCGGCGGTCTCGGGGGAGTCCGGCGCCGTCTCGGGCACGATCTGCACGAGTCCAGTGTCGGCGGTCTCGTTGGGCGTCGCGAGCGCGACCTCCTTGACGCCGGGGATCTGCGCGATGTCGTCGCCGATGTCCTGCATGAGGGTCAGCGGGTCGGTCGAGGTGACGATCGTCCCGGTCATGATGAGCGGCCCGTTGGCACCGGCGCCGAAGTGCTCCGCGGTGAGGTCGTACGCCTGACGCGCTTCGCTCGAGGGCGGCTGCACGCCCGCGTTGGGCAGAGCGAGGGTCAGGCTGGCCGCGGGGATCGCGACGACGCCGAGGCCGGCGACGACGGCGATCGTCGTGACGAGCGGATGCCGCGTGACCCCGCGCACCCAGCGTTCCGAGAACGACCGGCGGGGCCGGGCAGCGGCGCGGCGTGCGCGCCCGGGACGGCGGCGCCAGCCCGCGACGCGCGCGCCGACGAAGCCGAGGAGGGCGGGGGTGAGCGTGACGGCGACCACCACGGCGATCGCGACCGCGACCGCGGCGGCGATGCCCATGGTCGTGAGGAACGGAATGCCGGCGAAGCCGAGGCCGATGAGCGCGATGAGTACCGTGATGCCGGCGAACGCGACCGACGACCCGGCCGTGCCGGTCGAGCGGGCGGCGGATTCCTCGGGGTCCATCCCCGCGCGCACCTGGTCTTGGTGCCGGGCCGCGATGAAGAGCGAGTAGTCGATGCCGACGGCCAGGCCCAGCATGACCGACAGCAGCGGCGTCGTCGCCGACACCGAGGTGAACTGGGTCGCGACGAAGATCAGGGCCGTCGCGAGGGCGACCCCGATGAGGGCGCTGACGAGGGGGAACCACGACACCGCGAACGAGCGGAACGTGACGATGAGCACGAACAGCGCGATCAGGACGCCGACGACCTCGACGATCGACAGGGCGGGGATCGAGGCCGAGAACAGGTCGCCGCCGAGGGCGATCTGCGTTCCGTCGGGAAGCTCGTCGCGCAGGCCGTCCGACACCGCCGTCAGCGAGTCCTTCGTCTCGGCGCTGACCGCCGTCGCCTCGCCGTCGAACTGCACCCGCACGATGGCGGCCCGCTCGTCCTCCGACACGAGACCCGAGACCATCTCGTCGAACGGATCGGTGACCGCCAGCACGTCATCGCTCAGGTCGCCGAAGTCGCTCACGGCGCCGGCGATGGCATCCGAGAACGGCTGCTCGCGCACGCTCTGGCCGTCCGGTGCCACGATCACCAGCTGCGCGCTCGTGCCGCTGGCCTGAGGGAACGTGCGGTTCAGCAGCTCGAGGCCCTCTTGAGCCTCGGTGCCGGGGATCGTGAAGGAGTTATCGGTGCCCTTGTTCAGCAGCAGCGCTCCGCCGCCGGCGATCACGAGGATGAGCAGCCACGACACGAGCACGCGCCACGGGTGCCGGAACGACCAGCGTCCGAGGGTGAAGAGGAGTGTGGACACGGGCGCTCCTGATCGTGCGATTCGTCGGTGGATGTTCGATACAGCGCTGTATCCGATACACCAATGTATCCTAGGTTCATCGCTCGGCGGCCTGTCTGTACGAACGATGTGAACATGAGGAGCACCATGCACGCGGACGAACGCCCCGCCACCCGCAGTCGCGAGAACACCCGCGCCCGGCTGCTGGATGCCGCGGCTGAGGTGTTCGCCGAAGTCGGTCTCGATGCGGCCTCGGTCGAGGCGGTGTGCGAGCGCGCCGGATTCACCCGCGGTGCGTTCTACTCCAACTTCGCGTCGAAGGACGAGCTGTTCCTCGCGCTCGTCGAGCGCTCGTCGAGCGAGAAGCTCGATCGCGTCGCCGATCGCGTGCGCTCCCTCGACCGCACCGCCGCCCCCGACCCGTCGTCGCTCGTGCCCGAGGTCGTCGGCGTCTCGCTGGCCGGCATGGAGCCGCGACTGGTGTCCGAGCTGCGGGCCCAGGCGATCCGCGACGAACGGATGGCCGCGGCCTACCTGCAGCTGCAGGACGGGATCGTCGAGCGAGTTCGCGGCATCATCGAGGACATCCGCGGCGTGTACGAGCTGCGGTTCCGCATCCCCACGGCCGAGGTCGCGCGGCTCATGGTCGACCTGGCCGACGCGACGTGCGAGCGGGCGGCGATCGAGCGGGTCGGCGAGCCCGAGACCACGCGGCAGCTGCACGAGCGCATCGAGCTGCTGGCGACCGCGCTGATCACCGACTAGGGGCGCGGCTCAGCGCGCCGCGGCGAGGATGCCGTGGCAGCGCTCGAGCCGCTCGAGCCACCACCGTCGCCGCTCGGGAGCTGCGCTCACGGCGGCGATCGCGTCGGGATCGCCGACCGGCCGCGCCGTCGGCAGGGCGCCGGCCACCGGGCGCAGCGCGGGCACCGCGACATCCGCGGTGAAGAGCGACGCGGTGCCCAGCCCGCAGTCGTACTCGAGCTCGGGCAGGCTCGCGGCGAGGGCCGCACCCGTCGACAGTCCGATGCTCGTGTCGAGGGCGCTCGAGACGACGGCGGGAAGTCCGGCTTCGGCGACGACCGCGAGCGCGCGGCGCACACCGCCGAGCGGCTGGGCCTTGATGACCAGCAGATCGGCGGCGCCGGCGCGCGCCACCGCGAGCGGGTCGTCCGCCTTGCGCACGCTCTCGTCCGCGGCGATCGGGATGCCCATGTAGCGCACCCGCCGCCGCAGCTCCGCCAGCTCCTCGACACTCGCGCAGGGCTGCTCGGCGTACTCGAGGTCGAACTCGGCCAGCGCGTGCAGCGCGTGCTCGGCCTCGTCGAGGTTCCACCCGCCGTTGGCGTCGATGCGCACCCGTCCCTCGGGGCCCATCGCCTCGCGCACGGCCCGCACGCGCGCGACATCGTCGGCCAGGACCTGCCCGCGTTCGGCGACCTTGACCTTCGCGGTGCGGCACCCGTCGTACCGTGCGAGCACGTCGGCGACGCGGTCGGCGGCGACGGCGGGCACGGTCGCGTTCACCGGCACCCGGTCACGACGCGGCTGCGGGCGCGGCATCCATCCGTCCTCGACGGCCGCGGCGAGCCACACGGATGCCTCGGCGTCGTCGTACTCGGTGAAGGGCGAGAACTCCGTCCAGCCGGCGGGGCCTTCGATGAGCATCGCCTCGCGCACGTCGACGCCGCGGAAGCGCGTCGCGAGCGGCAGCGCGACGACGTGCGCCCGCTCGACCAGGTCGGCCAACGGCGGCAGGGGGAGGGAGCGGGCTTCCACACGCTCATCCTGCCACCGGCGCATAGGCTGGCGGCATGGTCTCGGAACTGTTCGATCCCGCGGAATGGTCGCTCGCCCCCGGTGCGGAGGGGTACACCGACATCACCGCGCACGTCTCGCGCGACGGGCGCATCGCCCGCATCGCGTTCGACCGTCCCGAGGTGCGCAACGCCTTCCGCCCGCACACGGTCGACGAGCTCTACCGTGCCCTCGACACGGCGCGCCGGGACCCGCGCATCGGCGTCGTGCTGCTGACGGGCAACGGGCCGAGCGCGAAGGACGGCGGGTGGGCGTTCTGCTCGGGCGGCGACCAGCGCATCCGCGGACGCGACGGCTACAAGTACAGCGACGACGAGACCGCCGTCGCCGACCCCGCCCGCGCCGGCCGGCTCCACATCCTCGAGGTGCAGCGGCTCATCCGCTTCATGCCCAAGGTCGTCATCGCCGTCATCCCGGGGTGGGCGGCCGGGGGCGGGCACTCGCTCCACATCGTGTGCGACCTGTCGATCGCCTCGGCCGAGCACGGGCGCTTCAAGCAGACCGATGCCGACGTCGGCTCGTTCGACGCGGGCTACGGCTCGGCCTACATGGCGCGCCAGGTCGGCCAGAAGGTCGCCCGCGAGGTCTTCTTCCTCGCCGAGGAGTACTCGGCCCAGCGCGCCTACGAGATGGGCGCGGTCAACCGCGTCGTGCCGCACGCCGAGCTCGAGCGCGAGGCGATCGCGATGGCACGGACCATCCTCGGAAAGTCGCCCACGGCCATCCGGATGCTGAAGTTCGCTTTCAACGCGATCGACGACGGCATGGTGGGCCAGCAGGTCTTCGCGGGCGAGGCCACGCGCCTGGCCTACGGCACGGACGAGGCGGTCGAGGGGCGCGACGCGTTCCTGCAGAAGCGCGACCCCGACTGGTCGCCGTACCCGTACCACTTCTGACGTGCCCGCCCTCGTTCCCGTCAGCGGCGAGCCGCGCGAGGTGCTGCGCGCGCTGCGCCGCACGCTCGACGGCGCCGGCCCCGCCCTCGCGCTCGGCTCGGGGTCCGATGTCACCCCCGCGGCCGAGGCTCCGGCCGGAACCGCGGCCGTCGTGACGACCTCGGGGTCGACCGGTGTTCCCAAGAGCGTCGTGCTCAGCCGCTCGGCCCTCATCGCCAGCGCCACCGCGACCGCGGAGCGCATCGGCGAGGGGCGGTGGCTGCTCGCCCTCGCGCCGTCGTACGTCGCCGGCCTGCAGGTGCTCGTGCGCGGCCTGCTCGCCGGTCACGAGCCGGCGATCCTGTCGGGGTCGTTCTCACCCGCCGCCTTCGCCGCCGTCACGGCTTCGCTGCACTCGAGCATCGGCGGCGAGCGCGTCCCGGTCTACACCTCGCTCGTGCCCACCCAGGTGGCCGACCTGCTCGAGGCGGCTGAGACGGATGCCGCTGTCGCGTCGTCCCTGCGGGCGTACGAGGCGATCCTCGTGGGCGGGCAGGCGCTGCCGGCGGCGCTGCGCGAGCGTGCCGCGGACGCGGGTGCCCGGCTCGTGCGCACGTACGGCTCGACCGAGACCAGCGGCGGCTGCGTCTACGACGGCGTGCCCCTGCCCGGCGTCTCGGCGCGGGTCGTGGCCGGCGAGGTGCAGCTGAGCGGACCGATGCTCGCCGAGGGCTACCTCGGCGAGCCGCAGCGCACGGCCGACACGTTCGTCGTCGACGGCGGTCGCCGGTGGTACCGCACGGGCGACGCGGGCGAGCTGCGCGATGGGGAGCTGCGCGTCACCGGTCGCATCGACAACGTCATCGTCTCGGGCGGCGTCAACGTCTCGCTCGACCGCGTCGAGTCCGCGGTGCGGGAGCTGCCCGGCCTCGACGCCGCGGTGGTCGTGCCCGTCGCCGACGACCGGTGGGGGCAGGCATCCGTCGTGGTTGTCGCGCGCGGCGCGCTCGCGTCCGCCGGGATCGACGCGGATGCCGCTCTCGCTGCCGTCCGCGCCGCGGTCGCCGATCGAATCGGCAAGCCCGCTCGGCCCGCACGCGTCGTGGCGCTCGAGCGGATGCCGCTGCTGACGAGCGGCAAACCCGACCGCGAGACCGTGCGTCGTATGCTCGCGATCTAGGATGAACCCTCGTGGCTCGATCGTCTCGCTCCCCGAAAACGCCCCGTCCCGCGCCTCGCGGCGGCAATCCCGCCAAGCGGGGCCTGGTGGCGGCGCCGCCGCCGCGCACGGCGACGGCCCGTGACTGGATCGGCGCCGCGCGCCTGCGCACCCTTCCGCTGGCCGTGACTCCCGTGCTCATCGGCACGGGCGCCGCGATGCTCGTCGACCGCCAGCTGCACTGGGTCATCGCGCTGTGCTGCCTCGTCGTGGCCGTCGCGCTGCAGATCGGCGTGAACTACGCCAACGACTACAGCGACGGCATCCGGGGGACCGACGACGTCCGGGTGGGGCCGGCCCGTCTGACCGGTGGTCGCCTCGCGCGGCCGCGCACCGTCCTGACGGTCGCGCTCGCGTTCTTCGCGCTCGCTGCGATCGCGGGCATCGCGATCGTCGTGCGCACCGGCCACTGGTGGATGCTGCTGGTGGGCGCTCTCTGCGTCGTGGCGGCGTGGTTCTACACCGGCGGCAAGCGCCCGTACGGATACGCGGGCCTCGGCGAGCTGTTCGTCTTCGTCTTCTTCGGCCTCGTGGCGACCGTCGGGACGACGTTCGTGCAGGCCGGTTCGGTGCCGCAGGAGAGCTGGTTCGGCGCGGTGGGCGCGGGCCTGCTCGCATGTGCGGTGCTGCTGGCGAACAACCTGCGCGACATCGATCAGGACCGCATCGCCGGCAAGCGCACGCTGACGGTCCGCATCGGCCGCACGGCCACGCGCATCGTGTTCACGGTCTTCGTGCTCGCGCCGTTCGCGATCGCGGTGCTGCTGGCGCTGGTGTACCCCATCGCGTGGCTCAGCCTGTTCGCGCTGCTGTCGGCGCTGTCGGCGATCCTCATCGTGTGGACCTACCGGCAGCCCCGTGAGCTCGTCGTCGCGCTGGCGCTGACCTCGCTCACGTCGGTGGCGTACGGCGCGTTCCTGTTCTGGGCCTTCGTCGGCTGAGTCAGGACGCGGCGTCCTCCGCCTCGGCGTCCGCGACCTCGCCGGAGCGGCGCCGCGTGCGACGGTCGGCGAGGCTCGTGGCGACGTCGTCGAGCGGGCGGCGCAGGAAGAGCATCGACAGGCTGAGCCCGATGAGGGCGGCGAAGATCGCCGACAGCCAGTAGTACTCGCGCATGACAGGGAACAGCATCATCAGGCTGAACGGGACGATGAAGGCGAGCAGCCGCAGGATCGAGTAGACGACGGCCGATCGGGCATTCATCGCTCCAGTCTACGGGCGAGATCCGAGCGGGCGCCCGGGTCCCGCGGGTCGGCGGGCGCCTAGGATGGGGGAATGGCGCGGCTCCTGCTCATCGGTGTGCTACTGGCACTCGCCTTCTGGGTGTACAGCATCGTGGACTGCGCGCTGCAGGACCCCACCCGCCATCGCGGGGTGAGCAAGCCGGTGTGGATCCTCATCGTGATCCTCCTGCCCGTGCTGGGCGGCATCCTGTGGTTCGTCGTCGGTCGCGCTCGTCGTGCCGCGACCCCGACTCGCCGCGCGCCCGATGACGACCCCGAGTTCCTCGGCCGCATCGGCTCGGTGCGCGACCAGGACGAGCGCATCCGCCGCCTGGAGGAGGAGCTCGCTGCTCTCGATGCCGAGGCCGACGACCCGCGCGACACCCCGCCGGCGCCGTCGGCGAGCGACGACGACGCCGAGGGGCCGGCCGGCTCCCGCGGCCCGCGCGCCTGAGATGACAGGCTCGGACGGCGCCGCGGTCGAACGCGCCCCCGCGACCGATGCCGCCGCGGCACTCCTCGGCGCGCTCGTGGCGCGCGGCGTGCGCCACGTCGTGCTCAGTCCCGGCTCGCGGTCGCAGGCGCTGGCCCTCGTCGCGGCCGAGCTCGAGCGGCGCGGGCTCATCCGGCTGCACGTGCGCATCGACGAGCGCGTCGCCGGGTTCACGGCGCTCGGGATCGGCCGCGAGAGCGGTTCTCCTGCCGCCGTGATCTGCACGTCGGGCACCGCGGTGGCGAACCTGCTGCCCGCGGTGCTCGAAGCGCACCATTCCGGCGTGCCGCTGCTGCTGCTCACCGCCGACCGTCCGCCCGAGCTGCGCGGGATCGGCGCGAATCAGGCCACGCGGCAGCCCGGGATGTTCTCGGGGTTCGTGCGGTTCGAGCTCGATGTCGCCACCCCCGGCGACGTCGACCCGGACGGGAACGGCCCGGAGGCGGGGGAGCTGCGGGCGCTCGCCGCGGACGCCGTGACGGCCGCTCGCGGAACGGCCTCGCGGCCGGCCGGTCCGGTGCACCTGAACCTGCCCTACCGCAATCCGCTGTCGGGCGCGCTGCCGCCGTGGCTGGCCGACGCGGCCGAGGCGACCGAGACCGACGCAGCACTCGACACGTTCGACGACGCCGCCTCGGGCGCGCACTACCAGGGAGGCGGCGGCATCGGCGAGGCGGAGGAGTCGCCCGTCGACGATGCGCCGGTGGTGCTGGCGCGCGGGCCGCGGACGATCGTCGTCGCGGGAGCCGACGCCGGGCCCGGTGCCGAAGAGGTCGCACACCTCGGCGCGTGGCCGCTCATCGCCGAGATCGTCAGCGGCGCACGGTTCGGCCGCAATCTCGTGCACGGCTACCGCTCCGTGCTCGGTCATCCCGAGCTGGTGGACGCGATCGAGCGCGTCGTCGTGTTCGGACATCCCACCCTCAGCCGCGAGGTCGTCGCACTGCTCTCGCGCCGCGACGTCGCGGTGATCGCGGTGACCGGGCCCGGCGAAGCTCTCAACCTGAACGGCGAGACGGTGGCGGCACCCGCGGTGGTCGTGGCCGACGGCGAGCCCGACCGCGCGTGGCTCGGCGCCTGGATGCGGGCATCGCGGGCGGCATCCGTCGACCTGAGTCCCGCCGCCCCCGACGTCGACGGACTCGCGTCAGCCGTCCCGCAGGAGCGCCTCGGCGCGATCTCGGCCGAGGTCGCGGTGCTGCGCGCCCCGGTCGACCGGGGCGCCCTCGTCGACGCGGTCTGGCGCGCGAGCTGGCCGCACGACCGTCTGGTCTTCGCGTCATCGCGGCTGGTGCGCGTGGCTGACAGCGTGCTCGGCGGCAAGAAGGTTCCCGTCCACGCCAACCGCGGACTCGCCGGCATCGACGGGATCGTCGCGACCGGCATCGGCGTCGCGCTCGCGAGCCAGGACGGCAGTGCAGCGGGCGTCACCCGCGTGCTCGCCGGCGACCTGTCGCTGCTCCACGACGTCGGCGCGCTGCTGCTGCCGGGAGCCGAGCACGAGCCCCGGATCCAGGTCATCGTGGGCAACGACGGCGGCGGCACGATCTTCGACGGCCTCGAAGTCGCCGACACCGCTCCGCGCGAGGCGGCCGACCGGGTGCTGCTCACCCCCCACGAGACACGTCTCGAGCAGCTCGCGCTGGCCTACGGGTGGGAGTACCGACGCGTCACGACCCGCTCGGCGCTCGACCAGGCGCTGACCTCGCCCGTCGGCGGGCGGCAACTCATCGAGGTGCCGTTGACGCGCTGACGCCGACCTCGGCGGGCCTCAGCGCGCGGCGTCACGCCAGGGCGTCGACGATCGGGCGGAACTTCACCCGGGTCTCGAGCATCTCCGACTCCGGGTCGCTCGCGCTGACGATCCCCGCGCCCGCATACGCGGTGAACGGAATCGGGGCGGCGGCGTCGGCGTCGTCGTCGTCGTCGAGATGGAACTGCGCACAGCGCAGCGCGATGGCCCACTCGCCGTCGCCGTTCGCGTCGATCCAGCCGACGGGGCCGGCGTAGCGGCCTCGGTCGAAGGGCTCGAGCCGCCGGATCACGTCGAGGGCCGCAGCCGTGGGCGTCCCCGCGACGGCGGCGGTGGGGTGCAGCGCCGCGACGAGGTCGAGCGCGGACGCCTCGGCGTCGAGGCGTCCCTCGACGTCCGTCGCGAGATGCCAGACGTTCGGCAGCTTGAGCATGAACGGCTGCTCGCCGGCCACGAGCGACGATGTCGACGGTCGCAGCGCCTCGAGCACGCTGCGGACGGCGTAGCCGTGCTCGTCGAGGTCCTTCGAGCTGGTGGCGAGGCTGAGGGATGCCGCGGTGTCGGCGTCGGCGTCGGCGCCGCGGGCGATCGTGCCGGCGAGCACGCGGGCCGTCACGGTGCCGCCCGAGACCGTCACGAGCGTCTCGGGGCTCGCGCCGATGAGGCCGTCGACGGCGAAGCCCCACGTGTCGGGGTAGCCCGAGCCGAGCGCCCGGACGAGCCGGCGCAGGTCGGCGTCCGCGGGGACGGTGCCGGCGAGATCCCGAGCGAGGACGACCTTGCCGACCTCACCGGCGGCGATGGCGTCGATGCCCGCCCGCACCGCTTGCTGGTACCCGTCGGGGGTCAGCGCACCCGGGCCGACGGTGGCCGACCAGTGCGGTCCGTACCCGACCACCTCGGGCAGCTCCGGGCGGGGCGCTTCGGGCTCTGCAGAGATGGCGGTGACCCACGATCGCGAACCGCGCCGCCCGACGACGACGCGGGGGACCGTGAAGCTCACCGGAGCGGATGCTGTGCGCCGGCGCGCGTCGGGTCGCGGATCGAACGGCAGCGCGCCGAAGGCCACGAGTCCGGTGCCCGGGAGCCCCACGGGATCGTCGATGCGGGCCGACTCGACCACCCCGCGCCACCAGCGGGCGATGTCTCGGGCGTCTCCCGTACCGTCGGCGGGTGCGAACGTCAGCGCGCGTCCCCGCGCGGCGAGGGCGTCGCCGCGGCGCGACCAGACGAGGGGATCGTGCGGGTCGGTGAAGGCGAGGACGTCGTCCACGGCGTCGATCTCGCGGGTGACCACGCGCAGCCGGACGGCGGGCGCAGAATCGTTCACCAGACCAGCCTAGACTCGGCGGGTGATGCTCCGCCCCGCCCCCGGAACCCCGGTGACCTTCCGCTGGCGCAAGTGGAACGGCGGAACGCACTGGGTGCACGCCTGCGTGTACCTCGGCAGCGACGAGCACGGGGAGTGGTTCGGCCAGCGGCCGGGCGACCGCAGCAGCCGTCCGGGTCGCGACTTCGTCGCCGAGCACGCGTGCGTCATGCTGCTGCCGCCGTCGGGGGAGTGGGTGCTGACGATGAACGCACCGCCGCATCCGACCCGCGTCTACATCGATCTCGCGTGGGACGCCCGGTGGGACGAGGGGGCCGACCCGACCGGCATCGACATGGACCTCGACGTGGTCGATTCGGCGACCCGCGGCATCTGGATCGACGATCGCGACGAGTGGGACGAGCACCGCGTCGCGTTCGGCTATCCGGCCGACATCGTGGCGCGTCTGGAAGCGCGCGCGGTCGAGCTCGAGGCGGATGTCACGGCCCACCGCGCTCCTTTCGACGACGCGTCGGTGCAGCGGTGGCTGGGCGTCCTCGGGCAGCTTCCCGCGCCTAGACTCGACCCGTGAGCAGCGAGCCCAACCGCGCCGATCTCGGCAAGGACCCGTCCCGCGTGAGCGGCATGTTCGATCAGGTCGCCGGCGCGTACGACCGCACCAACGACATCCTCAGCCTCGGCCAGGACCGGCTGTGGCGGATCGCGGCGACGCGGGCCATCGCGCCCCAGCGCGGTGAGCGGATCCTCGACCTCGCCGCCGGCACGGGCGCGAGCTCGGTGTCGCTCGCGCGCAGCGGGGCCGAGGTGGTGGCTGCGGACTTCTCACCCGGGATGATCGCCGAGGGCATCCGCCGCTACGGAGCCCAGGCGCCCGGTGGCGGCATCCCGAATCTGTCGTTCGTCGAGGCGGACGCGACGCAGCTGCCCTTCGCCGACGCCGAGTTCGACGTCGTGACCATCTCGTTCGGACTGCGCAACGTCAACGACCCGCGCCGGGCGCTGGCCGAGATGCTGCGGGTGACCAAGCCGGGCGGCCGCCTGCTCATCAGCGAGTTCTCGCACCCGCCGTCCCGGGCCTTCGCCGGGCTCTACCGGTTCTACAACGACCGCGTCCTGCCGGTGGTCGCGCGCTGGGTGAGCTCGAACGCCGAAGCGTACGACTACCTCAACGAGTCGATCCGCGACTGGCCGGACCAGCGCACGCTCGCCGGCTGGATCGGCGAAGCGGGATGGACGGATGTCGCCCACCGCGACCTCTCGTTCGGGATCGTCGCGCTGCATCGCGCTGTCAAGCCCGCTGCCTGAACCGGGCCGCGGCGGATCGGTGCCCCCGGGCGGCCGGTAGGCTGGCCTCGTGACATCGAGCCCCTCCGCGCCGCGGCTGGCGAAGCACCTCGGCATGACCGAGCGCATCTTCGCCGGTCCCCGGACCCGCAAGCTGCTCGCGACGGTCGAGGCGGGCCTCGTGCGCGTCGAGGAACGTCTCGGTGACGAGCTCACCGTCAGCGACGCGCTGGTCGACGCGAAGACCCGTTATCTGTACGAGGCGGGCGGCAAGCGGCTGCGTCCGATGCTCGCCCTGCTCACCGCCCAGCTCGGCGACGGCGCCACCGACGACGTCCTCGCGGGAGCGGCCGCGCTCGAACTGACGCACCTGGGCTCGCTCTACCACGACGACGTCATGGACGGCGCCGACAAGCGTCGCGGAGTCCCGAGCGCTCACGCGGTCTGGGGCAACAACGTCGCGATCCTGACGGGAGACCTGCTCTTCTCTCGGGCGAGCCAGCTGATGGCGCGCATCGGCGAGCGGGCCATCCGCCTGCAGGCCGACACCTTCGAGCGGCTGGTCCTGGGCCAGATGCACGAGACCATCGGCGCGCAGCCCGGCGACGACCCGGTCGAGTTCTACATCCAGGTGCTCGCCGACAAGACCGGATCGCTCATCGCCGCGGCCGCACAGGTCGGCGTGCTGTTCTCGAACGGTCCCGAAGAGCTCGCCGCCCCGCTGTTGACCTTCGGCGAGAAGGCCGGCGTCGCCTTCCAGCTGCTCGACGACGTCATCGACCTCTCGGCCGACCCCGAGGCGACCGGCAAGGTGCCCGGCACCGATCTGCGCGCCGGCGTTCCGACGATGCCGTACCTGCTGCTGACGCGGGCCACCGACGACGCGTCCCGCGCCCTCGCGCAGACCATCGACGACGGCGTCTCGGCGATCGCCGAGGGCGCGGACCCCGCGATCCTCGACGAGCCGTTGGCTCGCCTGCGCGACCACGACGTCACCGCCCAGACCCGGCGGCTCGCTGAGCAGTGGGCCGACGACGCCGTGGCGGCACTCGAGCCGCTCCCCGCCGGAGCCGTGCGCGACGCCCTGACCCGGTTCGCCGAGGTCGTCGTCGACCGCGCGAGCTGATTCGCCCCAGTGCGCCCGCGTTCGGGCGCGACCAGGAACGAGGAACACCCATGACCAAGCTCAGGCTGGCCATCGTCGGCGCCGGACCCGCCGGCATCTACGCTGCGGATCTGCTGCTGAAGGCGGAGCGCAAGTTCGACGTCTCGATCGACCTGTTCGACCACCTCCCGGCCCCCTACGGCCTCGTGCGCTACGGCGTCGCCCCCGACCACCCGCGCATCAAGGGCATCATCAACGCGCTGCGCGATGTGATCGACAGCGGCCAGATCCGGATGTTCGGCAACGTGCGCTTCGGTGAGGACATCACCCTCGACGACCTCAAGCACCACTACAACGCCGTCATCTTCGCGACCGGCGCGATCCGCGACGCCGAGCTCGACATCCCCGGCATCGACGCGGAGGGCTCGTACGGTGCCGCGGACTTCGTCAGCTGGTACGACGGACACCCCGACTTCCCGCGCGAGTGGCCGCTGGACGCAGCATCCGTCGGTGTCATCGGCAACGGCAACGTCGCGCTCGATGTCGCACGCGTGCTGGCCAAGCACGCCGACGACATGCTCGTGACCGAGATCCCCGACAACGTCTACCAGGGGCTGCGCGCATCCGCCGTGACCGATGTGCACATCTTCGGCCGCCGCGGTCCGGCGCAGGTGAAGTTCACCCCGCTCGAACTGCGCGAGCTGGGCGAGCTGCGCGACGTCGACCTCGTCGTCTACGACGAGGACTTCGACTACGACGAGGGCTCGAAGGCGGCCATCGCCTCGAACAAGCAGGTCATGGTGATCGACCGGGTGCTGCAGTCGTGGCGTCAGCGTCCGAGTGCGAACGGCGCCGGCGGCGAAGCGTCGCGCCGCCTGCACCTGCACTTCTACGCCAAGCCGGTCGAGGTGAAGACGGATGCCGCCGGCCGCGTGGCCGCGCTCGTGTATGAGCGGACGCGCCCGAACGACGAGGGCGGCGTCGAGGGCACCGGCGAGCTGCGCGAGATCGCGCTGCAGGGGCTGTACCGCGCCGTGGGCTACTTCGGCTCGCCGCTGCCGGGGGTGCCGTTCGATGCGACGCACGGCGTCATCCCGAACCAAGAGGGCCAGGTGCTGCACGAGGAATCGAACGAGCGCGTGCCCGGCGTCTACGCCACGGGGTGGATCAAGCGCGGACCCGTCGGTCTCATCGGTCACACGAAGTCGGACGCGATGGAGACCGTGCGCCACGTCATCAACGACCAGGGGTCGTGGTGGCAGCCCGTCGACCCCTCCGAGCAGGGCGTGATCGACTTGCTGACGCAGCGCGGTGTCGCCTGGACCGACCTCGACGGGTGGCACCGTCTCGACCAGCACGAGATCGCGCTCGGCGCCCCGGCGGAACGCGCGCGCGTGAAGGTCGTCGACCGTGACGAAATGGTCGCGATCTCGCGCGCCGAGTGACGTTTGACACCGTACAATCTGTGAGACGGCAGACTCCTGCCGCGTGACGGAGACGATCCAGCGATGCCCTTTCGCAGCAAGCAGACCCTCGACGCGTGGATCGAAGAGTTCCAGCAGTTCGGCTACTCGCTCGCTGTGAAGGTCATTCCCCAGGACGGCAGCTCCGGTCGTGACACCGGCCTCGTGGGCATCACGATGATGAACGCGCAGACCGTCACCTACATCGAGCCCGACGTACCCGGCGGCAACAAGTGGCGCATCACGTTCGAGCCGCGCGAGACCGAGCTGCGCCTCGACGCCGGCGG
The DNA here is from genome assembly GCF_017876655.1 of Microbacterium imperiale. NCBI lineage: Bacteria > Bacillati > Actinomycetota > Actinomycetes > Micrococcales > Microbacteriaceae > Microbacterium > Microbacterium imperiale. Next base: position 2,663,044 of record NZ_JAGIOK010000001.1, read on the forward strand.
CGCGCTGCGACTGTCGACCGAGCTGGCGATGGTGTCGGCGCTGTGCGCCTTCCTCGAGACGAAGTCCAACGCGTTCTTCGGCGACGACCTCTCGGAGGAGTCCGACGCCGTCTCGGCCCACTGACCTCGGCCTCTGACCGGGGCCGCTGATCCCGGCCTCGAGTGGCCGATGTACTACAGCGCCCGAACACGGCGCAAGGCATGGCCGCGCAGCGGTCGTCCACGTCAGGATGGACTCACGCCCGAGGCCGCCGCGCCGTCGGGTTGCGACGACACGGACGAGGAGGCCCGATGCGCACTTCCCGGGTCCTGGCAGCCGCGTCGGTGGTCGCTCTCGCCGCGACCCTCGGCGCCTGCGCCCCCGATGACGGGGTGCCCACGCTCACCTGGTACATCAACCCCGACGACGGCGGGCAGGCGAAGATTGCCGCGGCGTGTACGGATGCCGCCGACGGCGCCTACCGCATCCAGACCTCGCTCCTGCCCCGTGATGCCGCGTCGCAGCGCGAGCAGCTCGCCCGGCGCCTGGCCGCCGGTGACCGATCGCTCGACATCATGAGTCTCGACCCACCGTTCATCCCCGAGCTGGCCGAGCCCGGGTTCCTCGACGAGGTCCCCGAGCAGTTGCAGAACACCGACGGCATCGTGCAGGGCGCCGTCGACTCGGCGAGCTGGGACGGCGAGCTGGTCACGGTCCCGTTCTGGGCCAACACGCAGTTGCTCTGGTATCGGCAGTCGGTCGTCGAGGCCGCCGGTCTCGACATGTCGCAGCCGGTCACGTGGGACGAGATCATGACGGTCGCCGAAGAGCAGGACCTGCGCCTCGGCGTCCAGGGCGCGCTGGCCGAGTCCCTCACGGTGTGGATCAACGCCCTCGTCGCCTCGTCCGGCGGCACCATCCTCGAGAACCCCGAGGCCCCTGCCGACGAGCTGCGCCTCGGGCTCGACAGCGACGCCGGTCGAGCCGCGGCCGACATTATCGGGCGCATCGGCTCTGAGGGGCTGGGCGGGCCGGGTCTGCCCACGGCCGACGAGAACGCCAACATGAACCTGTTCCAGGGGGAGCAGGGCTCGTTCATGGTGAACTGGCCCTTCGTCTGGCCCGCGATGACCGGAGCCGACCCCGAGATCGCCGACGACCTGGGATGGGCGGTCTACCCACGCGTCGACGCCGACACCCCGGCGGCACCGCCGGTCGGCGGCATCAACCTCGGCGTCGGGGCGTTCAGCGAGAACCCCGACCTCGCCTGGCAGGCCGTCGAGTGCATCGTGCAGCCGGCGAATCAGGCCGAGTACTTCGTCACGAACGGCAATCCGCCCTCCAACGCCGCGGCCTACGACGACCCGCGCGTGCAGGAGGAGTTCCCGATGGCCGACACCATCCGCGAGTCGCTCGAGCTGGGCGTCCCGCGGCCGCAGACGCCGTACTACAACGAAGTGTCGATCGGTCTGCAGCGCACCTGGCACCCGCCGAGCGCCGTGACCCCCGATTCGACGCCACGGACCTCGAGCGAGTTCATCCTCGCCGTGCTGCGAGGGGAGCGTCTGCTGTGAGCGCCACCGCACCTGCCCGGAAGACCCGTCGCTCAGCGCGGGCGCGCGCCGAGGGGCGCCTCGGCTGGATCCTCGCGGGACCGGCCTTCGTCATCATGCTGCTGGTCACGCTGTACCCGATCGGGCAGGCGCTGTTCGACTCGCTGTTCAGCCTCCGCCTGACCGCGCCGGACGAGCGGTCCTTCGTGTTCTTCGACAACTACCGCGTCGTCCTCGGCGACCCGACGTTCTGGCGCTCCATGGGCGTGACCCTCTTCATCACCGTCGTCACGGTGCTGCTCGAGCTCGTCCTCGGGTTCCTGCTGGCGCTCGTGATGCACCGCGCCATCAAGAGGCTGCGGGGCCTCGCGCGCACCGCGATCCTCGTGCCCTACGGCATCATCACCGTCGTCGCGGCCTTCGCGTGGTTCTACGCGTTCGACATCAACTCCGGCGGGTACGTCAACAACTGGCTGAGCTGGATCCCGGGCTTCGACCCCGAGCTCAACTGGTTCGCCGAGCAGGGCACGTCGCTCGTCGTCATCGTCCTGTCCGAGGTGTGGAAGACCACGCCGTTCATCTCGCTGCTGCTGCTGTCGGGCCTGGCGCAGGTGCCGGGCGACCTCGAGGAGGCCGCCAAGGTCGACGGCGCCACCAACTGGGAGGTCATGCGCCGCGTCATCCTGCCGAACATGAAAGCGGCGATCATGGTCGCCGTGCTGTTCCGCACCCTCGAGGCGTTCCGCATCTTCGACAACATCTACATCATGACCGGCGGTGCCAATGACACCGAGGCGTTGTCGTTGCTGGCGTACAACACCTCGATCGGACGCCTCGAGATCGGACTCGGCTCGGCCATCTCGGTGCTGCTGTTCCTCAGCGTCCTCATCATCGCGGCGATCTTCATCAAGGGCTTCAAAGTCGATCTGGCGACGGGACGGAACTCCTGATGCGTACGATGACCTGGCCTCAGCGGATCGGGTGGGCGGCGATCATCGTCGCGGTGCTCGTCTGGTCGCTCTTCCCCGTTTTCTCGATCCTCATGACGTCGTTCAAGACGCCGTCGGGGCTGTTCTCGGGAACGCTGCTGCCGCAGGAGTGGACGCTCGACAACTACGCCGAGATCCTGGCCCCGGGCGGGGGAGCGCAAGACCTCTTCCTGCCGGCGCTGCGCAACTCGGTCGGCATCTCGCTCATCGCGACCTTCATCGCGGTCGTCCTGGCCACGCTGTGCGCCTACGCGATCGCGCGGCTGGACTTCCGCGGCAAGCGGATCATCCTGGTGACGGCGCTCGCCGTGTCGGTCTTCCCGATCGTGTCGATCGTGACGCCGCTGTTCAACCTGTGGCGCGTCATCGGGCTCTACGACACCTGGCTCGGGCTCATCATCCCGTACCTGTCGCTGACGCTGCCCATCGCGATCTGGACGCTCGCGGCGTTCTTCCGGCAGATCCCCTGGGAGCTCGAGCAGGCCGCCCAGGTCGACGGCGCGACGCCGTTCGAGGCCTTCCGCAAGACCGTCGTGCCCCTCGCGGCGCCCGGGGTGTTCACGACGGCGATCATCGCCTTCTTCATCGCCTGGAACGATTTCGTCTACGGCATCTCGCTCACCTCGACGAGCGCCGCCCGACCGGTGCCGGCGGCGCTGTCGTTCTTCACCGGCGCGTCGCAGTTCGAGCAGCCCACGGGCGCCATCTCAGCGGCCGCCATCATCGTGACGATCCCGATCGTCGTGGTCGTCGTCATCTTCCAGCGCCGGATCGTCTCCGGCCTCACGCAGGGCGCGGTGAAGGGATGACCTGCCGCATCCCGGTCACCGACCGTCTCATCCCGAAGGGAACGTCATGGCATCCATCACGCTGAAGAACATCGTGAAGACCTACGACGACGGCTTCACCGCCGTGAAGGGCGTCGACCTCGACATCGCCGACGGCGAGTTCGTCATCCTCGTCGGCCCGTCCGGCTGCGGCAAGTCGACGCTGCTGCGGATGATCGTGGGACTCGAGGACATCACGAGCGGTGAGATGCTGATCGACGGCGACCTCGTCAACGACAAGGCGCCGAAGGACCGCGACCTCGCGATGGTCTTCCAGAACTACGCGCTGTACCCGCATCTCACCGTCTACGAGAACATCGCCTTCCCCATGCGGCTGAAGTCGAGCGACGTGCCCGAGAACGAGATCGACGAGCGCGTGCGTCGCGCCTCGCGTCTGCTCGAGCTCGACGAGCACCTCGACCGCAAGCCCGCCAACCTGTCGGGCGGGCAGCGCCAGCGCGTCGCGATGGGGCGGGCGATCGTCCGCAACGCGCAGGCGTTCCTCTTCGACGAGCCGCTGTCGAACCTCGACGCCAAGCTGCGTGGGCAGATGCGCACCGAGATCGCCCGCCTGCAGCGCTCGCTCGCCACGACGACGGTCTACGTCACGCACGATCAGACCGAGGCGATGACCCTCGGCGACCGCGTGGCAGTGCTGCGCCGGGGCGAGCTGCAGCAGGTGGCGAGCCCGCGCGGCCTGTACGAGCAGCCGGTGAACCTTTTCGTCGCCGGGTTCATCGGCTCGCCGCCGATGAACTTCCTGCACGGCACGGTCGAGGGCGACACCCTCAAGCTGCCGATGTTCGACGTCCCGCTCGACGACCGGCTGCGCCGCGCGATCGGCGACCGCGAGCTCGTCATCGTCGGCGTCCGCCCGGATGCATTCGAGGATGCCGACTCGTCCGACCGTCCGCTCGATGGCGGGGTGCGCGCCGAGGTCGACATCGAGATGACCGAGTGGCTCGGCGAGGTGCTCTACGCCTACGTGCCGTTCGAGGTGGAGCGGTCGGTGCACGAGAAGCTCACCGAGCTCGACCGCGACCTCGACGGCGAGGGGCTGCGCACCGAGCTGGTCGTGGCCCTCGACTCGCTCAGCCGCATCCGCGCCGGAGACCCGGCCACCCTGTGGTTCTCGCCCGACTCGTTGCACGTGTTCGACCCCGAGACCGGCGTTAACCTCACGCGCGACGAGCAGCGAGCCCAGGCCCTCGAGGACGACGCGCGCGAGCAGCGACAGCGCGCCCTGCAGCGGGCCAAGGACCGCGAGGCGCGACGCTCGGACGCCTCCGACGCCAGCTCAGCGGCCTGACGCGACGCCGCTCGGGCTGCGAGACTGACGGCATGGAGCGGCGCGACGAGGTGACCTGGGAGCCCGACCTGCTGGGCCCCGGGTTCGAGCAGGCGACTCTGCCGCTCGGCGCCGACGACGAGGGGGATGTCGTCGCGACGGTTGTGCGGGCGATGCCGCATCCGGGCCTGCGGCTGTTCGGGCCGTGGCGCGACGTCGACGTGCTGTACGTCCACGGCTGGTCGGACTACTTCTTCCAGACAGACCTCGCGCGGATCTTCACCGATCGCGGCGCCCGCTTCTACGCCCTCGACCTGCGTAAGTACGGGCGCAGCATCCGGCCCGGGCAGGCGCGCGGATACGTCACGTCCCTCGACGTGTACGACGAGGACATCGCGGCCGCTCTGGCCGCGATGGACACCGAGCGCCAGGGGAGACGCCTCGTGCTGCTCGGGCACAGCACGGGAGGCCTGACCCTGACGCTGTGGGCCGCCCGCCACCCGGGACGCGCGGCCGCCGTCATCCTGAACAGTCCCTGGCTCGAGTTCCAGCTCGGACCGCTGGGGCGCCAAGCCGTCGCGCCGCTCGTCGAGGTGCGGGCGCGGTTCGACCCGCGCGGTGCGCATCCGGCCGTCGACTTCGGCTTCTACACCGCCGCCCAGCGGAGGCTCGGCACCCTGCCGCCGGCTCCGGACGGTTGGCGCCCCGCGCGGGGGTTCCCGACCCATCCGGCCTGGCTCGCCGCGATCATCGCGGGCCATGCCCGCATCGCCGCGGGCGTCGACGTGGGATGCCCGACCCTCGTGCTGCTCTCGGCGCGGTCGACCTCGCCCCTGCGCTGGAACGACGCGATGACCTCGACCGACTCGGTGCTCGTCGTCGACGACATCGCCCGCGCCGCGACCCGGATCGCCGCGACCGTCACCATCGCGCGGATCGACGGCGCGATCCACGACGTGTTTCTCTCGGCCGAGCCGGCACGCGCGGAGGCGGGCGCCGCTCTCGTGTCGTTCCTAACCGGGCTCGCGCGCTGAGGGCGGCGGGGCTGGCGGCAGAGCGAGGAGCGCCTACAGGCCGTCCCGATGCTCGCGTCCCGTCGCCCACAGCTCGAAATCATCGGGATCGGGCACGGCGCGGATCCCGGAGCTGAGGGCTCCCGAGAGGTCCTTCGTGAGCTCGCATTGGAACTCCGTCGGAGTGGTCCCCTGCGGGTCGGACAACGGAACGACGACATACCAGGCGTCGTCCGGACGCAGAGCCGACCGGGCGTCGTCCCAATGGATCGTCACCCGCGCCAGGACGCTCTCGAAGTCCTGGTAGATCTGCCCGGATGCGGCGACGCAGGCCTCAGCGAGAGTTCGCGTATCGACTTCCACACCGGGCCCGGAGCCGGGCGATGGGAGCGAGGCACCGAGCGTCGGAGTGCTCTTCGGTGTGGGCGCCGTCTGCGTCGGAGTCGCGGTGGGGGTATCCGAGCTGACCGGAGTCGCGACGACCGACTCTCCTCCGGCCGAGCAACCGGTCACAGCCAGCACGCACGTCACCGCGGCGGCGAGGAGGGTCCATCTGCGCATGGACCACACATTATCGCTCCGCAGACTGCCGCCGAGACGCGGCGCGTAGCCCGCCCGCGTCAGCGGTAGTTGACGAACTGGAGGTCGACGTCGAGGTCGGCGGCCTTCAGCATCCGCTGCACTTCCTGCAGGTCGTCGCGCGACTTCGACTGCACGCGCAGCTCGTCGCCCTGGATCTGCGATTTGACCGACTTGGGGCCCTCGTCGCGGATCATCTTGCTGATCTTCTTGGCGTCCTCCGACGAGATGCCTTCCTTCAGCGTCGAGACGATCCGGTACTCGCGGCCCGACGCGGTCGGCTCACCCGAGTCGAGGCTCTTGAGGGAGATGCCGCGCTTGATGAGCTTGGTCTGGAAGACGTCGAGCACGGCCTTCGCGCGCTCCTCGGAGTTCGCCTTGATGAGGATCGACTCGCCCGACCACTCGATCGACGCATCGGTGCCCTTGAAGTCGTACCGCTGCTCGACCTCCTTGCGGGCCTGATTGAGCGCGTTGTCTGCCTCTTGGCGATCGATCTTGCTGACGATGTCGAACGAGGAATCTGCCATGCCGAGAGTCTAGCGGCGCGGGCCCGATCGACCGGGTCCGGGACAGCGGAGCCCGGTGTCGGAGTGCTTCGTAGACTTGGATTCATGCAGGCACTGACTGAGGACCAGGTCCGCTCCACGTTCGTCAACGCCGTTCCCGACGAGGTGCGGCAGCTCGCTCTCCCGCATGATTTCCCGATCGTCGAGTGGGACCATCTCGACTTCCTCGCCTGGCCCGATCCGCGCACGCGCGGACGCGCCTACGTCGTGGCCGAGCTCGACGGTGCCCCGACGGGTGTCGTGCTGCGCCGCGCCGACGGACGCAGCGCGGCTCGCGCGGCGATGTGCAACATCTGCCACACGATGCAGCCCGGCGATCAGGTGGCCTTGTTCACCGCACGCAAGGCGGGGGATGCCGGCGAGCGCGGCGATGCGGTCGGCACGTATCTGTGCGCCGACCTCGGCTGCCACGAGAACGTGCGCATCGCCGCGCCGCTCGCGCCGAGCGAGATCCGCGCGAGCGTCGACCGGCGGATCGACGGCACGCGGCATCGTGCCGAGGCGTTCGTCGAGCGGATCGTGAGCGACGAGGCCTGACGCGGCGGCATCCCGGTCCGCCCCGGACGGTGGTTCGGAGCACTGCTTCACCGGGGGTAATATGGGTTCTCGCGCCTCTGCTCGACTGGATAAGCCGGGCAGGTGCGCACTGGCGAGTTACCCAAGCGGCCAAAGGGATCTGACTGTAAATCAGACTGCATTGCATTCGGGGGTTCGAATCCCTCACTCGCCACTTTCGAAGAAGGGCCCCCGTTCAGCGGGGGCCCTTCTCGTTTCGCTGACGCGCGGCGATCGGCGTCAGCAGAGCGTCGACACCGTGCTCCGGCAGATGCCGGAGCTCGCCGCACTGACCAGGATCGTTCGATGCTCGTCGTCGCTGTTCTCGAGCGTCTGCAGAGCCAGAATGAAGCCCATTCCTCACCCCCTCGGTTTCATCGCGCCGGATCGACCGGCGGGCTCGAGCACCGGGGGGAGCAGGAACGGCATGACAGAGCGGTCATCGCCGAAGCCGGATGCCGCGACGAGGGCGGCGAGCACGCCTGCCGAGCCCGTCGCGAGGTCGCACGACGCACGCACGAGGCCGTCGCCCGCGAATCGAGGGCCGGCCGGGCCGGGAAGCGCATGCAGCGGCATCCGTGACAGGTGATGTTCGAGCGCGCGATCGGTGTCGGCGGTGGCGTGACCGGTGCTCTCGAGCGCCCGCAGGAAGAGCACGAGCCCCGCGCGACCCTGGAACAGTCCCGACTGCACGACGAAGGGGGCGGATGCCGCGGCCGCGATGCCGCCGAGGATCCGGCGAAGCGCGTCGTCGCCGGGCTCGTGCACGAGGTACTGCGCGAGGACGAGGCCGATGCCTGCCGACCCATGCGCGAGGTAGGGCATCATCCGCCATCCCTCGTCGACCTGCAGGGCGCCGCTGTCGTCTCGCCTCAGGGAACGCAGATCGACCTCCAGTGCCCGGCGCACCGTGTCGAGGAAGCGCCTGTCACCGGTGCGCTCGTACACACGCAGAGCGAGGAGGGCGGTTCCCGTCGCCGCGCCCATGAGCCCGCCGCGGCCCCGCGCCACCGTCGTGGGCGGGTCGACCTTCCGCCAGTGATCGGCGAGCTGCTCGACGATCGTCACGGCGCGTTCGACGGCGTCGTCGTCGCCGACGCCGTGATCTCCGGCGCCGTCGAGAAGAGCGAGGGCGATCCCGGGCAGTCCCGAGAACAGGTCCGGCCCCGAGCCGGACAGGTCGGCGCCACGCAGGCGCTCGCGGAGCCTCACCGCTTCGTCGAGCAGGCCCAGGCGTCGACATGCCCACAGCGCGCCGGCGGCGCCGTCCATCAGGCCCAGGCGTGCGGGGTGATCGTCGGTCGCCGCGAGCGCTCGTCGCATCCACTCCTCGAACGCCGGCGGGAGCGCGACCCCCGCCGCGTCGAGCGCGACGGCGACGCCCAGGGCCCCGTGGGCGAGTGCGAACGCCGGCTGGGAGAACTGCCGCGGATCGCCGGGCCACAGACGGTCGGGGCGTGCGGGCGTCGCATCGGCGATCAGCTGCGCGGCGATGCGCTGGGCGGATGCGGCCGGGTCGGGCTCCACGCCGCTGCGGGCGAGCATGCGGCGCGGAGCCGCCGATCCACGCCGCAGCTCGCCGGTGACCCGCGCTGCCCAAGAGTCGGGCAGGTCGAACACCGCCGCCGCCTCAGCGACGAGCTCCTTCGCTTTCGTCGGGGCCACGCCGAGCAACGGCGTCAGCGGAACGAAGACGTACAGCTCGATGGCTGCGCACGCGTACAGGTCACGCTTCACCGGATCCGTTTCGCCCGCCGCGGCGAATCCCACCGCCCCGAGCACGGCTTTCTCGCTCGCGTTCGTCGGCAGCGACATCTCGAGGTCGACAAGTCCCACAGACCCGTCCTCGCCGACGATCACGTTGGCGGGGTGCAGGTCGCCGTGGGTGCGTCCCGTCCCGTGCAGATTCGCCACTTCGGCCCGCAAAGAGCCGAGCACCCGCAGCATCCGATCGCGGTAGGCGTCGCGAGCCGCGCGCGACGAGACCGCCGCCAGCAGCGGGCTCGGCGACGCGACGAGCCGGTCGAGCGCGGAGCCGGGCAGCTTCTCGAGCGCGAGGAAGCGGTGGCCGTGCGCTTCGAACGTCGCGTGGACGGCGGGCACGCGCACGCGGTGCGACACGGCGCGCAGCGCGCCCTCCTCGTCACGCAGTCGGGCGACGGCATCCCGGCCATCGGCGGTCCAGCCCGCGAACGGTCGCGCCTCTTTGACGATGACCGGCGTGCCGTCGAGCACGCCCGTGTAGACGCCGCCGGCGTTCGAGTAGTGGAGCGCCCCGGTGATCTCGGGGAAGGCCGCCGGAGGGTCCGTGCCGAGCGCATCCAGCTGTCGCTGCAGGAAGGGCGGCAGCACCACCCACGGCGGTACGTGGAACCCCGCCTCGCGGCGGTCTGCGACCCAGCTACCCGTTCGAGGGTCGCGCACCGCGGGCACCGGTCGTCCGTCGACGATCGCCTCCCGCGCGGTGAAGGCACCGTATCGGACGTACAGCGGGCCACGGTTCCACCGCAGGTCCGACAGGATGTAGGGCCCGGGCTCGCCCCCGAGCACCGCATCGAGCGTCACGAGGCAGTGCTCGAGGGCGTCGAGCGAATCCGGGTACAGCGTGATGAACTTGCCGGCGCTCGAACGATCGGCGTCCTTGGCGAGCACGGCGTCGAGCGCGCGCTCGTCGCTCAGGTGCTTGAACGGCATGCCTGCCCGGTGGCAGTGCTCCGAGACGATCGCGAGCACGCGTCGGGCACGGCCGGGCAGCGCGCTGACGTGCACCTTCCAGCCCTGCTCGCCGAGGCGGTGCCCGTCGGGGATCCACACGAACCATGGATGCCGCCGCCTGCGGCGCCATGCGCCCCACGAGACCGAGGCAGACGGCGCGTACCGCCGCTGCGCGTCGCCGGTGTCGGCGGCATCCGCGGCGGGGGAGTCGTAGAACAGCGGATCCCGCGCCGCGAACCGTGCGTGAATCGGATCCATCTGCTTCCCCCTGCGCCTCGAACGGTCGGCGCAGGCTCATCCTCGGGCGCGTCGCGCCCGATCGTGTTCGCCAATGCCGGCACGAAGAGGCCGCGGACGAGAACGAGAGCCGCGGCGGGAGGCGAGGTCGAGCTGCGGGACGGGCTCAGAATCCGCGCCGATGTTTCATCCGAATGGATGAAGCGGGCGGGTCAGATCCGGTTGCGTGCTCCCCAGAGCGCGAGTTGGGTGCGGTCGGCGAGGTCGAGCTTCTTGAGCGCGGAGTGCAGTTGGGAGCGGACCGTGTGCACCGAGACCTGGAGCGTTTCGGCGATGCCCTCGTTGCTCGTGACGCCCCCGGCGAGCACGGAGATCACGCGGCGCTCGGCGGATGTCAGCAGGGCGCTGCCTTCGGGGTCGGCGGGGACGCCGCCCCGGCGGACGAACTCGCGCAGGAGCGGAGCGGTCACCCGCGACGACACGAGTGCTTCACCGCGCGCGGCCGCGTAGATGGCGCCGACGAGCTGATCGGAGTCGTGGCTTTTGAGCAGGTACCCGACGGCGCCGGAGTCGAGCGCTTCGCTGACGTAGCCGTCGACGGCGTAGCTGGTCATCACGATGACGGCGATCGGAGGATGCCCGTCGTCGGGCCGGGCGAGCACGCGGGTGGCGGCCAAGCCCGACATCTGCGGCATCTGGATGTCCATCAGCACGACGTCGGCCCGTTCGGCCCGGGCGACGTGAACGGCGTCGACGCCGTTGGACACCTCCCCGGCCACGAGGATGCCGGGGGCTCCTTCGAGCTGCAGGCGCAGGCCACGGCGGACGGCACGATTGTCGTCGGCGATGAGGACGCGGATGCGCTCGCTCGGACGATTCATGCCGTTCTCCTTGTCAGGCGACCGGGTCGATCGGGATCGCGATCCGCACGTCCCATCCGCCTGTCGGCGTCGGCCCTGCGAACAGTGTGCCTCGCAGCAGCTCGATGCGTTCGCGCATGCCGCGCAGTCCCCAGCCGAGGTCGAGGCCGGGAACGGGGGTCGAATCGCGCCCGGGCGCCTCGTTGCCGATCCGCACCACGAGATCGTCCGGACCGGCCGACACCGTGACGGTCACGGGAGCTCCCGGCGCGTGCTTGGCTGCGTTGGTGAGCGCTTCCTGCAGCGCACGGTACGCGGTGGTCGAGACGACGGCGGGCAGGTCGGTCACGGGACCGGACGCGGTGAACGACACCGGCATCCCGCGCTGCGACCAGAACTCCACGAGCTCCGCCGCGCGGCGCAGGTCGCGCGTGGTCTCGGTGGGGGCGGTCGCGTCCGCATGCAGGTCGCTCAGGGCACCCGAGAGGCTCGCGGCGGCGAACCTGCCCTCGTTGCGCACCTCTCCCACCAGCCGAATCGCCTCTTCGGGCCGAGCGGGGGCGAGCGAGATCGCCGCGTCGGCGAGCGTCACCAGGCCGGCGAGGTGCTGGCCGGCGACATCGTGCAGTTCCTGCGCGATGCGCGCACGCTCGCGTTCGCGTGCGTCGGTCACGCGCGCGTCGTGCTCCTGGCGGGCGAGCTCCGCCTGCTCGCGGGCGAGCGTGACCCGTCGCACCTGCGCTCCCCACCAGATACCGAGAGCCGTGGCGCCGAGCACGGGAGCTGTGAAGTTGAAGAACTGATTCGCCGTGTAGCTCACCGACTCGCCGAGATCGCCGACGTAGAACGCGGCCCAGACCACGAGGGTGCCCATGGCGACCACGACGACGAGAACGCCGCACACGATCGCCCAGGTCGGGGAGACGCGGCTCGCCAGCAGGAACTGTGCGAGCGCCACCACGAGATACATGCCCACGAGCCAGTTCGGGATGGCGAATGCGATGAGCAGCGCGAGGTACACCGCGACGGTCGCGGCGACGGCCGTCCGCGGCCACCGGTCGCTCAGCAGCAGCGCCGCGGCCTGCACGACGCATCCGGCCGTGAGGGTGGCGAACAGCAGCGGCAGCGGAATCTCCCAGGGCCAGTCCTCGAAACCGTCGATCAGGGCCGTGATCGGAGTCGCCAGCACCTGCAGCGTCGTCATCACCGAGACGATCACGACGAAGATGGCCGCCGCGCGACGGGTGCGGAAGAAGGTCCGCGTGGCGGACGCGTCGAATCCGACGCCGGGTTCTCGGGGTGGTTTCACCTCAGCATCCTCTCAGCAGCCGCGGCCCTCGCCCGACGGCGGGGTCGGGAACGACCCCGCGCGGACAACGAGCGCGTGCCAGGATGAGAGCATCCACGCGGAAGGATCACCGTCGATGACCCAGCCCATCACGTCTCCGGAATCGAACAAGCTGCTGCGCGCCGCGATCTGGGTGGCCATCGGAGCGCTGATCGCCGCGGCCCTCGTCTGCGTCGTCTGGGTGCTCGTCGGTTCGGGCACCGGCATCGTCGCGCGTGCCTTCCTCACGGTGCTGCTGCTCGCCGGGTTCGCCGGCATCGCGATCCTCGAGTCCCACCTCGCCTCACGGCGCCCCGCCTGGTTCTCGCTGACGAGCATGGTCGTCTGGGTGGTCGCGCTGCTCGTCGGTGCCGTCATGATCTGGCTGCCGCGCCCGGTCGAGGACTTCGGATGGGGCTACGAACGCTTCCTGCGCTTCTTGCTCATCGTGCTCATCCTGCAGCTCGCGTTGCTGCATCTGCGACTGTTCACCAAGGCGTACGCGCGCAACCCGACGACGTTCCTGTCGATCGTCACGTACGTCACGATCGCCTTCGTGGCGATCGTCGCCGTCATGCTGATCGTCCCCCTGATCGTCGAGGACCACTTCACCTTCCTGCCGATCTACTGGCGGGTCGTCGTGGCGCTGACGATCCTCGCGGCCGTGGGCACGGCGCTCGTGCCGCTCGTCAACGCGCTGCTGATGCCACGCCCGCGCAAGCCCGCCGCCCCGGCGTGGCCCACCTACGCGGACGGCCGCACGCCGCTCCCCGCTCTCCCCGACGGGTCGCCGGACTGGCAGGCGTACTACACGGGTCGCCCGACCTACCCGCAGGGGTACGCGCCTCCCCGGATCCAGAGCCCGCAGCAGCCCGCGGCGCAGGGGTACCAGGGGTACCCGCCGCCCCCGCCGCTTCCGAACCAGCCCCCGGCACCGCGCTGACCCGCGGGGCGCCGTGCGGGCGCCCGACCCCGTAGCGTGGAGGCATGGTGGACACTCGAGAGCTCGCTGACCTGGCCATCGACATCGCGCGCGAGGCCGGTGAGCTCGCGCGACGTCGACGCGGCGAGGGCGTCGCGATCGCGGCCACCAAGTCGGCGCTGGCCGACATCGTCACCGAGGCCGACCGCGAGGTCGAGCTGCTGATCCGCGACCGCATCGCCACCGCGCGGCCCGATGACGGCTTCCTCGGCGAGGAGTCCGGCGCCGAGCGCGGTGCGAGCGGATTGACGTGGGTCGTCGACCCGATCGACGGCACCGTGAACTACGCCTACGGCATCCCGCATTACGCCGTGAGCATCGCCGTCGTCGAGGGCGAGCCCGACCCGCAGGCCTGGGACGCCCTCGTCGGCGTCGTCTACTCACCCGCTGTCGATGAGCTGTTCCAGGCTCGCGCGGGCGAGGGGGCGTGGCTCGCCGCGCATCGCTTGCAGGTGTTGGAGCCGACGGATGCCGGTGCGCTGCTGGCGACCGGCTTCGGGTACGACCCCGCCACGCACGCCGGCGACCTGGCCCGCCTCGGGCGGATCATGCCGGTCGCCCGCGACATCCGTCGTGCCGGAGCGGCATCGCTCGATCTGGCCTATGTCGCCGCCGGACGACTCGACGGGTACGTCGAGCGCGGACTGCAGCCCTGGGACCACGCCGCGGGTGCGCTGCTCGTGCGCGAAGCCGGTGGTGAAGTGACGGGCATGCCGGGCGAGCGTCCCGGGCGCACGATGACCATCGCCGCGTCGCCGGCCCTGCACAGCCGGTTGGCCGAGCGGGTTTTCCACGAATCCTGACGCGTGGATCGCATTCTCAGCCGCAACTCGTTAGTGTTTACCTGTTCGTTATCTTCGTTACCCGAGCGAAGGGGCACGAACGACACCCGGTTTGTATCCGTCGTGCTTCGAGCGCGCGCTATTTCCGAGAGCCTGCGATTTGACTTCTGAGACCGCTCCCACCGAGGCCGCGACTTCGCGTCCCTCGACCGGGGAACCCTCCCTCGGAGCGCCGAACGGCCTCACCCGAGCGCAGTGGCGTCGGCTGATGGCCGAGGCCGAGCTGGCCGCGAAGGTCGCCGCCGCCCCCGCGGCGGAGGTGGCGAACACCGAGCCCGTCGAGCCCGAGCCCCACCCCGAGCCTGCCGCTCCCGCCGCGGAGGTCGTCGAAGAAGAGCTGGTTCTGACGGTCGTCGACAGTGACGCCCACGCCGGTCCTCAGCTCGTGACCCCGTCTCGCCGCCGCCGCGAGCGTGCGCAGACCGCCGAAGCGGCGTCCGCCCCGGGCGAGTGCTTCGGTCCGGCCGCGGTCGAGTCCGACGAGCCGCACGCGGATGCCGCCGACGAGTCCGGCATCCCGCCGGCCGCTCCGCTGCCCGACGACCGCGTCGTCGACGAGTTCGAGTTCGCCGCGCGACTGTTCTCCTTCACGGCGCAGACGCCGGTCCAGGTCGCCGCCGAGGCCATCGTCGAGCAGGAGGCGCGCGAGGTCGCGACCCCCCGCCGGCGACTGCGCAACGTGGGCAAGCGCATGGCCGCGGCATCCGTCTCGATGACGGCCGTCGCCGCTGTCGGCCTGCTCGCGGTGGGGCTGACGAGCCCGGCCGCCGTGGTCTTCGCGTCCGGCGACACCGGCCACGACATCACGGCCGAGACGGCTCGTCCCGCCGCAAGCGTCGAGCCCGAAGAGATCCAGGCTTTCGTCTCCTCCTCGGCCACGGGCGTGACCTTCGATCGCAGCGACGCGTTCGACGTCACCTCGGTGTCGGAGATCGCCGCCGATTCCGGCGTGACCAACTTCGCCGGCACGTGGGTCAACGACCCGAACGCCGAGATCCAGTGGCCCTTCCCGGTCGGCGTTCCGATCTCGGCCGCCTTCGGGTCGGTGTCATACCTGTCGGAGTTCTCGCGCCCCCACCGCGGCGTCGACCTGACCCCGGGTGCCGGTGCCGACATCCACGCCGTCGCCGGCGGAACCGTCCGCATCGCGACCGAGGCCGGCGGCGACTACGGCGTGACCGTCGTCATCGACCACACCATCAACGGCGAGCTCGTCTCGACCCGGTACGGGCACATGCAGTACGGCTCGCTCAAGGTGAAGGTCGGCCAGACGGTCGAGCCCGGGCAGGTCATCGGCAAGGTCGGCAGCACCGGCAAGTCGACCGGCGCGCACCTCCACCTCGAGGTGCTGCTGGGCGGAACCACGCAGGTCGATCCCATCGCTTGGCTGCAGGAGCACACCGGCAGCTGACCTGATTCGATCAGAGGTCGCCGAGATGGTATCCTCTTCTAGTTGCCCGCTTGCGGGCAGCACGCCCCGATAGCTCAGTGGCAGAGCACTTCCATGGTAAGGAAGGGGTCGTCAGTTCAATCCTGACTCGGGGCTCGCAGCATCTCTCGGCTCACGCCGGATGCCGTGTGGCGGGGTAGCTCAGTTGGTGAGAGCGCACGACTCATAATCGTGAGGTCGCGGGTTCAAGCCCCGCTCCCGCTACAGAAGCAAACCCCCGGTTCCGCCGGGGGTTTGTCGTTTGCGGAGTGTGTTCCGGGCAAAGAGGCGCCCGGGGCCCCTCCAGAGCCCCGGGCGCATGTCGGGCGCGAGACGAGGACGATCTCACTCGCGGCCGCGGGTCGAGCAGGCCCGCCCTGCTCCCCAGCAGCGCTGGTGCGCACCCGACGCGATCATTGTGCCGCTCGTGGCACGACGCGCCGTTGAGGGCGTTGGGCGGCGGGGTGACAACAAAATGCCTGGTCCGTAGGCAGTACCGTGGCGTTGGACGCGATGGGAGAGCGACCGACGAGGCCCAAAACGCCGCCGGGATTTCATCCGAACGGATGACGCCGCGGTGCGGCATCCGTCATGCCCCCACAACAGGAACGCCCCGACATCCGGGGATGCGGGGCGTTCTGCGATCCGGGGGAGATCGTCGACTGCTGGCTTCGACGCTACGGGCTTTCGCCACCCCCGTCGAGTCGGTACTTCGGGGGACAAGACGGCCGCTCGCGACGGATCGGCGCGGGGTCAGCGACGGTGGAAAGGACAGCGCCCACCCTCACCGGTGCCGCGCACGCGCCCACCCGAGGCGGGCTTGGTCGGAAGGCGACGGCGGTTCACGTCGAGGCCCTCGCCGAGGATCGTGACACCCGGAGTGCTCAGTGCGGCGATCGCCGTCGCCAGGCCCGCGATCGCGAGCTTCTCGCCGGGGCAGCGGTGCCCCGTGGCCGGATCGGCGCCGCCGTGGGGGATGAAGGCGGGCAGCGCCTCGTAGTCGTCGACGCCGACGAACCGCTCGGGATCGAACGACTCCGCGTGCTGCCAGGACGCGTCGTCCGTATTCGTGCCGAGGATGTCGAGCACGACGCGACCGCCGGCTGCGACGGTCTGCCCGTCGAGTTCCACATCGGCCACGGCGCGGCCCGGCAGCATCGGGACGAACGGTGCCGTCCGGCGGATCTCCTGGGCGAAAGCCACGGCGAGCGGCCCGTCGACGAGCGTCCCGCGATCGGCGGTCTCGGCTGCGATGCGCTCGCGCCACTCGGGTCGATCGTGCAGCTCCTTCGCCGCGAACGCGACGAACCGCGCGACGGCGATCATCGGGCGCATGCTGTTCTGCAGCTCGATGCCGGCCAGTCGCGCCGACAGCAGCACGCCTCCGCGGTCGCGGTGCCACGCCCATTCCTTCAGCGCGGTGCCGTCGGCGGGGTCGAGGTCGCCGTCGCGGACAGCCTCGATGAGGTGCTGAGCGTGCCGGTCCGACCAGCTCCGGTTCAGCCATGCGAGCGCGTACTCGGGGGAGTAGGGCACGCCGAAGCCGTTCACGATCTGCGCCAGACGCGCCGCCCAGCGGGTCTTCGCGTCCGCGGTCCCGGGCAGCCCCGCCCAGCGCATGACGGCTCGACCGAAGGCGCCGACGGCCGCGTCGTAGGCCGACCGCTCGCCGCCCGCGCCCCAGGCGTCGAGCTCGACCTGCCACTCGTGCTCGAGCAGCGGACGCAGGCGCTCGACCTGCGCATCCTCGTATGCGACATCGAGGAACGTCGCCTTGCGGTGACGGTGCTCGTCGCCGTCGAGGCTGTGCACCGAGCCGTGACCGAACAGCGTCTCCTGCACGATCCCGGGCATGGCGCCGTGTCGACGGATGCGACTCTCGTCGTAGAACAGCTCCACGCCCTCCGCGCCTCGGACGAAAATCGTCGGGTCGCCGAGAAGTCCCATCGGGGCCGATCGGGCGCCCGGGCGCACGCGCTTCCAGATGCGTTCCCCGAAGCCATAGCCGCGCAGCAGGATCTTGGGCGAGTCGTCTCGTAGCGTGCGGGCGGCAGCGGTGATCGAGGACGTCATGCCCTCTACGGTCGCACGGGGCTGCACCGGGGCCGAGGGGGAGGCGGATCGATGCGGCGTGTGCTAGCCGTTGTCGGCCGGGTCGAGGGCACCGGCATCCCACCGCCGCGCGGCGCGCTTGAGGACGATGGACTCCGCCAGCAGCACCCCGCCGACGACCGCGGCGCCGAGCGCCACGAGGAGCAGCGCGGGCACGAGATCGGGGCCGGGAGCCTGGATGCTGCCGCCTTCCTGCCACGGCCAGAGGGCGCGCAGCGATCCGATCATCAGGCCCGTCATCGCCGCGAGCACGACGCGCCGGCGGTGCGTCAGCAGCCACTGCAGTACCGAGACGAAGAGCCCCAGCCCGATCATCGCGCCCAGGACGAACACGCCGAGGTACGCGAGGTCGCGGTCGTTGACGGCGGCGAGAGTCGGCGCGTACATGCCGACGGCGAGCAGCACGAACGATCCCGAGACTCCGGGGACGACGAGCGCGCAGACGGCGAAGGCGGCCGCGAGTGCGACCACCGGCAGCGGCGGCTCGAGGGGATCGACCTGCGGCAGGCTCGTCAGTGCGAGGCCGGCGATCGCGCCGAGCGCGGCCACGCCGTACTCCCGCGGACGCCAGCGACCGCCCACCATGCGAATGGGCACGACGAGCGACGCGAGGATGAGGCCGGCGAACAGCGCGCGCGACGCGACGGGCTCGGCCTCGATGAGCGGGGCCAGCACGGCCGAGGCGACGAGCACCGCGACGATCATCCCGATGCCGACCGGCAGCACCACCGACCAGCGGACGGCGCTCAGCTCGCGGCGGGCTCGCGCGAGTCCGCGTCCCCGCACACCGTCGGCGACCGTCGCGGCGACGCCGCGCGCGAGGTGCCCCGCCGAGTCGATGAGCGTCTCGTAGACACCGACGATCAGCGCGACCGTGCCGCCGCTCACCCCGGGGATGATCTCGACGGTGCCGATGAGGGCGCCGCGACCGGTGTCGAGCAGCATGCGGGCGAAAGGCACGGGTGACCTCCGAGTGAAGCGAACGGAGTGATTCACGCTACCGACCTCCACCCGGGTGAACCCCGAGAGCGGGCGTTCACCCGGGGCCAGACGCGCTCGAGTCGGGCTGGGGTGGGTTGGTTGGCAGTTGGTGCCCCCTCCGGGTGCGGCGAGGGGGCGGGACCTGTCAGGTGAGGGTCTGGCGGGCACTCACGCTCGCGTTACCGTGCGTTCCGAGCACTCGCAAGTGGCTCGACGGAATCGACGGCGCCGCCGAGGGTGGAGTCATGTCCAACGCATTCAACGACGACCTCGCCCGTCCCGCCGCAGCCGAGGATGCCGGCATCCAGCCCTTGCGCGACGGCGATGCGACCAGCGAGGCCGACCCGTCGCTCGACCCGGCCCAGCAGGAATGGGACCGCACCGACGCGATCGATGAGGCGCTCGACGCGGGCGTCGACCCGGCCGACCTCGACGTCGCGACCGCGACGGGCGACGACCCGGCGCACCTCGTCGACGACACCGACGAGATCCCGGCCACCGACCAGCCCTCGAGCGGTCTGCAGCCCGAGTCCCAGGGCGATGACCCGATCGTGGCGGAGCTCGGCGAGGACGGCGAGGGCGACCTGTCCGACGAGGATCTGTGACCGGGATCGAGACCTACGCGCCGATCGGCGACGGTCGCACCGTCGCGCTGATCGGACTCGACGGCAGCGTCGACTGGCTGCCGCTGCCGGAGCTGACGAACACTCCGATCTTCGCGCGCCTGCTCGATCGCGACACCGGCGGCTGCCTCGAGCTCGCGCCGGTCGAGCAGTTCGAGACGACGCGCCGCTACGTGCCCGACACCAACGTCCTCGAGACGACATTCACCACCGCGGCCGGATCGGTGCGGGTCACCGACGCCATGGTGTCGGGCGTGGCCGGACGGATGCCGTGGGCCGAGCTCGCCCGCCGCATCGATGGTCTCGACGGCGAGGTCGAGATGGCGTGGCGCATCCATCCGGGCACGTCGCTGACCACGGCGGCGCCGTGGGTCGAGCGCACGCAGCACGGCGACGTCGTCCGCAGCGGCAAGACGGCGTTCGTCGTGGTGGGCTTCGACCACGGTCCCGACGAGCCCGATCCCGACGGCACCCGCGGCCCCCGCCTGACGGGCTCGTTCACGACGCAGCCGGGGTCGCGTCACCTCATCGCCCTGGCCGCGACGCACGACGAGCCGTTGCACCTGCCCGATCCGCACAAGGTCGACATCGGCATCGACCGCACGATCGACAACTGGCGCCACTGGTCCGAGGTGTTCTCGTACGAGGGGCCGTGGGCCGAGCGCATCCAGCGCAGCGCTCTGGCGCTGAAGCTCCTGATCTTCAGTCCGACCGGCGCGATCGCTGCCGCAGCGACGACCTCGCTGCCCGAGAACCCCGAGGGCGGCAAGAACTGGGACTACCGCTTCGCCTGGGTGCGCGACCTCGCCTACACCGCTCATGCCCTCGTCCGTTTCGGCCTGCGCGAAGAGACGCATGCCGCGCTGTCGTGGATGCTGCGCACGATCCGCGAGCACGGCCCCGAGCTGCACGTCATGTACACCCTCGACGGCGGCCTCGTCCCGGATGCCCGCGAGCATCCCGTGCCGGGGTGGCGCGGCATCCCTCCCGTCGTGACGGGGAACCCCGCGCGGCAACAGCTGCAGCTGGGTGTCTACGGCGACCTGATGGCGATCTGCCGCACCTACGTCGATGCCGGCAACGTCCTCGACATCGGCACGGGACGGATGCTCGCCGGGCTCGCCGATCGCACGTGCGATCTGTGGCGCAACCCCGACTCGGGCATGTGGGAGCTCCCCGAGCAGCGGCACTACACGTCGTCGAAGATGGGGTGCTGGAAGGCGCTCGACGATGCCGTCGCGCTCGCCGAGTCGGGAGCGATCCCCGGCAGCGCCGAGCGCTGGAAGGCCGAGCGCGAGCGCATCCGGCTCTGGATCGACGAGAACTGCTGGTCCGACGAGCGCGCCGCCTACGTCTTCTACGCCGGATCGGACGAGCTCGACGCGTCCGTGCTGCTGCATGCTCCCACCGGATTCGACCGCGGCGAGCGGATGTCGTCGACGATCGACGCCCTCACCGCCTTGCTCGGCGCGGGGCCCCTGCTCTACCGCTACAGCGGGGTCGATCGCGAGGAGAAGACGTTCGTGGCGTGCGCCTTCTGGCGCGCCGAGGCCCTCGCGTGCGTCGGCCGCCACGACGAGGCGCTGGAGCTCGTCGACCAGCTCGTCGCCTCGGCCAACGACGTCGGCATCTACGCCGAGATGATCGACGCCGAGGACGGCACCGCCTGGGGCAACACGCCGCAGGCGCTGAGTCACCTCGCGTTCATCGCGACCGTGCTGACCATCCGAGACGTCGTCCCCGAGGAGGCTCTCCGTGACCGATGACAACGTGACCGATGAGAACGTGACGGTGTTCCGCGACACGCGCGCTGTGCTCGTCGAGAGTATCTGGTGGGACGAGCGCACCGACGAAGTGGTCTGGGTCGACATCACCGCCGGCCTGCTGCACCGCGGCCGGCTCGATGGCGCGGTGGACGGCAGCGACGACCGGGTCGTCGAGCTGCCGCCGCCTGTCTCGGCGGTGCAGCCCGCCCGCGGCGGGGGGTACGTCGCGGCGCTGAAGGACCGCGTCGTCCTGCTCGACGCCGACGGGCGCCTCGAGCGCGAGCTCGCGCCGCTGCACCATCGTCACGACGGCATGCGGCTGAACGAGGGCAAGGTCGACCCCTTCGGGCGGCTGATCGTCGGCGGCATGGAGCTGACCACCGACGACCCCGACGCGACCGTGTGGTCGGTGGGGATCGCGGGAGACGTGCGCGCGCTCGTCGGCGGGTTCGGCGTCGCGAACGGGATGGAATGGTCCGACGATGCGCGGACCATGTACGTCACCGACACCGCGACGTCGACGGTCTACCGCGGCTCCTACGGGGCCGAGGGCGATCTCGGCGAGCTCGAGCCGTTCCTCGTCGGCCGGCCGAGCGACGGGCTCACGCGTGCCGACGACGGATCGTTCGTCTCGGCCTTCTACGGCGAGGGAACGATCGGACGATGGGATGCCGCGGGCGACCTCGTCGGCGAGATCGCGCTGCCCGCACCCAACCTCACGTCCGTCGCATTCGTCGGGCCGCAGCACGACGTCCTCCTCGTCGGCTCGGCGCGGGAGAACCTGACCGAGGAGCAGCTGCAGCAGCATCCGCTCTCGGGGGGGATCTTCCGGCTCTCGCTCGGCGTCGCCGGACGCGGCGTCCACACTTTCGGCCAGTCGCCCACCGACTGAGCCGCGCACGACCACCCCCAGGAAGACCAACGGAAGGAGACACCATGTCCCGCGATCAGTACACCTTCGTCAACCCCGCCGAGCTGTACTCGGACATCGAGCCCGAGAAGCAGCACATGGAGGAGCCCGGCCTCGACGCCGACCTCACGCCGAAGGCCGACCTCGGTGAGGAGAGCTACCGCGGCAGCGGCCGGCTCACGGGGCGCAAGGCCCTCATCACCGGCGGCGACTCCGGCATCGGTGCGGCCACGGCCATCGCGTTCGCGCGCGAAGGCGCCGATGTCGCCATCTCGTACCTGCCCCAGGAGGAGGAGGACGCCCAGCGCATCGCCGGGATCCTGAAGGAAGCGGGTGTCACGGTGGCTCAGCTTCCGGGCGACCTGCGCGACCCCGAGTACTGCCGGTCGCTCGTGGCCGACACCGTGTCGGCGCTCGGCGGCATCGACATCCTGGTGAACAACGGCGGCAAGCAGATCTTCCAGGAGTCGCTCGCCGACCTGACCGACGAGCAGTTCGACGACACGTTCAAGACGAACGTCTACGCGATGTTCTGGATCACCAAGGCGGCGCTGCCGCACCTGCCCGCGGGCGCGTCGATCATCAACACCACGTCGATCCAGGCTTACTCGCCGTCCGAGACGCTCGTGGACTACGCCTCGACGAAGGCCACGATCAACACCTTCACCAAGGCCCTCGCGCAGCAGCTGGCGCCGCAGGGCATCCGTGTCAACGCGGTCGCCCCCGGCCCCATCTGGACGCCGCTGCAGCCGAGCGACGGCCAGCCGCAGGAGAAGATCGCGAGCTTCGGCGAGGAGACCCCGCTCGGACGCATGGGCCAGCCCGCGGAGCTCGCGCCGGCATACGTGTTCCTCGCGTCGCCCGAGTCGAGCTACGTCGCCGGTGAGACGCTCAACGTCAACGGCGGCATGCCCACGCCCTGACGCCGACGAACGCCCCCGGAGCCGCGCGCCGCGCTCCGGGGGCGTTCCTCGACGCGATTGATTGTGCACAACCTAATCGTGTACGGTCGAAGCATGGAACCCACGCAGCACATGGTGTGCTTCTCGCTGTACGCGGCGTCGCGTGCCACGACGAAGGCCTACGCCGCGCTGCTCGAGCCGCACGGGCTGACCTATCCGCAGTACCTCGTGCTCGTGCTGCTGTGGAGCCGCGACGGCCGCAGCGTGCGCGACCTCGGTGACGCGCTCGACCTCGACTCGGGCACGCTGTCGCCGCTGCTGCGGCGCATGGACCGCGACGGTCTCGTCGAACGGACCCGCACCGCCGACGACGAGCGCGTCGTCACCGTGTCGCTCACCGACCGCGGGCGACAGCTGCGCGCCGACCTGGCGCACGTGCCGACCTGCATCGCATCCGGCATGGGAGTCACCCTCGATGGCGCGCGCGAACTGATCGCCGCACTCACCGATCTCGCCGACGGCATGCGCGACACCGCCGCCGACGCGCGGACGGCACCCGCCGCCCGGTCCACCCCCGAGAAGAAGAAGGAGCACGCATGAGCGCCCTCTACACCGCCGAAGCCCTGTCGACCGGAGCCGGCCGCAACGGCCACGTCCGCAGCACCGACGGCCGCGTCGACCTCGACATGGCCGTCCCGAAGGAGATGGGCGGATCGGGCAACGGCTCGAACCCCGAGCAGCTGTTCGCGGCCGGGTACGCCGCCTGCTTCCACTCCGCACTGCAGATGGTCGCGCGCACGAAGAAGGTCGACGTCACCGACTCCGCCGTCGGCGGCCAGGTGCAGATCCACCCCACGGATGCCGGCGGCTTCTCGCTCTCGGTCGTTCTCGAGGTCGTCCTGCCGGGCGTCGACCGCGACGTCGCCCAGGAGCTGGCGGATGCCGCTCACCAGGTGTGCCCGTACTCCAACGCGACCCGCGGCAACATCCCCGTCGAGATCACGGTCTCCGAGGACTGAGCCCCGAGCCCTCGTCCCCGTGTCGAGCGCTCAGATGCGCACGATGCGGGGACGCTGGCGCACCTCGCGGTGCAGCCGCTCCATCTTCGCGTCGAGCTCGGACGCCGTCTGCGCGGCATCCTTGAGCTCCGTGAGCAGTTCCGCCGGCACGTTCGAGGCGAACTTGTAGTAGATCTTGTGCTCGAGGCTCGCCCAGAAGTCCATCGCGATGGTGCGGAACTGGACCTCGACGGGCACCATGAGCCGGCCCGTCGAGAGGAAGACCGGCACCTGCACGATCGCGTGCAGACTCTTGTAGCCGTTGGGCTTCGGCTCGGCGATGTAGTCCTTCACGAGCAGGACCTCGACGTCGTCCTGGGCGGTGAGCAGGTCGAACAGGCGGTAGGCGTCCTGCGTGAAGCTGCACGTCACCCGCACACCCGCGATGTCGGTGATGCTCTCGCGGATCGCCGAGAACTCCGGCTCGACGCCCTTGCGCACCACCTTCTCGACGATGCTGTCGGGCGACTTCAGCCGGCTCGAGAGGTGCTCGATCGGGTTGTAGTCGTGCAGCTGTTGGAACTCATCGCGCAGGATCTGCAGCTTGGTCTCGATCTCCTGCATGCCGAACCGGTACTCGAGCAGGAACTGCTGGAACTCGTCCCGGAGGCTGCGCAGCTCCTGCGGTGAGAAGTTCTGCAGCCCGTCGGTGACGGAGAGCGGGGGAACGGCGCTGCCGGTCGTCATGAGTGAGACGGTAGCGACATCGGGTCAGCGGTCGCTGTGAGCGCGCTCGCCGTTCGCCGGGGGCGCAACCTCGACCCCGTGCGTGTCGGAGCCCGGCGTTAGCATGAACCGTCCGACCCGCTTCGCCCAGGGAGAACCCATGCTCGGCAAGCTCCTGATCCGCTATCTGCGCACCTATCGGCTGCTGCTCCTGGGCGTGCTGGTCTTCCAGTTCGCCTCGGCCATGGCGTCCCTCTACCTGCCGCGGCTGAACGCCGACATCATCGACAACGGCGTCGCCCGCGGCGACACGGCCTACATCTGGTCGCGCGGCGCGATCATGCTCCTCATCGCCCTCGGCCAGATCGTCGCCGCCGTCATCGCCACCCTGTGCGCCGCCCGCGCCGCGATGGCGGCCGGTCGCGACATCCGCCGCGACGTGTTCCAGAAGGTCAGCGGCTTCTCAGAGCGCGAGGTCTCGCGGTTCGGGCCGGGAACCCTGATCACGCGCAACACCAACGACGTCCAGCAGGTGCAGATGCTCGCGATGATGGGGGCGACGATGCTCGTCACCGCGCCCATGCTCGCCATCGGCGGCATCATCATGGCGCTGCAGCAGGATGTCGGACTCAGCTGGCTCATCGGCGTCTCGGTGCCGCTGCTGCTCGTGATCGCGGGCGTCATCATCAGCCGCATGGTGCCCCTGTTCCGGCAGTTCCAGACGCGTCTCGACAACGTCAACCGCATCATGCGCGAACAGCTGACCGGTGTCCGGGTCGTCCGCGCCTTCGTGCGCGAGCGCATCGAAGAGGAGCGCTTCCGCGGCGCCAACACCGACATCATGATCGTCGGGCGCAAGGTCGGCTCGCTATTCGTCCTGATGTTCCCGCTCGCGATGCTCGTGCTGAACGTGACCGTCGTCGGGGTCATCTGGTTCGGCGGCATCCAGGTCGATCAGGGCAACGTGCAGATCGGCACCCTCTTCGCCTTCATGCAGTACGTCGGCCAGATCCTCATGGGCGTCCTGATGGCCACCTTCATGACGATCATGATCCCGCGCGCAGCCGTCTCCGCCGACCGCATCGGCGAGGTGCTCGCGTCGCACGACGCGCTCGAGCGCCCGGCCGAGCCGGTGACGACGTTCACCGACCCCGGCGCGATCGTCTTCGACGACGTCTCGTTCACCTACCCCGGCGCCGACTCCGCCGTGCTCCAGGGCATCTCGTTCCGGGCGGCGCCGGGCGAGACGGTCGCCGTCGTCGGCTCGACCGGGTCGGGCAAGACGACGCTCGTCTCTCTCATCCCGCGGCTGTTCGACGTCACCGGCGGCGCGGTGCGCGTCGCGGGCGTCGACGTCCGGCGAGCCGACCTCGACCAGCTGTGGGCGGGCATCGGCTACGTCCCGCAGCGGGCGTTCCTGTTCACGGGGACGGTCGCGTCCAACCTCCGCTTCGGCCGCGAGGACGCGACCGACGACGAGCTGTGGCGCGCTCTCGAGATCGCTCAGGCCCGGGACTTCGTCGCCGAGATGGAAGGCGGGCTCGACGCGCGGATCGCCCAGGGCGGCACGAACGTGTCGGGCGGTCAGCGGCAGCGGCTCGCGATCGCACGAGCGATCGTCCGGCGCCCCGACGTCCTCGTGTTCGACGACTCGTTCTCGGCGCTCGACCTCGCCACCGACGCACGCCTGCGCGAGGCGCTCTGGCGCGAACTGCCCGACGTGACCAAGATCGTCGTCGCCCAGCGCATCTCGACGGTCACCGGCGCCGACCGCATCCTGGTCCTGGACGACGGCAGGATGGCGGGCCTCGGCACCCACGCGGAGCTGTTGCAGTCCAACGACACATATCGCGAGATCGTGCAGTCGCAGCTGGGAGTGGACGCGTGAGCGCGACGGAACAGAACCTGACCGACGAAGAGAAGCTCGAGCTCGAGCTCGCGGAGCAGGCGCGGCAGAACTCCGGCGACTGGGACAGCGTTGCGCCGGGCAAGGCCGAGAAGTTCGGACCGAGCTTCCTGCGCATGATCGGCCTGCTGCGGCCCTACGCCGCGGTGTTCGCACTGATGACGGTGCTCGGTGCCCTCGGCGTGCTGCTCGCAGTCCTCGCGCCGCGCGTGCTCGGCGACGCGACCAACCTCATCTTCGAGGGGGTCGTGTCCAAGAACCTCGGCGAGCAGTTCCCGGCCGGGACGAGCCAGGAGGATGTCGTCGCGGCCCTCAACGCCGTCGGGCAGACCGACATCGCCAACATCGTCGGCGCGATGCAGAACTTCCAGGTCGGCGCCGGCGTCGATTTCGACCGACTCAAGTGGGTCGTGGTGGCCGTCCTGGCGATCTACGTCGGCTCGGCGGTGCTCACCTGGCTGCAGGGCTTCGTGATCAACATCATCATGGTGCGCACGATGTGGCGCTTGCGCGAGTCGGTCGAGGCGAAGATCAACCGCCTGCCGCTGTCGTACTTCGACCGCGTGCAGCGCGGCGAACTGATCTCGCGGGTGACCAACGACATCGACAACATCACCCAGACGATGCAGCAGTCGCTCTCGACAGCCCTCACCAGTGTGCTGACCGTCGTCGGCGTGCTGTTCATGATGTTCTCCATCTCGTGGCAGCTCGCCCTCGTCGCGCTCGTGTCGCTGCCGCTCATGGCGGTCATCTTCGGCGTCATCGGGCCGCGGTCGCAGAAGGCGTTCGCCACGCAGTGGCGCAAGGTCGGCCGTCTCAACGCCCGCGTCGAGGAGTCCTTCTCGGGGCACGCCCTCGTGCGGGTCTACGGGCGCGAGCGCGACGCGCGCGAGAAGTTCGAGGCCGAGAACGACGAGCTGTTCGAAGCGGCCTTCAAGGCGCAGTTCCTGTCGGGCCTGATCATGCCCGGGATGATGTTCATCGGGAACCTCTCGTATGTCGGCATCGCCGTCCTCGGCGGCCTGATGGTCGCTTCCGGTCAGCTGCGTCTGGGCGATGTGCAGGCCTTCATCCAGTACTCGCAGCAGTTCACCCAGCCCCTCTCCGAGCTCGGCGGCATGGCGGCCGTCGTGCAGTCGGGCACCGCCTCGGCGGAGCGGGTGTTCCAGCTGCTCGACGAGGACGAGCAGGACCCCGACGACCCCGAGGCTCAGGTGGCCTCG
This sequence comes from Microbacterium imperiale, assembly GCF_017876655.1. Classification (NCBI taxonomy): domain Bacteria; kingdom Bacillati; phylum Actinomycetota; class Actinomycetes; order Micrococcales; family Microbacteriaceae; genus Microbacterium; species Microbacterium imperiale. Next base: position 2,690,936 of record NZ_JAGIOK010000001.1, read on the forward strand.
GGTGGGCGCGGCGTGATCGAGTTCGACCACGTGCGCTTCGCCTACTCGCCCGACAAGCCGCTGATCCGAGACCTCTCGTTCCGCGTCGAGCCCGGACAGACGGTGGCGATCGTCGGACCGACGGGTGCGGGCAAGACGACCCTCGTCAACCTGCTCATGCGCTTCTACGAGCTCGACGGCGGACGCATCCTGCTCGACGGCCAGGACATCTCCGAGCTCTCCCGCGACGACGTCCGTTCGCGCACCGGCATGGTGCTGCAGGACCCGTGGCTGTTCGCCGGCACGATCCGCGAGAACATCCGATACGGTCGCGAGAGCGCGACCGATGAGGAGATCGTGGATGCCGCCGTCGCGACGCGGGTCGATCGCTTCGTGCACTCGCTCCCCGACGGCTACGACACGGTGCTCGATGAGGACGCGGCCAACGTCTCGGCGGGGGAGAAGCAGCTCATCACGATCGCCCGGGCCTTCGTCGCTCAGCCGGCCGTGCTCATCCTCGACGAGGCGACCAGCTCGGTGGACACCCGTACCGAGCTTCTGCTGCAGCAGGCGATGTCGGCGCTGCGCGAAGGACGCACCTCGTTCGTCATCGCGCACCGGCTGTCGACGATCCGCGACGCCGACCTCATCCTCGTGATGGAGCACGGCGACATCGTCGAGAAGGGCACGCACGATGAGCTGATCGCGGCGCAGGGTGCGTATTGGCGGCTCTACCGGTCGCAGTTCGAACGGGCGGCCTCCGAGTCGGAGGGCCCCGTCGAGTCCGCAGCGGATGCCGCCGACGCGATCCCGGCCGACGGATAGGGTGAGGTGGCGGCACGCCGCCCGATGTGGAATGAGGCAGAGTTGAGCAGTTCGACGCCCCCCGGCTGGTACGACGACGGTCACGGCGCGCTCCGGTGGTGGGACGGCGAGCAGTGGACCGAGCACACGCATCCGCTGCCTCAGCCGGACGGGAACCCCTCCGCGGCCGAGGCGTCGTCGCCGGCTGAGCCTCCGGTCGTGACCGAGGCCTCCCTCGTCGAGAGCCAGCAGCCCACGGCGTCGGCCGACACCGCGACGCCGACGGATGCCCTGCCCCCCGTGCCGCAGGCGCCCACCGGCCCCGCCCCCGTCTTCGAGGACGACCGGTCCGCGCATCCGGCGATCGCGTCTGTCTCGGCGCACCCGGGGCCGGTTCCGCCGCACCCCGGCCCGGTGCCCCCGCACCCCGGAGCGGTGCCGCCGTACGCCGGCGCGGGCCCAGCACAGCACGGCACCGGGGAAGCGCCGCAGCGGAAGTCGAAGCTGTGGATCGTCTTCGTCGTGCTCGGCGCCCTGCTGCTGGGTCTGATCATCCTCGCCGCGGTGTTCATCCCGCGCTTCGTCGCGGACCTGCTCGACCCGACGGGTGGACGCCCGGGCGACGGTGGCATCGCGCAGGACGCCGATATGCGGGCAGCCGAGCAGGTCGTCGCGGACTACGACGACGCCTGGGACGACATCGACTGCACGGCCTATCAAGCCACCCTCACGCCGGCCTACCTCACCGCCTACGGTTACGCCGACTGCGCCGATTTCGATCAGGCGGCGACCGTGTTCAACGAGTCCGTCGACGATTACGAGGTGAACGTCATCTCGAGCACGCGCGAGGGCGACACCATCTACGTCGAGACCGTCGAGAGCTTCGTGCAGGTGCTCGACGAGGCGGGCCTTCCGCTCGAGAACCCCGTGCCCGGCAGCTTCTCCTATTCGTACACGCTCGTGTCCGACGGTTCCGGCTGGCTCATCGACGACTTCGTCGAGTCGCAGCCGTGATGGTCGCGGACAAGGTGCGGCGCAGCCCGCGGTTCTATCTCGCGTGCGTCGGCGTCGGTCTCGCCGCCGGTCTGCTCTCCGGGCTCTTCGGTGTCGGCGGCGGCACCGTCATCGTGCCGCTGCTCGTCCTGCTGCTCGGCTTCGATCAGCGTCTCGCCGCCGGCACCTCGCTCGCGGCGATCGTCCCGACGGCCTCCGTCGGCGTCATCTCGTACGCGCTCACCGGTTCGGTCGCCTGGATCCCGGCGATCATCCTCGCTGTCGGCGCCGTCATCGGCGCGCAGATCGGGAGCTGGCTGCTCGCGAAGATCCCGCAGAACGCTCTCCGCTGGGGCTTCGTCGGCTTCCTGGTCGTCGTCGTGGTCATGCTGTTCATCGTCGTCCCCTCGCGAGACGCCGTGCTCGAGCTCACGTGGCTCACCGGACTGGGTCTCGGCGGACTCGGGCTGTTCACCGGCGTCATGGCCGGACTCCTGGGGGTCGGCGGTGGCGTGATCGTCGTGCCGGCGCTGATGTTCCTCTTCGGCACGAGCGACCTCATCGCGAAGGGCACGTCGCTGCTGATGATGATCCCGACCGCCCTCTCCGGCACGATCGGCAACGTGCGCCGTCGCAACGTCGATCTGTTGGCGGCGCTCGTCGTGGGACTCGCGGCCTGCACGACCACCGCGTTGGGGGCCTGGATCGCCACCCTGCTCAACCCGATGGTCGCCAACATCCTCTTCGCGGCGTTCCTGACGTTCATCGCCGCGCAGATGGCCTGGCGGGCGATCAAGGTCCACCGCACGCGTCGCGCCGCCGCGCGCGAGCCGCGTGCGGCACAGGGCCGCCGGTAGAATCGGAGCGTGTCCGTCAATCCCGATCTGGTCGAGCGCGCCTTCGCGCCGACCGCTCCCTACCTCGTGGGTCGCGAGAAGGTGCGCGAGTTCGCTCGCGCGGTCTTCGCGACCGATCCGCAGCACACCGATCCCGAGGCTGCTCGCGCCCTCGGCTACGCAGACGTTGTCGCGCCGCCGACCTTCGCGATGGTCATCCAGGACCTCACGCTGCAGCAGCTGCTCGGTGAGCCTGACTCGGGTATCGCGCTCGAGCGCACCGTCCACGCGGAGCAGCGGTTCCGGTACAGCCGGCCGATCGTCGCGGGCGACGAGCTGACAGCTCAGTTGAAGGTCACCGGTATCCGGGCGTTCGGCAAGGGCGCGATGGTCACGAGCGAGGCGGAGATCGTCGACGCGGATGCCGCGCACGTCGTCACCGCGATCTCCGTCCTGCTCGTGGGAGGGGAGGACGCATGAGCGCGCTCGACGTCGGAACCGTCGTCGCCGAACGTACGGTCGAACTCACCCGCGAATCCCTCGTCCGCTACGCCGGCGCGTCGGGCGACTTCAACCCCATCCACTACCGCGACGACGTCGCCGAGCGCGTCGGTCTGCCGGGCGTCCTCGCACACGGCATGCTCACCATGGGTCTCGCGGTCGAGACGATCGTCGAGTGGCTCGGCGACAGCGGTCGCATCGTCGAGTACGGGGTGCGCTTCACGCGGCCCGTCGTCGTCGACGCCGGGCACGGCGCCACCCTGACGATCACGGCGACCGTCGGTGCCGTCGATGACGAGACCGCCCGCATCGACCTCACGGTGAAGCACGACGCGACCGTCGTGCTCGGCAAGGCGCAGGTGCGCGTGCGGACGGCTGTCTGATCGTGGCGGAGGTCGCACCTCGGCCGCTGGCCGAACTCACCACGCTGCGCGCCGGCGCTGTTCCGGCGCGCATGGTCGAGGCGCACACGACCGACGAGCTCGTCGCGGTGCTGCGCGAGTTGTGGGCGGACGGCGAGCCCTGGCTCGTCGTGGGCGGCGGTTCGAACCTCCTGGTCGGCGATGATCCGTTCGACGGAACGGTCGTCGTCGTCCGCACGTCGGGCATCGAGGAACTGCCGTCGCCGAACCCGGGGCACACCCGACTGCGCGTGCAGGCGGGCCACTCCTGGGACGACCTCGTCGAATACGCGGTGGCGGCCGGCCTGAGCGGGATCGCGGCGATGTCCGGCATCCCCGGCACGGCCGGAGCCGCGCCCGTGCAGAACATCGGCGCGTACGGCCAGGAGGTCGTGCAGACGCTGGTCGAGGTCGAGCTGCTCGACGAGGCCACCGGCGAGGTCAGCGTCGTGCCGGCATCCGAGCTCGGTCTCGGCTTCCGCACCTCAGTGCTCAAGCACCACCACGGGTCGGTCGCCGCGCGGCCGGCCGTCATCCTCTCGATCACGCTCGAGCTCGCGCAGGTCGGGCACGGCGAGTTCGCCGTCCGCGGTCCGCAGCTGCGGGGAGCGCTGGGGCTCGACCCCGACGCCACCGTGACTCTGCGCTGGGTGCGCGAGACCGTGTTGGCGGTACGTGCGAGCAAGGGGATGGTGCTCGACGACGCCGACCCCGACACCTGGAGCGCGGGATCGTTCTTCCAGAACGCGGTCGTCACGGCAGCGTTCGCCCGCAGCCTCCCGCCCGAGTGCCCGCGCTGGCCCGTCGCCCCGGACCCCGTCGCGGACCGCATCATTCCGCTGAACGAGTACTACGGCGTCGACCCGACGGACGAGGTCGCGGAGCCGCACGTGAAGGTCAGCGCGGCCTGGCTGATCGAGCACGCCGGGATCGGCAAGGGCTTCGCGCTGCCCGGCTCGCGGGCCGGCCTGTCGACCAAGCACGCGCTGGCACTGACCAACCGCGGTGGCGCGAGCGCTGAGCAGCTCGCCGCCCTCGCCCGCTTCGTGCAGCAGCGTGTGCAGTCCGAGTTCGGGCTCATCCTGCAGCCCGAGCCCGTCCTCGTCGGCGTCGACCTCTGATCCCCGCCCCCTCCGGCGTCGAGTCGACGGAGAGGGCAGGGGAAGGGATCAGGAGAAGAGGCGCTGGAGGCGGCGGATGCCTTCGAGCAGCTGATCGTCGCCGAGCGCGTAGGACAAGCGCAGGTAGCCCGACGGGCCGAACGCCTCGCCGGGGACGACCGCGACCTCGGCCTGATCGAGGATCAGGTCGGCCAGCTCGAGCGAGGTCGTCGCCTCGGTGCCGCCCCACGTGCGTCCGAGCAGGCCGGTGACGTCGGGGTAGACGTAGAACGCGCCGAGCGGGGTGGGCACCGTCACGCCGGGGATCTTGCTGAGCTCGTCCACGATCAGGCGGCGTCGGCGGTCGAAGGCGAGACGCATCTGCTCGGCCTCGTCCTGGGGGCCGGTGATCGCCGCGAGGGCGGCGCGCTGCGCGACGTTGTTGACGTTCGAGCTGAGGTGCGACTGCAGGTTGCCGGCGAGCTTCATGGCGTCGGTCGGGCCGATCATCCAGCCCACGCGCCATCCGGTCATCGCGTAGGTCTTCGCGACGCCGTTGACGAGGATGGTCTGGCCGGCGAGCTCGGGCACGGCCTCGACGATCGACACCGCGCGGGCGCCGTCGTAGACGAGGTTCTGGTAGATCTCGTCGCTGATGACCCAGATGCCGTGCTCGAGGGCCCACTGGCCGATCGCGGCGGTCTCCTCGGGCGTGTAGACGGCGCCGGTCGGGTTCGACGGCGAGACGAACACGAGCACCGTCGTGCGCTCGGTGCGCGCGGCCTCGAGCTGCTCGACGGTGACCTTGTACTCCTGGTCCGCACCGGCGAAGACCTCGACCGGGATGCCGTCCGCGAGGGCGATGGCCTCGGGGTAGGTCGTCCAGTAGGGCGCGGGCAGCAGCACCTCGTCGCCGGGGTTCACGACGGTCTGGAACGCCTGGTAGACGGCCTGCTTGCCGCCGTTCGTGACGATGACCTGCGCCGGCTTCACCTCGAGGCCCGAGTCGCGCAGGGTCTTCGCGGCGATCGCTTCGCGCAGGGCGGGGAGTCCGACCGCGGGCGTGTAGCGGTAGTTCGCCGGGTCGGCGAGGGCCTGCTGTGCGGCATCCACGATGAACTGCGGGGTCGAGAAATCGGGCTCGCCCGCCGCGTACGAGATGACGGGGCGGCCGGCCGCCTGCAGGGCCTTCGCCTTGGCGTCGACCTTGAGGGTCGCCGACTCGGCGATGGCGGAGAGCTTGCGGGAGAGCGGTGCGCGTTCGGTCACCCTCCGAGCGTAGCGGCGGTGTCCACCGAATGGTGGATGCCTCCTCGCCCGGACGGCCGCTGTCGGGCGAGGCCTGAAGCGGGCACGGTGGAGTCATGACCACGAGAACCTCCGCGCCGACCATCGTGCGCGGCTTGACCAAGAGATACGGCGACGTCACGGCCGTCGACGACGTGAGCTTCGAGGTTCCGGCGGGCGGCGTCTTCGCGTTCCTCGGCACGAACGGGGCGGGCAAGTCCACGACGATCGGTGCCCTCACGACGGTGATCGAACCGGATGCCGGTGCCCTCACGGTCGCCGGACACGACGTGCGGACCGCCGGCGATGCCGTCCGGCGCGCGATCGGCGTCGTCTTCCAGGACTCCCTGCTCGACGAGGCGCTGACGGTGCGCGAGAACCTCACGGTGCGCGCGCGGCCCTACCTCGGCACGGCGGGCGGGATCCGCGAGCGCATCGAGCATCTGGCGGGGATCATCGATCTCGGCGAGTTCATCGATCGGCGCTACGGCCGGCTCTCGGGCGGCCAGCGCCGCCGCGCCGACATCGCCCGCGCGCTGCTGCACGATCCCGAGATCGTGTTCCTCGACGAGCCGACGACCGGTCTCGACCCCGCGAGCCGTCAGATGGTCTGGCGGACGATCCACGAGCTGCGTGAGCGGTCCGGTCTGACGGTCTTCCTGACGACCCACTACCTCGAGGAGACCGAGCAGGCCGACCGCGTGTGCATCATCGAGCGCGGTCGCATCGTGGCCGAAGGCGCCCCCGCCGAGCTGCGGGCCCGCTACAGCTCGAGCGTCCTGTCGCTCGTGACCGCCGCGGGCGACGAGCGCATCGCCGTGTCGGACGCCGCCGAAGCGCGACGCATCCTGGCCGAGCGCGGCGACGCGGTGCTCGACTTCGAGTTCCGGCACGGGCGCATGGACGACGTGTTCCTGGCGCTCACGGGCCGCCCCGTCGATGAGGCGGGTGCGCGGTGAGAACGATCCAGGCGTACGTCGGGCGCAACCTGCGCCTGTTCTACCGCGACCCGCTGGGTGTGTTCTTCTCGCTCACCGGCGCGCTCGTGGTGTTCCTGCTCTACGCCCTGTTCCTCGGGCAGATGCAGGTCGACTCGCTCGCGCAGACGCCCGGGCTGGATGCCGACGCGGCCCGCGACTTCGTGGACTCGTGGATGTTCGCGGGGGTCGTGGCGGTGGCCGCGGTCACGACGCCGCTCGGGGCGCTGTCGACGTTCGTCGAGGATGCCGCGACGGGCCGGTTCCGCGACTTCCTCGTGTCGCCGGTGCGCCGGGCGCAGCTCGTGCTCGGATACCTGGGCTCGGCCTTCGTCATCGGGCTGCTGACGACGCTGGTCGTGCTGGCCGTCGCGCTGGCATACCTCGGGTTCACGGGGCGCGTGCTGCCCGACGCGGGGCAGATCGCCCGCATCGTCGGCTGGACGGCGCTGTCGGTCGCGGCGTACACGGCGCTGTGGGCGTTCGTCGTGTCTTTCCTGCGGACAACGGGGGCGTACTCCGGGCTGTCGACACTCGTGGGCACGCTCACCGGCTTCGTGGCCGGCGCGTACATCCCCGTCGGCGCCTTTCCCGACGCGGTGCGCGACGCGGTGGGCGTCCTTCCCTTCGCGCAATCGGCCATGCTCGTACGACGCGAGTTCGCCCTCGATCCCCTCGAAGAGCTGGCGGGCTCGTCGCCGGCGGCGGTCGAGGAGCTCAGCCGCATGTACGGCATCGAGCTGCAGCTCGCCGGCGGCGTCGTGCCGGTCTGGGTCGCGGCGGTCGTGCTCGCCGTCGTCGCCGTCGCGTTCACGGTGCTCGCAGCGGCCCGCATCCGATCCCGCATCCGGTAGCGGCAGGATGGGGATCATGATCCGGCGCAGGTGGGTGGATGTCGCGGTGGGCGCCGTCATGGTGCTCGGCCTCGTCATCGTCGCGCTCGCCGAGACCGGGGCGCGGCTGCCGTGGGCGGTGGCGGGTCTGGCGCTGCTCGTGGTGGCATATCTCGCGGGGCGCCCGGCGATCGGGCTCGAGCGCCCGGCACGCTTCGCCGGCTTCCTGATCCTCGCGGTCGCGGCGGTCGTCGTCATGACCGCCGCGGAGCCGTCGCTCGCGACGATGCAGGTCATCGTCTACCCGCTCGTCTGGATCCTGGGGCCGAGCCGGCGCTGGGGAGTGGCCGGCTCGGTCGCCGTCGGAGCCGCCGTGCTCGCCGGCTACACCGCGGGTCTGGGGTTCTCCGCCGAGGTCTTGCGCGAGGCCGGGCTCGTGGCGGCGCTGTCGGTGGCCTTCTCGGTCGCGATGGGGTGGTGGATCAGCGCGATCGCGGCCTACGGCGACGAGCGCAGCCGGCTCCTCACCGAGCTCACGCATGCGCAGGAGCAGGTCGAGGCACTCAGCCGCGACGCCGGTGCGGCGCACGAGCGCGAGCGCCTCGCCCGCGAGATCCACGACACGCTGGCCCAGACGCTGGCGGGCCTGGTCATCCTGGCGGAGCAGGCGCGCCGGCGCGCGCACGCCGGCGACGCCGGTGCCGCCGCCTCGACCCTCACGCACCTCGAGTCGGTGGCCCGCGAAGCGCTCGATGAGACCCGGGCCATCGTCGCGCGCACAGCCGCCGTGCCGGGAGACCAGGCGCTCGAGGCCGCCGTGGAGCGCCTCGTCGACAGGTTCCGCCTCGACACGGGGCTGCAGATCGCGCTGACGGTGTCCGAGAGCGGCGAGCCGCTCGACCGCGATGCTCAGGTGGTGATCCTCCGCTGCCTGCAGGAGGGCCTCGCGAACGTGCGCAAGCACGCCGCTGCCGCGCGGGTCACGGTCGCCGTCGACCGCGACCCCGAGGGTGGGGTGCGCGTGAGGATCCGCGACGACGGGCGGGGCTTCGACACGGCGTCGCCGCGGCTCGGCTACGGACTCGACGGGATGGCCGAGCGCGTCTCGCTGGCCGGCGGGAGCGTCGCCGTCACCTCGACCGCGGGCGCCGGCACCGCCCTGACCGTGACCCTGCCGGCGACGGCCCGACCCATCGGGAGTGCGACATGATTCGCCTGCTCATCGCCGACGATCATCCCGTGGTGCGCGCGGGGCTCGCCGGCCTGCTCTCCGACGAGCCGGGCTTCGACGTCGTCGGTGAGGCGGCGGACGGGGGCGAGGCGACCGCCCTCGCCGCCGAGCTGCGGCCCGACGTGGTGCTGATGGACCTGCGGATGCCGCGCATCGACGGTGTCGCCGCGACGTCGCGCATCGTCGCCGCGCGGGGTGACGCCGCCGTGCCGCGCGTACTGATCCTCACGACCTACGAGAGCGACGACCAGATCCTCGCCGCCATCGAGGCCGGCGCGAGCGGATATCTGCTCAAGGCGGCGCCGCGGGAAGAGATCGTCGCGGGCATCCGCTCCGTCGCGGCGGGGCAGTCCGCCCTCTCGCCGTCCGTCGCGGTGCGTCTGGTGGAACGGATGCGGCACCCCGAGCCGGCGGCATCCGCTCTCACTCCGCGCGAGATCGACGTGCTGCGTCTCGTGGCGGCCGGTCATGGCAACAAGCGGATCGCGGTGGAACTCGGTATCGGCGAGTCGACCGTCAAGACCCACCTGCTGCGCGTCTACGACAAGCTCGGGGTCGACAGCCGGACGCGCGCCGTGACCCTGGCCCTCGAACGCGGCGTGCTGGGCGGCGGGGGATCGGCCGAGCGGTGATCGGCGGCCGGCCGCTCAGTCGACGGCGTTCCAGCGCACCCGATCGGGCTCGGCGTCCAGACCGGCCAGCAGCGCGGCGGCGTCGGCGACGGGGAAGGTCGTGACCAGAGCCACGCGCTCGGGATCGACGTTCTCGGGATCATTGCTCACGCCGATGCGCGCATAGACCAGCGCCGCCGGGCCGCTCGCGGCTGAGAGCGCGACGCGGAAGCTGCCGTCCCGTTCGTCACAGCGCACCGGCGCGGTCTCGAGCAGCGCGAGAGCGGCTGCCGTCACCCGCGCGAGCAACGTCGGACCGGGCGGCCAGGGCAGGAACGCCTCGTCGTCGAGACCCAAGGCGGTGGCGAGGTCGCCGCCGAGCCACCGTTCGCGTTTGAGGCCGTACGGGGTGGGGGTCGTCGACAGCAGGTAACCGTAGACGTGCAGCAAGCCGGCGTTGCCGATGGGCCAATCCGCCGTGAGCCCGGCGTCCCGGTGCAGTCGCTCGAAGACGGCGCGGGTGAGCACCGGCGCACCGACGTTCTCGTCGACGATGGTCGACCGCGCCCAGCGCGAGAACAGGCCGGATGCCGCATCGGCCGCGATCGACCGGGGGAGCCAGGGGACGGCTGCCCACGCCGCCTCGAGACGCCCGGCGTTCGCCGCCGCAGCGGCGGCATCGAGGCGATGGATGCCGTTCACTCGGCGTTCATCGGCTGTGGGATCTCTGTCCATGCGACCACCTCACGATGGACGAAGCGTCCACTCAGAAAGTCCGACTCGTGCCGAACCGCCCCCTCATCATCTTCGATTTCGACGGAACCGTCGCCCTCGGCGACGGCCCCGTGCTCGCCTACGCGCGAGCCGCCGCAGCGGCCGCGGCCGAGCCCGAGCGGTTCCTCGCCCGTGTCGACGCGGGTCTGCGACCCCGGGCCGCGACCGCTGAGCAGCCGCTCGACGCCTACGACGTCATCCGGGTCGCCGCGGTGGAGGCCGGGCTCGAACCCGACGCGCTCTCCCGCGCCTATCTGTCGAGCCGTTCCCTGCTCGGCACGTCGGAGGCGCCCGTCGAAGCACCCGTCGGGCTCGCCGCGGTGGCCGCCGCGCTCGAGGCCGATTGCGTTCTCGTCACCAATGCGCCCGCGATCCGGATCGCCGAGACCCTCGCAGCGCTCGGCCTCGGCGGCGCCTTCGCGCGGATCGTGACCGACGCGGGCAAGCCCGCCGGGCTCGACCGCCTGCTCGACGAGCCCGACGTGTCGGGTCGTCGCGTGCTGGCCGTCGGCGACATCTGGCGCAACGACCTCGAGCCCGCACATCGCCGCGGGCACGACACGGCGCTCGTGGGCCCCTGGTCCGACCCCGAGGCGACGCCGACGTTCCGCGCCGCCACCCTGACCGACCTGCTCCCGCGCATCGAGGCGTGGGCGGCGGCATCCGTCTCCTGATCCCGAACACCCACTCTCACCCCTCACACCCGAAGGACATCACCATGCGCACCACCCGCCTCTTCGCGGCCGCCGCCGTCACGGCCGTCGCCGCGATCGCCCTCGCCGGCTGCGCCGGCTCGCCCGCCGCCGGCGACACCCCCGCCGCAGCGGAAGACCCGAGCTCGCTCGTGCTCGCGCTCGTGCCCTCGCAGGACCAGAACGGCCTCGTCGAGACGGCCGCACCGCTGACGGACTACCTCACCGACGAGCTCGGTATCGAGGTCACCGGTGTCGTCTCGAAGGACTACCAGGCCGCCGTCGAGGCGATGGGCGCCGGCCAGGCGCAGATCGGGTTCCTGCCCTCGCTGCAGCTGTGGCAGGCCAACGACATGTACGACGCCGAGGTGGTGCTCCAGACCGAGCGCAACGGCAACATCAGCTACCCCGCGCAGTTCATGACCAACAACCCCGACAAGTACTGCGACGACGCCCCGGTCGAGCGCGACGGGATGCTGTTCTGCAACGGCGCCGACGCCATGACGGGGCCCGCCGGCCTCGACTCGATCACCAAGGTCGAGGGCGCCAAGGTCGCCGTGCTCGGCCCCGGCTCGCCCGCGGGCTACATCTACCCGATCCTGGCCCTGCAGGAGGCCGGCCTCGACACCGACAGCGACATCGAGCAGCTGCCCGTCACCGCCAACGACGCCTCCGTGCTCGCGGTCTACAACGGCGACGCCGAGGTCGGCTTCAGCTTCTGGGACGCCCGCACCATCGTGCAAAAGGACACCCCGGATGTCGGCCAGAAGGTCGTCGTGTTCGCAATGACCGAGGAGATCCCGAACGACGGCGTCGCCCTGAGTGCCGACCTGTCGCCCGAGCTGCGCGAGCGCATCGCCACGGCGCTCGAGGACTTCTCGAACACCCCCGAGGGCTCGGAGGTGCTGCAGAGCATCTACTCCATCACGAAGCTCGCCCCGGCCGACCCGGAGTCCCTCGACGTCGTCGCGCGCGCCGCGCAGGCTCTCGGACTGCAGTGATCGAGGCCACCGCAGGCGATGCCGGGGCTGCGGCCCCGGCATCGCCGTCCTCGATCCGGCTGCGCGACGTCACGGTGCGCTACCCGAACGGCACCGTGGGCCTGCGCGGCGTCTCGCTCGACATCCCCGCCGGCGAGATGGTCGCGGTGGTCGGGCTGTCGGGCTCGGGCAAGTCGACGCTCATCCGCACGATCAACGGGCTCGTGCCCATCACCTCGGGCTCGCTCTCGGTCGGCGACGTGCGGGTCGACGCTGCCCGCGGCCGTGAGCTGCGGCGGCTGCGCGGCGACATCGGCATGGTCTTCCAGGGCTTCAACCTCGCCGGGCGCACGAGCGTCATGAACAACGTGCTCGTCGGTCGTCTCGCGCACACGCCGGTCTGGCGCACCCTGGTCGGTGCCTACCGCGCCGACGACCGACGCCTCGCCTTCGAAGCGCTCGACCGCGTCGGCATGCTGGCGCGCGTGTGGGACCGCGCCTCGGCGCTGTCGGGCGGTCAGCAGCAGCGGGTCGCGATCGCCCGCGCTCTCGCCCAGCAGCCGCGCATCGTCCTCGCCGACGAGCCCGTCGCGAGCCTCGACCCGCCGACCGCGCACGGCGTGATGAAAGACCTGCAGCGCGTCAACGTCGACCTCGGCATCACGGTGCTGGTCAACCTGCATCTGCTCGATCTCGCACGCGCGTACGGTGTGCGCCTCATCGGGATGCGCGGGGGAGAGGTCGTCTACGACGGGACGGCGGCGGATGCCACCGACGCCGACTTCGCCGGCATCTACGGGCGCTCGCTGACGGCCGAGGACCGGCTGGACGCGTGAACGGCACGAGCACGGCTGCCCCCGCGCAGCTCCCGGTGCCGGCACGTCCGCCCGGTCGCGCCGTCCCCTGGATCGTCGCGGCGATCGTGGCCGCCATCACCGTCGTGACCTGTCTGCCGGGCATCGGCGTCGGCTTCGACCTGTCGGGCATCGTCCGCAACTGGCAGCACGGCGCCGACAAGATCCTCGGTCTGCTGCAGCCCGACTGGTCGTTCTTCCCGCGGACGGTCGCGCCGCTGCTCGAGACGCTGCAGATGGCCGTCATCGGCACCGTCGTCGGCGCCGCCCTGTCGCTGCCGCTCAGCTTCTGGGCGGCGCGGCCGACGAACCCGAACCGGTGGGCCCGGGGTGCCGTGCGCGCCGCCTTGAACATCGTGCGCAGCGTGCCCGATCTGCTGTCGGCGGCGATCCTCGTCGCCCTGGTGGGCGTCGGCGCCCTGCCCGGCATCCTCGCCCTCGTGCTCTTCAACGTCGGCATCGTCGTGAAGCTCGTGTCGGAGTCGATCGACGCGATGGACACCGGCCCGCTCGAGGCGGGACGCGCGGCCGGGGGCACGCAGCTGCAGATCAACCGAGCGCTCGCGCTGCCCGACACCTGGCCCGCCTACGCTGCGCAGACGCTCTACGTGCTCGAGCTCAACGTGCGGGCCTCGACGGTGCTGGGGCTCGTCGGCGCGGGCGGCATGGGGCTCATCATCGACGCCGTGCGCACCTTCTACCGGTACGACCAGCTGTCGCTCATCATCCTCGAGATCCTCGTCGTCGTGCTCGTCATCGACGCCGCGAGTTCCGCTCTCCGCCGGAGGCTCACGTGACCGCTCCCGTCCTCTCGCGCGCGCCCCGGACCGCCGTCCCGGCGACGCCCCACCGCCCGCGCCGCCCCGCGCGCTGGGTGATCGGTGCGACGGTGACCGTCGTCGTCGTCCTGGCGTTCTGGTCGGTCGACATCACCTGGGCGCGCCTGGCCGATCTGCCGTCCGAGCTGGTGCGCTACGGCTGGCTCATGTTCTCGTCGCCGACGTGGGAGAAGCTGCCCGACGCGCTGTGGCAGACCTGGCAGAGCGTGCAGATGGCGTGGGTGGGCACCGTCCTCGGCATCCTCATCGCGACGCCGCTCAGCCTCATCGCCGCGCGCGGCTTCGGTCACGCCTGGCTGCGGGCTGTGCTGCGTTTCGTGTTCTCAACGATCCGCGCGGTGCCCGAGATCATCTTCGCGATCATCATCCTCTCCATGACGGGGCTGACCCCGCTGACGGGCGCGCTCGCGCTCGCGATCAACGGCGTCGGCACGCTCGGCAAGTGGGGCTACGAGGCGGTCGAGGCCGTGCCGCCGGGCCCGATCGAAGCGGCTCGCGCGGCCGGCGGCAGTCCCGTGCAGGTGCTGCGGTGGGGGGTGTGGCCGCAGGCCACCCCGGTGTTCCTGTCGTTCTGGCTGTACCGCTTCGAGATCAACGTCCGCTCATCGGCCGTGCTGGGTCTCATCGGCGTCGGCGGCATCGGCGACATGCTGACGACGTACACCCAGTACCGTGAGTGGTCGACGGTGGGGATGCTGCTGATCGTGGTCATCGCGGTGACGATGGCGATCGACGGGATCTCGGGCCGCATCCGCCGACGGATCATGGAGGGCGCACGTGTCCGGTAACGCCCCGCCCACGGTTCGCATCCAGGCGCTGCGCAACAGCATGCAGCCGACCGAGCGGCGCGTCGCCGACGCGATCCTCGACGCACCCGACGAGGTCGTCGAGCTCACGGCCCAGCAGCTCGCCGACCGTGCCGGCGTCGCGCGCTCGTCGGTCGTGCGGGCCTGTCAGGCGTTCGGGTTCCGCGGCTACCCGCAGCTGCGAGTCGCGCTCGCCGCCGAGCTCGGCTCGGGCGCCCCGGCCGTCACCGACCACGGCGGCGGTGTGCTCGGGCGCCTGCGTACGGCGATCGACCGGGCGGCCGCGGCGCTGCCGGCCTCGACGAGCTTGCTCGACGCCGAGGGGCTCGAACGGGCCCGCGACGCCGTCGTCGGCGCCGGCCGCCTGCTCGTCGTGGCGAACGGGCTCTCGTCACCGATCGCGAGCGACCTCGCGATGCGGCTGACGGCGGCGGGGCGACCGGCCGAGGTCATCGCCGACGCGATCGCCCAGCAGATCTCGGCGCGCCAGCTCGGGTCGCGCGACGTGTGCGTCGTCGTCAGCGGATCCGGTGCGAACGAGGCGAGCCTGCGGGCCGCGTCGGCGGCCGCCCGCGGAGGAGCGGCGGTCGTCGCGATCACCTCGTTCGCGGCATCCCCTCTGGTCGATCTGGCCACGCACGCGCTGGTGATCGCGCCGGCGGGCACGAGCTTCCGCGACGAGCTCGAGCACACCTCGCGCGCGGCGCATGCGCTGTTCGTCGAGGCGTTCGTCGACGAGGTCGCGTCGCGGATGCCCGAGGCCGGTGGCGCGGTGCGGGCGCAGGTGCTCGAGATCCTCTCCGACAACCTCGGCGAGGCCGCACTCGACCGCTGACGGTCAGCTCGACAGGCGCAGGGCCGCCCACACCGCCGCGCGTTCGGGGAACGACGACAGGTCGCGCCCGAGCAGCTGCTGCGCGAGCGCGATCCGGGCGCGGATGGTGTGCCGGTGCAGGCCGAGAGCCCGGGCCGTCGCCTCGTGCGCGCCGTCGTGCTCGAGCCAGGCGACGAGTGTCGCGGTCAGCGCGGTGCCGTGGCGGGCGTCGTGGCCGCGCAGGCGCTCGAGCTCGGCGCCCGCCCGTGCCCGCGCGGCCGGCGTCGCGAGGTCGCCGAGCAGGTCGCCGGGAGCGTCGGCGATGTCGGTCGCGGTGCCGGGGCGGCCGCGGTCGCGGGCCAGGCGCGCGCGCTCGCGGGCCGCGACCAGGTCGGCGTCGGTCGCCGCGTCGGCGACGCCGAGGCGCCACGTCAGGCGCGAAGCGATGTCGTCGAGCAGCGGGCGGTCGGATGCCGCCGCCACGAGCAGCACGCCGTCGTCGTCGCGGCCGTAGAACAGCCGCCCGTTCGTGGCGAGGGTGTCGAGCAGCTCGCGGGCGCCCGTCGGCGCGGTGCTGTCGGCCAGCGCGACGACGTAGGGGGCGGATGGGTGACCGCCCCAGGCATCCGCGGCGACGTCCCGGACGAGCTCGGGACGGCCGCCGACGAGCAGGTCGACCAGTGCCGCGCGCAACCGGCTCCAGGCACCCGCCGTCATCCGCCGTTGCTCCAGGGCGAGCCCGGTCGTCGCGACGACCGCGGTCACGACCGCACGGGCCTCCTGGTCGAGGTCGACGCCCGCCGTGGCGAGGACGCCGCGACGCCCGCCGGAGCCGAGGGTCTGCAGAGTCACGGCCGTGCCGTGCAGACGCATCGCGGCGCCGGTCCCGCCGCCGCGGCGGAGGAGGGCGGCCGCTTCCGCGTCCACGGCCGCGCGCAGGCCCGCGTCCGCGGCGACCTCCGCGGGCCCATGCGCGTGCGACAGCGCACCGGAGGCGTCGTACAGCCCGACCCATGCTCCGAGCTGACGGGCCAGCTCGGCCAGCGTCGCGTCGAAGCCGTCGGGGCGCAGCGCCGCGAGCGCGAGGGCGCGCTGCGCGTCGAGCGCCCAGCTGCGCCGGGCGTAAGCCTGCGCCGCGATCGCCTCGGCGGCGGCTCGCGCGACGGCGATGAACGGCGTCCGATAGGGCACCTCGAACAACGGGATGCCGTCGCGCTCGCACGCGTCGCGCAACGGATCGGGGATGCCGTCGCGCACGACCTCGGTGCCGAAGCCCAGGCCGCGCACGCCGCGGGCGCGCAGACGCGCGACGTAGTCGTCGGCGCGGTCGATGCCGCCGTCGACGACGAACTGCGTGCCCGTCGTCAGCAGGACGACGTCCTCCGACAGGAACGGCGTGGGATCGGCGAGGTCGGAGCTGTGGACCCAGCGCACACCGGCGTCGAGCGCCGCGTCATCGGCTGCCGTCGCCAGGTGGAGATCGAGCTCGCGCCGGGCGAGCAGTGCGCGCAGCGTTGGGGCGGGTGCCGCGGTGAGCGCCGGGACGGGCGGCAGAGCAGAGGACATCGGCATCCTGTACGAACGGGCGATAAGAGGTGCGCTCACTGTACACGGCGGCGAGTGCGCGCGCGGCGGCCCGCGACTTACTGTCGCGGAATGAGCACCACGACCTCCACGCCGACCATCCCCCTCGGCGGCCCGACCCTCCCGCAGGAGCGTCGCGTCGTCACCGCGATCCCCGGGCCGCGCTCCGAGGAGCTGCTGGCGCGCAAAGCGGCGGCGGTGCCGGCGGGCGTCGGACACACCGCTCCGATCCATGCCGTGGCGGCCGGCGGTGGCGTCGTGGTCGACGCGGACGGCAACTCGCTCATCGACCTCGGGTCGGGCATCGCGGTGACCTCGGTCGGGAACGCGCACCCCGCTGTCGTCGCGGCGGTGCAGGCCCAGGTGGCGCAGTTCACCCACACCTGCTTCATGATCTCCCCGTACGAGTCGTACGTCGCCGTCGCCGAGGCCCTGAACCGGCTGACCCCGGGTGACCACGAGAAGAAGACGGCGCTGTTCAACTCCGGCGCCGAAGCGGTCGAGAACGCGGTGAAGATCGCACGCAAGGCCACGGGACGCTCGGCCGTCGTCGCGTTCGACCACGGCTACCACGGACGCACCAATCTGACGATGGCGCTGACGGCGAAGTCGATGCCCTACAAGAGCGGATTCGGGCCGTTCGCGCCCGAGGTCTACCGGGCGCCCCTGTCGTACCCGTTCCGCGACGGCCTCTCGGGTGCCGACGCCGCGGCGCGGTCGATCTCGCTGATCGAGAAGCAGATCGGCGCCGACAACCTCGCCGCCGTCATCATCGAGCCGATCCAGGGCGAAGGGGGCTTCATCGTCCCCGCAGACGGCTTCCTGCCCGCGATCGCCGACTGGTGCCGCGAGCATGGCGTCGTCTTCATCGCCGATGAGGTGCAGACCGGATTCGCCCGCACCGGCGCGATGTTCGCCAGCGAGCACTTCGGCATCGTGCCCGACCTCATCACGACCGCGAAGGGCATCGCCGCGGGCCTGCCGCTCGCCGCGGTCACCGGGCGCGCCGAGATCATGGACGCCTCGCACCCCGGCGGTCTCGGCGGCACCTACGGCGGCAACCCGGTGGCCTGCGCCGCCGCCCTCGCCGCGATCGACGCATTCGAGAATGACGGGCTCATCGAGCGGGCGCAGCAGCTCGGCCAACGCCTCACGGCACGGCTCGAGGCCCTGCGCGCGGCCGACCCGCGCGTCGGCGATGTACGCGGGCACGGCGCCATGATCGCCGCCGAGTTCGTCGACCCGGCGACGGGTGCGCCCGATGCCGCCCTGACCTCGGCCGTCGCGAAGGCGTGCATCGCACAGGGCGTGATCGTGCTCACGTGCGGCACCTACGGCAACGTCATCCGCTTCCTGCCGCCGCTGTCGATCACCGACGAACTGCTCGACGACGGGCTCGATGTCGTCGCGGCCGCGCTCGCGGCGGCCTGATCGGCCCACGGAAACCCAGCATCGGAACGAAGGAGTCGCAATGAGTGAGATCACCCGGGACGTCGCGATCGTCGGGGCCGGCGCCGCCGGCCTGACGGCCGCGAACGACCTGCGAAAGGCGGGCCTCTCGGTCGTCGTGCTCGAAGCGCGCGAACGCGTCGGCGGTCGCCTGTGGACCGAGGAGATCGACGGCGCGATGCTCGAGCTCGGCGGGCAGTGGGTCTCGCCCGACCAGCACGCGCTGATCGAGACGCTGGCCGACCTCGGGCTCGAGACCTACGAGCGCTACCGCGACGGCGACAGCGTGTACGTCGGTCCGAACGGTGAAGCTCGGCGGTTCCGGGGAGAGATGTTCCCGGTGGCCCCCGAGACCGAGCGCGTGATCGACGAGATCACCGAGCGCCTCGACGCCATGGTCGCCGAGATCGACCCCGACCGGCCCTGGGCGCACGAGCGCGCCGCCGAGTGGGATGCGATCTCGTGGGACGCATGGCTGCGGCAGCAGACCGATGACGACGAGGCGGTGCGCAACCTCGCGTTCGCCACCGGGTCGGCGATGCTCACGAAGCCGACGCACTCCTTCTCGCTGCTGCAGTCGCTGCTCATGGCCGCCTCGGCGGGGTCGTACTCGCACCTGGTCGACGCCGACTTCATCCTCGACAAGCGCGTCGTCGGCGGCCTGCAGCAGGTTCCGCTGCGTCTGGCCGAGCGACTGGGCGAGGACGTCCTGCTGAACCAGCCGGTGCGCACGATCGAGTACACGGATGCCGGTGCCGTCCTGCGCACCGACGAGGTCACGGTGCGCGCCCGCCGCGTCGTGCTGGCCGTGGCCCCCGTGCTCTACAACCGCATCACCTTCGTGCCGCCGCTGCCGCGGCTCAAGCACCAGATGCACCAGCACTTCTCGATGGGGTTCGTCATCAAGGTGCACGCCGTCTACGATCGCCCGTTCTGGCGCGAGCAGGGGCTGTCGGGCACCGCCTTCAGCCCGTACGAGCTCTCGCACGAGGCATACGACAACACGAACCACGAGGACGAGCGGGGCACGCTCGTCGCGTTCGTGTCGGACCGCACCGCCGACGACCTGTTCCGCCTCTCCGCCGACGAGCGCCGCGAGCGGATCCTCGAGTCGCTCTCGCACTACTACGGCCCCCAGGCGAAGGAGCCGATCGTCTACTACGAGAGCGACTGGGGCAGCGAGGAATGGACCCGCGGCGCGTACGCGGCCAGCTTCGACCTCGGCGGCCTCACCCGCTACGGCGCCGACCAGCTCGAGCTGGTCGACCCGCTCCACGTCGCCTGCAGCGACCTCGCGGGCCTGGGCTACCAGCACGTCGACGGGGCGATCCGCATGGGTCACCGCGTCGCCGACGAGATCCTCGCGGCGGAGCGGGCATGAGCGCGCCCGCCCCCGGCGACCGCATCGTCGTCGGCTACACGGCGACCAAGGCCGGGCGTGACGCGGTCGCGTTCGCGAGCCGCCTGGCCGCGGCATCCGGCGCCGCGCTGCACCTCGTGCTCGTCCTCCCCGCGCAGAAGCCGGGGATCGTGCCGCCCGACGCCGGGTACGAGCGGCTCGTGCGCGAGCAGGCGGCCGGTTGGCTGCGCGACGGTGCCGCGACGGTGCCCGAGAGCATCCCGCACCGCGCGCACGTGCGCTACGGCGAGTCGGTCGCGGCCGGTCTCGTCGACACGGCGGACGAGCTCGGCGCCTCGCTGATCGTCATCGGTGCCGCAGACGGCGGCAACCGCGGGCGCCATCGCCTCGGCACGACCGCGACCGAGCTGGTGCACTCCTCCGATGTGCCGGTGGCTCTCGTCCCGCGAGGCGCGCGTCGCATCACGCACGAGACCGGCATCACCCGGCTCACCGCGGCGGTGGGGGAGCGCGAGGGGACGCAGCTGCTGGTCGAGGAGACGATCCGGCTCGCCGGGTCGACGGGCGTGCCGGTGCGGCTGCTCTCGCTCGTCGCGCTCGACCTGCCCGCCGGTCTCGACACGGGTGCGATCCGCACCGTGGGCGACACCCACGCGCAGGAGGTGCTGGACGAGGTGCGGTCGGCCCTTCCCGCCGACGCCGAGGTGACGGCGACCGTCGCCGCCGGCGACGGGATCGAGGATGCCGCTGCCCAGCTCGAGTGGGAGGCCGGCGAGATCGTCCTCGTAGGCTCCAGCAGACTCGCGCAGCCGCGGCGGCTCTTCCTCGGGTCGACGGCGGCCCGGATGCTGCGCGTCGTGACCGCCCCCATGATCGTGGTGCCCCGCACCCGCAGCGAACGCGAAGGAGCGAGCGCATGACCAGAGCAGAAGCGTCCCAGGTGCCCGCGGGTGACCCCGTCACGGGAGGCATCTCCCGCAAGGGGTTGAGCGCCGGGACGGTGGGCCTGCTCGGCGCTGTCGTCATCGGCATCTCGTGCATCGCCCCGGCCTACACGTTCACAGCGGCCGTCGGGCCGACGGCATCCGTCGTGGGACTCCAGGTGCCGGCGATCGTGCTCGTCGGGTTCATCCCGATGCTGCTCGTGGCGTTCGGCTACCGCGAGCTCAACAACCGGATGCCCGACTCGGGGACGAGCTTCACATGGGCCACCCGGGCGTTCGGTCCGTGGGTCGGCTGGATGGCGGGGTGGGGTCTGGTCGCGGCGACGATCCTCGTGCTGTCGAACCTCGCGGGCGTCGCCGTAGACTTCCTCTTCCTGTTGATCGCCCAGCTGACCGGGCAGGAGGCGATCGCCGACCTCGCCGCCGTCACGTGGATCAACGTGCTCGTGTGCGTGCTGTTCGTCGCAGCCGCGACCTTCGTGTCCTATCGCGACATGCAGACGACGCAGAAGCTGCAGTACGGCCTCGTCGCCTTCCAGGTGCTCGTGCTCGTCTTCTTCGCCGGCGCCGCGATCGTCGAGTCGTTGTCGGGCAACGCGTTCGACGCGACATCCTTCGACTGGTCGTGGTTCAACCCGTTCGCCGTGCCCTCGTTCAGCGCCTTCGCCGCCGGCCTCTCGCTGTCGATCTTCATCTTCTGGGGGTGGGATGTCACCCTGACGATGAATGAGGAGACGAAGGATCCCGAGCGCACGCCGGGGCGCGCCGCGACGATCACGGTCGTCATGATCGTCGCCCTCTACCTGCTGCTCTCGATCGCGATGATCATGTTCGCCGGCGTCGGAACCGGTGACCTGGGGCTCGGTAACGAGGACATCCAGGAGAACGTCTTCTTCCACCTGTCCGGTCCGATCCTCGGGCCGCTGGCCTTCCTCGTGTCACTCGCGGTGCTGACCAGCTCGGCCTCGTCGCTGCAGTCGACGATCGTCGGCCCGGCCCGCACCCTGCTCGCGATGGGTCACTACGGGGCATTGCCCGAGAAGTTCGCGAAGGTCAGTCCGCGCTTCTTCACCCCCGGGTACGCGACCGTCGTCTCGGCCGTCGTCGCCTCCGGGTTCTACGTCGTGATGCGCATCGTCAGCGAGAACGTCCTCTGGGACACGATCCTCGCCCTGGGCATGATGATCTGCTTCTACTACGGGCTCACCGCCTTCGCCTGCGTCTGGTATTTCCGCCGGCAGTGGTTCGACTCGACCCGCAACGTCTTCTTCACCTTCCTGTTCCCGCTGATCGGCGGCGTGATCCTCGCCGTGCTGTTCGTGACGACGCTGATCGACACGATGGACCCCGCGTACGGCAGCGGCTCGCAGATCGGGGGCATCGGACTGGTGTTCATCCTCGGGGTGGGCGTCATCCTCATCGGCGTCGCCGTGATGGTGTGGCAGGCCGTGACGCGCCCGGCATTCTTCCGGGGAGAGACACTGACCAAGGACGCGCCGGTGAGCCGGCGCCGGAGAGGAGTGACGCGATGACGCACGAGGACGAGACCCGGCTGCTCGCGGGGCTGCAGCGCGGCCTGTTCATCGGCGGCGAATGGGTGGATGCCGAGGGCGGCGCGACTTTCGCCGTCACCGACCCGGCGACCGGACGCACGCTCGTCGAGATCGCCGACGCGTCGCCCGCCGACGGCATCCGTGCCCTCGACGCCGCGGTCGCTGCCCAGGAGGACTGGGCCGCCACGCCGCCGCGCACCCGCAGCGACATCCTTCGCCGCGCGTTCGACCTCGTCCAGGAGCGCCGCGAAGACCTGGCGCTGCTCATGACCCTCGAGATGGGCAAGCCCCTGGCCGAGGCGCGCGGCGAAGTCACGTACGGCGGCGAGTTCCTGCGGTGGTTCAGCGAGGAGGCGGTGCGCATCTCCGGGCGCTACGGGCTGAACCCCGAGGGCACGGGGCGGATGGTCGTCTCGCAGCGCCCGGTGGGCCCGTCGTTCTTCATCACGCCCTGGAACTTCCCGCTGGCGATGGCCACACGCAAGATCGCGCCGGCGCTCGCGGCGGGGTGCACCGTCGTCATCAAGCCGGCGGCGCTCACCCCGCTGACGACGGTGCTGTTCGTGCAGCTGCTCGAAGAGGCCGGGCTTCCGGCGGGCGTCGTGAACGTCGTCAACGCGACGCGCTCGAGCGAGGTCGCCGCGCCGATCATCGCCGATCCCCGGTTGCGCAAGCTCTCGTTCACGGGGTCGACGCCGGTCGGGCGCAAGCTCATCGAGCAGGCCGCCGAAGGCGTGCTGCGGGTGTCGATGGAGCTCGGCGGCAACGCGCCCTTCGTCGTGTTCGACGACGCCGACCTCGACAAGGCGGTGGACGGTGCGATGCTGGCGAAGTTCCGCAACATCGGGCAGGCGTGCACGGCGGCCAACCGCTTCATCGTGCACGAGTCGGTCGCCGACGAGTTCGCCGATCGCCTGACGGAGCGGGTCGCCGCGATGAAGGTCGGCCGGGGCACGGAGGACGGCGTGCAGATCGGGCCACTGATCGACGACCGCGCCGTCGCGAAGACGCGCGATCTCGTCGACGACGCCGTCTCGCGGGGCGCGACCCTGCGCACGGGCGGGTCGGCGATCGAGGGCGAGGGCAGCTTCTTCGAGCCGACCGTCGTCACCGAGGTCGTCGCGGGCAGCGACATCCTGCGCGAGGAGATCTTCGGCCCGGTGCTCGCCATCGCGACGTTCTCGGACGAGGACGAAGCGGTGCGGCTCGCCAATGACACCGAGTACGGGCTCGTCTCGTACGTCTTCACCCAGGACCTGGCGCGCGGACACCGGATGATCGATCGGCTCGAGACGGGCATGATGGGCCTGAACGTCGGGGTCGTGTCGAACGCCGCGGCGCCCTTCGGCGGCGTCAAGCAGTCCGGCGTCGGACGTGAGGGAGGGCTCGAGGGCATCCACGAGTACCTCTCGACGAAGTACACCCTGATCCCGGCCGACTGACCCGCGACGACCGTTGACATCGACGAGCGTTGAAGAAGGAGAACAGATGAGCACGTATGCCGTGACCAATCCCGCGACGGGCGAGACGCTCGCGACCTACGACCCCGCGACGGACGCCGACGTCCAGCAGGCCATCACCGTCGCCGACGCCGCGTATCGCGACTGGGCGCGGGTCGTCGCCCCCGCTGAGCGGGCGGACCGTCTGCGCCGCGTGGCCGAGCTGCACCGCGAGCGCCGCGACGAGCTCGCCGCGATCATCGTGCGCGAGATGGGCAAGCCGCTGGCGGCCGCCGAGGGCGAGGTCGACTTCGCCGCCGACATCACCGCCTACTACGCGGACCACGTCGACCAGATCACCGGTGACACGCCCATTCCGATCGAGGGCGAGGGCGCTGCGGTCATCCGGCGCAGCCCGCTGGGTGTGCTGCTGGGCATCATGCCCTGGAACTTCCCGTACTACCAGGTGGCGCGATTCGCGGCTCCGAACATCGCGGTGGGCAACACGATCCTGCTCAAGCACGCGCCGCAGTGCCCCGAGTCGGCTGCCGCGATCGCCGACATCTACCGCGACGCCGGCTTCCCGGAGGGCGTGTACACCAACCTGTACATCAGCAACGAGCAGGCCGCCGACGTCATCGCCGACCCGCGCGTGCAGGGGGTGTCGGTGACGGGGTCGGAGCGCGCCGGTTCGGCCGTGGCCGAGGTCGCCGGCCGTCACCTCAAGAAGGTGGCGCTCGAGCTGGGCGGGTCGGACCCGTTCATCCTGCTGTCGACGGATGACCTGGATGCCGCGGTGTCGGCCGCCGCCGAGGCGCGTCTGGACAACGTCGGGCAGTCCTGCAACGGCGCGAAGCGCTTCATCGTCGTGGACGAGCTCTACGACGCGTTCGTCGAGAAGTTCGCATCGGCGCTCGCCGGGGCGAAGGTCGGCGACCCGTTCGCCGAGGACACGGTGCTCGGACCGCTGTCGTCGCTCGCGGCGGCGGAGCGTCTGGCTGAGCAGGTCGACCGCGCTGCCCGCCAGGGTGCGACCGTGGTCACCGGCGGACAGCGCGACGGCGCCTTCTATCCGGGCACGGTGCTCACCGGCGTGACCGCCGACATGGACGCCTACCGCGAGGAGTTCTTCGGGCCCGTCGGGGTCGTCTACCGCGTCGCCGACGAAGCCGAGGCGATCGAGCTCGCGAACGACACGCCGTTCGGACTCGGCTCGTATGTGTTCACGACAGACGCCGAGCAGGCAGCCCGGGTCGCGGACGCGATCGAGGCCGGCATGGTCTACATCAACGTCGTGCTCGCCGACGAGGCGGGTCTGCCCTTCGGCGGAGTCAAGCGCAGCGGCACGTCACGGGAACTCGGGCTGCTCGCGGCCGACGAGTTCGTCAACAAGAAGCTCATCCGTACGGGCGCCTGATCACGTGCGAGTCCAGCGGAGGGGGCGTCGGCGGTGCTGGCGCCCCCTCCGCCGCGCGGCCCTCAACCGCGCGCGGCTTCGCGCGGTGGGGTCAGAACGGTGGCGGCGCTCCGCGTGACTCGTGCCGCGCTGGCCGGGCGCCGGTTCCCGCCCCGGGCGGTGGGCCGGATTCGGGTGTGAAGCAGACCGCAGGAACCGGCACGTCTTCGCGGTAGATTCGCCCGCCCGGTGATGTCCATTCGAGGACCCCGCCGCCGAGTTGCCGGACGTTCCAGTCGGTGAATTGCTTCATCGAGTGGTGTCGCTGGCAGAGGTGGGCGAGGTTGTAGATGTGCGTATGCCCGCCGAGGGCGTGGTCGATGGTGTGGTCGATCTCGCAGCGAATCGCAGCGCGACGGCATCCGGGGAATCGGCAGTGCTGATCGCGGGCTTGCAGGAGGCGTCGCATCGAGGCGGTGGGCCGATAGGTATCGATCTCGACCGGAGTGCGGGTGACGGGGTCGATGAAGAGCCGATCCCACGAGGTCGTTTGCCCGGCGAGCTCGCGGGCCGTGTCAGCATCGACGAGCCCGGTGCCGACCGCTTCGGCGGGACCGTGGTCGGTTCCGGTGAGGGTGTCTGCGGTGACGACGACCTGCACGCGCGCCCGGATCGCGCCTAACGGGCCAGGAGCGTCGGTGCCGTAGGTTGGGTCGACCGCCGGCGCACCCGCAAGGACGAGGTCAGCCAGCGCATCGGCGCGAAGCTGATCCATGGTCCGCGCATCCGGCTCCTCAGGCTGCCCGGGCGCCGCTGCGCCGCCGAACGCGGCTCCCGCACCCCGGGCGTCCCTCACCGACTGGCCCATCTGCGTCAGCCGGTCCAGCATCCCCGCGGCGATCACCGTGGGCAAGGTCGCGATCAAATCCGACATCCCGTCCGCCCCAGGAAGCACCCGCACACACCGCCCCGCGGCGGCGTCCCGGTGTCGCTGCGTGAACTCCCGCGGATGCATCCGCTCCGCCAAAACCCTCAGCGGCTCCTTCACCCGTGCCGCGATGTCCCGCTCGCAGATCTCGATCGCGGCTTCCGCGAACGCGCCTCGAACCTCAGCCGGCACCACCGTCCCGGCTTTGACGATCACCTCCACGTGATCGCGGGTGATCCGCCGGGTCTCCCACGCCGCGAACACGGCGGGGTAGTCGTCGACGATGGTCATCGCGTGGTCGATGTCGTGCTGCAACCGCCGATCCGACCGCCCCGCCAAACCCGCCGCCTCCGCAGCGACCGACCGCAACTCCATGTCCGAAGCCATGCCCCGCACACCGTCGACGTGCGCGACCCGCAACGCCGACCGCCCGATCTCAGCGAGGGCTCGCACCAATGAGACATCGACAGCATGCGCCGCATCGAGCACCTGCGCATAGGCACCGAGCGCACCGGCGTGAGGACTCAGTCCCACCCCGTCACTGCCGCACGTCCTTGCCATATGTCCATGATGCCGGGGGCCACCGACATCCGAGCCTCCGCCTGCCGCTCTCGTGGACAACGCGCGCGGCAGTGCTGGTGGGGAGGAGTGCCGGACCGTCGCGACCGCCGCCGTTCGCGACCGTCCTGCGCATGACGTACACTGGGAGGAGCAGTCGAAATCTGCATTCTTTCGCCATGCCCGAGCAAGTGTGACGGTATGCCAACGGAAGAGTGCGGGTCGACCTCGGGATCCTCGGATCTCTAGGGCGGTAGCTCAATTGGCAGAGCAGCGGTCTCCAAAACCGCAGGTTGCAGGTTCGATTCCTGTCCGCCCTGCGCGTCGGCGTCAGCCGGCTCACGGAAGGTATCAGGTGGGTTCGATGGTCCAAGAGGGTGGCGAAGTCGTCGCCGCAGGTGGCGCGCCCCGCGAGAAGAAGCCCAACGTCTTCGCGCGGATCATCATCTTCATCCGCCAGGTGTTCGCCGAACTCCGCAAGGTCGTCACGCCGACCCGCCAGGAGCTCGTGAAGTTCACGGCAGTGGTCCTCGGCTTCGTCGTCGTCATGATGGCGCTCGTGTACGGCCTCGACGTCCTGTTCGTCTGGATCACGACCGTCGTCTTCGGCGTCCCGCGCTGATCGACGGGCCCGGCCCGCACGACCCGCGAATGCCTGCTCAGCAGGCATCCCGACAATCGATGGAAGAGAACGCAGTGTCAGAACGCATCCCCGACGACGTCGACTGGGCCACGGCCGCCGAGCAGTCCAGCGAGGACGATGAGGCCCAGGAGGGCAACGTGCTCGCGGGTCAGGAGCGCTCCTCCGACGCCGCCGAGCACGCCGCCGTCCACGTGGTGGACGACGAGACTGACGAGGACGACCTCGACCTCGATGGCATCGAGATCAACGACCCCGAGGCGGACGCCGTGGTGAACGACGCCCTCGAGATCGACGAGACCGCTGAGGCCGAGGCCGCCGCCGAGGTGCTCACCGACTCGCTGGAGGAGGAGCGCGCCGAGCAGGCCGCCGACGCCGCCGACGAGGTCGAGCCGTACGACGGGCCCGAGCCCGAGGTCGAGGTCTCGGACGAGACCGTCGACTACCTCTCCGAGTTCGAGGCCGCCGCCGGCATCGAGATCACCGTCGGCGACGACGAGGACCCGTACGAGGCGTTCCGCTCCGAGCTGCGCATGCTGCCGGGCAAGTGGTACGTCATCCACTCGTACGCCGGATTCGAGCGCAAGGTGAAGGCCAACATCGAGCAGCGCAAGTCGACGCTCGAGGTCGAAGAGGACATCTACCAGGTCGAGGTCCCGATGGAGGACGTCGTCGAGATCAAGAACGGTCAGCGCAAGATGGTCACGCGCGTCCGGATCCCCGGCTACGTGCTCGTCCGCATGGAGCTCACCGAAGACACCTGGTCGGTCGTCCGCCACACTCCCGGCGTCACGGGCTTCGTGGGCAACGCCCACAACCCCACGCCGCTGCGCTTCGACGAGGCCTTCAACATGCTGAAGTCGCTCGTCGAGGTCAAGGAGGCCGCTCCCGCCAAGGCCGGCGCCGCCAAGGGTGCTGCCGCACCGGTCCGCAGCGTCGTCACCGAGGTCGACTTCGAGATCGGCGAGACGATCACGATCAAGGAGGGCTCGTTCGCCGGCCTTCCCGGTTCGATCAGCGAGATCAAGCCCGAGAGCGGCAAGCTCACGGTGCTCGTGTCGCTCTTCGAGCGCGAGACGCCGGTCGAGCTCTCGTTCGACCAGGTCACCAAGCAGTAACGCGACCCGCGTCGCGAAGCGCCTCACGGTCCGCCGTGGGGCGCTTCGCCGTTTCGAGTTGTGTGCGCTCCACCCACTCGCGGGCCGGGACAGGTCGGCGCGGGATGCGGTAAGCTTGGGGGGTTTGCGGGCGCTGATGCGCGCGCGAAACGCACCGCCGCTCGGAGAGGCCGAGCGTGCGGGAGAGGGATGCCGCCCGGCATCCGCTCGACGAAAGGAAAACGAATGGCACCGAAGAAGAAGGTGACCGGCCTGATCAAGCTTCAGATCAAGGCTGGAGCCGCCAACCCGGCGCCGCCGATCGGCCCCGCGCTCGGTCAGCATGGCGTCAACATCATGGAGTTCTGCAAGGCGTACAACGCCGCGACCGAGTCGCAGCGCGGCAACGTCATCCCCGTGGAGATCACCGTCTACGAGGACCGCAGCTTCACCTTCATCCTGAAGACCCCGCCCGCCGCGGAGCTCATCAAGAAGGCCGCCGGCGTCGCCAAGGGCTCGCCGACGCCCCACACGACCAAGGTCGCGAAGCTCACCAAGGACCAGGTCCGTGAGATCGCCGAGGCCAAGATGCCCGACCTGAACGCCAACGACATCGAGGCCGCCTCGCTGATCATCGCTGGCACCGCCCGTTCCATGGGCATCACGGTCGAGAGCTGAGGGGGAGACGACAATGGCTAAGTCCAAGGTTTACGAAGCAGCCGCGGCGAAGATCGACCGCGACAAGTTCTACAGCTCCACCGAGGCGGTCGCCCTCGCGAAGGACACCGGGTCGAAGAAGTTCGACTCGACCGTCGAGGTCGCGCTGAAGCTCGCCGTCGACCCGCGCAAGGCGGACCAGATGGTCCGCGGCACGGTCATCCTGCCCCACGGCACGGGTAAGACCGCTCGCGTCATCGTCTTCGCGACGGGCCCGGCGGCAGAGGCAGCCATCGCTGCTGGTGCCGACGAGGTCGGTGGCGCCGAGCTCATCGAGAAGGTCGCCGGCGGCTGGACCGCTTTCGACTCCGCCGTCTCGACCCCCGAGCTCATGGGCCAGGTCGGTCGTCTGGGTAAGGTCCTGGGTCCCCGCGGCCTCATGCCGAACCCCAAGACCGGCACCGTGACCCCCAACCCGGCCAAGGCCGTCGAGGAGATCAAGGGCGGAAAGATCGAGTTCCGCGTCGACAAGCACGCCAACGTGCACTTCGTCGTCGGCAAGGCCTCGTTCTCGGCCGAGCAGCTCGAGGAGAACTTCAACGCGGCGGTCGAAGAGATCGTCCGCCTGAAGCCCTCCAGCGCGAAGGGCCGTTACATCCAGAAGGGCGCCGTGTCGACCACGTTCGGCCCCGGCATCCCGCTGGACGTCAACGCGCTCGTCTGATCGCAGCTTCAGCGAACGGGGTTCCGCCTTCGGGCGGGGCCCCGTTCGTCGTTCCGGCGCGGTGATCGCCCGCGCGCCGCGCCCCCGTGCGCGATAACGTCGGGGCATGACGCGCGACCTCCGCCACCTCCTCGGGATCGACCTCCCCATCGTGCTGGGACCGTTCGGCGGGCTGTCGTCGCCCGACCTCACCGCGCTCGTCAGCGACGCCGGTGCCCTCGGCTCGTTTGGCCTGTACGGGTACGACGGCGTGCGCATCCGCGAGACGGCGGCGCAGCTGCGCGAGCGCACCGCCGGGCCGTTCGCGCTGAACATCTGGTTGCCGCTCGGCGACGAGGTCTCGCCGAGCGACGTCGACATCTCGCCCGTGCGCGCCGCTCTGCGGCCTCTGTACGAGGCGGCCGGCGCGGCGCTGCCCGAGACGCCCGCGCGGTTCGTCCCTCCGCTCGACGAGCAGCTGGCGGCTGTCTGGGATGCCGCACCCGCGGTGCTCAGCGTCGTCTACGGCGTCCCCGCGCCCGAGGTCGTCGCCGAGGCCCATCGCCGCGGCATCCGGGTGATCGGAACCGCGACGTCCGTCGCCGAGGCGGTGGCGCTCGCGGCGGGGGGAGTGGATGCCGTCGTCGCGAGCGGAGCGGAGGCGGCGGGACACCGCGTCTCGTTCCTCGCGTCCCCCGAGCGCTCCCTGGTGGGCACGTTCGCCCTGGTGCCGCAGGTCGTGGACGCCGTCGATGTGCCCGTGATCGCCGCGGGCGGGATCGCCGACCGCCGCGGGGTAGCAGCCGCCTTCGCGCTCGGTGCGGCCGGAGTGCAGGTCGGCACCGCCTTCCTGCGGACGCGGCAGTCGGCCGCCTCGGCCGGGCACCGGCTCGCGATCGCCCGCGCACGCGACACCGACACGGTCCTGACGCGGGCCATGAGCGGTCGGCTCGCGCGCGGCATCCCCAATCGCGCCGTGCGCGACATCGAGACGGGCGGCGTCATCGCGCCGTTCCCGGCGCAGAACTGGCTCACGGGGGTGTTCCGGGCGGCGGCGGGCGGCGATCCCGAGCTGTCGTCGCTGTGGGCAGGGCAAGCCGCCGCGCTGGCGACGCGCGAGGACGCCGCCGAGGTCCTCGCGGAGCTCGCGGCGGGGTTCCCGCGTTGAGCTCGCGGCGGGGCTGCCGCGCTGAGCTCGAGGTCGCGGCGGCAATCAGGCGGTGTCGCGCACCTCGAACCCGGACGCACCCGTCGGATCGACCTCGCTGACGGTCGATCGATCGACGCGGGCTCCGGGTGGACCTCCGGCCATCCAGGCCAGGACCTCGTCGACGGCGGCATCCGACCCCTCGAGGACCGCCTCGACCGACCCGTCGGTACGATTACGCACCCAGCCGGAGACGTGCGCGCGGTCGGCCACGCCGTGCAACGAGTAGCGGTAGCCGACGCCCTGCACGCGGCCGTCGACGATCACGTGAACGCTGCGCATGACCCCATCCTGCCTCACGGCCAGACGAGGCTCACCGCGATCACGATCATCACGACGGCCACGAGCGCGTCGAGCACGCGCCACGCGCGCGGCGTTGCGAGCACCCGGCTGAGCAGGCGCGCCCCGAACGCGAGCGCGAAGAACCAGACCACGCTGGCGATCACCGCCCCGACGGCGAACCACGCCCGATCGTCGCCGTGGGTAGCGGCGATGCTGCCGAGCAGGAAGACCGTGTCGAGGTAGACGTGCGGGTTGAGCCACGTCAGAGCCAGGCAGGTGAGGACGACGCCCGCCCGGCGCGCGGGTCTGCCTCCCGGGGCCGGCGCCTGCGCGTCGAGGACTTCGCCGCTCGGGCGCAGCGCGCGGCGCGCGGCGAGCAGGCCGTAGCCGAGCAGGAACGCCGCTCCCGCCCAGCGCACGACCGGGACCAGCCACGGCACGTTCTGCAGGACGATCCCGAGCCCCGCCACACCGGCGACGATCAGAACGGCGTCCGAGACCGCGCAGATCACCGCGACGAGCAGGACGTGCTCGCGGCGAATGCCCTGACGCAGGACGAACAGGTTCTGCGCGCCGATCGCGACGATGAGCGACAGACCGAGGCCGAATCCGGCGAGCGAGGCGGTGAGCATGTCTCGACGGTAGGGTCCGCGGACGATACAGTCCAGTTCATGATTCTTCATCACCGTAAGCACCGCTGAAGATGCGCATCCCGGTCGAACTGGTCGAGACCCTGATCATCGCGCTCGACGAGGGCAGCCTCGATGCGGCGGCGCGCCGGTTGCACGTGACGCCCTCCGCTGTGAGCCAGCGCATCCGAGCGCTGGAACGCATCGCGGGACAGGTGCTGCTCGTGCGGTCGAAGCCGGTCCGAGCCACCGATGCGGCGCACGCGTTCGTCCGATACGCCCGGCAGCTCGCCCTGCTCGAGCAGGACGCGCTCTCCGACATCGCACCCTCCGTCGCGACGGTGCCCCTCGCCGTGAACGCAGACTCACTCGCCACCTGGTTCCTGCCGCCGCTGGCACGTCTGGCCGAGACGCACGAGGTGGTCTTCGACCTGCACCGCGACGATCAGGACTACACCGCCGAGCTGCTCGAGAGCGGGACGGTCATGGGGGCGGTGACCTCGCGCGAGGATCCGATCGCCGGATGCCGCGTCAGCGCCCTCGGCGCCCTGCGCTACGAGGCCGTCGCGGCCCCCGCGTTCACCCGACGCTGGTTCGAAGGAGGGACGGATGCCGCTGCCCTCGCCGTCGCTCCGGTCGTGGACTTCGATCGTCGCGACGACCTGCAGACCCGCTGGCTGCGCGAATCGGGCATCGATCCGGCGCTGCCGCCGCGCCACCGGGTGCCGGCGTCGCAGGACTTCGCCGCCGCGGTCCTGCTCGGCCTTGGCTGGGCCCTGCTGCCCACGCTGCAGTCCTCGGCTCACGTCGACGACCGCGCCCTCGTTCGGCTGGGCGGACCCGACGTCGTCGTGCCGCTGTTCTGGCAGCAGTGGAACCTGCGGTCACCGCTGTTGGATGCCGTCGCCGACGAGGTCGTCGCCGAAGCTCACCGTGTGCTCGAGCCGGACGAGCTCAGGCGTCGCCGATCGTGAGGACGACCTTGCCGCGAGCGTGGCCCCGTTCGACCTCCGCGTGCGCGGCGGCGACCTCGCCGAGGTCGTGGACGCTGTCGACGAAGACCTGGATGGCACCCGAATCGAGCAGACGCGCGAGCGTCGCGAGGACCGTGCCGTCGGGAATGACCTTGTACCCCGTCGCGCGGACGCCCGCCGCGGCCGCCGCCTCGGCGTAGCCGGGCCACGCGCCCGTCGGCACCATGACGTACAGGCCGCCGGGCCGCAGCACCTCGAGGGAGCGCGAGCCGGTGTCGTCGTGCACATTGCCCACGAGATCGATGACCACGTCCATCTCGCCCACGACGTCTTCGAAGCGCGTCGTCGCGTAGTCGATCGCGCCCGAGGCGCCGAGCTCGCGCAACCAGGGGAGATTGCGCTCGGAGCCCGTCGTCGTCACCTGAGCGCCGAAGTACGCCGCCAGCTGCACGGCGAAGTGGCCCACACCTCCCGAGCCGGCGTGGATCAGCATCCGCTGCCCCTCGTGCGCATGAGCGGTCTCGACGACCACGCCCCACGCCGTCAGCGCGGCGAGGGGGACCCCCGCGGCCTCGGCGTGCGAGAGGCTCGCCGGCTTGCGCGCGACCGACATCGACGGCACGACGGCGTACTCGGCATAGCTGCCGCCCGACCGCGGGAACGGCAGCATGCCGAACACCTCGGTGCCGGGCTGCAGCTCGTGCGTCTCGTAGGGGCTTGCGACGACGACGCCGCTGAAGTCGAAACCGAGAGTGCTCGGCCACCGGTCGATCAGGCCGGAGACCCCGCGGCCGGCGCGTGTCTTGGCGTCGATCGGGTTGACGCCGGCGGCCATGATCCGCACGAGCACCTCGCTCAGCGCGGGCGTCGGCACCGCGATATCCGCGACGCGCATCACGTCGGGTGCTCCCGGCTCGTCGAAGACGACGGCGCGCATGCTGGACGGCGGCGGCTCGGAAGCCGCGACCGGGTGGGGGGATGTCGCTGTGCGCAGCGGCCGGAATCTCATCCGTCGCTCCTTCCTCACACCGCCGTCGTCGGCAGCGGTGATGCTCGGTCGACCTCAGTCAATCGTGACATTGTCTCGACCGTGTTACGAAGCGGTCACCGCGGAGAGAAGCTCAGTCGGGCGCCTCGGCGGACGACAGCGCATGGAGCAGACGGGTGAGCTCGCGGATGTCGTCGACCTGCCACGACTCCAGCGCCGCGAGCAGCGAGTTCTCGCTCGGCGCGCGCACGGCCCGCAGGCGCTCGAGCCCCTCGGCCGTCGCCGAGAGCAGGCTCGACCGCCCGTCCGCGGGGTCGGGAGTGCGGCGGATGAGGCCGAGCTCCTCGAGTTCGCGCACGGCCCGGCTGATCTGACCCTTGTCGGAGTGCAACGTCTCGGCGAGGGCGGAGAGGGTGCTCTCGCCGCGACGCGCGATGGTCGTGAAGACCTTGTACGACCCCGGCATGAGGCCGGGACTGAGGCGGTTCGCGTTCTCGGTGAAGAGGCGTCGCACGTGGGTGAAGAGCTCGCCGAACTCGGTCTCGAGCGCGCGGACGGCCGCGGTGCGCTCGTCGAGGTCGGGGGAGTCGCCGCTTCCGACGGCGACCGCGGCGAGGGCGCCCCGGTCTCCGTCGGAAGCCGGCGTGGTCGTCATGCCGATCACCCTATCGAGCCGAGCGAGAGCCGTCGGCCGGCTCGTCGGCCTGCGTCGCCACGGTGCCGGTGGCGGTGAGCGAGTTCATGCCCTCGGTCACCGAGACCGTCGCGAAGTCGGCCTCGGACGCCTGCAGGCGCTCGCTCGTCGTCATGGTGTTCAGCGGCTTGTTGGGCAGGAACACGATCGCGAGCAGGCTGAGGACGGCGAACGGGACGGCGATGAGGAAGGACCGCGAGATGCCGGTCGCGTAGATGTCCTCGAACACGACGCGCAGCGCCTCGGGCATCGCCGACACCTGGGGCAGCGTGCCCGACTGCAGCTGCGCCGCCCAGGTCTGCGCCTGGTCGCCGAGCGACAGCAGGGCGGCCTGGATGTCGGCGGTGCGGTCGCTGACGAGCGTCGTGACCTGCGATGCCAGCGCGGCGCCCATGACCGAGACGCCGATCGTTCCGCCGAGGCTCCGGAAGAACGTGACGCCGGAGCTCGCGACGCCGATCTCGGTCGGACGCGACGTGTTCTGGACGACGAGCACGAGGTTCTGCATCGTCATGCCGATACCGGCGCCGAGCATGGCCATGTAGATGGACACGAGCGTGAAATCGGTGTCGTAGTGGATCGTCGACAGCAGGCTCGACCCGCCGATCAGGAGGATGGCGCCGACGATGAGGAACGACTTCCAGCGACCCGTGCGGGTGATGAGGGCGCCGACGCCGATGGATGCCACGAGCAGTCCCGCGATCATCGGGATGGTCATGAGGCCCGCCTCGGTCGGGGTCGCGCCGCGCGCCAGCTGCATGTACTGGCTGAGGAAGACCGACGCGCCGAACATCGCGATGCCGGTGGCGATCGAGGCGATGACCGACAGCGTGAAGGTCAGGTTGCGGAAGAGCGTGAGGGGAACGAGCGGCTCGCGCACCTTGAGCTCGGTGACGACGAACAGGATGGCGCCGATGACGGCACCGCCGACCATGAGCAGCGTCTCGATGCTCATCCACTCGAACGAGTCGCCGGCGAGCGTCACCCAGATCAGCAGCAGCGACACGGAGGCCGACAGCAGGACGATGCCGAGGTAGTCGATGCGCGTCTGCTTGCGGGGATGCGCGGGGATGTGGAGCGTCTGCTGCACCATCACCAGGGCGGCGACGGCGACCGGCAGTGCGACGAAGAAGTTCCAGCGCCATCCCCAGGCGTCGGTGATGACACCACCGAGGAGCGGACCGCCGATCGTCGCGACCGCCATCACGGCGCCGAACAGACCCATGTACCGGCCGCGCTCGCGCGGGCTGATGATGTCGGCCATGAGAACCTGGCTGAGCGCCGCGAGACCGCCCGCGCCGATGCCCTGAACGGCACGGAACGCGAT
Source organism: Microbacterium imperiale (assembly GCF_017876655.1). NCBI lineage: Bacteria > Bacillati > Actinomycetota > Actinomycetes > Micrococcales > Microbacteriaceae > Microbacterium > Microbacterium imperiale. The sequence continues at coordinate 2,726,657 of NZ_JAGIOK010000001.1, forward strand.
GAGCATCTCGGGGGTCTGCGAGAAGCCCGCGGCGGCGGTCGCCAGCACGAAGATGACGATCGCCAGCTGGTAGAGGACCTTGCGGTTGGTGAGGTCGGCGAGCTTGCCCCAGATGGGGGTCGAGATCGCCGTTGTCAGCAGGGTCGCCGTGACGACCCAGGTGAACGCGGTCTGCGTGCCCTCGAGGTCGTGGATGATGACCGGCAGCGACGTCGAGACGACGGTCGAGGCCAGCATCGACACGAACATGCCGAGGAGCAGACCCGAGAGGGCTTCGAGCACGCCGCGACGCGACATGCTCTTCCCCTCGTGGTGGGTGGATGCGGGAGCGGACATGGGTCCTCCTGGAGATCGGACGGACGCGGCGGCGCTGGCGCGGGATCGTCGTGGGACGGATTCTTCGATAGCCGGTGACGGCGTAACTGGTTGATCAAAGTCAACCGTTGAGATTGGTCAACTATATGGTCAATCGTTGAGGTGCGTCAACTATTCCCGACAGTGCCCGTGGACCGTCAGGATGGAGACATGTTCAGCGTGGAGTTGCTTCCGAGCGACGACGTCGACGCCGCCGTGCGCGACGATTGGCAGCGACTCATCGATGCCGGCCTGCCGAGCGCCGGCCGGCATCCGTCCGAGACGAATCGCCCGCACGTGACCGTGGCAGTGCGCGATGACCTGCCCGATGGCGCCGTCAGCCGCCTCGCCGTGCTGGGCGAGCGCCTGCCGCCGGTGTGCCGACTCGGGGGAGCAGTGGTGTTCCCGGCGCGCGACCGGTTCGTGCTGGCTCGCCCGATCGTGATGACGGCCGCCCTGATGCGCTTCCACGCGGACGTGGTCGGCCTCATCGGGGCACCGCCCGAGGACTACGCGGTCACGGCGCAGGACCGCTGGACGCCACACGTCACGCTCGCGCGGCGGATGACGTCGGAGCAGGTCGGCCAGGCGCTGGCGGTCGTCGGTGCGGCATCCCTCGACGGTCGGTTCTCGGGCCTGCGACTCTGGGATGCCGAGCAGAAGCTCGTCACCGTGCTGCGCTGACCGTGCCGTCCGGGCGCACGATCGGGGTGGTCAGTCCGCGAGGGCGAGCGCGCGGAACGGCTCGCGCGGCGCTGCAGCCGGGACGCGCGGCGCTTCGGCGGCCCGGCGCTGCATCGTGCGCCGGTACAGCTCGTCGATCAGCTCGGTGGCGAGGTTCACCAGCAGGCGGATCTCGCGCTCGTCGCGATCGACCCAGGCGCAGCGGGGCTCGTCGTCGATCGGGACGAACCCGTCGTGCTGCTCCCACACCACGAGCGTCCGCTCGGCGCCGAGGACGTGCTGCTGCCACCAGACCTGACGCAGGTAGGTGCGGGGGATCGAGCGCCAGCTCTTGTTCGTGGTCTTGATCTCGGCCAGGACGACGCGGCCGTCGGCATCGAGGCCGACGCCGTCGGGCGTGGCGAGGTGCCGCTTCTCGACGACGGCGTGGAAGAGCGCCGACGAGGGTTGGATGCCGTGCGTCGCGGCGACCCACGCGGCGATCTCGGGCTCGCGGCGCCGGCCGTGGTCGGTGTAGGCGTTGCCCGAGAAGCCCGAGCCCATGAGCTTCGCGTCGGCGGCGCGGGCGATCGCCTTCGGGCTCGTCAGGGCCGCGACGTCCGTCGCTGTGATGCCGCGCGAGCGCGCCCGGATCCACGCGACGCGGTCGCGGGAGTCCGCGACGATGCGAGCAGCGAGTTCGGGATTCACGTCCTCGACCCTAACCCGGGTCGAAGTCACATTCGGCGGAACGCGCCGCGGATGCGTGTCCACAGCGGGTCCGCCTCCGCGGCAGCGTTCACCAATCGCATGACACCGCCCATGAGGCAGACCGCGACAGCCGCGAGGAGGACTCCTGCGACGAGGGATCCGGGAACGAGGTTCGGCGAGCCGGCAGGCGTGGGATACGCGACGACGGACAGGGCGAGAATCGCGGCGAGTCCGGTGAGGGCCGATGCGGCGATGCGGGCGAGGACCGGCGGCTCGAGGTTCACTGTGCGGGCCGTCACCCACCCGCCGGCCGTAGGTCGCGCCGATCCGTTACGGAAGCGCTCTCGAGTCCACCAGCCCAGGGCGCGCAGCAGGCGCCGTCCCGAGACGTGCAGCGCGACGAGGACCCCGAGACCCGAGAGGCCGACCGGAACACCGATCGCCGCGAGGATGACGTCGGACGGCATCAGCCGGGCGCCGCTGGCGGGGATCATGACGGTAGCGAGCACCCCGAACAGCGCGAGGGCGAGTCCGAGGAGTCCCACGAGCAGCCGGGACCAACGCCGGTAGTCGTCACCCAGGACGCGGACGGGGTTCACCTCCAGCGACGACTCCGGCCGGTCCGACGGAACGCGCAGCACGGACGCCGAGCTCGACTGGACGAAACCAAAGGTCATGCCGTCGATTCTGAGGGCAGCTCGTCGATCGGCCGAACGGGTTTCCTCCCGTCGGGCAGGATGCGCGTGGTCGTGAGCGCGAACGCCGTGTGCAGGGCCAGGGCGGATTTGTCGGGTGCTCAGGGGTGGGGTATGGTGAGGGGTAAGCCAAAGACCGCTGGTCATCGGTGTGCGCGTGAGCGCACTCGTGATCGAAGCTCTGCACTGCAGGGGCCCGCGCAGGTGACACTGAACTTCTCCTTCGGGAACCGAGCTCCGTGCCTCTGCGCCGGAGCTTTTGTCATGTCTGAGCTGGTCGAGGCCGGCGCTCCGCCACCGCGGCGCGTCAGGCACACATCAAGGAGTGACCATGGTGCAGAAGGACGCATCGGTCGCCGAGCTCACGAAGTCATTCGAGGACTCGACTGCCGTTCTGCTGACCGAGTACCGCGGTCTGACGGTCGCCCAGCTCAAGCAGCTGCGCAACGACATCCGTCAGGACGCGAACTACGCCGTGGTGAAGAACACGCTGACCAAGATCGCCGCGAACAACGCGGGGATCACGTCGCTCGACGAGGACCTCAAGGGCCCCTCGGCTGTGGCGTTCGTGCACGGCGACTTCGTCGCCACCGCCAAGGCTCTGCGTGACTTCGCCAAGGCCAACCCGCTCCTCGTCATCAAGGGCGGCATCTTCGAGGGCAACGCCCTCACCGCCGACGAGGTCAACAAGTACGCCTCGCTCGAGAGCCGCGAGGTTCTGCTGGCCAAGGCCGCGGGCATGATGAAGGCGACGATGGGCAAGGCTGCCGCCACCATCGACGCGCTTCGCGAAAAGCTGGAGACCGCCGACGCCGCGTGAGCGACAGGCGAGCTCTTACACCAACCCCATCTATCTAGGAGATACATCATGGCGAAGCTTTCCACCGAGGAGCTGCTCGAGCAGTTCGCCGGCCTGACCCTCGTCGAGCTCAGCGACTTCGTGAAGGCGTTCGAGGAGAAGTTCGACGTCACCGCTGCTGCCCCCGTCGCCGTTGCCGGCGCCGCTGGTGGCGCTGGTGCCGCTGAGGCCGAGGAGGAGAAGGACTCGTTCGACGTCATCCTCGAGGCTGCCGGCGACAAGAAGATCCAGGTCATCAAGACGGTCCGCGAGCTCACCTCGCTGGGCCTCGGCGAGGCCAAGGCTGTCGTCGACGGCGCTCCCAAGGCCGTCCTCGAGGGCGCGAACAAGGAGACCGCCGAGAAGGCGAAGGCCGCTCTCGAAGAGGCCGGCGCGACGGTCACCCTCAAGTAATTCCCCGCTCTCACTCGAGAGCAGCACGATGGCCCCGGATGCTGCATCCGGGGCCATCGTCGTATGCGCGAGGCGTCAGTCCCGACGCGACAGCGAAGAGTCGCGGACCGCGACCGAGCTGTGCCCTGTCACGTTCGCCGTCGTCCCGCGCACGACCATCCGCGGTTTGACGCGCAGGGTGACCGTCTCGGCCTCAGGGTCGTCGATGTGGCGGAGCAGCAGCTCGACGGCAGCCCGACCCTGCTCGTGCGGAACCTGCCGCAGCGTCGTGAGCGCGAACATCTCGGCGTTGACGTGGTCGTCGATGCCCACGACGCTGAGCGACGAGGGAACGAGGATGCCGAGGCGCCGAGCCGCGATTATCGCCCCGATCGCGACTTCGTCGCACGCGGCCACGATGCCGGTCGGGCGAGCGGACGGGTCGCTGAGCAGGTCGACGGCCGCAGCGTATCCCGCGGGCATCGACAGCTCCGCAGGTGCCCGCGAGATCTCGGCGGCCAGGCCCGCTCGCCGCATCTCGGACTCGTAGCCCGCGTATCGCTCCGACTCCACGTGCGGCCATCGCGTTTCGTCCGTGCCGCCGAGGAAGGCGATGCGACGATGGCCGAGCTCGACGAGGTGCGCCGTGGCGAGGGCGGTCGCATGCGCGTCGTCGAGGGTGACGACGCTCGTGGCACCCTCGGCGCCGATCACGCTGACGACGGGCTTGCCGAGGGCGAGCAGCGCGTCGAGCTCGCTCGCGGCGGGTTCGAGTCCGACGGCGATGACGCCGTCGAAGCGCCGGCGGGCCAGGTAGTCCTCGAAGACGCGGCGGCGAGTGGCCGTGCCCGGGCGCGCGTCGTACAGTGTCAGGTCGAGGCCGTGCTCGAGCAGCGCGGCCTGGATGCCCTCGAGCACCTCGCCGAAGAACCACCGGCTGACGTGCGGCATGACGACGCCGATGGTCTGCGTCCGCCCCGTGGCCAGGCTCATCGCCGACGAGTGCGCGACGTACGACAGCTCGCGCGCGGCGGCCGCCACCCGCTCGCGGGTCTCGTCGGAGACGTAACCGCGACCGGTCAGGGCACGACTCGCCGTCGCCTTCGACACCCCGGCTCGGGTGGCGACGTCGGCGATGGTGCTCATGGGACCTCCTCGTCCTTCGGGGAAGACCTGCCGGGTTCTCCATCGGAAGCGTAGCGTTTTCACGGCGATCGAGGAACCGGTTCCACGTCGATTCCGTGTGAGCGCTCCCACGGAATCCGAGGGCACGGCGTCGATGGTTGTCATTCCGTGATAATCAGGCGGTTGTGCCCGCCTGTTGTGGCCAGTAGGTTGTCCTGGAATCGGTTCCCCAATGGATGCGGACAAGGCTCCTCTGGGTGGACGATGATCCCGATAGAGGAGAAGTACATGGCATTGTCACAGCGATACCGCGTTCTCGCCCCCGTCGCTCTGATGGGCGCGGCAGCACTGGTGCTGGCCGGATGCGCCGAAGGCGGCGCGGAAGGCGACGGCGGCGGCGACGCGAAGACGACCGTTCGCATCTCGGGCGGCATCACCGGCGGTGAGGCCGACGCGCTGAACGAGTCGTTCGCTCAGTTCACCGAGGACACCGGCATCAAGGTGGAGTACACCGGCGACAAGGCGTTCGAGGGCAACATCGTCACCAAGGTGACCGGTGGCGACGCCCCCGACATCGCCATCGTCCCGCAGCCCGGTCTGCTCAAGACGCTCGTCGAGACCGGCAAGGTGCTGCCTGCACCCGAGGCCGTCGAGACCGCCGTCGACGAGAACTGGTCCGCCGACTGGAAGCAGTACGGCACGTTCGACGACACCTTCTACGCGGCCCCGATGCTCGCGAACCTGAAGGGCTACGTCTGGTACTCCCCGAAGCAGTTCGCGGAGTGGGGTGTCGAGGTCCCGAAGACGTGGGACGAGATGATCGCCCTCACCGACAAGATCGTCGAGACCACCGGCGGCCCCGCATGGTGCGCCGGCTTCGCATCCGACGCCGCGTCGGGCTGGCCGGGCACCGACTGGGTCGAGGACCTCGTCCTGCGCCAGTCCGGCCCCGAGGTCTACGACCAGTGGGTCGCGGGCGAAGTGAAGTTCACCGACCCCGAGATCAAGGAGGCGTTCGACGCCGTCGGCTCGATCCTGCTGAACCCGGAGTACGTCAACGCCGGCTACGGCGACGTCAAGAGCATCAACTCGACGGCGTTCGGCGACGTGGCTGCGGCCGTGGCGAGCGGCGACTGCGCCCTGACCCACCAGGCATCCTTCCTCTCGGCGAACTTCCTCGACGTGCAGACAGCCGAGGGTGAGACCCCCGAGGTCGCTCCCGACGGCGACGTCTACGCGTTCCTGACCCCCGGCTACACCGAGGGCGAGCTCCAGGTCGAGGGCGGCGGCGAGTTCGTCGCGGCATTCTCGGACGACGAGTCGACGCAGCAGGTGCTCGAGTTCATGGCCTCGCCCGAGTTCGCCGACGCTCGCGTCGAGCTGGGCGGCGTCATCTCGGCGAACAAGAACGCCGACCCCTCCCTCGCTTCGAGCGAGTTCCTCCAAGAGGCGATGACGACGCTGCAGGACGAGACCACGGTCTTCCGCTTCGACGCGTCCGACCTGATGCCCTCCACGGTGGGCTCGGGCTCGTTCTGGAAGGGCATGGTCGACTGGATCGACGGCAAGGACACCGAGACGGTCCTGTCCGACATCCAGGCCGGTTACGAGAACTGATCGTCGCCTGACGATCGGTTGAGCCGAGCGGGGCCGGGCTGCACAAGCCCGGCCCCGCTCCTCCCGTCCGTACTGCTCGGGTACGCCGCTGTACTCAGAAGGGGATCCACATGTCGCAGACGACCGTCGACAGGCCCGTCGACACCGAAACTCCCACCACCGTCCATGCCGCCGACCCGAAAGGCCGATCGATCACCCGGATCGTCGTCGCCGCCGGGTTCGCCCTGATCGTCGCCGTCCTGCTGCTGCTGATCTTCACCGGATCCAGCGAGGAGTCGTCGCGCATCACGATCGGGTTCTCGCTCAACAGCTTCTTCCTGTGGCTGGGCGCGATGAACCCGCTCGTCCAGATCCCGGTGATCCTCGCCGTGTTCGGCCTCGTCGTCGGCATCATCCTCGTGCTGATCGAGTACGCACCGCGACCGGGCCGGGGGTACTTCATCATGCGGCTGGTCGCATGCCTCGTGATCCCGGTGCTCGCGTTCCTGCTGCTCCGCCCGTACGCCAACGCGGTCCTCTACGTCGTGGCGATCGCGCTGCTCGTGGGCGCGCTGCTCTTCTTCGCCGACTTCCGGTCGCGTCAGGGCGCGGGCTACCTGTTCCAGCTGATCCTGTTCATGGCGCCCGCCAGCATCATGCTCGCGCTCGGGCTGATCTACCCGGCGATCGCCACGATCTTCAAGTCGTTCTACGACAAGACGGGCGACGAGTTCGTCGGGTTGGAGAACTACTTCTGGGTCTTCACCAACCCGACCGGCACCGCCTCGGTGGTCAACACGATCCTGTGGGCACTGCTGGCTCCGACCATCTCGGTCGCGATCGGACTGGCGTACGCGGTGTTCATCGACCGCGCCCGCGGCGAGAAGGTTCTGAAGGTCCTCGTCTTCATGCCGGTCGCGATCTCGTTCGTCGGCGCCGGCATCATCTGGAAGTTCATGTACGACGCCCGCCAGGGCGAGCAGGTCGGTCTGCTCAACGCGATCGTCACGGCGTTCGGCGGCGACCCGGTGCAGTGGCTCGCCATCAAGCCCGTCGTCAACACCCTCATGCTCCTGGTGGTCTTCATCTGGACGCAGACGGGCTTCGCCATGGTGATCCTCTCGGCGGCGATCAAGGCCGTTCCGACCGAGCAGCTCGAGGCGGCTCAGCTCGACGGGACGAACGCCTGGCAGCGCTTCCGCAACGTCACCGTTCCCGGCATCCGCTCGTCGCTGATCGTCGTGCTGACGACCATCACGATCGCTTCGCTGAAGGTGTACGACATCGTCGCCGTCATGACCGGCGGACGCGATGACACGACCGTCCTCGGCTTCGAGATGGTCAACCAGCAGCAGCGGTTTCAGAGCTACGGACACTCGTCCGCCCTCGCCGTCGTGCTGTTCCTGTTCGTCCTGCCGCTGATCATCTACAACGCCCGATCGATGGCCAAGCAGAGGGAGATCCGCTGATGACCGTTGCAGCCCCGGCCGCGCCCGTCGACACCCGCACCAAGCGCCAGGTGGCGCGCGACACCCGCCGCAACGAGGCGATCGCCCACAAGAAGCTGACGTCGAAGGGCGCGACCATCGCGGCCGTCATCATCGCCGTCTTCTGGACGATCCCCACGTTCGGTCTGTTCGTGACGTCGTTCCGCCCCGGCGCCGACACGCAGTCCACGGGATGGTGGACCGTCTTCACCAACCCCGAATTCACCCTCGAGAACTATGCCGAGGCGCTGACCTCGGGCGGCACATCGACGACGCTCGCGTCGGCCTTCGTGAACTCTCTCGCGATCACCATCCCCGCGACGGTGTTCCCGATCGTGATGGCCGCGCTCGCGGCCTACGCCTTCGCGTGGATCAACTTCAAGGGCCGCAGCGCGCTGTTCGTCTTCGTCTTCGCGCTGCAGATCGTTCCGCTGCAGATGGCGCTCGTGCCGCTGCTCAGCCTGTTCTCGGAGGGGCTGACGATCAACGACGTGCCGATCTTCCCAGGGTTCGGCCTGAACGAGGTGCAGTACAGCTTCGCTCGGGTGTGGATCGCCCACGCGATCTTCGCACTGCCGCTCGCGACGTTCATGCTGCACAACTTCATCGCCGAGATCCCCGGCGAGATCATCGAGGCGGCGCGTGTGGACGGCGCCGGCCACGGCCAGGTGTTCTTCCGCATCATCATCCCGCTGGCCGCACCCGCCATCGCGTCCTTCGCGATCTTCCAGTTCCTCTGGGTTTGGAACGACCTGCTCGTGGCGACGATCTTCGCCTCGCCGGGAGCGCTGCCGATCACCCAGGCGCTGAACTCGCTGTCGGGAACGTGGGGCAACCGTTGGTTCCTCCAGTCGGCGGGAACCTTCATCTCGATCATCGTGCCGCTGATCGTGTTCTTCGCGCTGCAGCGCTTCTTCGTCCGCGGCCTGCTGGCGGGAGCGACCAAGGGCTGAATCCGACGAACGGATGCCGCTGGGGTGCGGGGGCTGTCAGCCTCCGCACCCCAGCCGCGTCTGGATCGAACGCATGAGGTCGATCTCGGCGCTCTGGGTCTGAACGATGCCGCCCGCGACCTGGACGGCACGCGGGTCGCTACCGAGGTCGACGAGGGCCTCGGCCATGGGAACGGCGCCCTCGTGGTGGCGGATCATGAGCTCGAGGAAGAGGCAGTCGGCCGCAGTGCCGGTTGCCTCGTCGAGCTGAGTGAGCTCGGCCGGAGTGGCCATGCCCATCGCGGCGCGCAGTTCGTCATCCGACAGCGGCTCGTCCGCGGTGCCGTGCGCGTGCTCGGGGGCGCTCTGCATCCACTGCATGAGCGGCGCCGCCGAGCGCTGCGGAAGCCCCCACTGGACGAGCCAGTCGTAGAACTCGCCGCGCTGACCCGCCTGCGCCGTCGCGATGTCGAACGACAGGGTGCGGATGCCGTCGTCGTCGGTCTTGCGATAGATGGTCATCGCCATCTCGATCGCCTGCGTGTGATGCACCTGCATGTCGCGGGCGAAACCCGCCTCGGGGGATGAGTCGCCCGGCACCGGCGCGGACGTGCCGAAGGCCGTGAACCGGCCCACCGCGAACGCCGCGCCGGCTACGGCCAGCACGATCAGCAGGACGCCCCACCAGCGCAGGCCGGCGGGCGGGCGATCCGTCACGCCTTGCCGGGCCCGTCGATCGCGCCCGAGCAGATGGCGTTGGGCTCGGGAGCGTTCTGGCTGCGCCAGTACTCCGTGAAGAACTCCTCGATGCGCTCGTCGTCTGCCGAGTCGACCTTCAGCTGCGCGTTCCAGGCGCTGACGGCGATCGGGGTGTCCATGCCGGGGTAGGGCGAGAGCAGCGCGTAGGTGCTGGGCATGTAGCCCTGCAGGGTCTCGACCTCGGCCTCCGAGACGACCTCGGGGTCGTAGGTGATCCAGATCGCGCCGTGCTCGAGCGAGTGGACGGCGTTCTCGTTCGCCTGCGGCTCGGTGTAGACGCCGCAGTTGAGCCAGATCGGGTTGTGCTCGCCGCCGGCGGGCGGGGTCTGCTCGTAGGTGACCGCGCCCTCGACGTGGGTCGTGACGTGCTCGAACGTCTCGACGCCCTCGATCTCGCGGCCGGTGCTGTTGCCCGCCTGGTAGGTGACCGGTTTCGGAGCGAAGATCACGGATGCCGCGATGAGACCGATGACCGCGATCGCGGCGGTCGAGCCTACGACCCACCACACGAGCTTGCTGCGACGGCGCTGGGCGAGCTGCTTCTGATACTCGGCCAGCTTCGCCTGCTTCTGCTGCTCGCGCTGCTGCTTGACGGTCAGGTTGATCTTGGCCTGGGCGGCGGGATTGCCGCTCGTGCGCTTGTCGGCGGACGGAGTCATGCTGTGACCTCGGTTCGGGGGCAAGGGGGAGCGCGGGGCAGCGCGTCCTCAGACTATGCACGTGAATGGTGAATCGGCTGAGAAGCGGGTACATCGATGAACCGGCAACGCGTTACGATTGCAGGTCGCTCTCTCCACGCTATTGCCTCGAAACGAAGAAGACGTGCCCGAAACTCACTCGAATCCTCCCGCTGCGTCCCCGACTCCGACCGGTTCGGTTCCCACCTCGACCGGTTCCCGCCGCACCTCGACCGGCTCCATCCGCACCTCGACCGGCTCCATCCGCACCTCGACCGGCGCGATCCGCACGCTCGGCTCGAACCCCGCGACGGCGCCGATCATGCTTCACCCCGGTGATGCCATCCCCACCGCGCGCCGGGTGATCTACATCATCCTGCTGGGCGCCCTCACCGCGCTCGGACCGTTCACGATCGACCTCTACCTGCCGGCCTTCCCGGCGCTCGAGGCCGACTTCCAGACGAGCGCCGCCGCGATTCAGCTCACCCTGACGGGCACGATGGTGGGCTTCGCCCTCGGACAGCTCGTCGTCGGCCCCCTCAGCGACAAGCTCGGCCGCCGTGTCCCGCTGCTGTGCGTCACCGCGCTGCACGTGCTCTCGAGCACCGCCGCCGCGATCGCCCCGACCCTCGAGCTGCTGAGCGCTGCTCGCGTGTTCATGGGCATCGGTGCCGCGGCCGGTGGCGTCGTCGCGATGGCGATCGTGCGCGACCTATTCGGCGGTCGCCGCCTCGTCGTCATGCTGAGCCGCCTCGCGCTGGTCTCGGGCGTCGCCCCCGTCGCCGCGCCGCTGGTCGGCTCGGGGCTGCTCACGGTCATGCCGTGGCGCGGCATCTTCGTCGTGCTCGCGGCCTACGGCGCCGTCATGCTCATCGCCTCGCTGTTCCTCGTCCCCGAGACGCTCCCCAAGGCCCGGCGCCGCGACAGCGGGTCGGCCACGGTGTGGCAGCGGTACCGCAGCGTGCTCAGCGACCGCATCTTCATCGGCGTGCTGATCATCGGCGGCATGACCTTCAGCGGACTCTTCTCGTACCTGTCGTCGTCGTCGTTCCTGTTCCAGCAGACCTACGGCTTCGACCCGCAGCAGTACGGCGTCCTGTTCGCGGTCAACTCGCTGGGCGTCGTCCTCGGTGTCCAGACCGCGTCCCGCCTGGCGGCGCGGTTCGGCCCGCAGTGGGTCATGGCGATCTCGACGGCCGTCCTCGTCGTCGCCGGGGCGAGCATCATCGTCACCGACCAGCTCGGCCTCGGGCTGTGGGGCACCGTCGTGCCGCTGTTCTTCTTCATCACCGCCTGCGGGTTCACCTTCCCGTGCGTGCAGGTGCTCGCCCTCGACCGGCACGGGCGTGCCGCAGGCACGGCGGCATCCCTCATCGGCGCGGTCAACTTCGGTGTCGCCGGATTCATCTCGCCGCTGGCGGCGTGGATCTCGGGCGACGCGGGCATCACCCCCACGTCGATGGCGTCGGTCATGGCCGCCTGCGCCGTCATCGCGGTGCTGTCGCTGTGGCTGGTCGTCCGGCCGCGCACGGTGCCGCAGCTCTCTCCCTGATCGAAGCGCCCCGCGCAAGGGGACACCGGGGATCGGTCGGCGTCGGCACAATGGGTCGATGCATGCGCCACCATCGAGCGAATCCGCGACCGATCCCCGCCGACTCTGGCCCCGCCGTGCGATCAGCGGCGGCATCCTGCTGCTGGGCGGCGGACTGCTCGGCTGGTGGCTCTTCCTGCAGCTGGGTCAGCCGTTCGACGTCGATCGCTGGTGGAACGAGTGGCTGCCGGCCGACCCCGGCCCGGTGGGATTGGTGTTCGGGCTGGTGATGAACCGCATCGGCGGCACCTGGGTGGGGGTGTTCGCGATCCCCATCGCCACGGCGATCGCGCTCGTTCTGCTGCGCAGGCCCTGGGCCGCGGGGTACTTCGTCGTGGCATCGGCCCTCAGTGCCCTCGCCGTGCAACTGATCAAGGGCCTCGTCGACCGCTCGCGACCCGAGGACATCCTCGTCACCACCGACGCCGGCTCGTACCCCTCCGGTCATACGGCGAACGCCGCGACGATCGCCGTCGTCGCGTTCATCGTGTTCCCGCGGGTGTGGGTGCTGGTCGCGGGCGTCGTGTGGACGGTGCTGATGGGGCTCAGTCGCACGGTCGTTCATGCCCACTGGGCGTCGGATACGTTCGGCGGCATGCTGATCGGTGCCGGGGTCGCCCTGATCGTCGCGGCGATGTTCACCGCGCAGCTCGAGCGGGAACGGACCGCTCTGTTGCAGCGGCGGAGCTAGGCTCGCCGGCATGAGCGCCTCGCCCGACGATCCGGCCGTCCCCTCCAACCCCGCGGTGGCGGCCGCCGAGTTGGCGCGGCTGCGCGCCGAAGCGGATGCCGCCGAGGCGGCGCTCGTCGCCGCACGAGCCCGCGCTGCGCTCGCGGCAGCGGAGGCGGCGGCCGCTCGCGCAGCAGCCGGATCCGCTCCGGCTCCCGCCGCTAAGCCGGCCTCTGGCGCCGAACCCGCGCCGGCTGCCGAGCCGATCCCTGCCGCGGAGCCGACCCCCGCCGCCGAGTCCGGCCGTGCTGCCGTCGAGCCGTCGACCACGGCCGATCCCGCGGTTCCGGGTCCGCTCGACGCGGCGCAGATCGACGCGATCCGGCAGGGGTACGCGTTCGCGGGAGCGGCCCTCGAGCTCGGTGCGCTGCTCAACGACGAGCCGCTGCCGGCGGCGCCGGTGCGGATCCCGCTCGCGATGACCAACCGCCACGGCCTCATCGCGGGGGCCACCGGCACCGGCAAGACGCGCACCCTGCAGGTGCTCGTCGAGCAGTTCGCCGCGCACGGGGTGCCGGTGTTCGCGGCGGACATCAAGGGTGATCTGTCGGGCCTGGCGACACCGGGGGAGTCCAGCGAGAGGCTCCTCGCCCGCACGAGCGCGATCGGGCAGGAGTGGGCGCCGCGCTCGTTCGCGACCGAGTTCCTCGCGCTCGGCGGACGGGGAACCGGCACGCCCATCCGAGCGACGGTGTCGGGCTTCGGCCCGCTGCTGCTCAGCCGCGTCCTCGGGCTCAACGCGACGCAGGAATCGAGTCTGGGCCTCGTCTTCCACTACGCCGACAGCAACGGTCTGGCTCTCGTCGACCTCTCCGACCTGCGCGCGGTGCTGACCTACCTGACCAGCGACGACGGCAAGGCCGAGCTGGCCGAGCTCGGCGGCCTGTCGAAGGCGACGGTCGGCGTCATCCTCCGCGAGCTCATCGCCTTCGCCGATGCCGGCGCCGACGTGTTCTTCGGCGAGCCCGAGTTCGACGTCCGCGACCTGATGCGCACCGCCGCGTCGGGCGAGGGGGTCATCAGCCTGCTCGAGGTGCCCGGCGTCGCCGACCGGCCCGTGCTGTACTCGACCTTCCTCATGTACCTGCTCGCCGAGCTGTTCGAGCTGCTGCCCGAGGTGGGTGACGTCGACAAGCCCGAACTGGTCTTCTTCTTCGACGAGGCCCATCTGCTCTTCCGTGACGCCTCGAAGGACTTCGTCGCCGCCGTCGTGCAGACCGTCCGGCTCATCCGATCGAAGGGAGTCGGCGTCTTCTTCGTGACGCAGACGCCGAAGGATGTGCCGGCCGACATCCTCGCCCAGCTCGGCTCACGTGTGCAGCACGCGCTGCGGGCTTTCACCCCCGACGACGCGAGAGCGCTGCGGGCGAGTGTCGGAACCTATCCGCGATCGGGCTATGACCTCGAGCGCGTGCTCCAGGAGCTCGGCACGGGCGAAGCGATCGTCACCGTCATGAATGAGCGGGGCGCTCCGACCCCGGTCGCGTGGACCCGTCTGCGGGCACCCCAGGCCTCGATGGCGCCCGCGGCTGCGGCGGATGTCGACGCCCTGGTGTCGGCGTCCCAGCTGCGACCGCGCTACGCCGAGGCGATCGACCGCGAGTCCGCGCGCGAGATCCTCACCGCCCGCATGAACGCCGCGCAGGCCGCCCTGGATGCGGCCGAGGCCGAGGCTGCACGCCGGAAGGCGGAACAGGACGCCGCCAAGCTGCGGGCGAAGGCCGACGCGGCGTACGCCAAGCAGCTCGCCGCCATCCGCAAGCAGGCGGCCGCCGACGAGGCGAGAGAGCGTCGCGATCACGAGCGAATGCTGCGCAGTCTGACGACGAACACGCGGTCGCGCCGCCGGACGCCGGCAGAGCAGATCCTCGGCTCGCGCGCCGGCCAGGATCTGCTCACCGGCGTCATCCGCGGCATCTTCGGCACGGGCCGGCGGTGAGCCGGCGCCCCCTCACGGGCGGATGATGTCGAGCGGCATCGTCGAGGTGTCGATGCGCGGATCGTCGTCCTGACGCGCGACGATGGCCTCGGCCTCGGCCCGCGATTCCACCGTCGGCATCGAACCGAGCAGAGGGCGCTGTGCGGTCTCGCGCATCGAGAAGAGCGCGACGGCCGCGAGCGCCGAGAAGAACATGATGTAGAAGGCCGGCATGTAGGTGTTGCCCGTCCACTCGATCAGCGCCTGGCTGAACAGGGGCGTGGTGCCGCCGAAGAGCGACACGGCGAGGTTGTAGGCGATCCCCATCGCGCCGAAGCGGGTGGCGGTGGGGAACAGCGCCGGCAGCGCGCTCGCCGAGATCGCCACGAACAGCGCGACGGGCACGGCGATGATGCCGAGCGCGATGAACACCGCCCACAGCTCGCCGATCTGCATGATGGCGAAGGCGGGAACCGTCAGCACGAGCGAGGCGACGATCGCGCACGCGTAGACGCGCCGCCGGCCGAAGCGGTCGCTGAGGCGCCCGACGAAGGGCAGGGTGGCCGACATCACCACCAGCACGGGTACGGTTGCGACGGCGGCCGACAGGTTCGACAGGCCGACCTCGGTCTCGAGGTAGGTGGGCATGTAGCTCGTCAGCGCGTACCCCGCGGTGTTGGTGGCCGCGACGATCGCGACGGCGATCAGGATGGTGCGCCAGTGGTGGCGGATGATGCCGCCGATGCCGTGCCGCGCGAACGGATCGTCCGCACCGTCGAGAGCGGCCGACGAGCTCTCCTGCTCGAAGGCGGGCGTCTCGGGGATGCGCAGGCGGAACCAGATCGCGACGATGCCCAGCGGGATGGCCACGAGGAACGGGATGCGCCAGCCGCCGTCGACCATGGCGTCGGGTCCCCACAGGCCCTCGGCGATCACCGTGGTCAGCGCCACGACCGTCGCACCGGCGGCGAAGCCGACGTACGAGCCGACGTCGAGCCACGATGCCCAGAAGCCGCGCGAGCGGTCGGGGGAGAACTCGGTGACGTAGGTCGAGGCCCCCGCGTACTCCCCGCCGGTCGAGAAGCCCTGCACCATCTTGAGCAGGTAGAGGGGGACGACGGCCCAGATGCCGATCTGCGCCGAGGTGGGCAGCAGGCCGATGAGCGCCGTCGCGGTGGCCATCATCGCCATCGTCAGGAACAGCACCCGCTGGCGCCCGATCCGGTCGCCCAGGGGTCCGAGCACGATCCCCCCGAGCGGCCGCACGAGGAACGACACGGCGAACCCGAGCAGGGTCACCAGCAGACCCCACGGGTCGGGGATGTCTTCGGCGAAGACGACGGTGAGCGTGACCGCCAGGTAGCCGTAGATGCCGAAGTCGAACCACTCCATGAAGTTGCCCACGACGGTGCCCGAGATCGCGGTGCGGACCTTCGTGCGCTCGACGACGATGACGTCGTCGACCTCGAGGCGTCGACGGGCGGGGCGCTTCGTGCGCGTGCGTGACATGTTCGGTTCTCCTCCGGCAGCGTCGCCGGCTCGGGTCGCCGAACGACTGTCCTTCGCTCACGGGACTGTAGTCGGGTCCGCCGCCCTGCGGCCAAGCCGGTTGCGCACGTTGCGATCCCGTGCCGCCGCCGCTATCGCGCGCGTGGGTCGCTGCCGAGGCCCGCGGGCCGTCGTGTCAAGTCGTGTCGGCGGGGCGATGCCGCGCCGTAGCGTCGGACCATGAGCGAGCTGACCGCACCCACCGGACGCGAACCCGAACTGCAGGCCCAGCCCCGGGACGACGGTTCGGCGCCGCGGGCCCTCGTCCTCGGTGCGACGGGATACATCGGCGGGCGCCTCGTGCCCCGTCTCGTCGCCGCCGGGTACCGTGTGCGCGTCCTCGCGCGGGTACCGGAGCGCGTGGCCAGCTTCCCCTGGGGCGCGGACGTCGAGGTCGTGTCCGGATCGGCGGATGACCCGGATGCCGTCGCCGCGGCGGTCGACGATGTCGACGTGCTCTACTACCTCATCCACGCGATGGGCGCCGGCGCCGGCTTCGAGGCCGCCGACGAACGGGCCGCTCGAACCGTCGCCCGGGCCGCGGCCGCGGCATCCGTCCGTCGCATCGTCTACCTCGGCGGCCTGCACCCCGCCGACGGCGAGCTGTCGCCGCACCTGCGCTCGCGCGTGCAGGTCGGTGAGATCCTGCTCGCATCCGGCGTGCCGACACTCGTGCTGCAGGCGGGCGTCGTGATCGGCTCGGGGTCGGCGTCGTTCGAGATGGTGCGCCACCTCACCGACGTGCTGCCCTACATGCCCGCGCCGCGGTGGGTGCGCAACCGCATCCAGCCGATCGCCGTGCGCGACGTGCTGCACTACCTGCTGGGCGCGGCCCGCGTGGATCCTGAGCTCAACCGCGCCGTCGACATCGGCGGACCCGACGTGCTGCGGTACGGCCAGATGATGAACGGGTACGCGCTCGAGGCGGGCCTGCGCCAGCGCGCCATCGCCGCGCTGCCGGTGCTCACTCCGGGCCTCGCGTCGCACTGGGTCAACCTCGTCACGCCGGTGCCGCGCTCGATCGCGCGTCCGCTGATCGCCTCGCTGCAGAACGAGTGCGTCATGGACGACCACGACATCGACGCCATCATCCCGCCCCCCGAGGGCGGACTGACCCCGTACCGCCGGGCCGTCCAGCTGGCCTTGGGGCGCGTCGACGCCGACGAGGTCGAGACGAGTTGGCAGGACGCCGACGTCCTCGGCGCTCCGAGCGACCCCCTGCCGAGCGACCCGGAATGGGCGGGCCGGACGGTGTTCACCGACGAGCGCAGTTCCGATACGACCGCCTCGCCGGAACGGCTGTGGGCCGTCATCGCGGGCATCGGCGGCACGAACGGCTGGTACTCCGCCCGGGCGCTCTGGGAAATCCGCGGCTGGATGGACCGCCTCGTCGGCGGTATCGGGCTCGCGCGCGGCCGCCGCAGCCGGGGCACGGTGCGCGTCGGCGACGCGATCGACTTCTGGCGCGTCGAGGCGGTCGAGGAAGGCCGGCTGCTGCGGCTGCGCGCCGAGATGCGGGTGCCCGGTGAAGCGTGGCTCGAGCTGAAGGCGGTGCCGCGTGAGGGCGGAGCGCGCTACGAGCAGCGCGCCGTCTTCTTCCCGCGCGGGCTCGCGGGGCGGCTGTACTGGCTCGGAGTGCTGCCCTTCCACGGCCTGATTTTCACCGCCATGGCCACCCGCATCACCGAGATGGCCGAGGGTCGCGCGCCGACGGCGACGGCGGATGCCGAGGGTGCCCGGTCGGCGCGCGATGTGGCCACCGCGGCGGCGCCGGACTCTATGGTGGGCTCATGAGCCATCGCGCCGTCGTCGTCACCGTCTCGGATCGTTCCGCGCGAGGTGAGCGCGACGACACGGCCGGCCCGGTCGCCGTCGAGGCGCTGCGGGCGGCGGGCTTCGACTGCGACGACCCCACGATCGTCACCGACGGTGCCGCTGTCGTCGCGCGCACGCTGCGCGACGCCATCGACGCGGGCGCGCGCCTGATCGTCACCACCGGAGGCACCGGGGTGTCACCGCGGGACGAGACCCCCGAGGGCACCGCGGAGGTCGTCGAGCGCACGCTGCCGGGCATCCCCGAGGAGTTGCGTCGCCGCGGCGTCGCCGAGACGCCGACCGCCGTCCTGTCCCGCGGCATCGCGGGCGTCGCCGGATCGGCGCTGATCGTCAACCTGCCCGGGTCGCCGCGCGCGGTGGCATCCGGGATCGGGTTGATCGTCGAGGTCGCCGGCCACGTCATCGCGCAGCTCGAGGGACGAGACCACCGATGACCGGGGTGCGCATCGCCCGCATCACCGCGGAGCCGCTCGACGTCGCCGCGCACCTCGCCGCCGTCGAGTCGCCCGCGATCGGCGCCGTGACCAGCTTCGTCGGAACGGTCCGCGACCACGATCCGGATGCCACGGGCGCCGTCGCCCAGCTCAACTACGAAGCCCACCCCGACGCCGAGCCCACCCTGCGACGCATCGCCGAGGCCGTGCTGGGCGACCGCGCCGGCGACGTCGCCGTCAGCCACCGCATCGGCCGACTGGACGTGGGTGACGCCGCGGTCGTCATCGCCGTGGGCACAGCGCACCGCGCCGACGCCTTCGACGTGTGCCGCGAGCTCATCGAGGCGATCAAGCGCGAGCTGCCGATCTGGAAGCAGCAGATCGAGAGCGACGGCACCGCGTCATGGAAGGGCATCGGCGGCTGATTCCACCGCGCAGCTCCGACCGCGCGGGTCACCCGCCCGCGAAGGGCGGCAGCACGTCCACGACGACGTCGGCGCCGAGGGCCGCGTCATCGTCGACCCGCGACCCGTCGACGAGGACGGCGCACCGCGCCAGGATCGCCCCGAGCGCGGGTCGCTCCTGCACCAGCGCGGCGCGCAGAGCGCCGAGGGTCGGCTCGTCGCGCACCTCGTCGGCGGTGCCCGCGCGCTCGGCGGCGGCGGCGAAGTAGCGGACGCGCGCCATCAGCGGTCCTCGCCGGGGCGACGCCAGTCGCCGCTGCGTCCGCCGGACTTCGCGACGATCCGCACCGCGTCGATGGCCGTCCCCTTGTCGAGGCCCTTCACCATGTCGACCACGGCGAGGCCGGCGACCGACACCGCCGTCAGCGCTTCCATCTCGACACCGGTGCGGTCGGCGGTGCGCACGGTCGCCTCGATCTCGACACCGGCGTCGGTGATCTCGAGGTCGACGACGACGCCGTGCACGCCGATCACGTGCGCGAGCGGCAGCAGTTCGGGGGTCCGCTTGGCCGCCTGGATGCCGGCGATGCGGGCGACTGCCAGAACGTCGCCCTTCGGCACGGCGCCGTCGCGCAGCGTCGCGACGACAGCGGGGCTGCATCGGACGAGGCCGCGGGCGGTCGCGGCGCGCACCGTCGGCTGTTTCGCCGTGACGTCGACCATTCGGGCGTGTCCGGCGTCGTCGAGATGCGTGAAGGTCATGAGGTCATCCTCCCAGCAGGAGCACGTCGACGAGGTCGCCCGGTGAGACCTCCGAGACTTCGGCGGGAACGATCGCGTACGCCTCGGCCCGCGCGAGCCCGCCGGCCAGGTGCGAACCCGAACCGCCGCCGGTGGCAGGCCCGACGGTCCAGCGGGCGGGATCGGTGCGGTCGATCGCCGCGGGCAGGTACTGCCGGCGACCCGGTGGCGTGCGCCATGCCGCGCCCGCGGGAAGACGCAGTCCGGGTCGCTGCAGCGCCGTCCGCCCCTGCAGCGCGAGCAGGGCGGGCCGGACGAACACCTCGAACGACACGGCGGCGCTGACGGGATTGCCCGGCAGCCCGAACACCATCGTTCCCGACGGGAGGACGCCGAACGCCTGCGGCTTGCCCGGCTGCATCGCCACGCGCGAGAAGCGCAGCGCATCACCCAGCTCGGTCTTCACCACCTCGTAGGCGCCGGCGCTGACACCGCCGGAGGTGATGAGCACGTCGGCCCGGTCGTCGCCCACGGCGATCCGCTCGAGCACGCGGCGCAGCCCCGGGCCGTCGTCGTCGACGCGCTCGCGCACCACGACCGAGCCGCCCGCTGCTCGCACCAGTGCCTGGAGCAGCAGCCCGTTCGACTCGGGGATCTGACCGTGCGCTCGCGGCATCCCGGGCTCGACCAGTTCGCTGCCCGTCGACACGATCGCCACTCGCGGCCGCTGCGAGACGGTGACGCGGGGGACGTCCGCGGCCGCCGCGGCGGCGAGCTGCAGGGGGCCGAGCAGGACGCCGGGCTCGAGCACGCGATCACCGGGCCGCAGATCATCGTGGGCGCGGCGGATGAAGACGCCGCGTCGCGCGGGAGCGCGCAGGACGCGGACGACCCGCAGGGAGTCCTCGAGTCCGCCGGCGGTGTCTTCGAACGGCACGATGGCGTCCGCGTCGGTCGGCACGGGAGCGCCGGTCATGATGCGGGCGGCCTGCCCGCGACCCAGCGGCGGGTCATCGGACCCGCCGGCCGGCAGGTCGGCGACGACGGTCAGCTCGATCGGCTGCGCCTCGGATGCGGCGCTCACATCGTCGAAGCGCACCGCGAAGCCGTCCATGGCCGAGTTGTCGAACGCGGGGATGCCGCCGTGCGCGCGCACCGGGTCGCGCAGCGTCAGCCCGTCGGCATCAGCCAGATCGACGGTGCGAGTCGGCAGCGGATGCACGGCCGCGAGGATGTCGGCGAGGTGCTCCTCGACCGAGCGCAGGCCACCGCCGGGCGACACGCTCATCGCGACCACGCTGCCAGACCGCCGGCGAGCACGACGGCGTCGACGCCGCGCGCCCGCAGCGCGTCGGCGGCCCGGTGCGCCCGCATCCCGCGGGCGCAGACCACGACCGCGCGGTCGCCTCCGAAGCGTTCGGGGCGCTCGAGCAGGTCGCCGAGCGGGATGAGGACGGCACCGGTGAGCGTGCCCGCGGCCGTCTCGGACGGCTCGCGCACGTCGAGGACGACCGCCCCGGCCGCCTGGGCGGCGAGGAGCCCGTCGAGGTCGGTCTCGGGCGCCGGCGCGGCGGCAGGGATCGGCGACGCGTCCGTGGCGCGCGCGGGTCGCAGCGGCACCTCGCGCTGCGTCGCCCACAGGGCATCGACGAGGACCACCCGTCCGAGCAGGGGAGCTCCGACGCCGGTGATCAGCTTGATCGCCTCGGTCGCGAGCATGCCGCCGACGGTCAGGCACAGCGATCCCAGCACACCGACCTCGGCGCACGTGGGCGGTTCGCCGGCGCTGCCCGGCGGGTAGAGGTCGGCCAGGCGCACGGCATCCGTGCCCGCCGGCGGACGCGACCAGAACACCGTGACCTGGGCGTGGAACTCCTGGATCACGCCCCACACCAGCGGCACACCGAGCTCGTCGCAGGCGGCGGCCACCGCCGTGCGGGTGGCGAACGTGTCGGTGCCGTCGACCACGAGGTCGCATCCGGCCAGCAGGTCGGCCGCGGAGCTCGCGTCCAGGCGCTCGCGCCGCACGTCCACGCGGATGTCGGGCGAGAGCGCGACGGCCGCTCGCGCCGCGGAGGTCGCCTTGGGCGTACCGACATCCTCGGTGCGGTGGATCACCTGACGCTGGAGATTCGAGAACTCCACCACGTCGTCGTCGATCACGGTGATGCGGCCGACGCCCGCGGCGGCCAGACCGAGGATGACGGGTGAGCCCAGTCCGCCCGCGCCGACGACCGCGACGTGCGCGGCGGCGAGCCGGCGCTGCCCCTCGTCGCCGAGCCCGGCGAGGACGCTGTGTCGCGCGGTTCGCTCGCGCTCGCGCTCCGAGAGCGGGCCGGTGGGGGACACGAGGGGCGGGAGAGCCATGGCATCAGGCTAGACGCGGCCGGCGCCGACCGGCTCGGGATCACGGAATTCCGCGTTGAGTGCCGCGGATGCGGTGATATCGGCCCAGCGGGGACGCAGGTGCGGGTATGTTCAGCTGCGTGACGGACTATCGCATCTCCGAGGCAGCGCGCTTGCTGGGCGTCAGCGACGACACCGTGCGCCGCTGGACCGAGAACGGGACGCTGCCGAGCACGGACGAGAGCCCTCGGCGCATCCCGGGCGATGCGCTCGCCGCTCACGCGGTCGCCCTGGCCGACGCGGCATCCGATCCGCTCGACCAGCTCTCGAGCGCGCGGAACCGGTTCGTCGGGCTGGTCACCCGCGTGCAGATCGACGGGCTCATGGCGCAGGTCGACGTGCAGTCGGGGCCCCACCGGGTCGTGTCGCTCATGACGGCGGAGGCCGCCCGCGAGCTCGCTCTCGAACCGGGCTCGCTCGCCGTGGCCGTGGTCAAAGCGACGACGGTCGTCATCGAGACGCCGAAGGGATGAGGGCGACGATGCGTCGACGCGTCCGGATCGTCGCGGGACTGACCGGGCTCGCGCTGGCTCTCGCCGGCTGCGGTATCTCGAGCGGCGACGACGGTGCCGTCGTACCCGGGGAAAGCGCGGACGCCGTCGCCGGCCAGGTCACGGTGTTCGCCGCGGCGTCGCTGAGCGCCGCGTTCGACGAGATCGCCGCGGATGTGGAGGCGGCGTACCCGGGCGTCGAGGTCGAGCCCATCCGCTATGACGGGTCGTCGACGCTCGCGACGCAACTCGTCGAGGGCGCGCGCGCCGATGTCTTCGCGTCGGCGGACGAGGCGAACATGCAGAGAGTCATCGACGCGGGCCTCGCCGCTTCGCCGCGCGTATTCGCGACGAACCGCCTCACGCTCGTCGTGCCCGTCGGCAACCCGGGTGATGTGACGGGCCTGGCCGACCTCGCCGACCCCGACCTCGCCGTGGTGCTGTGCGCCGCCGAGGTTCCGTGCGGAGCGGCATCCGGGCAGCTGACGCAGGCCGCCGGCGTGACGCCGCGCGTCGACAGCTACGAGCAGAACGTCACGGCGGTGCTGACGAAGATCGCCACCGGCGAGGCCGACGCGGGTCTGGTGTACGTGACGGATGCCGCCGCCTCGGACGACGTCGAGACGGTGCCGACCGCCGGTGCCGACGGCGTCGTCAACCGGTACCCCATCGTGGCGCTGGACGACGCGCGATCGCCGGCGGCCGCCGCCTTCGTCGGCCATGTCCTCTCGCCCGCCGGCCGCGCGGTGCTCGAGCGGTGGGGATTCGGCGCCCCGTGAGCACCGGGGGCAACGTGAGTACGGCGAGCGGCTCGGCGTTCGTGCCGCGCATCCTGCTCCTGCCGGCGGTGCTCGCCGTGGCGCTGCTCGTCGTGCCGCTTATCGCGCTCGTCGGCCGGCTCGACCCGGCGACGCTGTGGGCCGACGTCACCTCGCCCGCGGCGATGTCTGCGCTCGCGCTCTCGCTGCAGACTGCGACGGTCGCGACCGTGGCGTGCGCCGTGCTCGGGATTCCGCTCGCGCTGGTCATCGCCCGAGCGGGAGCGCGGACGGCCGCGGTGCTGCGCGCCGTGGTGACGGTTCCCCTCGTGCTGCCTCCGATGGTCGGTGGCGTCGCGCTGCTGTTCCTCTTCGGCCGCAACGGGTGGCTCGGGGTCGCGCTCGAGACGGTCGGCATCCGCATCCCGTTCACGACCGCCGCGGTGATCCTCGCCCAGACGTTCGTCGCCCTGCCCTTCCTCGTGCTCGCGCTCGAGGGGGCGCTGCGCGCCACGGGGGTGCGGTACGAGCAGGCGGCCGCGGCGCTCGGCGCGGGTCGCTGGCGCATCCTGTGGCGCATCACGCTGCCGCTGGCCACGCCGGGACTCGTCGCCGGCGTCGTGCTGTGCTTCGCGCGGGCGCTCGGCGAGTTCGGCGCGACCGCGCTGTTCGCGGGCAACGCGCCGGGGGTCACGCAGACCATGCCCCTCGCGATCTACACGGCGTTCAACGGCGCCGGCGTGTCGCAGGGAACCGCCGTCGCGCTCTCGATGCTGCTGCTCGTGACCGCGGTCGCGGTGCTGCTGCTCGTCCGCGGCTGGCGTCCCGGGAGCACCCGGTGACGGCGGCGCTCACTGCCGACATCGGCGTGCGACGCCGCGGCCTGACGGTGTCGGCGGCCCTCACCGCGGCACCCGGCGAGATCGTGGCCGTGATGGGACCGAGCGGCGCGGGCAAGACGACCATCCTCGAGGCGATCGCGGGGCTGACCCCCCTCGACGCCGGCTCGGTGCGCATCGGCGACGAGGTGGTCTCCGCCCCCGGCCACCAGGTCGCACCCCGACGACGCGGCACCGTGCTGCTGCGCCAGGACCCGTGCCTGTTCCCCCACCTCAGCGCGCGCGACAACGTCGCGTTCGGCCTGCGCTCACGCGGAGAGTCGGCACGGCGGGCGCGCACTGCGGCCGAGGACTGGCTCGCGCGCGTCGGGCTCGCCGGTGCCGGCGACCGGGCCCCGCGGGAGCTGTCGGGCGGGCAGCAGCAGCGCGTCGCCCTCGCGCGAGCCCTCGCGGCGGAGCCTCGCGTCGTGCTGCTCGACGAACCCCTCACGGCCCTCGACCCCGCGACCGCCGCGACGCTGCGGACGGTGCTGGCGGATCAGCTGCGGGCGGCCGGGACGACGACGGTGCTCGTCACCCACGATGCGCTCGATGCCGCCGCGGCGGCCGATCGTCTCGTGCTGCTGGAGAACGGGGAAGTGTCGCAGCGCGGCGATGTGCGCGCGGTGCTGCGGGCGCCCGCCACGGCGTTCGGCGCGGCCATCGCGGGGCTCAATCGTGTCGTGGGGCGCGTCGAGGGAGGCGTCTGGCGGTCGGGTGCCCTGCGCATCGCCCAACGAGCGGACGCCGGCGGCGCCTCTATCGCGCTGTTCCGCCCGAGCGCCGTCGCCGTCGCACCCGGGGAGGGTGGGATCGGCCTCGCCGACGCGATCACCTGGGAGGCGACGGTCCAGCGACTCGAGCCCACGGTCGGCGGTATGCGGGTGTTCGTCGCCGACCCGGCGCTCGCCGTCGACGTCGGAGTGGAGCACGCGGCGGAGCTGCGGTCCGGCAGCCGCGTCGTGCTCAGCCTCGCGGCATCCGCCATCGCGTGGGCCTGATTCGTCTCACGCAGCGGTGCGCTGCGGTGGCACGATGAGGGGATGCTCCATCTCCGCCGCGTGCGGCCCGGCGACGTCGCCGCGCTCGCCGACATCTGCCTGCGCACCGCCGACCACGGCGCCGATGCGACGGGACTGCTCGACGACGACGAGATCTGGGGCGCGGTGTTCGCCGTGCCGTACGCGCAGCGGCATCCCGAGTTCGCGTTCGTCGTCGCGGACGACGACGAGCAGCCGCACGGGTACGTCGTCGCGGCCCCGGACACCGACGATTTCGAAGCGTGGTTCCGGGATGCCTGGTGGCCGCGATTCGCCGATCGGTGGCCGCAGCCGGCGGCCGACGACACCTCGCGTCAGGCGGGGATCCTCCGGTACGCCTACGCTCGGCGCCCCGGCGCCGCGCCGCACGCCGCCCGCTACCCGGCTCACCTGCACATCGACCTGCTGCCGTCGGCGCAGGGGCACGGCTGGGGAAGGCGCCTGATGCAGCGTGTGTTCGACGAACTGCGGGCCGCGGGGGTCCCCGGGCTGCACTTGGGCGCCTCGGCCCGGAACACCGGCGCGCTCGCCTTCTACGACCGCCTCGGGCTGGAGCGCCTGCCCTCGGGACCGGGCGGCCAGGACTTCGGGATCGACCTCACCGTCCGCTGAGGCGCGACCGGCTCAGCCCGTGACGATCCGGCCGTCGACGATCCGCACCGTACGGTCGACGAGCTCGGCGGGCACTCGCACGTGCGAGATCAGCACCACCGCCCGTTCGTCGTCGACCGCAGCGAGCATGTCGCGCAGGAGCGCATCGGATGCCGCGGGGTCGACCCCCGCCGTCGGCTCGTCGAGCACGAGCACGGGGAAGCCGTGCAGCAGAGCCCGCGCCAGCGCGATGCGCTGAGCCTGACCGCCCGAGACGAGCGAGCCCTGTTCGCCCACGCGCGCGTCGAGCCCGCCCCGCTCGCGCAGCCACGGGCCCAGGCCGACGCGGTCGAGCACGGCCTCGAGCTCGGCGTCGCTGGCGGTGTCGCGCGCGAAGAGCAGGTTCTGACGGATGTCTTCGTCGAACAGCATCGGCTGCTGCTCGCACAG
This sequence comes from Microbacterium imperiale, assembly GCF_017876655.1. Taxonomy (NCBI): domain Bacteria; kingdom Bacillati; phylum Actinomycetota; class Actinomycetes; order Micrococcales; family Microbacteriaceae; genus Microbacterium; species Microbacterium imperiale. Next base: position 2,752,703 of record NZ_JAGIOK010000001.1, read on the forward strand.
GCCGACGGTGAGGCGGACGTCGTCGGGGGCGAGGTCGCGGACGTCGGTGCGGCCGATGCGGTAGCTGCCGTCGACATCGAGGAACCGCACGAGCGCGTGAGCGAGCGTCGACTTGCCGGCACCGCTCGACCCGACCACGAGCACCCGTTCGCCGGGGCGCACGTCGAAATCGAGGTCCGAGAGCGCCGGACTCGCCGCGCCGGGCCACGACACCGAGACCCCGCGCAGGTGCAGACCGTCGCCCAGCGCCGGAGCGGTGCCGGTCGGTACGACGGCGCTCGACACGAGTCCGGCAGGGATGTCGCTGGGCACGGTATCGGCGATGCGTTCGGCGGACGCGCGCACCTGGCGCCATGACGCCGCCGCGAGCGGCACCGTCGTGAACACCTCGAACACCGCCATCGGAACCAGGACCGCGACCGCGAGCCAGGGTCCGCCGAGGGTGGCGACATCGGGCGCGGTCACTGCGACGGCGAGGATCGAGGCGGCTCCCGCGGCCAGCGACACGATCGCCGTGCTGCCGGCCTGGGCGCCGGCGCGGCGGACGACGGCGCGTCGCAGATCGCGGTCGGCAGCCTCGATCCGCTCACGGCTGGTCGCCTCGGCGCCGAAGGCGAGCAGCACGTCGAGGCTGCCCAGGTGGTCGGCGACGGCATCGGCCAGCCGCGCCCGCAACGGCGCGATGGTGCGCTCGGCGCGTGCTCCGGCGAGCCAGCCCCACCCGGTGGCCGCGGCAGCGGCGACGGCGAGGCAGCCGAGCAGCGTCAGCGCCGCCGGCCACGACACCGTCGCGACGAACACCACCGAGGCCAGTGCGACGGTCGCCGAGGCCACGAGCGGCTCGACGACGCGCAGCGGGAGGTTCTGCAGGTCGTCGACGTCGTCGACGAGCGCCGACAGCGCCGAGCCGCGTCGCACGCGCCCCAGGCCGTCGGGGGCGAGCGGGATCAGGCGGCGCACGAGGTCGGTGCGGGTCGTCGCGAGCTGTCGCAGCGCCGCATCGTGGGACGTCAGGCGCTCGAGGTAGCGGAACACGGCGCGCGCGATCGCGAAGGCGCGTACCCCGACGACGGCGGCCATGACGTACATGACGGCCGGCTGCTCGCTCGCGCGGACGATGAGCCAGGCGCTGCAGGCGAGCAGAGCCACCGCGGCGGCTTCGGTCGCGAAACCGGTCGCCAGCGCGGGCCAGAACCTCCGGGCCGGGGGCAGGGCGCCGCGCAGCACTTCACGCGTGGTCGTCACGCCGCCACCTCCTGCGCCGCGCGGACGGTCACCATCGTGTCGGCGATCACGCGCGCCGACGCGCGGTGCGAGATGAGCAGCACCGTCGCGCCGTCGTCGGCCAACCGGCGCAGGCTCTGCCAGAGCGCGGCCTCGGTCTCGGCGTCGAGCGCGGCGCTGGGTTCGTCGAGGGCGATGACGGATGCGGCGCCGGTGAGGTGCCGGTAGAGGGCGCGCGCGACGGCGATGCGCTGAGCCTGCCCGCCCGACAGGCCGGAGCCCCGGACGCCGAGTTCCCGGCCGGGGTCGATGTCGCCGGCGCCCGCGAGCTCCTGCGCCCGGCGGAGCAGGCGGCGCCCGCGTTCGGACGCGACCGCGTCGGCGGGTGAGCCGAGTGCGACGTTCTCGGCGACGGTGCCGGCGATGAGCCCCGGCTCCTGACCGGCCCACGCCAGCCACGTCGCGGCCGGGCGCGGGGCGGCGCCGTCGACCGAGAGCTCGCCCTCGAAGTCCGCGACGCCGCGCAGGGCGGCGAAGACGCTCGACTTGCCGGCGCCGCTCGGGCCGGCCAGCAGTGTGACGGTGCCCGGCACCGCGGTGAACGTCACAGGCTCCAGCAGCAGATCGCCGCGCCGCACCCGCAGGTCGGTCGCGCGGACGATGCCACCACCCGCGCTGCCGGCAGCGGGGGAAGGTCCGGCTGCGGCGGCGCCCGGCGCGTCCGCGGGCAGAGCGCGGGCGGCATCCAGGACGTCGAAGACGTCGTCGGTCGCGGCGACGCCCTCGGCGGCGGCGTGGAACTGCACGCCGACCTGACGCAGCGGCAGATAGGCCTCGGGTGCGAGGAGCAGGACGAACAGGCCGACGGCCAGGGCGAGCGAGCCGTCGATGAGGCGGAAGCCGATCGAGACGGCCACGATGGCGACGGAGATCGAGGCGAGGAACTCCAGCGCGAACCCCGACAGGAACGACACCCGCAGCACCCGCATCGTCTCGACCCGGTAGGTCTCGGTGACGCGCTCGATCGAGGTCGCGGCGCGGTGCTGCCGGCCGAAGACGGTCAGCGTCGACAGGCCGCGGACGGTGTCGGCGAAGCGCGCCGCGAGCTGGCGCAGCGTTCGCCACTGCGCGCGCTGGACCGCTCGGGTGGCCAGCCCGATGAGCACCATGAACAGCGGGATGAGCGGCATCGTCAGCAGCACGGTGAGACCCGAGATCCAGTCGCTCCACCAGATGACGGCGATGAGCACCGGAGTGGCGATCGCGGTAAGGACGAGCTGCGGCAGGTACCGGCCGAAGTAGGCGTCGAGCGCGTCGAGGCCGCGCCCGGCGGTCACCGCCAACTGCGCGGAGTTGCGGGACGCGAGCCACCCGGGACCCAGCCGCCCCACGGCGGCGGTCAGCGCCGCGCGCAGCTCGCTTCGCACCCGCGCGGCCGCCCGCGCCGACAGCGCCTCGCGCAGCCACAGCAGTCCGGCCCGCGCGGCCACGACCCCGCCGAGGGCGGCGAGCACGCCGGCCAGCTCGGCCGCCGGCATCCCGCCGACGGCGCCCACGATCGCGCGGGTGAGCAGCCACGCGAACGCGACCACGACGACCGTTTGCCCCAGCCCGATCACGCCGATCACGACGAAGAACGCGCGCGAGGTCCGCGCGTACCGCAGCAGGCGCGGATCGACGGGCCGGCCGCTCGCGCGCGCGGGTTCGTCGCGCTGGTCCATGCTCACCCTTCGATCCTGCCTTACCCCGATGACCGGACGCCCCGGCCCCGCGGCGTCAGTGGGCGACGAGTTCGGCCTCTTCGATGCGCGCCCGCGTGACGCGCTTGCGGAACACCCAGTACGTCCAGCCCTGGTAGAGCAGGACGAGGGGCAGGAAGATGACCGCCGCCCAGGTCATAATCGTGAGCGTGTAGTCGGTCGACGACGCGTTCTCGATCGTGAGGTTCCAGGCGGGGTCGGTCGAGGACGGCATGACGTTGGGGAACAGCGAGAACCACAGGGTGAGCACCGCGAACATCACGGTGCCGGCGCCGGCGGTGAAGGCCCAGCCCTCGCGGCCGCTGACGTTCGCCGCGATCGCGGCGATGAGCATGAGGGCCGCCACCACGGCGGCGACCACGACCAGGGGAAGCAGGGGAGCCTCGGCGCCCATCGCCGAGACGACCGTCCAGGCGAGGAAGAACGCGGCGGCGACGAGCGTCATCAGTCCCGACTTCGTGGCCAGTCGGCGGGCCTGCTCGCGCACATCGCCGTCGGTCTTGAGGGCGACGAAGTACACGCCGTGGGTGAAGAAGAGCAGCAGCGTGACGACGCCGCCGAGTAGGCCATAGGGGTTCAGCAGCGTCAGCAGGGTGCCGGTGAACTCCTTGTCGGCGTCGATCGGCACGCCCTGCACGATGTTCGCGACCGCGACGCCCCACAGGAACGCCGGCAGCGCCGAGCCCCACACGATCATCAGGTCGAACCGCTTGCGCCACGTGGGATCGTCGCGCTGGTGGCGGTACTCGAACGACACCCCGCGCAGGATGAGCGCGATCAGGATCAGCAGCAGCGGCAGGTAGAAGCCGCTGAAGAGCGTGGCGTACCACTCCGGGAAGGCGGCGAAGAGGCACGCGCCGGCGACGATGACCCAGGTCTCGTTGAGGTCCCAGACGGGGCCGATCGTGTTGATGATCTGCCGGCGCGAGACGTTGTCCTTGCCGAGGAAGGGCAAGGACATGCCGACGCCGAAGTCGAAGCCGTCGAGGACGAAGTAGCCCACGAAGAGGACGCCGACGATGAAGAACCAGACGTATGCGAGATCCATGGCGTGCTCCTCAGTAGACGGTGGTCTGGGTGTGCGAGGTCGAGACCGCCTCGGCCTCGGGGGAGCCCGGCTCGGGCAGCGGGTCGGGACCCTTCTGCGCGGCCTTGCGGATCAGGCCGAACTCCACCACCGCGAGGGCGGCGTAGATCAGCGTGAACGCGATGAGCGAGATCAGCACCGTCCACCCGGGGACGTTGGGCGAGACGCCGTCCTCGGTGAGCATGAGGCTGAAGACGATCCAGGGCTGGCGGCCCATCTCGGTGAAGACCCAGCCGACGAGGCTGCCCAGCAGGGGCAGGGGAGCCGACCAGATGGCGACCTTCCACATCCACGGCGCGACGGGGCGCGTCGCCTTCTTGCGGGTGACCCAGAGACCGGCCACCGAGATGAGCGTCGCGATGCCGCCCAGGCCGATCATCCAGCGGAACGACCAGTAGGTGACCCAGACGATGGGGCGGTAGTCCACGCCCGCGCCGAAGGTCTCGGTGTACTGGGCCTGCAGGTCGTTCAGGCCCTCGACGCAGCCGTCGAAGCTGTGGGTCGACAGGAACGACAGCAGATAGGGCACGCGCAGTGACCAGATCTCTTCCGTGCCGTCGGGGGTTCCGATGGAGAAGATCGAGAACGACGCGTCGGCGCCGCACGCGGTGTTGAACATCGCCTCGGCCGCCGCCATCTTCATGGGCTGCGTCGCGACCATGACGAGGCTCAGCTGGTCGCCCGAGATCGCGACGCCGATGAACGAGACGATCATGCCCCACATGCCGAACCGCAGGGCCGGGCGCATCGTCTCGAGGTGCTGGGCCCGCGAGATGTGCCACGCGGCCACGGCGATCACGACGGCAGCGGCGAACATCCATGCCGCGAAGATGGTGTGGGGGAAGGCGGCGAGCACGATCGGATTCGTCAGGACCGCACCGAAGTCGATCAGCTCGGCCCGTCCGCCGTCGGCGGCGATCTGGTAGCCGACGGGATTCTGCATGAAGGCGTTCGCCGCGAGGATGAAGTACGCCGACAGGGTGGACCCGAGCACCACCATCCAGATCGAGAACAGATGCAGCGCCTTGGGCAGCTTGTCCCAGCCGAAGATCCACAGGCCGATGAAGGTGGCCTCGAAGAAGAAGGCGAGCAGGCCCTCGAAGGCGAGCGGTGCTCCGAAGACGTCACCGACGAAGCGCGAGTACGCCGACCAGTTCATCCCGAACTGGAACTCCTGCACGATGCCGGTGACCACGCCCATCGCGAAGTTGATGAGGAAGATCTTGCCGAACAGGCGGGTCAGGTGCAGCCACTTCACGTTGCCGGTGCGGTGCCACACGGTCTGGAAGATCGCGACGACGAGCGCCATGCCGAGCGTCAGCGGAACGAACAGGTAGTGGTACAGCGTCGTGAGTCCGAACTGCCAGCGGGCCAGCAGGAGCGGATCGAGGAAGTCCATCGGGCGGTGCCTTTCGGGAGGCGAGGGTTTCGACAGGCTGAAGGTATCGAGCGGGTTTTCTCCCGGTGAAGGGGACCGCCGGGAATAATGCTAAGCGTGGTCAGACCACAATGCAAGAAGTTGTCAGACCACGCCCGCGCGGTCGGGTCGCGCCCAAGCGGCCCTCGGGGTGTCGCCCGACGTCTACGCTCGGACCATGCCGGAGCCGCTCGTCGACCGATTCGCCCGGGTCCATCGCGACCTGCGGGTCTCGCTGACCGATCGCTGCTCGCTGCGCTGCACGTACTGCATGCCCGAGCAGGGGAACGAGTGGCTCGCCCGGCAGAGCATCCTCACGGTCGACGAGATCGTCGAGGTGGCGACCGTCGCCGCGGCCGCCGGCGTCACGACCTTCCGTCTCACCGGCGGTGAGCCCCTCCTGCGCACCGACATCGTCGACATCGTCCGCCGCCTGTCGGCGCTGCGCGCCCCCTCGGGGCCCGCGCAGATCGCGATGACGACCAACGGCATCCGGCTGCCCGACGTGCTGCCCGACCTCGTCGCCGCGGGCCTGAAGCGGCTGAACATCTCGCTCGACACGATCGACCGCGACCGCTTCGCCCGCCTCACCCGACGCGACCGGCTGAGCGATGTGCTCGACGGGGTTCGAGCCGCTCGCGACTCCGGCCTGCGCCCGCTGAAGATCAATGCGGTCGCGATGCGGGGGGTCAACGACGACGAGCTCGCCGACCTGGTGGCGTTCGCCGTCGCGAACGACGCCGAGATGCGCTTCATCGAGCAGATGCCGTTGGATGCCGGGCACACGTGGGACCGGTCGACGATGGTCACGCGCGAGGAGATCCTCGAGGCGCTGTCGCAGCGGTGGGAGCTCGCGCCGGTGCCGGGTCGCGGCGGCGCGCCCGCCGAGCAGTGGCGACTCGACGGCGGCCCCCACGTCGTGGGCGTCATCGCGTCGGTGACGGCGCCGTTCTGCGGCGCCTGCGACCGGATGCGGCTGACCGCCGACGGTCAGCTGCGCAACTGCCTCTTCTCGAACGACGAGTACGACCTGCTGCCGGTGCTGCGCTCGGGCGAGCCGGGGCCGGACCGGAGCGACGAGATCGACCGCGTGCTGCGCAACTGCGTCGCCGGTAAGCGGGCCGGCCACGCCATCGACGACCCGGGTTTCCTCCAGCCCGCTCGCGGCATGAACGCGATCGGCGGCTGACTCACGGGACGGAGCGGGCTGGTGCGCGGTGCGCTCGCGGAGCGAGGAGGCCTGCGAGCACGCCGAGCGCTCCGGCGGCGACGAAGGTGGTCAGGGGACCGACGACCGGTAGCGTCGCCCCGACGGCCGTCGCCCCGACGGCCTGCCCGATCATGAAGACGACGAACAGGGCGGCCGTCCCGGCGGCGGCGCGATCGGCGTCGATTCGGGTCGTCCATCCGATGAGCGCTCCGGATGCCGCGATGTAGCCCCAGCCGAACAGTGCGCATGCGGCGGCGGCGGCGACGGGCTCGCCGGGGAAGGCACCCAGCGCGGCCGTTCCTCCCGCCGCGATCGCGGTCGAGATCAGCCACATCCGGCCCGGCGGGGTTCGTCTCGTGAGCGGGGCAGTCGCGATGACTGCGGCACCGCCGCATCCCACCCAGACCCAGGCGAGCACCGAGGCGGAGGGTGAGGCGCCGGCATCCACCATGACCACGCGCCCGTAGTTCCACACCGCCGCCGCGCCGATCCCGAACAGCGCGGCGGCCGCGACGGGCCGGCGATGCCCTCGCCACCACGGCATCGGCGGCAGCCGGCGGGCGGGGGTGGTCGAGGCGTCGGCAGGGCGGGCGAGGGCGAGGACCGCGAGCCCGGCACCGAGGGTCGCGACCGCCGCGATCAGCCAAGCCACGCGCCAGTCGGGCGTCAGGGCGAGGGCGATGAGGCCCGCTGCGACGAGTCCCGGTCCGGTTCCCGCGTTGACTATCGCCTGCGCGGAGTCGGAGTCATGGCCGTTGAAGGCGGCGTGCACGATGCGCACCATCGCCGGCGAGGCCAGGCCGGCACCGGCCGAGCTCACCGTCGCCGACGCGGCGAGGACGACGACGTCGGGGGCCAGCGCGATGCCGACGGCGCCCCCGCCCGCTGTGAGGAGCGCGAGGACGACGAGCAGCCGCGGCCGGGTGGCGCCGAGGGCGAAACCCAGCAGAGCCGCGCCGCCGTAGACGAGCGATGCCGCCGCCGAGATCATGCCCGCCGTCGCGGTGTCGAAATCGACGTCCGCGCTCATGTCGGGCAGGTGCAGCCCGAACGCCAGGCGCACGAGGCCGTACGTCGCGGCGATGAGGGCGGTTCCGGCCGCCACGAGAGCGAGGCGACGAAACAAAAACGATCGTTTCACTTTACCGAGCATAGAGTGCTGGCATGGGATTGCGGCCGACGACCGAGGTGCGCATCCTCGACGCGGCCGAAGATCTGTTCTTCACCCGGGGGATCGCGGCCACCCCGATCGACGTCGTCACCGCGCGCGCCGGGGTGTCCGCGGCCACGCTGTATCGCGGCTATCCGAGCAAAGAGGCGCTGCTGGCCGCCGCGTTGGAGCGTCGGCAACGCTCGTGGCGACGGGCCTGGGATGCCGCCGTCGACCGCCACAGCGACGCGGAGGGGCGCCTGCTGGCGATCTTCGACGCGCTCGAGGTGTTCCGCGATCAACCACGCGGCTCGCGCTGGTGCGCCTTCCTCGGAGCGGCGGCGGAATACCCCGACGCGCCGCCCGAGATCGCGTCGGCCGTGCGCGATGACACCGAGGGGATGCGCGCGCGCCTGACCGAGCTGGCCGTTCCGCTCGTGGGCGATGCCGCGGCCGAGCTGGCCGAGCGACTGCTCATCGTCGTCAGCGGCGACCTCGCGATGCGCTTGCGCGAGCCGGGCTATGGCTCAGCCCGCGCCCGCGCCACGGCCGCCGCCCTTGTGAGCGCCATGCGATCCGATCAGGACGCCGGCCGCGACCGGTGACGCGGCTCAGTCGTGCGTGGTCGCGGCGTGCAGCAGCTGGATGATGCACACCGACGGGTCGCACGACGAGCGCATGCCGTCGACGGCGAGCGGGCCACCGGCCTCGGTGAGCACGCCCTGCAGCAGGCTCAAGTGCACGCTGCACAGCACTTCGCGGTGCGACGCCTGCGCCTCGGCGTGTGCGCACGGGGTGAGGTCGACGGTGAGGGCGCTCTCGTCGATGATCGGGTCGAACCCCTCGTCCTCGAGCTCCTCGACGAGGGCGTCGATCTGGTGCAGCGCCTCGGTCTCGAGCGCGTCCGGGACGTCGATGGTGAGCACGCGGCGCATCAGGTCGCCACGCTGGGCGGCGTCGCGGACCTTGCGCCGCTGGATCGCGCTGCGGGTCGCGTCGCCGTCCGCGGCACTGTAGAGCACCCGCGGACGTCCGCGGGTCGTCCGGTGCTCCTTCTCGGCGACGATGAAGCCGTCGGAGATGAGCCGGGCGAGGTGCTCGCGGATGGTGTTGGGGTGCAGTCCCGTCGCCTCCTGCAGTTCGAGGATCGTCCGGCGCGGCTGCTCCTGGATCAGGTGCAGGATCTCCACGCGGGAGTAGCTCGAGATGGCGCTGTATCCGACCGTCGCGGTGCTCATGAGACCCATTAAACACGGAAAACCCCCTGTGGTCATACCACAGCGGTACTTTTGTGGGATGTTGCCGGTAACGGACGCCGGCAGCGGCACGACGTTCGCAGAAACCGACGAACCTCGGACGCCCGCGACAGCAGGCATCCGAGGCGCGCGGGTTCTCGCCGCTACCGCACCGTCACCGTGATCGGGGCGCTGGTCGTCACCCCTGCCGCATTGCGGAACTCGACGACATAGCGGTAGGTGCCGGGTGCTCTGCCCGACACCGGCAGGGTGGCCGACTGGGCAGCGGGGCTCGCGGCGGCCAGCTCTCCCGCGGCGACCTCGACGTCGTTCTCGAGGAATCGGTAGGACGTCGCGTTCGTGCCCCACCACAGGTCGGCGCGCACCGTGTACGACCCGCTGCCCTTCCGGTTGTCGTGCGAGAGCACGGGTCGTGCGGGTGCCGCATCGGTCACCGTCACGGTGAGCGGCTTCGTCGCTGTGGTGCCGCGCGAGTTCACGAGCTCTCCGGTGAAGCGGTAGGTGCCGTTGGGAAGCCCCGCGATGTCGACGACCGCCTGCTGGGCGCTCGGCCCGCTCGTCATCGTCAGCGGCACCGACCCCACGAGCTCGCCGTCGCGGAACAGCTTGAACAGCGAGCCGTTCTGGCCCCACCAGAGGTTCATCGTGACGCGGAAGGTGCCGTCCTTCAGCCCGGTGTCCCAGCCCTCGTCCGAGCTGAGCACCGCCACGCCCGGCGCCGTGCGGGCGTCGTCGGCGGGGACCTCGGGCAGCCGCAGCGCGGCGCCGGCACGTTCGCCCTCGCGGCCGAAACCGACCGCCTGCACCGAGACGTCGTATTCGGCGCCGGCCGTGAGACCGGTCAGCTCGCACGAGGTCACGTCCGCCGCTACCTCGCACGCCGGCTCGGCTGCGTCGCCGACGAAGACCCGGAACGCGTCGTAGCGCGTGCCCGCGCCGGCCGGAGCCTGCCACGAGACCGTCGCGGTCGTCGTCGAGGTGGCTTCAGCGGTCACCTCGCCCGGCGCGGCCGGCGCGGAGGCATCGGCCACCGCGATCCAGCTGAGGACCGGATCGGCCGTTCCGGAACCGCGGGCGGCGCGGAACTCGATCACCGTCTCGTCCGCCAGCGAGAACGCGATCGTCGAGGTGCCCTGCGGCGACGCGCTCGACAGGTTCACGGGATCTCCGGCGATGCGCTCGCCGTCGATCTCGACGGTCGGCGCGACCTGGCGCGTGACGCCCCACCATTCCTGGTAGCCGCTCGTGAGCTCGTAGTCGCCGGCGGGCAGGGTGAAGGCGTAGTCGACCGAGCCGCCCGCGCTCGCCCACCAGCCGGTGGTGCGGGTCTTGTCGTACGACCCCGCCCCGCGCGCCTTCAGCCCGACGTGACCGTCGCCCGATCCGATCGGGTTGCGCAGTCCCCAGCCGGTGTCGTCCGAGAAGACGCCGTCGGGGATGTCGTTGCGCACGAGGTCGCCGCGCACCGCTTCCACCGCGTCGAACGCGGGCGAGAGCCCCGGCTTCTCGGCGTCCTCGGCGCCCTGCGTCGCGGCCGCATCGACGAAGTAGACGACTCCGCTCGGCACGACCTCGAGCTGCAGCGTCACCGGCGTCTGGCCGGCGCGTCCGCTCACGGGAACCGTCGCGTAGGCCTGATCCGTCGCGGGGGCATCGTCCTGCCACTGCACTGCGACGTCCTGCGTCGCTCCGCTGCGCGTCGCGAGCTTCACCGTCTCAGGCAGGTCGGCCTCCTCGCCGGCGAGGACCGCCACGCGGTAGTCGGGCAGCGCGAGGTAGGCCACCTCGACGAGGGCATCGAGCGCCGAGCGCAGCGCTGCCGCAGCGGCATCCACCTGCTCCTGCGACGCCGTCGGGTCGTCGTGCACGGCCTTCGCCGCGACGCCCTGATCGCGCAGCGCCTGCCACGTCTCGGGGGTGTAGGCCTGACGCGGGGCGGTGGTCGCCTCGGCCAGCAGAGCGGCGAGCGCCGTCCGGTCGGCCGTCTCGGCGTGGTCGGCGATGCCGATCCAGCTCAGCGCCGGTGCCTCGGTGCCGCCGGCGCCCGAGATGCGGACGGTGACCTCGGTGGCGGCGTCGAGCGCGAACCCGCCGCGCAGCACCGTCGACGTGCCGATGCTGCCGTTGGCGAACGTGTGCGTGCCGATCGCGACGCTCTTCTGCTCGCCGCCCGCGGTGAACTCCACCGTGCCGGTGACGACGCGGCTGCGGCCGGTACCCGGGTTCCACCACTCGGTGTGGCCTGTCGCGATGTCGTACTCTCCCGCGTCCAGCGTGAAGCGGTAGACGAGGGGGGTCGCGGCGCCCGAGCTGTACCACCCGGTCTCGCGCGTCTTGTCGTAGGGCTGCAGGCCCAGCCGGCCCTTGGCGCTGGCCGAGCCGACGCGGCCCCAGCCCGCTGCCGCGGAGTATGCGGCGTCGGGGCTGGCGTTGCGGAGCGTGTCACCGGCGGCCGCCGCGATGGCCGGGTGCACGGGCGCGTCGGCGGGTGCGTTGGCATCGACGAAGTACCGGATGCCGCTCGGCACGACCTCGACGTAGGTGCTGACCGGCAGCGAGGGGTTGTCGCGGAAGACTCCGTCGACCTTGACCATGGCGTACGGCGTCGCGAACTGGGCCGGGGTCGTGGCCCAGGTGACCGGAGCGTCGATCTCGCCGCCCGCCTCGCTGCGCGCGCGCAGGGTCTCGGGCAGTGCGGGAACCGTGGCGGGAGCCGCCGTCAGGCGCGGCAGGGCATCGAGCACCGCGACGGGACGCAGCTCGGGGTCGGTCGTGCCGCCGGTCGAGCCGCCGACGAGCAGGTCGACGCTGTCGAGGCTGAACGTCCCCGACACCACCTGCACGCGGACCGTGTGCGGTCCGTCCTCGAGCCCGCGGAACCAGGCCGAGGTCTGGCGGTTGCCGACTGCCGCGACGTTGACGGTGCGCGCCGGCTGGTCGTCGATCGTGATCGAGAGCACCGACGTGCCCGTCGCGCCGTTGAGGTTGAACCCGGTGCCGTTCAGATCGAACCCGAACGAGCGCCCGGCCGCGATGACGTGCTGCGTGCGGTTGAAGTGCGCGTAGCCGGCCTGCGTGAACGAGAAGCCCTGCGGGTACGAGATGCGTGCGTCGGCGTCGTCGACCTTCACGGCGTGCCACGACAGTCCGTCGAGGGGAGTCACGGCCAGGTCGTCGAACTGCGTGTTGTAGTAGCCGCTGACGAGCGAGATCCGGCCGGCCATCGTCGGGTTCGTCGTCGTGTCGGCGTACACTCCGAGCTGCTCGCCGTCGAGGCGGACCGAGATGACGTTCTCGCGCGCCTCGACCTCGAGGGTGTGCCACGCGTCGGCGTCGAACATGAAGACCGTGCCCGAGGCGACGTTCTGGCCGAGCTTGCGCAGCTCCCAGGTGCCGTCGGCGTGAACGCGAGCGGTGTAGGTCGCGAGATCGGCGCCGGTGCCCTCCGTGGTCGTCTGCCGGACGCCGAGCCCGGCGAAGTTGTCGAGCGCGGCATCGCGCACGACGCCGTCGAGACGGAAGTCGATCTTCGCGGTGTAGTTCGTCCAGCTGTGGTCGCCTAGGACCGTGGACGGGGTCGTCGTCGACGGGTTCCGCTGCGAACCGTCGCCCCACACGTTCCAGGTGTAGCCGCGGTTGTCGGCATGGATCGCCTGATGCATGACGTTGCCGTCGTCGGTTCCGATCACCTCGAATGCGCCGTTCTGGTCGGCGGTGTAGCGGGGTGAGCCGCCGCGTCGCGTGACGTAGTCCATGGGCACGCCGTTGACGTCCTGGATCTCGTACCCCGCGTACTCGAAGTCGTCGGTGTAGGGGAGGGGCAGGACGTCGTCGGTCGCCGTGGCGGCGTACTGGCCGCTTTCGTAGTCGGCGGCGGAGTCATGGATGCCGCGCTGCTGGGTCGACAGCGTCAGGATCGAGTACGGCTGCACCTGGGCGCGGTAGACGTCGTACTCGACGCCGTCCTTCGTCTCGGTGCGGACGGGCACGACCTTGCCGGTGTTCTGGAACCAGTCCGCGTCGACCGCGTCACCGGCATCCGGGCCCGTCGTCTCCCACACGTAGAGCGGGGTGTCGGCGTCGGTGTCGAGGTTCGCGACCTTCACCTCGAAGTTGCGCACCGTGCGTGTGTTGTTCGCGTGCACCTGGCTGAACTCCAGCGCATCGCCGGCGGCTACGTCGGCCGCCGGGGTGCGCAGCGTCAGGGCCGTGCGCGTGGAGGTGTCGACGACGGTGCCGCCGTCGCCCTTCTGGCCGTCGCCGCCCGAGGCGCCCTCGATGTACTCCCACCCTTCGCCGATGAACTGCGTGAAGTGGCGCACCAGCGTGATGCCGACGCCGCCCTCGTAATAGCCCGACCAGGGGTCGGACGCGCGGATGAGGTGCTTCGGCGAGTACTGCGAGCCCTCGTACAGAGCGCTCACGGCCGGCTGGAAGAGGAAGGTGGTCATGTGGCCCGGGTCGGCGCCGGAGCCGCTCCAACGGTAGGCGTTGATGAACCGGTCGGCGATGTCGACGGCACCGACCGTGCCGCCGATACCGCCGCGGGCGGGGTCGGCCTGCGCGCGGTACTCGGGGTCGATCATCGGGGCGACGCCCTCGGAGTACAGCACCTCCATGCCGAACTCCTTGTTCAGGCGGGTCAGTGCCGGGTCGCCGGCGATGTCGTAGTGGTAGCCGATCGCGTCGACCTGCTCGAGCGCCTCGGGGCTCGCGAGCACCGCGCGTGAGACCTGGCCGACGTTCCGGTACGAGTCGAGCGCGACGATCTTGATCTTCGAGTAGTCGTAGCGGGCGCCCTCGGCCGCGGCATCCGCCTCCAGCCGCTTCGCGAAGTCGACCGTCCAGGCGAGCTCCGCGTTGATGTAGTTCGCGTGCACCTCGTTCTGCGACGGGCTGAGGTAGTCGAACTCGACGCCGTAGGTGTCGTAGGCGGCGTCGATCGTCTCCTTGTACCACTGGTAGCGCAGGTCGGGCTGAGCCTTCGTCCACGAGGGCTCACCCCAGCGCAGCGCTTCGACCTCGATGTCCGGGTTGATCGTCTTCGCGTCAGCGATGAAGTGGAACCCGGCGCCGCGCAGCACGTTGGCCGGTTCGTCGGCCGAGCGCTTGGTCGCCGGCTCGGTGCCCGACGAGGTGTTGTTGTCGGCACCGAGCTCGACCTTGATGTGCTTCAGTCCGGCGCCTTCCACCGGGTCGAACAGCATCCGCAGGATGCGCCAGTAGACGTCGGGATGCTCCTCCTTGTAGTCCAGCAGCAGGTTCGAGGTGTTGTTGCACGACACCGAGCCGAAGCCGCCGAACGTGTTGAAGGGCGCGCCGTCGGCGGCGCGCTCGACGTCCTCGCCGTCGACGAGCATCTCGGCCCACTCGGCCACGTCGTCGTACGTGAGGGTGGGAAGCTCGTCGGCCGTGGCCGCGGTGCGCGCGGACGTGGCGGCGGGGGATGCGGCGCTCGCCGCGGTTGCCGGGACGACCAGGCCGGTCGTCGCGATGAGGGCGACGGCGACGGGCGCGAACGCCCGAGCCCATGACATCTTTGCCATTCGGTGGATTCCTCGTCGGTGAAGGTCCAGTGGGGGTGCTCCGAGGGAATCACCGCGGCTCGCGCGGAGCGAGTGATCCGATCCGAAACGAACACACTCGAACGCCAACGATCGTTAGGGTGGGGCTGTGGATCAGCCAGCGTCGGCCGGGTTCGCGGTGTCGCGCCGCGAGCGGATCCTCGATGAGCTTCGCCACGCGGGATCCGTCCGCGTCGCCGACCTCGCGCGACGGTTCGGGGTCGCCGAGCTCACCATCCGCCGCGACATCGGCTACCTCGCCGACCGCGGCCTGCTCACGCGCGTCCACGGCGGCGCCACGCTGCGCAGCCGGCTCGACACCACGGTGCCGCGCGTCGCCGGCGGCATCCGTCCGCCGCTGTTCCGCGTGGGGATGGTCGTTCCGTCGCTGACGTACTACTGGCCGCAGATCGTCATCGGCGCGCGTGCAGCGGCGACCGACGGCGGGGTGCAGCTCGTCCTGCGTGGCGCCAGTTACTCCGTGGACGACCAGCGCCGGCAGATCTCCTCACTGCTCGACTCGGGCAACCTGCACGGACTCATCGTCGCGCCCGAGACGGTCGGGGCCGACGGCTCCGCGCTGCTGCATTGGCTCGACGCCCTGCCGCTGCCGGTGGTGCTCTGCGAGCGCAGCGTGCCCTCGCACCTCGCGCTCACCCGGCTCGAGTGGGTCACGACCGACCACGTCTTCGGTGGCTCCCTCGCCGCGGCGCACCTCTCCGCGCGGGGGCATGTGCGCGTCGGCTTCGTGACGTCGGCGGGCTCGCCCACCTCGCCGCGACTGCGTCAGGGGTGGCGGCGAGCCGTCGAGAACGACGGACTCGTCTCGACGATCGACCGCGACATCTCCCTCGACGAGCTCGACGCGCCCGCGCGGGAGCGAGCAGTCGCTGACCTGCTCGCCGAGTGCCGCGGAACCGGCACGACGGCGCTGCTCGTGCACTCCGACCCGCAAGCCGTGCTCGTCCAGCAGCAGGCGCGCGACCTCGGTTGGTCGATGCCCGACGACCTCGCGATCATCGCCTACGACGACGAGGTGGCCGCGAGCGCGGAGCCGGCCATCACGGCCCTGCGCCCGGCGAAGCAGCACATCGGTCGGCTCGCCGTCGAAGCCCTCACCGCGCGCCTCATCGACGGCGCCAAGCGGCCCGTGCAGCGCACGCACGTACTGCCCTCGCTGCACGCCCGCGAGTCCACAGCCGTCGACCGCCGCCGGTGAGAGTAGCGCCGGCGGCGGTCGAAGATGCGGATCTCGGATGCAGGCGGCTCAGGCCTCCGGCGTCCAGGTCGACACGCGGGTGAGCTCGGCGACCTCGTCGGCCGTGAGCTCGAGGCGTCCGCCCTCGAGCAGCGCGGGAACCTGCTCGAGCCGCGACGCGCTCGCGATCGGCGCGACGACGGTCGGCTGGGCGCGCAGCCATGCGAGAGCGGTGGCGGCGATCGACGCACCGTGGGCGTCACCGATGCGCTCGAGCGTGTCGATGATCTGCAGGCCCTGCGGCGTCGCGTACACGGCGGCACCCTCGGCGCGCGGGGAGTCGTGCCCTGCGGCATCCGTCGACCGGTACTTGCCGGTCAGGAAGCCCTTCGCCAGCGCGAAGTACGGCACGAGGCCGAGGTTCTCGCGCTGCGCGAGCGGAGCGATCGACTCCTCGACGTCGTTGCGGTGCACGAGGTTGTAGTGCGGCTGGATCGCGACGGGGCGGGCGACTCCGGTCTCGTCGGCGATGCGCAGCCACTCCTGGATGCGTTCGGCGCTGTAGTTCGACACCGCGACGTGGCGCACGAGACCGTCCGAGACCAGCTGGCCGAATGCGCCCACGGTCTCGTCGAGCGGCGTCTCCTCGTCGTCGAAGTGCGCGTAGTACAGGTCGATCGCGTCGACGCCGAGACGCTTGAGCGACGCCTCCGCCGCGGCGCGGACGTTCGCGGCGGAGAGGCCACGGAAGTCGGGGTGCTGGCTCACCTTCGTGGCCACAACGACCTCCGGGCGGCTGCGAGCCGCTAGCCACTCGCCGATGATCGTCTCGCTCTCGCCGCCGCTGTGGCCCGGCGCCCACGCGCTGTACGAGTCTGCGGTGTCGACGAAGTTGCCACCGCCCTCGACGAACGCGTCGAGGATCGCGAACGAGGCGTCGCGGTCGGCCGTCCAGCCGAAGACATTGCCGCCCAGTGCGAGGGGGAAGACGGAGAGGTCGCTGTTTCCGATCGTGGTCATGCGGGGTGCAAGCGCGCTGGCGGCCCGAGTATTCCGCGCCGGTGCGCGGTAACTCCTCAGAACCGGGCTGATCCGGAGCCGAATCAGCCTGCGGTGGCCGGAGGAGGGGCAGATCTGAGGAGTTACGGCGACGGAAGCAATCCGTCGGGGCGCAGACCGCTCGGCGCTAGGGTGACCGGTGATGGAGCGAGGGACTGAGATCGAGGAGTTCTGGCAGGAATGCCGGAGGTCGGTCGCGGGACTGCCAGAATCGGCGCCGCCCGCGTGGAGCTTCGGTCGTCACCCCGCTGAGGCGGAAGCCCTGCTGGCGCTCGTGCTCGCGGGCGTGAAGACGGCGACCTCTTCCGCCCTCGTCGAGTACGAGCGGGAGCGAGAGCCGATCCCGCGGGCCGGCGATCTGGGGATCGTGCTCGATGGTTCTGGGCATCCTTCCGTCCTGTTGCGAACCACCGCCGTCGCCATCGTGCCGTTCGCTCAGGTGCCGGCGAGCCACGCGTTCGATGAGGGCGAGGGCGATCGTTCGCTCGCGTCATGGCGCGAGATCCACCGCGACTTCTGGGGAGGCTACCTGCGCAACGGCGGGCGCTTCGACGACGGCATGCTCGTCGTGTGCGAGCGCTTCGAGGTGCTCCATCGCCGCTCGAGCTGATCGCGCACGGCGCCGTAACTCCTCAGAACCGGGCTGATCGGGAGCTGTACCAGCCTGCGGTGGCCGGACGACGCGCGAGTTTGAGGAGTTACGGCGACGAGGCGCGACGCCCGCGCCGCGGCACGGCCGGAACGCCGAAGGCGGGGCCGGCATTGCCGACCCCGCCTTCGCGGTGGATGAGCGGTGGCTCAGCGCTTGCGCGCGGACCCGCGGCGCGTGACGGCGACGTAGATGCCGAGCACGATGATGGCGCCGATGATCGAACCGATGATGCCGGAGGGCTGCAGGAAGCCGCCTTCCGGGCTGTGGTTGAAGATCAGGAACCCGAGGAAGCCGCCGACGAACGAGCCGACGATGCCGAGCACGATGGTCATCAGGATGCCGATGTTCTGCTTGCCGGGGATGACGGCGCGAGCGATGAAGCCGGCGATCAGTCCGACGAGGATGAGGCCGAGGATCGTCCAGAGCATGGTGCTTCTCTTTCTTCCGTGGAGCACGTGAGGTGCCGGCACCCGTTCGGGCGCCGAGGAGAGACACTAGCCAGCCTGAAACTCGACCCCGCACGCTCTTGAGCTCACGGCGCCGGGCCGCTACCCTCAGCGGGCCGTCGCGGTCTGAGGCTGCCAGCCCAGCGCCGGGGCGACGTACTTCGCGAACGACTCGACGATCCGGAGGTTGAACTCGACGCCCAGCTGCGACGGGATCGTCAGCATCAGGGTGTCGGCGCTCTGCACGGCGGCATCCTGCAGGAGCTGCTCGACGAGCACGTCGGGCGCCGCGGCGTAGGTCTTGCCGAAGGTCGAGCGCATGCCGTCGATGTAGCCGATGCCGTCCTGCTCGTTGCTGCCGCCGAAGTACAGCTCGTCTTCCGCTGTCGTGATCGGGAAGATGCTGCGGCTGACCGACGTGCGGGGCTCACCGGGATGCCCGGCCTCGCGCCACGCGGCGCGGAACGCGTCGAGCTGCTGCCCCTGCAGGATGTCGAACGGGGTGCCGTCGGCCTGGGTGAGCAGGGTCGACGACATGAGGTTGACGCCCATGCGCCCCGCCCACTCGGCGGAGTCGGTGTTGCCGGCGCCCCACCAGATGCGCGAGCGCAAGCCGGGGGAGTGAGGCTCGATCCGCTGCATCCCGCTGCCGCCGCCGAAGGGGCTGTTCGGGTCGCGCTCGGCGAGGCCCTCGCCCTCGATGGCGCGGAGGAACGTGTCGAAATGCTGGCGGGCGATGTCGGCGCCGCGCGGGTCCTGCGACCCGGTGTAGCCGAACGCCTCGTAGCCGCGCACCACGGTCTCGGGTGACCCGCGGCTCACGCCGAGTGCCAGTCGGCCGTCGGAGATCAGGTCGACGGCGGCCGCTTCTTCGGCGAGGTAGAGCGGGTTCTCGTAACGCATGTCGATGACGCCGGTGCCGATCTCGACGTTCTTCGTCGTGGCGGCGATGGCGGCCAGAAGCGGCATGGGCGACGCCTGCTGTCGCGCGAAGTGGTGCACGCGGAAGTACACGCCGACGGCTCCGAGGTCATCCATGCCCTGCGCCAGGTCGATCGCCTGCCGCATCGAATCGCCCGCCGTGAGCTCGCGCCCGCCGCCGAGAGGACCGTAGTGACCGAACGAGAGAGTGCCGAAACGCTGCATGTCAAGCCGCAACGACGAGACCCCCGCGCTCATTCCCGCGTGCGTAGGCTGGGCGAAACCGACCCCGGGAGGTGTCATGGTCCAGGTCCGCGTCCTGGGGGTCGCTCTCGATCCCGCCCAGCAGCACGTGATCCTTCTCAAGCCCGTCGATGACCTCTCGGACCGTGTGCTCCCGGTGTGGATCGGGTCGCAGGAGGCGACATCCATCCTCGTGGCCGTCGAGGGCGTCGCTCCACCGCGTCCGCTCGCGCACGACCTGATGGTGCGCCTGCTGGATGCCACCGACGCCACTGTCGACCGGGTCGAGGTCACCCGCATCGACGACGGCACCTTCTACGCCGAGATCACCGTGACCGCGCTGACGGGCTCACGGGTCATCGACGCGCGTCCCTCCGACGCGATCGCCCTCGCCTCGCGCGCCGGCGCCCCGATCTTCGTCGCCGACGACGTGCTCGCCGAAGCCGGCATCCCCGACACGGTCAGTGAAGCGCCCGAGGGTGCCGAGACACCCGAGGCCGCCGAGCAGCGGGTCGCCGAGTTCCGCGAATTCCTCGACGACATCGACCCCGACGACTTCCGCGGCTGAGTCCGCCCTCCGAACCCCATCCCCCGACGAAAGGAATACCCATGCCCCGCATCCTGATCATCGGCGGCCACGGCAAGGTCGCGCAGCGCCTCGAGCCGATCCTCGCCGAGCGCGGTGACACGGTGACCGCGGTCATCCGCAATCGCGACCACGAGGCGGATGTCGCCGCGACCGGCGCAACGCCCCTCGTCGCCGACATCGAGTCGTTCGACACCGAGCAGCTGACCAATCTCGTCAGCGGAAATGACGTCGTGGTCTGGTCGGCCGGCGCCGGCGGGGGAGACGCCGCCCGCACGTGGACTGTCGACCGCGACGCCGCGATCCGCTCCATCGACGCGGCGGTCGCCGCCGGTGTGAAGCGCTACGTCATGGTGTCGTACTTCGGTGCTGGCCCCGATCACGGCGTGCCCGAGGACGATTCCTTCTACGCTTACGCCGAGGCGAAGGCCGAAGCCGACGCCCACCTGCGCGAGAGCGGTCTGGACTGGACGATCGTCGCGCCGAGCGCCCTCACGCTCGACGAGCCCACCGGGAAGATCACGGTGGGCGGCTCGGGCGAGGAGTCGGTTCCCCGGGGCGACGTCGCGTCGGTCATCGCGGCGGTGCTCACCGAGCCGGCCACGGTCGGCCGCATGATCGAGTTCACGGGCGGCGACACCCCCATCGCCGACGCCATCGCAGCCGGCTGAGGTCCGTCGCGGCAGGAGGTCTCCCGCCCGGCGCGGGCGTAACTCCTCAGATTCCCGCATCCGCCCCGCCGTCCGCCCCGGTTTGCCGGGGTCGGTCGGCGGGGCGGATGCGTTTTTGAGGAGTTACGCCGCCGCTACGCTGAGGCGATGACCCCGCGTGAACTGTCCGGCGGCGCCGTGCTGCGCGCCGTGCGCCCCGGAGACGAGGACGGCGTCCTCGACTGCATCCGTGCGCTGGCCCTGTACGAGCGCGAGCCCGACGCGGTCGAGAACACCGCCGATGCGCTGCGGCAGACCCTCTTCGGCGACGAGCCCCGCGCGTTCTGCCACGTCGTGGAGCGCGAGGGCCGGATCGTCGGCATCGCGATCTGGTTCCTCACCTACTCGACCTGGACCGGGCGCCACGGCATCTGGCTCGAAGACCTGTACGTCGACGAGGCCGAGCGCGGCCGCGGCTACGGCAAGCAGCTCATCGCCTCGCTCGCGGCGGTGTGCGTCGAGCGCGGCTATTCGCGGCTCGAGTGGACGGTGCTGGACTGGAACGCTCCCTCGATCGCCTTCTACCGCTCGATCGGTGCCCAGCCGATGGACGAGTGGACGACCCAGCGCCTGACCGGAGAGGCCCTCGAGGCGCTTGCGGGCTGATCGCCTGACGCGCGCTGCCGGCGACGTCAAGCCCGGCGCCGCGGGTCTTCCGCGCTTCTAGGCTGAGAGCATGGCAGAACAGATCCACGTCCCGAACGTGTCCCTCAACTCCGGCTTCGAGATCCCGCAGCTGGGCTACGGCGTCTTCAAGGTCGACCCCGCCGAGACCGAGCGTCTCGTCACCGAGGCCTTCGAGGTCGGCTACCGCCACATCGACACCGCCGCGATCTACGGCAACGAAGAGGGTGTCGGCCGGGCCATCGCGGCCAGCGGCATCCCGCGTGACGAGCTGTTCATCACCACGAAGCTCTGGAACGACCGTCAGGGCGGCGATGAGCCCCGCAAGGCCCTGTCCGAGAGCCTCGAGAAGCTCGGGCTCGACCACGTCGACCTGTACCTCGTGCACTGGCCGGCCCCGGACAACGGCAACTACGTCAACGCCTGGCAGAAGCTCGTCGAGCTGCGCGACGCCGGCCACACCCGCTCGATCGGCGTGTCGAATCACCTCGTCGAGCACCTCGAGAAGATCCACGCCGAGACCGGCGAGCTGCCCGCGGTCAACCAGATCGAGCTGCACCCGGCCTACCAGCAGAAGGATGTCGTCGACTGGGCGACCGACAAGGGCGTGCGCATCGAGTCGTGGGGGCCCCTCGGCCAGGGCAAGTACGACCTGTTCGGCGCCGAGCCCGTCGCCGAGGCGGCCGCGGCGCACGGCAAGAGCCCGGCGCAGGTCGTGCTGCGCTGGCACCTGCAGCGCGGGTTCATCGTCTTCCCGAAGACGGTGAGCCGCGAGCGCATGGTCGAGAACGCCTCGCTGTTCGACTTCGAGCTCACCACCGCACAGGTCGACGCCATCTCGGCCCTCGACCCGGGCGACGGCTCGGGCCGGGTGAGCGCGCACCCCTCCGAGGTGAACTGAACGCAACGCGGTTTCGGGCGCGGTTCTCGGCGTCGCGCGCAGGTGATTCTGCGCCGGATGCCGGGAACCGCGCCCGACGCGCGTCCGGTGCGGTGTTTCGTAGGCTGGGGCAGTGGCATCCGTCCTGAACGTCTCCGCCTACCTGTTCACGCACATCGCCGATCCGGCCGAGCTGCGTGTCGTACTGCGCGATCGTGCGGAGGCGGCGGCGCTGCGCGGGACCATCCTGCTGGCGGAGGAGGGCATCAACCTCTTCCTCGCGGGCGCCGCCGACGCGGTGCGCGGGTTCGTCGATGAACTGCGCGCCGATGAGCGCTTCGCCGCGCTGACGACGAAGGAGAGCTGGTCGGACGATCAGCCCTTCGGCCGGATGCTCGTCAAGGTCAAGCGCGAGATCATCCGGATGGATCGACCGGCGATCCGCCCCGAGGCCGGCCGCGCCCCCGCCGTCGCCCCGGCGCAGCTGCGCCGCTGGCTCGATCAGGGGCACGACGACACGGGCCGCGAGGTGGTGCTGCTCGACACGCGCAACGCGTTCGAGGTCGACTACGGCACGTTCGACGGCGCCGTCGACTGGCGGATCGAGCGATTCACGCAGTTCCCCGGCGCGGCCGCCGCGCATCGCGACGAGTTCGCGGGCAAGACCGTCGTCAGCTTCTGCACGGGCGGCATCCGCTGCGAGAAGGCCGCGATCGTGCTGCGCGAAGAAGGGGTCGAGGCGTACCAGCTCGAGGGCGGCATCCTGGGGTACTTCGAGCACGAGGGCGGCGCGCACTGGAACGGCGAGTGCTTCGTCTTCGACGAGCGCGAGGCGCTGACCCCCGACCTCACGGCTCGGGGCTGACATGGCCCGGATCGTGGTGCTGACGGGAGCGGGCATCTCGGCCGAGTCGGGCATCCGCACGTTCCGCGCGGTCGACGGGCTGTGGGAGGACCACCGGATCGAGGATGTCGCGACGCCCGAAGGGTTCGCAGCGAACCGAGCGCTCGTGCAGACCTTCTACGACGAGCGCAGGCGCATCGCGCGCGCCGCCCAGCCGAACGCCGCGCACCGCGCCCTCGCGGAACTCGAGGCGCGGCATCCCGGTGAGGTCGCGGTCGTGACGCAGAACATCGACGACCTGCACGAGCGCGCGGGGTCCCGCCGGGTGCTGCACATCCACGGACGCCTCGACCGGGCGCGGTGCGAGCGCTGCGGGACGCGGATGCCGGTGACGGGCGACCTGTCGGATGAGCCGCCATGCCCCGCGTGCGGTCGGCGATCGCTGCGCCCCGACGTGGTGTGGTTCGGTGAGGCGGTCCACGGTCTCGACGAGATCTTCGACGCGGTGTCGCTCTGCGAGGAGTTCTGGGTCATCGGCACCTCGGGCGCGGTCACGCCCGCGGCATCGCTCGTCGCCGTCGCGGCCGAGGCCGGAGCCCGCACGGCCCTGCTCAACCTCGAAGCGCACGAGGACACGCGCCTGTTCGACGAGGTGCTGCTCGGTCCCGCGACCGAGACCGTCCCCGCGTGGACTGCGCGGTTCTGACGGTCAGCGGGGGAGGGTGAGGATCTCGGCGGCACCGTCGGTGATGGCGACGGTGTGCTCGGTGTGCGCGGTGCGGCATCCGGTGGAGCTGCGCAGCGTCCAGCCGTCGGGGTCGGTCACGAGGATGTCGGTGTCGTCCATCACCCACGGCTCGAGGGCGAGCAGGAGCCCGGGGCGCAGGCGGTAGCCGCGTCCGGGTCGGCCGATGTTGGGTACGTGCGGGTCGCCGTGCATGACGCTGCCGATGCCGTGGCCGCCGAACTCGGTGTTGACGGCGTACCCCGCCCCGGTGAGGACGGCGCCGATCGCGGACGAGATGTCGCCGATGCGATTGCCCGGGCGGGCAGCCTCGATCCCCGCCGCGAGGGCTCGCTCGGTGGCATCGATCAGGGCGGCGTCGCGCGGCGGCTGCGACGGGCCGACGGTGAAGCTGATCGCGGCGTCGGCGGCGACCCCGTTCTTCGTGATCGCGAGGTCGAGCGTGAGCAGATCTCCGGAACGCAGGGCGTAGTCGTGCGGCATCCCGTGCAGGACGGCGTCGTTGACGGCCGTGCAGATGTAGTGACCGAACGGGCCGTCGCCGAACGAGGGCGCGTAGTCGACGTAGCAGGATGTCGCCCCGGCTCGCACGATCAGCTCGCGAGCCCACGCGTCGATGTCGAGCAGGTTCACGCCGACGGTCGAGCGTTCGCGCAGCTCGCGGAGGATGTCGCCGACCAGCGCGCCGGTGGTGCGGGCGTAGCCGAGCTGCGTCTCGTTCAGGATCTCGATCATGGGCTGCTCTCCATCGGCGTGATTAAAATACCGGTCTGATAATACCGATATGCTCGCCGCATGATGGTTCGCCCGGCGCACACGCCCGAGACGATCGCGCGAGGCCGGCGTCTGGGCGCCTTCCTGCGCCAGGCGCGCGGCGACCGCTCGATCGCCGAGGTCGCCGCGGCCGCGCAGATCTCGGCCGAGACGCTGCGAAAGATCGAGACGGGCCGGCTGGCGACGCCGTCGTTCACGACGGTCGCCGCGGTCGCGAACGCTCTGGACCTCTCGCTCGACGAGATCGCCGCGCAGGCGCGGGGAACGGATGCCGCGCTGCCGGCGTGAGCGCGGATGTCGGCGGGCGCCGGTAGCGTCGGGGCATGGAACCGCACCGGCTCACCCGCGAGCAGGCACGTCGCATCATCGTGCGGGCGCAGCTGCTCGAAGCGGACCGCCCGGGTGACGTCGTCGAGGTCGCCGAGCAGCTCGGTGCGATCAAGATCGATCCGACGGCGGTCCTCGCTCCGAGCGAGCAGACCATCCCGTGGACGCGCATCGGCTGGGGGTACGAGCCCGGGCAGCTGACGAAGGCCGTCGAAGACGACCGTCAGCTGTTCGAGTACGCAGGGTCGTTCTATCCGGCGAGCGTCCTGCCGCTGATGCGCGTACGGATGCGCAGCCGGCCGCTGCGCGAGAGCGCCGCAGCGTGGCTCGAAGCCAACGCGGCGTTCCGCGCTGACGTGATCGCCCGTCTGCACCGGGACGGGCCGCTGCTGGCCGCCGACATCCCCGACACCGCCGCGGTGCCGGCGGGCAACGAGAGCGGCTGGTACAGCGACAACCAGGTGCCGCGCATGCTCGATCTGCTCGAGCGGCTCGGCGAGGTCGCGGTCGTCGGGCGGGTGGGACGACTGCGCCGATGGGATGTCGCCGAGCGCGCCCGCGGCCCCGAGCCCGACGGCCCCGACGCCGACGAGGCGGGCGCGCTGCTCGACGAGCGCCGCCTGCAGGGCGCCGGCCTGGCCCGCCAGCGATCGTCGTGGTCGGGAGTCGGCATGGCCGGCGAACCGGCGCTGGTCGACGGCAGCTCCTGGAAGTGGCGCGTCGACCCGCGGGCTCTCGCGGGGATCGACGACGACCCCGGTGGCCGGGTCGCGATCCTCAGTCCCTACGACGGCATGCTCTTCGACCGGCCGCGCCTCATCGAGGCGTTCGACTTCACCTACAAGCTCGAGCAGTTCGTGCCGAAGGCCCAGCGCGTCTACGGCTACTTCGCCCACCCGATCCTGTGCGGCGACCGGTTCATCGGTCTGCTCGACGCCGCGCTCGACAAGGCGAAGGAGAACCTCGTGGTCTCGGCGGTGCACGAGCTGGTGCCGTGGGAGAGCGAGGAGCGCGATGCGGTGGACGCCGAGATCCACGACCTCGCCGGCTGGCTCGGGGTGCCGGTGCGCGGGCTCGACTGACGCCTACCAGCCGACCGCCGAGGTCGCAACCAGGTCGCCGTGCCGACTGCGAGGGCGAAGCATGGGAGCAGCCCCGAAATCGAAACCGAAAGGAGCCGCCCATGGCCCGCATCATCGAGACCATCGACGTCGACGTGCCCGTGTCGGTCGCGTACAACCAGTGGACGCAGTTCGAATCGTTCCCGCACTTCCTGAGCTTCGTCGAGTCGGTCACCCAGCTCGACGACGGCACCACGCACTGGAAGGTGAAGATCGGCGGGGCTGAGCGCGAGTTCACTGCGAAGATCACCGAGCAGCACCCCGACGAGCGCGTCGCCTGGAACAGCGTCCAGGGCAAGGACGAGCACGCCGGCGTCGTCACGTTCCACAAGCTGAGCGAGAACGAGACGCGCGTCACCGTGCAGCTCGACTGGAAGCCCGAGGGCTTCGTCGAGTCGGTCGGCGCCGCCGTCGGCATCGACGACCACGCCGTGAAGAAGGACCTCACGCGCTTCAAGGAGTTCATCGAGTCGCGCGGCACCGAGACCGGCGCCTGGCGCGGCGACATCGAGAACTGACCTCGATCCGCGAAGAACACGAGGCCCCTCCGCTGAGCGGAGGGGCCTCGTCGGTGTCGCCGAGGTTCAGCTGCTGAGCTTGCGCAGCGCGGACCGCTTGTGCGCGGCCTGGTTGCCGCTCTTCTCCGACTCCACGATGAAGGCGGGCTCGTCCGCGGATGCCGTGAACTTCTGGCCCGCGAACTGGAAGTCCTTCTCCTTCTTCTCGACGATGGTGCCCTGCGTGCGCCCCTGAGAGGTGTCCCAGCTGACGCGGTCGCCCTTCGACAGTTCCTGAGCCATGCCGGCCCCTTCCGTTGTGCGTTCGTTGCGGCGATCCTGCCGCGCCGCACGGACGCCGAGGTAGTCGTTGACACAGTCCGCCGCGATACGCCAGCGCTCGCCCGGTCGCCTGCGTCCTGCGAGACTGCCGCCATGCGCACCATCGTGATCACGGGAGCCAGCGACGGAATCGGAGCCGCGGCCGCGCGGCGCCTCACCCGCGAGGGGCATCGCGTCGTACTCGTGGGGCGGTCGCCCGAGAAGACCCGCGCGCTCGCCGCCGAGTTGGGGGCCCCGTTCCACCTCGCGGACTACGCCGAGCTCGCCCAGGTGCGCCGGCTGGCGGGGGAGCTGCGCGACGCCTATCCGCGCATCGACGTGCTCGCCAACAACGCCGGCGGGATCTTCGGTCCGCGCCACCTCACGGTGGACGGCTTCGAGCAGACGTTCCAGGTCAATCATCTCGCCGGCTTCCTGCTGACGAACCTGCTGCTGGACCGGCTGGTCGAGAGCCGGGCATCGGTCATCCAGACGGCCAGCGTCGCCGCACGGGTGTTCTCACGCTTCGACGTCACCGATCTCAACGCCGCGGGGCGCTACTCGGGCCGCGTCGCGTACGGCAACGCGAAGCTCGCGAACATCCTCTTCACTCGCGAGCTGCAGCACCGTGCCGGTGGCCGAGGCGTCTCAGCCGCGGCCTTCCACCCGGGCGTCGTCGCGACGCAGTTCGCCGCTAACGTGCCCGGACCCTTCCGCTGGATGTACCACAACCCCCTCGCCCGTCGGGTGATGACCACGACCGACGAGGGCGGCGCGCGGATGGTGTTCCTGGCGAACGGCGAGCCGGGACGGGAATGGGTCCCCGGCGGTTACTACGAGAACGACCGCCTCACGCGGTCGCACCGCGACGCGACCGACGCCGTCCTCGCCCGGGAGCTGTGGGACCGCAGCGCCGAGATGGTCGCTCTGGCGCGCTGAGGACGCGCCGCGGATGCCGCACGGTGAGGCATCCGGGCCGGAAGCGCAAGGGGCTCCGGTCCGACGGGGTGACGGCATACGGTGGGGATCCCACGAACGGAGGACCCGATGGTCGACAAGCGCACCGAGGCTCACGGACCCGGGCAGCTGCCGGATCGGCAGCCGCGCCCCGACCCCACCGACCTGACGAACCAGGAGAGCTTCCGCCAGGGCTCATCGTCGCGTTGGCTCGTGCCCGCGGGGGTGCTGGCCGCCGTCGCGATCGTGCTGTACGCCCTCGCGTTCCAGCTGCAGGTCGTGCTGCCGGCGATCGGCATCGTCTTCACGGTGGTCGCGTGGGCGATGATGCTGGTCGCCTCGCGCTCGTCGGGGGACGCGCCGGTACGCAACCGGCGACTGGCCGTCGCGATGGGGATCCTGGCGGTGGGGGCGCTCGCCATCTTCATCGGGATCTACCTGGTCGAGACGCTCGGTGCGCCCGGCCGATGACCGCGGCGAACACGGGCGCCGGTCCGACCGGCGCGGGCGCGCAGCCGGCTGCTCATCACCGCGTCATCGTGGTGGGCGGCGGCAACGGGGGCGTCTCGGCCGCCGCGCGACTGCTGCGCCGGGGTGTGACGGATGTCGCGCTCATCGAGCCCCGCGACGTGCACGAGTACAAGCCGCTCTTCTCCCACGTCGCCGGCGGTACGGCGCGCATCAGCGAGACGATGCGCCCGCAGCGATCCGTCATGCCCCGTGATGTGACGTGGATCCGAGATGCCGTCGTGCAGGTCGACCCCGCGCGTTCGGTCGTTCAGCTGGCCGGGGGCGGCGAGGTCGGGTACGACCAGCTCGTGCTGTCACCGGGCATGCAGAAGGACTGGGCGAGCGTTCCCGGCCTGGCGGAGTCGATCGGCACCGGCGACGTCACGACGCACTACGAGGGCGATCTCGCCGCCCGGACCTCCTTGCGGCTGCGCGATCTGCGGCGCGGGACGGTCGTCTTCACGCAGCCCGCCGGCCCGGCCTCCTGCGCGGGAGCGGCGCAGAAACCCCTGTACCAGGCCTGTGACTACTGGCAGCGCACGGGCGTGCTCGGCGACATCCGCGCCGTGCTCGTCGTGCCCGACAAGACGGTGTTCGGCATCGAGGCGTTCGACCGCGAGATCCAGCGCGCCGTCGACCGCTACGGCATCGAGCTGCACACCGACAGTGCCCTCATCGAGGTGGATGCGGACCGCACCGAGGCCGTCATCGCCTCGCCGACGGGCATCGAGCGGATCCGGTACGACCTGCTCAGCGTCACGCCGCCGCAGTCGGCCCCGGAATGGATCCGCGCGTCGGGACTGGCCGCCGACGACGACCCCGACGGGTTCGTCGAGGTCGACCCCGAGACGCTGCGGCATCCCCGCTTCGTGAACGTCTGGGGGCTGGGGGATGCCGCAGCCACGACGAATTCGAAGAGCGGCGGCGCCCTGCGAAAGCAGACGATGGTGCTCGCGAAGAACCTCGCCGCGGTGCTGGCCGGAAAGGAGCCGACGGCGCGCTACGACGGCTACGGCGTCTGTCCGATGACGGTGTCGCGTGCGAGCGTCGTGTGGGCGGAGTTCGGGCCGTCGGGCGAGCTGATGCCGACGATTCCGTTCCTGCGCCGGATGTACCGCGAGAGCCGGCTGTCGTGGTTCTTCGACCGCCGCGTGCTGCCCTGGGTCTACTGGAACCTCATCCTCACCGGGCGCGTCTGACCGCGGCGTCGTCCCGGCTGTCGCCGGTCTCGGCCGTCAGCCGCACCCGCGCGACGAGGATGCCGGCGAGGATCGAACCGGCGCCCCCTACGGCCATGTCGCCGATGGTGTCGTCGTAGTTGACGAAGATCGTGGTGACGAAGACGGCGCCGAGCCACTCGATCATCTCCCACACGGCGCTCAGAGCGAGCCCGAACGCCGTCGTCACGACGACGCCGGTACGCCGGCGGAAGTGCGCCGCCCCGGGCAGCGGCACGACGTGCAGCCGGGCGGCGGCGAGATAGCCGACCGCCGCGAGCACGCCGGTGCACAGGAAGTGCATCGGGATGTCCCACGCGGGGTACGTGCGGTACAGGTCGGCGATGTTGCTCCAGGCCGCCACGAGCACGGTGACGCCGCACACGATGTCGAAGGCCGGTCGCGCCCCCAGGAAGCGCGGGATGACGAGTGCCGGAAGGGTGAGGGCGAGGACGCCGGCGTCGGTGGCCTCGAACCAGATCGCCGCGATCGCGACGCTGATCAGTCCGGCGAAGCGCACGGCGTCGGCCGCGACGGCGCTCGCCGAGCGCGGCGGGCGCAGGAAGTTCTCCACCATGACGGGGCGGCTCACGACGTCACCTCGTCGAGTCCGAGCACGACGTGCACGCCGAGGTGGTCGGAGGGCGCCGCGCCGTCGACCGTTCGCGTGTCGATCGCCGCGCGCCGCACGGTCGCGCCCCGGTCGACGGCGATCCAATCGATCGGGCCCCGCCGCACGCGCGGCTCGTGGTAGCCGCCGTAGGTGTCCCACAGCGGGGTCGTCCGCTCCGACGCGACCTCCCACGCATCGACGAGGTTGCCGCTGAGCAGTGCCGCGAGCGGGGCCGAACCGGGACCTGCGTTCATGTCGCCCATGACGACGACCCTGCCGGAAGCCTCTTCCGCGAGGTCGTGGAGCATCCACGCCGCGCGCAGCCGCGACCGGGCGGAGAAGACGTCGAGATGGGTGTTGAGCACCGTCAGTGACGTGCCCGTGGCACGGTCGCGGAAGCTCGCGCGGACGACGACGCGGGGCACCGGATTGCCCCACGAGAGCGACCCGGCGACGCCGGGCGTCTCGGACAGCGCCCGCTGGGCATGACCGGTCAGCTCGAGGCGCTCGGCGTCGAAGAAGATCGGGCATCCCTCGCCCCGCCCGTCGGCGTTGCGACCGTGACCGACGAAGCGGTAGCCCGGGCCCAGCGACGCGCGCACGAGGTCGGCCTGATCGGGCATCGCCTCCTGCGTGCCGAGGATCGCCGGCGGGTCGGCCCGCAGCACGGCGGCCAACCGGGGCGCCCGCACTCTCCACCGGTCGTTCGGCGGCCACGTCGGACCGTCGATGCGGCGCCGGATGTTCCAGCTCGCGATGCGCAGGTCACCGACGGCCGGCTCGGGCGGCGGGAAGAGCCGCCGGACGGCGACTTCGGCACCGACGGGAGTGGTCATGCGTCCCCTCTCGTTCCGAACGGGCCACGACGGGATGCCGCGACGCGCAGCCATCGTCGCACGATGCGGATCGGCGGCAGGTCGACGGGCCAGTGCGTCACGACGGATCGGAAGCCGCGCGCGATGCGCTGTCCGAACGCGCGACGGTCGAAGAACGGACGCATCGACATGCCCATCGCCGCGCGCCGGGCGTAGCGGATCGGGTAGTACTCGCCGAGGTGGAAGGCCAGGTCGAAGTCGTCGTGCAGACCGGGGTCGCGGTGCACGCGTGCGCTGACGCGGCGCCACGCCGATCGTCGGAACGCGAGGTTCGAGCCGAAGAGCGGGAGGTGCCCGAGAGCGGTGAACCCGACCACGGCGTACAGCCCGAGGTACGCGGCCGCGAGCGCCGTGCGCAGGAGCCGGGGGCCGTCGGTGAAACGGGCGCCGCCGGTGAGGACGGCGGTGCCGGGGCGGGTCTCGAACTGGTGGCGAAGCCGCTGCACCCATGACGCCGCGGGCACGCAGTCGGCGTCGAGACGGAGGATCACGTCGCACGTCGCGCGGTCGTAGCCGGTCGCCGCGGCGGCCGGGATGCCCGGGTCGGCGCACGGCACGACGCGGGCGCCGCCGGCTCGCGCGACCTCCGCCGAGTCATCGCGCGAGCCGTTGTCGACGACGACGACCTCGTCGGGCGGATCGGTCTGCAGCGCGAGGGCCCGCAGGCACCGCCGGAGGGCGGGGGCGTCGTCCTTGACCGGGATGACCACCGACACCGTCGGTCGCTCGGATCGCGGGGCATCGTGGTACGGCATCGCCCCCTACGTTAGGCGGCCGGTCGGGGAGGGCCGATCGGGTTGACAGCGCGGCATCCGGTCAGCAGTGACATGCTGGGGGTATGCCTCAGCAGAGCGATCTCCTCGCCGTCCTCGTCGATGCCGACAACGTCTCGCCATCGCGGATCGGCGGCGTCCTCGCCGAGATCGCCACCTACGGGACCGCGTCGGTCAAACGCGTCTACGGCGACTGGACCAAGACCCAGCTGCGCGGGTGGAAGGACGCCGCGAGCGAGCACGTCATCCAGCCGATGCAGCAGTTCGACAACACGACCGGTAAGAACGCCACCGACAGCGCGCTCATCATCGACGCGATGGACCTGCTCTACACGCGTCGTTTCCAGGGGTTCTGCATCGTCTCGAGCGACAGCGACTTCACCCGTCTCGCCTCGCGGATCCGCGAAGAGGGAGTGACGGTCTACGGATTCGGAGAGCGCAAGACGCCCGAGGCGTTCCGCAACGCGTGCGACCAGTTCACCTACCTCGAGGTGCTGGGCGCGGCGAACGAGCCGGACGCCGCGCGCTCGACGACGCCCGCACGCTGGTCCTCCGCCGCCCTGCGCGGGGACGCGCGGCTGGTCTCGCTGCTGCGCAGCAGCATCGACACGGCCTCGGCCGACGACGGCTGGGCCGACCTCGGCACCGTCGGCCAGCTCATGCGCAAGCAGCAGCCCGACTTCGACCCCCGCAACTGGGGCTACGCCAAGCTCTCCGACCTGCTGAAGGCGGTCGACCTGTTCACCATCGAGTCGAAGCCCGGGGGGATGTCGCTGCGTCCCAAGACCGGCAAGGGGACGAAGGCGTCTGAGGCGCCGACGCCGACCGGGGCGGGCGATGCCGAGACCGAGACCGATGCGGCATCGGCGCCCGGACGGACGAAGCGCACCCCTCGCAAGCGGGGATCGGCGCGGGGCACGGCCGCTGCCGACACCCCGGACGCGTCGCCGACGGCCGCCTCGGGAGAGGCCGCAGACGCACCCGCGCCGACCGGCGGTGCTGATCCCGCGACGGACGTCCCCCCGTCGGATGCCGCCCCGGCGGACGCGTCGGATGCCGCCGCGGCGGATGTTGCCGCGACGGATGCGCCCGCGACCGACGCCGCCTCGACGGACTCCCCGGCGACGGATGACGCCGACGCCGCCGCCCCGGCAGCCGCGCAGCGCCCGCGGAAGAAGAGCACCCGCAGCCGCGCGGCGGCGTCCGAGCCGCAGCAGGAATCGCCCGAGCCCGACGCCGCATCGGCCGTGTCGAGCAACGCGGCCGCTGGCGCGCCGGGTGACGAGTCCGCCGCCCCGAGTGAGACCGCAGCGTCGGCCCCGTCGTCCGAGCGCGCCACCGCACCCAGTCGCGCCCGCCGAACGCGCCGCCCCATCGAAGAGCTCACGCTCGATCAGGCCCTCGACGCCGCCCTCGACGCCGTGTCCGACGCTGCGCGTCGAGCCGAGGCCACGACGGTCGCCGACACGGCGGGCCCGGCGTCCGACGACGTCGCGACGCTCACGACGGAGGACGCGCCGCAGCCGGTCGCGGACCCGACGCCGGAGGAGGCGGAGCCCGCTCGTCCGAAGCGAGCTCCGCGGAAGCGGACCCCGAAAGCAGCACCGTCCGAGCCCGTCGCACCGGAAGCCACCGGAGCGACCGAGGCGACCGGAGCGGCCGAGGCGAACGGCGTCACCGACGCTGCCGTTGCCGGCGCGCAGCCCGAGCCCGCGTCATCCGATCCCGCGGCGGCTGACGCCGCTGACACCGACGCCCCGGCGCCCGCACGCAAGCGCGCCCCGCGCCGCGCGTCGCGACCGGGCTCGGCGGCCGGCTGATCCGCGGCGCGCGTCAGCGGCGGGCGTCGGCCCGTCGGCGACGCAGCGCTGCCACGAGCCCGCGGCGACCACGCGAGCCCGCGGGGACGACCGGAACGGGCTGGGTCACCACCGCGTCGACCACCATCGATCCGTTCTTGGGGCCTACCACGGGCACCGGCGTGGTCGCTGCGGAGATGTGGTCGGCCGAGGCGACGGGCATCGATGCCAGCTCGCGCCGCGCGCGCAGGTAGGCCGGGATGAGGATGACGGTCGCACCGAGCCACGCGAGCGGATTGCTCCACGCGACGCCCGCGAACCCGATGAGCGCACCGAGCACCACTGCCGCGCCGGCGCGCATGAACAGCTCGACGATGCCCGTGATCGTCGGCACGAGCGTGTGGCCGAGTCCCTGCAGCGCGCCGCGCAGGACGAAGAGCACGCCGAGCGCGGTGTAGGTCGCGCCGTTGATGACGAGCATGAGAGCGGCGAGGGCTACGACCTCGTCCGCTCCGTCTCCGACGAACAGGCGCACGAGCGGCGCTCCGAGAGTCACGAGCACGACCCCCAGCAGCACCGACCCGATCACGGCCATCCAGGTCGCCTGAGCGACGCCCTGACGGATGCGGTCGGGGCGTCCGCCGCCGTAGTTCTGCGCGACGAACATCGACACGGCGAGCCCGAGCGACTGCAGCAGGGCGATCGCCAGGCCGTCCACGCGCGAGGCCGTTGTGTAGGCCGCGATCGCCTCGGCCCCGAGCTCGTTGAGGCGTACCTGCACGGCGAGTGTGCCGATGGCGATGATCGACGCCTGGAACCCCATGGGCAGGCCCAGGCGCAAGTGCACGGCGAGGTCGCTCCGCGTGACCCGCCAGTCGGAGCGGGCCATGCGCAGCACCGGGATGCGCCGACGGATGTATTCGAGGCACAGGAGCACCGAGAGGGCCTGCGAGACCACCGTCGCGAGGGCGGCGCCGCCGACGCCCCAGCCGAGCGGGCCCACCATGAGCACGACGAGCGCGATGTTGAACAGGCACGCGACCGTGAGGAAGATCAGCGGCGTGCGGGAGTCTCCGATGGCACGGATGATCGCGGCGAGGTAGTTGAAGAACATCGTCGCGCCCGCACCGAGGAAGCTCACCACCGCGAACGTCGTCGCGCCGTCCAGCAGCTGCGAGGGAGTCTGCAGCAGTTCGAGCAGGGGCCGCGAGAGGAACGGGGCGACAACGGTCAGCACCACGCTCGTGATGGCTGTCAGCGCCGTGCCCGCGGCCACGGACCGCCGCACGGCGGCGTGGTCGCCGGCGCCGAACGCCTGCGCCGTCGGGATGGCGAAGCCGGAGGTGAGCCCCCACGCGAAGCCGATGAGGAGGAAGAGCATCGATCCCGTCGCGCCGACGGCCGCGAGCGCATCGACCCCGAGCCAGCGGCCCACGACGATGGCGTCGACGACGTGGTACATCTGCTGCACCACATTGCCGATCAGCAGCGGCACCGAGAACGCGAGGATGACCCGCCACGGGCTGCCGGTGGTGAGGGTGCGGGACATCAGCTGACCTTCCCAGATCGAGCGGGCACGACAACGGCGGTGCCGGGCACCGCCGGCACGAGTCTATCGAATCGATTCGAAATTGTCGTGGGCGCGGTCCGGATTGCGTCACCCCGCCGGCAGCACGACCCGGACGTCGAGACCGCCGGCCGGGCGTGCGGTGATGTTCAGCTCACCGCGATGGCTGCGGACGATCGCGGCGACGATCGTCAGGCCGAGCCCGACGCCCTGATCCGCCGCGCGCGCACGACCGCTGCCGCGGACGAACGGCTCGGTGAGGGTCGCGGCGAGGTCGGGGGCGACTACCGGACCGGTGTTGACCACCTGCAGCGTCGCGGCGCCGCCGGGCATGGTCCCCGTGCGCACCACGACGTCGCCGTCCTGCGGGAGGTTGTAGGCGAGGGCGTTGGCGACGAGGTTCGCCACGAGCTGCCGCGCCAACGGCTGATTCGCGTGCACGACCGCAGCGTCGCCCTCGAGACGGACCGGTGGCGGAGAGCCCTCGGCGGGGCCACCGCGCGCCGCCGCGGCCCGCGCTTCCGCCACGACCTCGGCCGCGAGCGGCCGCAGATCCACCGGCTCGAAGCGCAACCCTGCGCGACCGGCCCGCGCCAGCGCGAGCAGCGCCTCGGTCGTGGCGATGGCGCGCTCGTTCGTCGCGGCGACGCGTTCGAGCACCCGGTCGACGTCGCGCCCCGCGGGATCGGCGCGCGCCACCTCGACGATCGTCCGGATCACCGCGTGCGGGGTGCGCAGTTCGTGCGACGCGTTGGCGGCGAAGCGACCCTCCTCGTCGACGGCTCGCTCGATGCGATCGAGCATGCCGTCGAAGGCATCCGCCAACTCGGTCAGCTCGTTGCGCCTGCCGCGCAGCGCGATCCGCCGCTGCAGTGTCCCGGCGTCGACGCCGCGGACCACGTCGGCGATGCGCCCGACGGGCGCGAGCATCCATCCCGCCAGCAGCCACCCGCCGCCCAGGCCCACCACCGCGAACGCGGCGAAGGCCCAGCCCGCGTACTTCACGAACACCTCGGCGAGGTCGGCGCGGCCGGGGGCCCACATGCCGGTCGAACCGGTGAAGAGGTCGCCGTCGGGCACGAAGCGCAGCATCAGCAGCCCCGCGGCGAAGAGGACGACGCCCGCGAGCATGAGGAAGCCGGCGTAGCTGAGCGTGAGCGTCGCCCGCAGCGACAGCCCCCGGCGGCGCGCCGTCACGCCGGGTCCGTCATCCGGTAGCCCACGCCGGGGACCGTCTCGATGACCCCCGGCTCGCCCAGACGCTTGCGCAGGGTCGAGATGGTGATGCGCACGGCATTGGTGAAGGGATCGGCGTTCTCGTCCCAGGCTCGCTCGAGCAGATCCTCGGCGCTGATCACGCCGCCCTCGGCGGCGACCAGCACCTCGAGGACGGCGAACTGCTTGCGCGTGAGCGCGACATAGCGCCCGCCGCGATAGACCTCGCGGCGGAACGGATCCACCCGCACGCCGCCGAACTCTCGCACCGGCGGCGCGGCCGCGGGGGAGCGGCGGGCCAGGGCGCGCAGTCGCAGCACGAGCTCGCGCATCGCAAACGGCTTGGTCAGGTAGTCGTCGGCGCCGGACTCGAAGCCGCTCGCCTTGTCGTCGAGCCGGTCGGCGGCGGTGAGCATGAGGATGCGAGGACTCTCGGGATGCGCCGAGAGGTGACGGGCGATCTCGTCGCCATCGGGACCGGGGATGTCGCGGTCGAGCACGACGACGTCATAAGCGGTGAGTGCGAGCTGCTCGAGCGCCGTGT
Source organism: Microbacterium imperiale (assembly GCF_017876655.1). Lineage (NCBI taxonomy): Bacteria > Bacillati > Actinomycetota > Actinomycetes > Micrococcales > Microbacteriaceae > Microbacterium > Microbacterium imperiale. Next base: position 2,789,389 of record NZ_JAGIOK010000001.1, read on the forward strand.
CGCCGTCGCCGGCCAGATCGGCCGAGATCGCCTCGAGTCGGAGGCCGTCGCGGATCGCCTCGGCGAGGAACAGCTCGTCCTCGACGATCAGCACACGCATGCCAGCCAGGATAGGCCGGGCGGCATATCGCCAGCGTATGCGGAATCGACGACGCCGCGGCAACATGCCGCCGGGTCGACTGGGACCATGACCGCTCCCTCCGCCCCGAGCCCGCATCGTCCGGCCCCGCCCGCCGCGTTCGAGTCCGCGCGACGCGCGACCTTCGTCGCGCCGCGGACGCGCCGCGCCCGACCCTCGCGGCGCGTCCGCAGGCGCCGCCTCGCGGTGGCCGCCCTCGCAGCGACGGGAGCCGTCGCGGTCGCCGCCGGGATCCTGGGCGTCCTCGCACCGGTCACCGGGTCGTCCCTGCCATCGCTGCCGTCCGTCCTCCTCGGCGCGGCGTTCTCGCCGTCTGCCGAGGACGGCTTCATCCCCGACGGCAGCCGAGTCGACCTCGCCGACGAGCAGCTGCCCGCCATCTCGCGCCTCGATCCGCAGCTTCTGGCCGCGATGCGCGCTGCCGAGGCGGATGCCGCCGGCGACGGCATCCGATTCGAGGTGACGGGAGGATGGCGCAGCCCCGAGTACCAGCAGTGGCTGCTCGACACCCGTATCGCGGAGGTCGGCGAAGAGACGGCTCGCGCGTACGTCGCGACCCCCGAGCAGTCGCGGCACGTCGACGGCGACGCCGTCGACATCGGTCCGGTCGACGCGCAGTACTGGCTGATCTCCTACGGCTCGGCCTACGGCATCTGCCAGACCTACGCCAACGAGCCGTGGCACTTCGAGCTCGCGACCGAGCCCGGTCAGGACTGCCCCGACATGCGCACCGATGCCACCGGCTGAGTCCGTCCGTCGCGTGCGCCTACGATCGAGGAACGCCCGTCCCGTCCGAGGAGTGCCCGTGTCGACCGTCACCGCCGCCGCCCGTGCCCACGCCGACGACCTCGCCGCGTTCGTCGCGGCGTCGCCGTCGAGCTTCCACGCCGCCCAGGAGGTGGCCCGGCGGCTCACCGACGCCGGCTTCACCGCGCTCGACGAGCAGGAGGGCTGGCCGGCGCAGCCCGGCGGGCGCTACCTCGTCGTCCGCGACGGTGCGGTGCTGGCGTGGGTCGTCCCGGCCTCGGCGACCCCGACGACCCCTGTGCGCGTCTTCGGCGCGCACAGCGACTCGCCCGCGTTCAAGCTGAAGCCGCGTCCGACCACCGGGCGCCTGGGGTGGCTGCAGGCCGGTGTCGAGATCTACGGCGGCCCGCTGCTGAACTCGTGGCTCGACCGCGAGCTGCGCCTCGCCGGACGCCTCGTGCTCGACGACGGCACCACGGTCCTCGCGGCGACGGGGTCGCTGCTGCGGCTTCCGCAGCTGGCGATCCACCTCGATCGCGAGGCGAACGACCACCTCGCGCTCGACAAGCAGACGCAGACCCAGCCGGTCTGGGGACTGGGCTCGGCCGACTCCGCCGACCTGATGGGCGAGCTCGCCGACGCCGCGGGAGTGGATGCCGCCCGCATCCGCGGCTACGACGTCGTGACGGCCGACGCCGCCCGCGGAGCCGTGTTCGGCTCGGGCGACGTGTTCTTCGCATCGGGGCGGCTCGACGACCTCGCCTCGGTGCACGCGGGGGTCGTGGCGCTGGAGCGCGCCGCGGACGGATTCGACGCCGACCACATCGCGATGCTCGCCGTCTTCGACCACGAGGAGGTCGGCTCGGCGACTCGCTCGGGTGCGGCCGGTCCGTTCCTGGCCGAGGTGATCGAACGCGTCCAGCTCGCTCTGGGCGCCGACCGCTCCGAGCAGCTGCGGGGCCTCGCGGCATCCTGGTGCGTCTCGAGCGACGTCGGTCACTCGGTGCACCCGAACTACGCGCACAAGCACGACCCGGTCGTCCAGCCGGTGCTCGGCTCGGGGCCGATCCTGAAGATCAACGCGAACCAGCGCTACGCGACGGATGCCGTCGGCGCGGCGGCCTGGAACGGGTGGTGCGAGGCGGCCGGGGTACGCAGCCAGGAGTTCGTCTCGCACAATGGCGTCCCGTGCGGTTCGACGATCGGGCCGATCACCGCGACCCGCCTCGGCATCCGCACCGTCGACGTCGGCATCCCGATCCTCTCGATGCACTCGGCGCGCGAGCTCGCCGGGGTGAGCGACCTGCACGACCTCGCGCTCGTGGCCGAGGAACTGTTCCGCCGGTAGAATGGCACGGTCCGCGGCACCGGCCCGGGCCAAGCGATGCAACTACCTGCTGATGGAGCAAGGCGGCACGTGATCACGAGCTGACCTCCCGGAGGCGCGCATGACGACGAACGATCGTTCCCTCATCCACCACACCGGCTGGGGATTCTTCCCCATCGCCTTCGTCGCCCGCCTGCCCTTCGCCATGATGGTCGTCGGCGTGCTCACCCTCGTCGTCTCGGCGACCGGCTCGGTGGGTCTCGGCGGGCTCACCTCGGCCGCCGTCGGCATCGGCGTCGTGATCGCGGGCCCGGTCATCGGCGACGCCGTCGACCGCTTCGGCCAGCGCCGCGTGCTCGTGCCGCTGGGAATCGCCAACGGCATCCTGTTGGGGCTGTTCCCGGTCGTGGTCACCTCGGGCCTCGCCGACCCCGTGATCCTCGCGGCGGCGGCCGCGATCGGACTCAGCGCACCGCAGGCGGCGGCGATGTCGCGCAGTCGCCTGATGGGCATCATCCGCGTCCGCGTCGGCGCCGATCACCGCCCGCGCACCCTCTCGCGCGTCATGTCGTACGAGTCCGCCGCCGACGAGACAGCGTTCGTCATCGGGCCGTTCCTCGTGGGGATCCTCGCCGCGGTGATCGCCCCGTGGGCGCCCATCGCCATCGCGGCGGCGTTGAGCCTCGTGTTCGTCACCGCCTTCGCCCTGCACCCGAGCGGTCGCGTCGCCGCCGCGCTGCCGGCGGGTGAGGTCGACGAGCGCGCGCCGATGGCGGAGGTGCTGCGCGGCCGCATCCTCGTCCTCGTCGCCGCGACGTTCGGGGTCGGACTGTTCTTCGGCGCGACGCTGACGTCGCTGACGGCCTTCGCGCAGACGGCGGGGGAGGGCGTCGAGGCTGGCCTGCTGTACGGCCTCATGGGCATCGGCTCCGCCGCGCTCGCACTGGCGGTCGTGCTGCTGCCGACCCGGTTCGCCCTGCGGCACCGGTGGCTCGTGTTCGCCGCCGTGCTCGCCCTCTCGGCCGGCGGCTATGCCGCCGCGGATTCGCTCGGTCTCGTGGTGGTCATGCTGCTGCTCATGGGCCTGGGCGTCGGGCCGACCCTCGTCACGCTCTTCAGCATCGCCGGTCATCGTTCGCCGGTCGGCCGCTCCGCGACCACGATGACGCTGCTCGGTTCGGCGCTGACCTTGGCGCAAGCCCTCGCCTCGGCCGTCACCGGGGCGATCGCCGAGGCGGGCGAGGTCCGCCTCGCGATGCTGCTGCCGACGATCGCGGGTGTGCTGGTGCTCGGGTTGGGTCTGGTCAATCTCGGCATCGAGCGGCGCGAGCGCTCCGCCCCAGCAGTCGACGCTGCGGTCGCGCCCGCACCGGCCGAGGCGCTCGCCGACCGCTGAGCTGACGCGGCCGGTCAGAGCCAGGACGACGCGGCGCCCGCGCCCGCCCCGAGCAGGACGACCGCCCAGGCCGGGCAGCGCCAGAGCGCGAGCAGCCCGAAGCAGACGAGAGCGAGCGCGAACTGGTCGACCCGGGTGACCGAGGTCGTGAAGACGGGGTCGTAGAGGGCGGCTCCGAGGATGCCGACCACGGCGGCGCTCGCGCCCCGCACCGCTCCTGTCGCGCGCGGCCGGCGGCGGATCGCGGCCCAGAGGGGCAGGGCGCCGAGCAGGAGCAGGAACCCGGGCAGAAAGATGCCCGCGAGCGCGATGGCCGCCCCCGCGACGCCCCCGGGCCCGACCTCGGAGAGAGCGCCCAGGTACGCGGCGAACGCGAACAGCGGTCCCGGCAGCGCCTGCGCGGCGCCGTACCCGGCCAGGAAGGTCTCGGCGTCGACCCACCCTGGCCCGACGACGGAACTGTCCAGAAGCGGCAGCACCACGTGACCCCCGCCGAAGACGAGAGCGCCCGAGCGGAGGAAGGCATCGAAGAGCGCAAGCGCCTCGCTGCCCGTGGTCGCCGCCACGATCGGGCTCGCGACGAGCAGAAGCGCGAGCACGACGAGCGCGCCGACCCCGACCCGCGTCCCGGCCGTCGGCAGAGCATCGGGCAGCGCCGTCGCGGATGCCGAGGTCGGAGCGTCCTCGCTCTGGTCGGCGTCGCGCAGCCAGATCGCTCCGGCGATCGCCGCGAGCGCGATGGCGAGGAGCTGCGCGTACGGTCCGCCCACCAGCAGGACGGCCACGGCCGCGGCGATCGCGATCGAGCCCCGGGATCGGTCGGGTGCGAGGGAGCGCGCCATGCCCCAGACGGCGTGGGCGACCACGGCGACGGCGACGACCTTGAGTCCGTCGATGACGCCGCCAGCGAGCGGGCCCGACACGGCGTCGACGCTGGCCGCAGCCCAGACCATCAGGGCGGCCGAGGGAAGGGTGAACGCGGCGAAGGCCGCGAGCGCCCCGGCCAGGCCGGCGCGGCGCATTCCGATCGCGAAGCCGACCTGACTGGAGGCGGGACCGGGCAGGAACTGGCACAGCGCCACGAGCTCGCCGTATGCGCGGTCGCTCAGCCAGCGCCGACGGGTGACGAACTCGTCGCGGAAGTACCCGAGGTGTGCGATCGGGCCGCCGAACGAGGTCAGTCCCAGACGCAGGAACACCCCGGCGACGGCGGCGAGGTTCGGCACGATGTCAGCGCACCACCCGCGGGTGAACACGGGGTGAACGCCGCGCGCGAATAGCACACCGAGGTGACCGACCGCGTCACCGGCCGGTCACCCGGACGCGCCCCCGCGTTCACCCTCCGCTGGTGCGCCGTGCCTAGCCTCAGCGGCATCCCTCCCTGCACCGAAGGTGGTCGTCATGCCCGCTGAGCGCCCGCGCGCCCGTTTTCTCACCGTCGTGTTGACGGCGACCTTGGCGACGGGAGTCGGTGCGGCCTTCGCTGCGCCCGCGCTCGCGGCACCGGCATTCGCCGCGCCTTCGGCCGCCGACCGCGCGCTCGCGTCGCTCGTCGTGACCGAGATCGCGCCCGACAACGTCGGCGCCGACGACTACGAGTACTTCGAGGTGCACAACCCGACCGGCAGCGACATCGATCTCGCCGCCGACGGGTACTCGTTCGCGTACACCTACGTCGACAGCGCCGACCGCGAGCGCGATGTGGCTCTCACGGTCGCTGAGGCGACGGTCGTCCCCGCCGACGGCACCGTGGTGTTCTGGCTGAGCTACGCGACCGGCAGCGTCGACTCGTTCGCCCGCTCCGTCGACGACTTCCGCGCGCACTGGGGCGCGGCTGCCGACACGACGGTCGTCCGAGTGACGGGGCAGCCGGGCATGGCCAACAGTGCCCCGCGCGGCATCCGCGTCCTGCAGAACGACGCGATCGTCGGCTGGTCCACGTACGGCCGGACGGCGGCCGCCGCGGGACAGTCGGCGCACTTCGGCCTGCCCGCCGAGCGCACCGACGGCGGCATGGACCTCCTCGCCGAGCCGGCGCCGGCGAGCCCGGGGGTCGTCGCGCCCGAGGCCGTCACCCCGCCCGCGGGCCAGCCCGGCGAGCCCGGCTTCGACCCGCAGCCCGATCCGGCTGTCGTGACGGCGCCGCTGCAGATCACCGAGCTGCTTCCCGACTCGGCGAACGTCTCGGGCTCGGACGGCTTCGAGTTCATCGAGATCTACAACGCCAGCAGCAGCCCGATCGACTTCTCGAACTACACGATCGACTACCTCTACCCCGTCGAGGGCACGTCCAGCACGTGGCCGGCGGCTCCGAGCGGCGTCGTGATCCCGGGCGGTGACACGCTCGTGTTCTGGATCAAGAACGGCGCCAACGACACGCTGACGGCAGCCGACTTCAACGCTCACTTCGCGACGAACCTCGTGCTGGGCGACGACCTCGTCGAGATCTCCTTTGCCGGCATGGCCAACGGCTCGCCGCGCGGCGTCGCGATCGAGACCAACACCGGGCGGCACGTCAGCACCGCGATGTACAACCTCGACGGCGCGGACGACACGGTCGCCGATCAGGGCATCCGGTACACCGTCGGCGCCGACCTCGCCACGCAGCGGATCGTCGATCTGGCGCCGGCGACGCCGGGCGCCGTGCAGGCCGATCAGGTGCCCGCCGGTCTCATGATCGTCGCGCCCGACACGCAGGCGCCGACCATCGTCGATCGCACCGCCGGCGAGATCCAGCCCGGCGCCGACTTCACCATCACCGCGACGGTGACCGACGATGTGCTCGCGCGCACGGTCAGCCTGACCCTGGCGAACGACGTCGACACCGTCAACTCGCCGGTGCGCGCCAACCTGCTCGACGCCGGCGACGGGACCGTGTCGTTCGTCGTGAACGCCGCCGACCTCATCGGCAAGAGCTGGTACGAGTACATCATCACCGCCAGCGACGGTACGAACCGCGTGTCGACCGAGCCTCGGCGCGTGCCGGTGGCCGGGGTCAACACCGACTCGGTGCGCCTGAACCTCGAGGACGGTCAGTTCGTCTCGGGCACGACGGGCGTCGTGGCCGCCGGCGACGCGTACCCGAGCCCGATCGACCTGACGATCGACGGAGCGGCGATCGACACCGAGCCCGCACTCGAAGACGAGCCGCGGTTCGTGTTCGAGACGACCAACGTCAACTACTACTTCAAGAACGGCGTGCGCATCGGCGACGACGTCCTCAACATCTTCGAGATCGGCACGGAGGGGTGGGAGACGATCATCACCCCGATCCCGCTCGACTACGTCGTCCAGGGCGACGAGCTCGTCGTGAGTGTCTGGGCGGGCACGAAGAAGGCCCCCGAGATCGATCCCGACGAGAATAACGACGACTTCGAGATCCGCGGCCTGCGTCTCGTGCTGCCCGACGGGCGCACGCTCACCCCGACCGGCTACGACGATCCCGCCGCCGTCCTGCGCATGGGTGACAGCGTCAACGCCACCGGTGCGCCCTCGGGCAAGCTCGACTACTACGAGGCTCGGTTCCCGCTCCCCGACGACGCCTTCTCGGCGATCGCCGCCCAGTGGGACACGACCGAGCGCCCGGACGGCTCCGCGGTGGTCACCGCCACCGACGGTGTCGCCGAGGTCTCGCGGACCGTCGTCGTCGACAACACCGCTCCCGTCGTGGCGTCGCAGATCATCGACGGCACCGCCTACCAGGGGCCGATCGTCATCGACGCCGAGGTCGTCGATGGCGGCTCCGGGGTCGCCGGCGTCGTGGCCCGCCTCGACGGTGCGGAGATCGCCCTGCCGCACGAGACGTCGTCGGTCGACCTGGCGGCGGGGGAGCACAGCGTCGAGATCACCGCGACCGACCATGTCGGCAACGCCGAGACCTGGACGGCGACGTTCACCACGTACGTCGAGCAGCCCAGCGCCGGCGCCCTCGCCCCCGCCGAGGGCGCGGAGGTTCCGGCCGGTGACGTGACGCTGCAGGCGAAGGTCGAAGACCCGACCCGCGACGTGCTCGACGTGGCCTTCCTCGAGGGCCGCCGCCTTGACCTGTCGGACGGCGACGTCTCCGTGCAGTCCGGCACGACGCAGGACGCTCGCGCGGTCGACCGTGCACCGGCCGAACCGCTGACCACCGACCAGCTGCGCACGCTGGCCGCGGTCGACGGCGTCGCCGAGCAGATCTCCAGCGACCGGGCCTTCCCCTACCAGCTCTTCGACGTCGCGGTCACCGATGCCGACGCGGGCGCGGACGTGCGCTCGACGTGGTCGGGCCGCGCGAACACGGGGGCGACGGTCGTCCTCTACGCCCAGCGTGCCGACGGGTCGGGCTGGGACGAGGTCGACCGGCACGTGGCGGCATCCGACGACGAGGCGTTCTCACTCGACGCCGTCGTCGCGGTCGACGATTACGCGTTCGCCGCGCCGGACGGCGAGGGGCGGGTCGTGCGGATGCTCGTGCAGCACTCCGAGGGCTTCGCCGGCGCCGACCTCAGCGACCGCACGACCCCGGTGGCGCCGCACAACGCCGCCGACGTGCCCCGCACCGACTACGACTTCACGTTCGCCTGGGAGTCCGATACGCAGTACTACAACGAGAACACGATGCCCGGCGAGCCGTACCGCCACCAGCAGGCGATCCACTCGTACCTGCTCGATCGGCGCGACGAGCTGAACCTGCAGTACCTCTTCCACACGGGCGACATCGTCGACGACTTCGACGTCATGGAGCAGTGGGAGCGGGCGGACCCGGAGTACCGGCGCCTCGATGTGGCCGGTCTTCCCTACGGCGTGCTCGCGGGCAACCACGACGTGGGTCACCACCTCGAGGACTACACGAACTACGGCGCGTACTTCGGCGAGGAGCGTTATGCCGGCAACCCCTGGTACGGCGGCAGCTTCGAGGACAACCGCGGCCACTACGACCTCATCTCGGCGGGCGGCATCGACTTCGTGATGCTCTACACCGGCTGGCTGCCCGGAGACGCGTCGATCGCCTGGATGAACGAGGTGCTCGCGCAGTACCCCGACCGCGTCGCGATCATCGCGCAGCACGAGTTCATCCTCACCACCGGCGGGCTCGGTGCGATCCCGCAGCGGGTCATGGACGAGGTCGTCGCGGTCAACCCGAACGTCCGCATGGTGCTGTCGGGGCACTACCACGATGCCTTCCTGCGCGAGGACGGCTTCGACGACGACGGTGACGGCGTGGACGACCGGACGGTCTTCTCGATGCTGTTCGACTACCAGGGTCTGCCGGAGGGCGGCCTCGGGTTCCTGCGCCTCCTGCACTTCGACAACGAGGGCCGGCAGATGCTCGTGCGCACCTACTCGCCGTCGCTCGACGTCTACAACTCGGACGAGGCGAGCCTGCTCGGTCCGGGCGGCCCCGGCGACTACTCCCCGCAGGAGTTCTCGCTCACGTACGACCAGCTCCGCATCGACCCCGGCACCCGCAGCCTCGGCACCGACGCGTTCTCCGCCGAGATCCTCGGCGGCACCGAGATCGCCTCGTTCACCGACGTGGCGAGCGGCTCGATCCTGTCGGCCTCGTGGCCGCTGGCCGAGACGGGCGAGCGCGGCTGGTACGTGCGCACGAGCGACCCCTACGGAGCCGTCGACTTCTCGCGCGTCTCGCTGTTCACGGTGGTGCCGGCAGTCGAGCCCGAGGTGCCGGGTGGATCCGACGGCGGTTCGGGCACGCCGGCGCCGCAGCCGGGTGGCGGCGGCGCCCCGGGCGCCGGGGGACCGGCGGCCGGACGACCGGATGCCGGAGCCGTCGGCGCCCCGGCCGGCGCGGCGCGTCCCGAAGGGCTCGCGGCCACCGGAGGAACGTCGGGCCTCACCGGTCTCGGTGCGCTCGCGGCGGCGGCGCTGATCCTCGCCGGCGGCGCGCTGACGGTCGCGCGTGGCCGGCGTCGCCGGGGGAGCACCACCGGCTGATCGCCGCGGGCGGTGGGCTTCACGCGGTCGAGCCGTCGTCGGAGCCCACCACCTGATGCCAGTCCGGCAGCGGGTCGGGCAGGGTCCGCCACCGGGCGGGCCCTGCCGCCAGCTCGCCGTCGTCGAGCACGGCCTCGTCGAGCACCTGACGGAGGCGGCCGGGGTTGAGATCGATGCCTGTCATCGCGAGATCCTGTCCGACGTCGTCGAGGCCGTGCCCCGCATCCAGCGGATCGATCCACATCGCCGACCCGGCCTGCTCCCAGCGGGCCGGTGTTCCCGCCCGTGTCGCGAGCCGGCAGACGCCCACCGAGCGAAGCAGGATGCCGCAGGCGCCGGAGTCGAGGATCTCGAGCGCCCGAACGAGCCGAGCGGGGTGGAAGGGCCGCAGCTGCTCGTACCGCAGCGTCGTGACGCGGCGGTCGGTGAGGAACGGCTCGTGCTCGCCGTTGAGTACACGCGTCCACCCCGCGCGATCGTCGCGGGGCCCCACGGGGAGGGTCGTTCCGAAGCCCAGCGCCGCCAGGTCGTCGCGGACGCCGCGGCTTAGTCGCACGCGCGCGGTCGGCGCCAGGTGCGACGCGACGGCCATGAGGATCGACAGGTCGGCGGTGGGCAGGCGCTCCCAGTTGACGATGACGACGGCGCTCGCGCCCTCGATGAGCTGAGCCGCCAGCCGAGCGCGAGCGCCGACGTCGGCGCGGGCGTCGCCGTCGGGCACGGTGCGGCGCACGGGTGCGTCGTCGCGGAGGTCGTCGAGAGCGTGGCGGGCATCGACGACGCAGAGGGTGTCCATGCCGTGCAGGGTCGAATGGACCAGGAGGGGATCGGCGGCGCTCGGCAGATCGATGACGTGCAGTGAGCGGTGGCGTCCGGCTGCGGCGCCCAGCCGCGCGTAGCGACGGCGTTCGGCGCTGCAGACTCCGGTGATGGCGAGATGTGTGGTCACGGCGTGCTTTCCGACTTGTGATGCTTCGATGCCCACCGTACCTTGTTGTTGATAAGTATTCTCAATAGGAGGTCGGCATGAAGGTTCGCGCATCGATCAAGTCGTTGAAGGAGCAGCCGGGCGCGCAGGTCGTGCGTCGTCGCGGCCGCGTGTACGTGATCAACAAGCTCAACCCGCGGTTCAAGGGTCGGCAGGGATGAGCGCGACCGTCGCGCCCGCACATCGGTGACACGGCGGCGGCCGGGAGGCAAGCGCTCGTCGGTGTCGGCTCGGGCCGCTAGCGTGTGCGACATGAGCACCCCCGCTGAGCGCGCCCAGACCCTGTCCGAACTCCACGCCGCCCCCGAGATCCTGCGGGTGGTGAACGTGTGGGACGTCGTGTCGGCCGAGGCGATCCTCGCCCTGCCCGAGACCCGGGCCATCGCGACCGCCGGCCACTCGATCGCCGCCACCTTCGGGTACGAGGACGGCACCGACATCCCCCTCGACCTCGTCCTCGATATGGTCGGCCGCATCGTGTCGGTCGCCGGCGACATTCCCGTGACGGCCGACCTCGACGCCGGTTTCGGCGACCCGGGCGAGACCACCCGCCGCGCGATCGGTGTCGGCATCGTCGGTGCGAACGTCGAGGACCGCTTGCAGCCGCTCGCCGACTCGGTCGCCGCCGTCGAGGCGATCGTGCGCGCCGGCGAGGCCGAGGGCGTTCCGTTCGCCCTGAACGCCCGCACGGACGCCTTCGTCCGCGCCGGTGACCGCTCCACCGAGGAGTCGATCGCCGACGCCATCGAGCGCGGACGCGCGTACCTCGACGCCGGCGCCGACCTCGTGTTCGTCCCCGGAGTCCTCGACGCCGACATCACCCGCCGACTCGTCGACGGACTCGGTGAGCGCAAGCTGAGCGTCATCGGCCTGCCGGGTGCGCTGACGGCGAGCGAGTACGAAGACCTGGGCGTCGCCCGCATCTCGTACGGGCCCACGACGCAGCGGGTCGCGCTGACGGCGCTGCAGGATGTCGCCCAGCAGCTCTACGCGAACGGTGTCATCCCGCCGTCGACCCGCCCGCTGAACTGACGCGGCGGGCGCGCCGCGGCATCCGAGCAGCCGCGGCGCGCCGTGCGTCATGTCAGGCCAGCGCCACGCGCAGTCCGTCGGCGAACCGGGTCGTCGGGCGCCCGATGAGGCCCGCGAGCGGGCTGTCGGAGACGTCGAGGACGCCCTCGCGGATGCCGGTGTCGATCCCGGCGACGAAGGCGGCCGTGCCCTCGTCGAGCCCGGCGCCCGTGAGCGCGGCGATGTGCTCGGCCGTGGTCAGTCGCGCGTACGCGACGTCGCGACCGACGACCTCGGATGCGGCCGCCGCGATGTCGTCGTAGGTGACCGGGGTGTCGCCGGCGAACTCGTAGACCTGTCCGATGTGTCCCTCCTCAAGGAGCACGACGGCCGCACCCTCGGCGAAGTCGGCGCGGGTCGCCGGCGAGATGCGCGCGTCACCCACGGACGCGGCGATGACGCCGGTGTCAGCGGACCGCTGCACGTCGGGGACGTAGTTCTCGACGTACCAGTTGTTGCGGACGATCACGGCGGGGATGCCGCTCGCGGCGATCGCCTGCTCGGTCGCGCGATGGTCGGCTCCGAGCGCCCAATCGAAGCTGCTCGCTTTCGGGGCGCTCGTGTACACGAGCTTGCTCACGCCCGCGGCCGCCGCGGCGTCGATGACGTTCCGGTGTCCGTCGAGGCGAGCGCCCGGCTCGGACCCGGAGATCAGCAGCACCGACTCCACGTCCGCCAGGGCGGCTTCCAGCGACGCCGGGTCGTCGTAGTCGACGTGCGCCGTGCGTACGCCGCGATCGGCGAGATCGGCGACCCGCGACAGGTCGCGTGCGCCGGCGACGATGGTGCCGGGTGCCGCGCCGCGGGTGAGCAGCGCGTCGACGACGAGGTGGCCGAGCTGTCCGCTGGCGCCGGTGATGAGGATCGTCATGGTGTTCCTTTCGGTCGGGTGATCCTCGGCGTCAACCGCGCTCGCCGTCAGCGGCATTCCCGCCGTTGGGTACCCACTTTCCGGTAAGCTACCCACGTGACGGTGAGTTTCGCGGAATTGCAGCAGCGCTCGGATCGGGCATTCACCGAGAGCTGCCCGACGCGCGTCGTGCTCGACCACGTGATGAGCAAATGGGGCGTGCTGGTGCTTCTCGCACTCACCGACGGCACGGCCCGATGGGGCGAGCTGCGCCGGTCCGTCGCGGGCATCAGCGAGAAGATGCTCGCATCGACGCTGCGAACGCTCGAGGCGGACGGCATCGTCCGGCGCACGGCCTACCCCGAGGTCCCGCCCCGGGTCGAATACGCGCTGACCCCCCGCGGCGACGAGCTGATGGAGCGCATGATGCCCCTCATGGAGTGGGTCGCCGACAACGCCGACGAGATCGTCGAGCAGGGCGCCCGGCCGGTTGCCTGAACACCGCCCGGGAATGCCGCGGCAGGGGTTCCGCCCGGCGCGTCAGCGATATATCGTCGAGTATCGCTAACGCATCGACGACCCGGGAGGTCAGCATGAGCGGAACATTCCCCAACGGCGGTTTCGGCGGCCGAGACAGCATCTTCGGCGGACGCGGCGGCTTCAACGTCTCCGACCTCGGAAACAACGTCTTCGAGGCGTTCGACCAGCTGCGTTCGACCTTCGAACAGAAGGTCAACACGCGCGTCGGCCGCGGCGACGTCCGCGCTGCGGTGCTCGCGCTGCTCGCCGAGCAGCCGATGCACGGCTACCAGATCATCCACGAGATCGACCAGCGCAGCGGGGGCTCGTGGAAGCCCAGCGCCGGCTCGGTCTACCCCACCCTGCAGCTGCTCTCTGACGAGGGACTCATCAGCGCGCAGGAATCGAACGGTCGCAAGACCTACTCGCTGACCGAGGCCGGTCGCGCCGCGGCGACCGAGTCCGGCGAGAAGCCCGCCCCCTGGGAGGGCACGAGCCGCGACCACAGCCGCGTGACGGCGCTGCCGAAGGCCGGCGTCGAGCTGGCTCAGGCCGCCGCTCAGGTCGGTCGCAGCGGTTCGCCTGAGCAGGTGCAGCAGGCCGTCGAGATCCTCGACGACGCGCGCCGCAAGCTGTACGCCCTGCTCGCGCAGGCTTGACCGGGGTGGCCTCGGCCCACCCGCATCCGTCCGCATCACCCGGCGCGCGACCCGCGCCGGGTGATGCGCGCATGCGCGCCCGCTACCGTCGGATCCTGCGGTTCGCCGCGCGCGCACTCGTGCAGACGTGGTGGTTCGAGCTCGTGCTGCCGCGTTTCGGGCTGCAGCGGCTCGCCGACCGCCGTCGCGCTGCGCGCATGCGCCGCCTGGCGCGACGGTTCCATGTGCTCGCGGTCGGGCTCGGCGGGCTGATGATCAAGGTCGGGCAGTTCATGTCCTCTCGGCTCGACGTGCTGCCGCCCGAGGTCACGTCGGAGCTCGCGGGACTGCAGGACGAGGTGCCCGCCGTACCGTTCGCGCAGATCCGAGCCGCGGCCGAGGCGGAGCTCGGGATGCCCCTGAACCGGGCCTTCGCCTCGTTCGACGAGACGCCCGTGGCGGCGGCATCCCTCGGTCAGGCCCACCGAGCCCGGCTGACGCCGGAGCTGGCGCAGGATGCCGGCTTCGCCGACGTGATCGTGAAGGTGCAGCGTCCGGGCATCCAGGCCATCGTCGACGTGGATCTGGCGGCGCTGCGCCGCGTCGCACGCTGGCTGCGCCGCATCCGCATCGTGGCCGAGCGCGCCGACATGCCCTCGCTCGTCGAGGAGTTCGCCGTCACGAGCCTCGAGGAGATCGACTACCGGCACGAGGCGGCCAACGCCGAGCGTTTCCGCGCCGAGTTCGCCGACACCCGCCGCGTGACCGTGCCCGAGATCGCGTGGGAGCGTTCGACGGCGCGCGTGCTGACCCTCGCGGATGTCACCGCCATCAAGGTCACCGACGTCGAGGGCCTCCGTCGCGCCGGCATCGACCCGCGCGAGGTCGCATCGGCGTTCGCCTCGGTCATGTTCGACCAGTTCTTCGGATTCGGCTTCTTCCACGCCGATCCGCACCCCGGCAACGTGTTCGTCACCCTCGTGCCGCCGGATGAGCGGAGCGAGGGCGACCCGCCGTGGGTGCTGACCTTCATCGACTTCGGCATGATGGGCGAGATCCCGCCGAGCACGCGCGCGGCGCTGCGCACCGTGCTCGTCGCCGCGGCCGGCCGCGATGGACGGGGCCTGGTCGCGGGCATCGACCAGGTCGGGGCGCTGCTCCCATCGGCCGACGTGCGCGAGCTCGAGCGCGCGATGACGCAGCTGTTCGCCCGGTTCGGCGGCATGGGCTTCGCCGAGCTGAAGCAGGTCGACCCGCGCGAGTTCCGCGACTTCGCCGGCGAGTTCGGCGAGCTCGCTCGCGCCCTGCCGTTCCAGCTGCCCGAGAACTTCCTCCTCGTCATCCGTGCGGCCTCGCTGACGTCGGGGGTCTGCACCTCGATCGACCCCGCGTTCAACCTGTGGGACGCCGTCGAGCCCTACGCGACGCGGCTGCTGCGCGAGGAGCGCGGCGACCTCATGCGCGACGTGGCACAGCGGGCGATGACCCTCGCCGACGTCACGATGCGACTGCCGCAGCGCCTGGACGGGCTCATCACCCACCTCGAGGACGGCAACCTCGACTTCGACAGCAGGCGCCTCGAACGCCGGATGTCGCGCCTCGAGCGCCTCGGCCGGCGGGCCGTGTCGGGCATTCTGTTCGCGGGCCTCCTCGTCGCGGGTGTCCTGCTGCGCTCCGATGACGAGGCATTCGGCACGGTGCTCATGGGTGCATCCGTACTGCCGCTCCTGCACGTGCTGTTCGCGGGTCTGTTCACCGGCGGCGGCGGGCGGCGCGAGTAGCGTGGGCTCCATGCCCCGCGATGCCTCGAGCCCCGCTGCGCGCGATCAGCTGCGAGCGCTCGTCGCTCGCGCGGCTCGCTCGGTCACCGGTGCCGGCTCGGGTGTCGCCGGCACGCCGGTCGGTTCGGCGGGCGCAGCGACGCCGCCCGGCACGCGCGCGGCCGCGGTCCTGGTGCTGTTCGGCGTGCTCGATGGCGCGCCGAGCGCTCACGCCCCCGAGGCGGCGGTGTCGCGCGATCTCGACGTGCTCCTGCTGGCGCGGGCCGCGACCCTGCGCTCGCATCCGGGGCAGGTGGCGCTGCCGGGCGGACGCATCGATCCCAGCGACGCCGGCCCGGTCGCCGCGGCCCTGCGCGAGGCGCGCGAGGAGACCGGGCTCGACATCGCGGGCGTCGAGGTGCTCGGACAGCTCCCCGCGCTACCCCTGGAGTACTCGCGCCACCTCGTCACGCCGGTGCTCGCGTGGTGGCGCCGTCCCTCGCCGGTGCGGGTCGTCGACGTCGCCGAGTCGGCCGCGGTCTTCCGCGCGCCGGTCGCCGACCTGCTCTCGCCGGCCAACCGCGTCGTGACGGTGCTGAGCCGGGACGGCCAGGAATGGCGCGGACCGGGCTTCGTGGTGCACGACCCGGCCGGCGACCACCTCGTCTGGGGATTCACCGCCATGCTGCTGGACGGCGTCTTCGACGAGCTCGGCTGGACCGAGGACTGGGATCGCACCCGCGAGCTGCCGCTGCCCTGACCGCGACACCGGCGACCGGTCAGAAGCGCCAGATGAGCGGCACGTAGAGCACGGCCGCGACCAGGAACAGCGCCGCCAACGGCAGCCCGAGCCGCCAGTAGTCGCCGAATCGGTAGCCGCCCGGAGCCATCACCATGAGATTGGCGGGCGTCGCGACCGGAGTGAGGAAGGATGCCGCGCCCGCGACGGTCAGCGCCATGAGGAAGGGCAGGGCGCTGACCTCGAGCGTCGCGGCGATCGAGGCGGCGACCGGAGCGATGATCAGGACGGTGGCGACATTGGAGATGAACTGCCCCAGCACCACGACCGCGACGCAGACGACGAGGAGAGCCAGGTGAGGGTCGGCCTCGCCGACGACCGAGAGCAGCCCGGCGGCGACGACGTCGGCCGCGCCCGTCTCGAGGAAAGCGACCGACAGCGGGATCATGCCGGCGATGAGCACGAGGGTCGTCCACGAGATGCCGTGGTACAGGTCGGGCAGTCGCACGACGCGCGTGGCGACGACCGCGGCGGCGGCGGCCAGGCCCGCCACCGCGGGCGGCGCGACGCCGGTTGCGAGCAGCACGACCATCGCCGCCGTGATGACGAGGGTGCGGCGCGATCCGCGGCCCAATCGCGTGTCCGTCACGGTGGTGACGGCGCCGGTCCGCACCGACTCGGGCAGCAGCGAAAGGGTCTCGGTCTCGCGTTCCGTGTGCGTGGCGGGCGCCGCGTCCGGACCATGGTGCGGCAGCAGCCGGGGGCCGAGGACGATGATGACGGCGATCGTGGCGGCCACCAGCGGTATGCCGACCAGCGCGAACTCGAAGAAGCCGAAGGGGCGGCCTGCCTCGGTCGCGGCGAGGTCTGATACGACGACGTTGACGGGGGTACCGGTCAGCGTCAGCAGAGATGCGGCCGAAGCGACGAAGGCGAGCGGGATCATGAGCTGGGACGTCGGCACCTTTGCCCGCCGGGCGATGACCGCGGCGACCGGGATGAGGGCCGCAACGGCCCCGTTGATGCTGATGAGCGCGGTGAGGACCGCGACGATGCCGCCGACCCAGAGCAGGATTCGGCCGCGCCGCGTGCCCGCCCGGGCGAGGATCACGCTGCCGACCCACCGGGTGACCCCACTGGTGTCGAGCGCGCTGGCCAGCACGAACAAGCTCGCGATGAACAGCACGGTCGGGTCGCCGAATCCGGCGAGGGCTTCGGGTAGGGTCAGGACCCCCGTCGCCCACAGCGCCAGCGCGACTCCCACGGCCACGATCTCCAGAGGGACGCGGGCGGAGAGGAACGCGACGATCGCGGCGGCGAGGATCAGGAATGTCGCGACGATCGGGTCCACGCGCTCCACGCTACTGGGGGCCTCCTCAGAATCCGCCGGGACGACGGGCTCCGCCGTGCGGGGGAGGCGCTGCGACGCCGGAGGCGGCAGGCTCGAAGCGTGACTGTCCCGCTGCGTCCTCCGCTCGTCCGCCGCCCCTCGACTCGCGTCGCCTCGGCCGCCGCGGCCGTCACCCTGGTCGCCACCGCGCTCGCCGCCTGCGCGCCCCCGGACGCCGCGACGGGACCGACGCCGCCCGCCGCCGTCGAGATCCCGGACTCGCCCGCCGGCGCCCAGGCGCAGTGGGCGGTCGACGAGATCAACGCCGACGAGGACCCGAGCATCGACGAGATCGAGCGGCGCTTCGATCCCACGACCCTCGAGCAGCTTCCCGCCGCCGATCTGCAGACGGTGCTCGTGCAGCTGCAGGCCGCCGCACCGTGGACGCCCACCGGGTACGAGGGCGACGAACAGCGGGCCCGCGTCACGATCGCCTCGGCCGAGGTGACGTACGACATGACGATCTCCGTGACCACCGACGAGCTCATCGACGGGCTTCTGTTCGCTCCGGCGGCGCCCGAGCGCGAACCGGCGCAATCCTGGGAGGAGCTGCGCGAGCAGGTCGAGTCGGCTCCGTTCGCCGCGACGGTGCAGGTCGCCGAGGTCGGCGGCGCGACGCTGCAGTCGTTCGGACGCCCAGGGGCCGCCCCGATCGGATCGATCTTCAAGCTGTGGGTGCTCGGGGCCGTCACCGATGCCGTCGACGGCGGGCGGCTGGCCTGGGAGGACGCGCTGGTGATCGATGCGCAGGTGCGCAGCCTGCCGAGCGGTGAGCTGCAGAACCTGCCGGACGGCGCGACGGTGACCGTCCGCGAGGCCGCCGAGAAGATGATCGCCATCAGCGACAACACCGCCACCGACGCCCTCATCCGCGCGGTGGGACGGGACGCCGTCGAACGCGCGATGGCGGCGATGGGGCATTCCGACCCGTCGCTGAACACCCCCTTCCCGACCACCCGCGAGCTCTTCTGGCTGCTGCTCGGCGACGGCGACCTCCGGACGCTGTGGGACGGCGCGGCGGGCGACGCCGATGCTCGGCGTGCGGTGCTCGAGCGACTCCCGGCGGGCGTCCCGGACGCTGCGGCGTTGAGCGGAGCGCAGCCGGCCTGGCGCGACGGCGTCGACTGGTTCGCGACCGCCGACGACCTGACGGCGGCGCACGCGGCGCTGCAGGAGCGGGCGACCACGCCCGCCGGTGCGCCGCTGCGCGACATCCTCTCGGCCAACCCCGGAGTCGAGTTCGGCGACCCGTGGCGCTATGTCGCCTTCAAGGGCGGCAGCTCGATCGGCGTGATGGCCGGCTCCTGGTACCTCGAGCGCGAGGGCGCGGCGCCCGTCGTCGTGACGGTGCTCGCCCGCTCCGACGATCCGGCTGCGCTGGTCCACCCGAGCGTCGCTTTCGGCTGGGCGCAGGACGCTGCGGCGATCCTCGGCGCGCCGTAGCCTGAAGCGATGAAGCGCTTCGGTCCTCGCGGCATCCGTCGTCGGTCGGTCACGGTCCGGCCGGCGCTGGCGGCCTCGGCTCTCGTCTCGTCGGTCATGCTCCTCTCGGGGTGCGCGGCGCCGACCGAGCCCGTTCCGACGACGCCCCCGCCCACCCCGAGCCCCGTCGCAACGACGCCGGTCGCCGACGCCACGACGTGGCGGCCGTCGGGGCATCCGGTCGACATCGTGACGCAGCTCGAGGTGCCCTGGTCGGTCGTGGTGATGCCCGACGGCACGCAGCTGGTCAGCCAGCGCGACACCGGTGACGTGCTCGAGGTCGATCCGGGCGCCGCGCCCCGCGTCGTCGGCCGGGTCGACCTGACCGCCCCGGTCGGCGAGGGCGGCCTGCTCGGCATCGCCGTGCCCGACACGGCCGAGCCGGATGGGGACGAGGAAGCCTCGCTCTACGCGTACGTGACGACGGCCGACGACAACCGGGTCGTCCGGATGCCGCTCGAGGGCGAACGCGGCGATCGGCGCCTCGGCGACCCCGAGGTCGTCATCGACGGCATCCCGCGCGACCGCGTGCACAACGGCGGGCGTATCGCGTTCGGTCCCGACGGGCTGCTCTACGTCGCCACGGGGGACGCCGGCAACCCGGATGCCGCGCAGGACCTCGACTCGCTCGGCGGCAAGATCCTGCGTCTCACGCCCGACGGGGAACCCGCGCCGGGCAACCCGTTCGAGTCGCCGGTGTACTCGCTCGGTCATCGGAACGTGCAGGGCATGGCGTGGACGCAGGACGGCACGCTGTGGGCGAGCGAATTCGGCCAGGACACGTTCGACGAGCTCAATCGCATCGAGGCCGGCGGCAACTACGGCTGGCCCGTGCACGAGGGCACCTCGGATGAGGCGGGCTACGTCTCGCCGGTCGTGACGTGGACACCCGATGAGGCAAGCCCCAGCGGCATCGCCGCCCGCGGCAACACCGTCTTCGTCGCCGGCCTGCGCGGCGAGCGAGTGTGGCAGGTCGACGTCGCCGACTCCGGCGCGGTCGGCGCGCCGGTCGCGCTGTGGCAGGGCGAGCTCGGGCGCGTCCGCGACGCGGTCGTCGCCGGTGACGAGCTGTGGCTGCTCACCGGCAACACCGACGGTCGCGGCAACGCTGCGGCCGGCGACGACCGACTCGTCCGCGTCGCCCTGACGCCCGGCGGGTGAGCGCGGAGTTGATAGCGTTCGAGGACGACTTTTACGAACAGGGGACCCGGTGACCGAACGCGTGACGTGGCTGCTCGTCGACGGCGAGAACATCGACGCGACACTCGGACAGTCGATTCTGGGGCGGCGTCCCCTGCCCGACGAGCGTCCGCGGTGGGATCGACTGCTGCAGTTCGTCGACGACCAATGGCAGCAGCCGGCACGCGGCCTGTTCTTCCTCAACGCCAGCAACCACCTGCCGATGTCGTTCGTGCAGGCCCTGCTCGCGCTGGGCTACAAGCCGGTGCCGCTGTCGGGCGATGCGGACGAGAAGGTCGTCGACATCGCCATCCAGCGCACGCTCGCGGCGCTGAAGGATCGCGCGGACGACGTCGTGCTCGTCAGCCACGACCGCGACTTCGTCGGTGAGGTCGCCGCGCTCACGGGCCCCGACCGTCGCGTCGGCGTCCTGGCGTTCGCGGAGTTCCGCAGCAGTGAGCTGACGGCGCTGCCGGGGGTGGAGTTCTTCGACCTCGAGTACGACGCGCACGCCTTCGACGCACCGCTGCCGCGCGTCCGCGTCATCCCGATCGAGGCGTTCGACCCGTGGGAGTTCCTCGGCTGACACGTCGGCGGGGTCGCGTCTACCGGCATCACCGGACGCTCGCAACCCCTCGACGCGGCACGGGCGCCCCCGCGTAGCCTGTGGCGATGTTGGCATCAGATCTTCCCGATACCGCGACCCTTCTCGACCTCATCGATGCGCGGCATCCGGCGAGTGTGACGATCGTCGCGCCGTCGTCGCCGATTCCGTCCGACCGGCGCCTCGCCCAGCTGCAGCTGCGCGAGGGCATCGACGAAGCCGCGCGCCAGCTCGCCGATACCGACGTGCCGGCTGAGGAGCGCGACGGCGTGATCGCGTCGCTGCGCGCGCTCGTCGACGACGAGGAGTTCTGGCAGAGCCAGTCGCGCTCGATCGTGGTCTTCGCCGCGCCCGGCCGCATCGCCGCCTTCCGGCTGCCCAGTCGCCTCGACGCCCGCGCGGCCGTGGGCGACCGCTTCGACGCGGGTCCGCTGCTGCGGGCCGTGACCTTCCCGCGCCGGGCGTTCATCGTCCGGCTGTCGCGTGACGGCGCACGCCTGAGCGAGATCGGCCCCGACCAGGGCCTGACCGAGCGCGCGATCGAGCTGCCCGACGACCTATGGGCCGCTCTCGAGCACACGACGACGGACGGTCAGCGCGATATGCCGCGGCCGCAGGGGACGACCGGCGACCGCATCGAGCGCGAGAAATTCAGTCGCATCGTGCAGGACGCGGTCGTCCGGGTCGTGCCGGCCGACGTGCCGCTGATCCTCGCCGCCTCGCAGGACCTCGAGCCCGCCTACCGCGCGGTCAACACGCACCGCGTGCTGCTCGAGCGCGGCATCCACGCTCACCCCGACTCGCTGTCGGACGCCGATCTCGAGCGGGCAGCCCGCGAGGTGCTCGACGCGCACGAGCACGGCGAGCTCGCCGCGTGGCGCGAGCGCTTCGGGTCGCTGCGTGCCCAGGGGCTCGCCACGTCGTCGGTGCGCGAGACGGCCGTGGCCGCGAGTACGGCGGCCGTCGAGGAGCTGCTGTTCGACGTGGGGTTCGAGCAGGAAGGTGTCATCGACGACACGGGGCACATCACCCGCGCGCCGGACGCCGGCCCCGGCACCTACGCCGTCCTCGACGAGATCGCCGCGCGCGTGCTGCGCTCCGGCGGCCGGGTGCGTGCGGTGCGCAGCACCGACCTGCCCGACGGGGCACCGGTGGCGGCGGTGCTGCGCTTCCCGCTGCCGACCGACCTGGTCTGACCCGATACGTTCGCCGGACCGACGGGGCCGGTGTCGTCGCGACCCGACGTCGAGGCGACACCGGCCCCGCGCCTCCGACGGACGTATCGTCAGACGGAGGCACGGCCGGTCCGGCCGCGGGCTCAGAGGCTCCGGATGTGCTTGATGTTCGACTTCGCGGTGTCGATGACGGCCCCGACGCCGCCGGAGTCCTTCGCGCCGAGCACCATCTTCGCCATCGACATCCCGAACCCGGCCACCTGCTCCGCCGTGATCGATGCCGGCATCGACAGTGCGTCGGGATCGGTGACGATGTCGACCAGCGACGGCCCGCGGTGGCTCAGGGCGGCCGCGACGGCGGCATCCAGATCCGCCGGGTCGGTCACGCGCCGGGCATGGAAGCCCAGGGCGGTGCCGACCGCGGCGAAGTCGACCATCGGCACATCGACGCCGAAGTCGGGGAAGCCGGCGACGAGCATCTCGGCCTTGACCATGCCCAGCGTCGAGTTGTTGAACACGAACACGTTGAGCGCCAGGTCATAGGCGGCGACCGTGATCAGCTCGCCCAGCAGCATCGACAGCCCGCCGTCGCCCGCGATCGCGATGACCTGGCGGTCGGGGTAGGCCAGCTGCGCGCCGAACGCGTGGGGGAGCGCGTTGGCCATCGAGCCGTGCCGCCACGAGGCGAGCAGGCGGCGCTGCGGCGTGGGCGTGACGTAGCGCGCCTGCCAGACGTTGCCCATGCCCGTGTCGGCGGTGAAGATCGCGTCATGCGCGGCGGCGCGATCGATCGCGGTCATGGCGCGCTCGGGATGGATCGGCCGCGCGTCCGAGTCGGTGTAGGTCGCGACGGAGTCCTTCATCGCCTTCCGGTAGCGCGTGCGCGTGTGCTCGAGGAAGCGATCGTCGGTCTTGGCGGAGGTCCGGGCGCGCAGAGCGGCCAGGGTGAGGCCGACGTCGCCGTGGACGGGGTGGGTCACAGAGGCCCGGCGGCCGAGGCGGCGGGCGTCGACGTCGATCTGAGCGATGGTCGTCTTCGCGCCGTCCGGCAGGAACTGGTCGTAGGGGAAATCGGTTCCCACCAGCACCAGCAGATCGGCCTCGTGCATCGCGTGATCGATCGCCCCGTAGCCGAGCAGGCCAGACATGCCGACGTCGTAGGGGTTGTCGTACTGGATCCACTGCTTGCCGCGCAGGGAGTGGCCCATCGGCGCCTGAAGGTGCTCCGCGAACGCGATGACCTCGTCGCGCGCGTCGCGCGCCCCCTCGCCGACGAACAGCGCGATCTTCTCGGCGCCGTCGATGGCGGCTGCCAGCTCGGCGACCGTACGGGCGTCGGGAGCGACACGGCCCGGCCGCGCGGGAACGAAGGGCGCGGCGTTTCCGCGAGCGTGGTGTTCGGCGAGGTCGCCGGGTAGCACGATGACCGACACCGCCGACCCGGCCGTCGCGTGGCGGATGGCGGACCCGACGACGCGCGGCGACTGCTCGGGCGTCAGGATCATCTCGCAGTAGTCGCTGCACTCGGTGAACAGCCGCTCCGGGTGGGTCTCCTGGAAGTAGCCCGATCCGATCTGGACACTGGGGATGTGGCTGGCGATCGCGAGCACGGGGACGCCCGACCGCTGCGCGTCGTAGAGGCCGTTGATGAGGTGCAGGTTGCCGGGACCGCAGCTGCCGGCGCAGACGGCGAGCTCGCCGGTCAGCTCGGCGTCGGCCGCGGCGGCGAACGCCGCTGCCTCTTCGTGCCGGACATGGATCCAGTCGATGCCGCCCTCGGCCGAACCGCCCGTTCGTCGCACCGCGTCGACGATGGGGTTGAGCGAGTCGCCGACGATGCCGTAGATGCGCTTCACCCCCGCATCCACCAGTTGGGCGACGATCTGTTCGGCGACGTTCTGCGGCACGGAAGCTCCTTCGGCTGAGGCTGACGGGATGCCTCCAGTCTCAGCCCGCTCGCTGTGCGTCAGCCAGGGGTTGCGTGAGGTCAGCCTTTGAGATCGGGGAAGTCGCTCTCGCGCCACTCGGTCTCGATGCGCTCGTCGGTCGCGGCGATCTCGCGATCGCGCAGCTCGACACGGCGGATCTTGCCCGAGATCGTCTTCGGCAGCTCGAAGAACTCGATGCGGCGCACGCGCATGTACGGCGCCATGTGCTCGCGCGCGTGGGCGAGGATCGCGCGGGCCGTCTCGGGCGAGGGCTCCCACGACGCCGCGAGCGCGACGTAGGCCTTGACGACGTTCAGCCGCACCGCGTCCGGAGCTCCCACCACGGCCGCCTCGGCAACGGCCGGGTGGGTCAGCAGGACGGACTCGACCTCGAACGGCGAGACCTTGTAGTCGCTCGCCTTGAACACGTCGTCGGTGCGCCCGACGAAGGTCAGCTGGCCGTCGGCATCCCGGGTCGCGACGTCGCTCGTGTGGTAGTAGCCGTCGTGATCGACGCGCGCCGTGCGCTCGGGTTCGCCGAGGTAGCCGGGGGTCAGGTTCAGCGGGCGCGTCGGGGCCGTCGGCAGGCAGATCTCACCCTCGTCGCCGATGCGTCCGGTCAACGGATCGATGAGTACGACATCGTTGCCCGGCAGCGGCCGGCCCATCGCTCCTGGCTTCAGCGCAACGCCCGGCGTGTTGCCGACGACGGCGGTCAGCTCGGTCTGGCCGTAGCCGTCGCGGATGGGCAGGCCCCACCAGCGGTCGATCGTCGCGATGACCTCGGGATTGAGCGGCTCGCCGGCCGACAGCAGCTCGCGCAGGGCGCGCGGACGATTCTCGAGGTCGGCCTGGATCAGCATGCGCCACACGGTCGGCGGCGCGCAGAACGTCGTGACCGCGTTGCGATCGAGCTGGTCGACGAGCGCCGCCGCGTCGAAGCGTGCGTAGTTGTAGACGAAGATCGTCGCCTCGGCGATCCACGGCGCGAAGAACAGGCTCCAGGCGTGCTTGCCCCAGCCGGGTGCGCTGATGGTCATGTGCACGTCACCGGGGCGTACGCCGATCCAGTAAGTCGTCGACAGATGCCCGACCGGGTAGCTGACGTGCGTGTGCACGACCATCTTCGGCCGCGAGGTCGTGCCCGAGGTGAAGTAGATCAGCGCGGGGTCATCGGAGTCGACGACGATGCCCGGGGCAGCGTCCGAGGCCGCCGCCGCGGCCGCGAAGCCCTGCCAGCCGGGCCGCTCGCCGCCCACCACGACGCGTCCGAAGTCGCCCGGGATGCCGTCGAACTTCGCGGCATCCGTCTCGTCGGCCAGGACGGCCCGGATGCCCGCGCGCTCGACCCGCTCGGCGAGGTCCTCGGTGCCGAGAACGACGGACGTGGGCAGGATGATCGCGCCGATCTTGAGGATCGCCAGCATCGCCTCCCACAGCTCGACCCGGTTGCCGAGCATGAGCATCACGGCATCACCGCGCCCGACGCCCAGCTGCGTCAGCCAGTTGGCGACGCGGTTGGAGCGCGAGCGCATCCGGTCGTACGTGACCCGTGACTCGGTGCCGTCCTCGTCGACGACGTGCAGCGCGATGCGGTCATTGCCCGCGGCGACGGCGTCGAACCAGTCGACGGCCCAGTTGAAGTGAGCGCCGACCTCGGGCCAGGCGAACCCGGCGTGGGCGGCCTGCGGGTCGTGGGCGTGGTCGAGCAGGGAGTCCCGTGCGGCGCGGAAAGCGGCGGTGGGCGTCGGGGCGGCGGAAGAAGACATGGGCCTCGGATCTGTCGGCGCGTCCGGCGCACGGCGCGAGGGACGCCCTCCCGAGTCTAAGAACGACCGGATGCCGCGGGCCACATGCACCCCGCTCTCGGCCACGGCCGGAGAGGATGGGGGCATGGTCCTCGCCCTCTTGCTCGATGTCGTCCTCGTCGTCGCCTTCGCCGCCGCGGGGCGAGCCAGCCACGACTCCGATGTCCTCGCGGGCCTGTGGCAGACCTCGTGGCCCTTCCTGGTCGCCCTCCTCGTCGGGTGGCTCGTCGTGCGGGGCTGGCGCGCACCGGCGGCACCGGTGCGGACCGGGCTCGGCCTCGCCGCGGTGACGGTCGCGGGCGGGATGCTGCTGCGCGCGGCATCCGGTCAGGGCACGGCCCTGCCGTTCGTCGTCGTCGCGACCCTCACCCTGTTCGCCGTGCTGGTGGGCTGGCGTGTCGTCGCCCGCGCGATCGGGGCGCTGCGGGCTCGGCGCTCTCTCAGCCGCGGGGCGGGCTCCCGCGCGTAGCGTGGTCGCATGCGTCGCCCCGTTCCCGACCCCGTCGGCCCCGGTCAGGAGTCCGTCTGGGACTATCCGCGCCCGCCGCGTCTCGAGCGCATCTCCGCGCGCGTGACGATCGACTTCGCCGCGGTGACGATCGTCGACACCGACGACGTCGTGCGCGTACTCGAGACCAGCCACCCGCCGGTGTACTACCTGCCGGCCGCGGCTTTCGTGCCGGGCTCGCTCGTGCCGACGGCGGGCTCGTCGTTCTGCGAGTTCAAGGGGGCGGCCGAGTACTTCGACGTCGTGCGCGGCACCGCCGTGGCGGCACGCGCGGCGTGGGGCTACCCCGACCCGGCGCCCGGCTACCAGGAGCTCGTCGGACACGTCGCGGTGTACGCGGGAGAAATGGACCGCTGCACAGTGGACGGCGAGGTCGTCACCCCGCAGCCGGGCGGCTTCTACGGCGGCTGGGTCACCGCGAACCTCGCGGGACCGTTCAAGGGCGTGCCCGGCTCGATGGGCTGGTGAGGGCCGGCGCCGTCGAGCCGGGCACGGGGATGCCGCGCCTAGCGGCGAGGCATCAGCGCTCCGCGCGCGCCAGGTTGGCCCGGAGCTCGTCGGCGTCCTGTCGCACGACGTAGGCGGGCTGGTCGCGCTCGACGCGCCAGCTCTCGGCGAGTGAGCCGATGTCGACGGTGTCGAAGCCGAACTCGTCGTAGAGCGCGGTCACGTGCGCCACGGCGTCGGGGTGGTCGCTCGCGGTGGCGAGGGCCCGGCGGCCGGGCGTGCCGGCGGGGGAGCCGTCGGTGGTGATGTCGGCGGCCGGGATGTGGTTGAACGCCTTGACGACCTTCGCGTCGGCGAAGTGGCGCTGCGCCATCTCGGACGTCGTCGTCAGCTTGTCGTCGAGTTCGGCGATGCGGCCGTCGCGCTCCCAGTAGTAGTTGTTCGTGTCGAGCACGATCTTGCCGGCCAGGGGCTCGGCCGGGATGTCGCCGAGCGCCTTGAGCGGTACCGTCACGACCGCCCAGTCCGCGGCCTCCGCGGCTTCGCGGGCGCTCGCCGCGCGAGCGTGCGCACCCAGCCGATCCACGAGGTCCGCGAGCGTCTCGGGCCCGCGGGAGTTCGCGATCACGACGTCGTAGCCGCGTGCGACGAGACCCTCCGCGAGAGCGCTGCCGATGTGTCCTGCTCCGATGATTCCCACTGTCGTCATGGCGGGCTCAACCGGACAGGTCGCGCGGGCATTCCCCGTCGAGAGGGACGGGCGCGATCAGATGATCTGCCCGATGGGCTCGCGCTTCTCGGCCTGGAACCGGTCCTCGGTGCGCCCGCGCGCCCAGTAGCCCGACAGCGACACCCCCGCGCGGTCCAGTCCGCGCTCGTCGAAGAGCACGCGCCGCAGCGCCTTCATCGACTCGCGCTCGCCGTGGGCGAAGACCTGGACGTCGCCCGTGCGCCAGTCGCACTGGCGCACCACCGCTGCGAGCGCCTCGGGGTCATGCGTCGCGTCGACGACCCATTCGACCTCGACGCCCGCCGGGGCGGTCAGCGGCAGGATCGCGTCATCGGAGTCCACCTCGATGAACGCGCGGCCCACCGCGTCCGCGGGCAGCGCCTCGAGGGTCGCCGCGATCGCGGGCAGTGCCGAGAGGTCTCCCGCGAGCAGGTGCCAGTCGGCGGCGGCATCCGGCGTGTAGCCTCCGCCCGGCCCCAGAAGCGCGATCGTGTCGCCGACTTGCGCACGTGCCGCCCAGGGGCCTGCGAGCCCCTCGTCGCCGTGGACGACGAAGTCGATGTCGAGTGTGCCGGCCACAGGGTCGACGCGGCGCACGGTGTACGTGCGGGTCACGGGGGCCGATTCCGGCGCCGGCGTGGTGAACTTCAGCTTGACGTACTTGTCGGTCTCGGGCCGGTTCTCGAACGCCGCCATCCCGGGCCCGCCCAGCGTCACCCGGACCAGGTCGGCCGAGAGCCGTTCGGTCGCGACGACCTCGAGGTCGATGCTCGGACGAGGGACGCGGGGAGCCGTGCGGGAAGAAAGGGTCACCTTACCTACGGTACCCGCGTCGGCCGCGGGGCGGGTTCAGACGAACCGCACCCAGTTCGCTCCCGCGCCGGTCTCGGCCTGCTGCAGCAGCGTCAGCTCGGCGCCGTCGACGGCATACAGCGAGATCGTCGTCGACCGCTCTCCGGCGGCGACGAGCCGGTCGCCGCTCGGCGAGACGGCGAACCCGCGCGGCTGGGGCTCGGTGGGGATGAACGTCTCGACGGGGCGGACCGTCCCGTCGCCGGTCACGGGGACCGCACCGAGCGAGCTGGTCGAGCGCTCGGAGGTCCAGAGATGCCGCTCGCCGGCGCCGAGGTGGATGTCGGCGCCCCACACCGCGTGGTGGGCGACGGGGTCGGCTCCGATCTCGCCACGGACGAGCCCGGCCGCCGGGTCGACGGCAGCGGCCTGCGAGCGCAGCTCGAGGGCACCGGTCTCGCGGTCGCGGCCGTAGTGGAGGACCTCGCCGGAGTACTCGGTCATGACGTAGACGGCGTCCTGGGCTTCGGTCAGCACGAGGTGACGCGGACCGCTGCCGGCGGGCGCGGCGACGGTGCCGACGGGAGTGAGCATCAGGTCGTCGCCGAGGGCGTACGAGGCGATGAGGTCATCGCCCAGCGACACGAAGTAGACGAACCGGCCGTCGGACGAGGGAAGCACGGAATGCAGCTTCGAGAACTCCACGCGGCCGGTCGGCTCACCCACGACGCCGTCGACGATCGGCGCGACGATGCCGTAGTCGCCGCCGTACGAGGCGGCGAGCAGCGCCGAGCCGTCGCGGGTCAGGGCGATGTAGCTGACCGACCCGCCGGGCAGCGCGAAGCGCGAGCGCGGGGTGAGGGTTCCCGTCTCGCGGTCGAGCGCAAGCGTGACGATCGCCGCGGGGTCGCCCTTCACACCCGCGTAGACGAGGTCACGTGCGGTGTCGACGGCGAAGGTGCCCGTTCCCGGGAGGTCTGCCGTGACGGCGAGGCGCTCGAGCGACTCAGCCGCGAGGCGGAACACGCTGATGCTGTTGTCGCCCGCGTTGGCGACCAGGACGAGAGAGGAGTCAGTCACACAGCGAGCCTAGTCCGGGGGTGCCGACGGTCCCGCGGCGGGAACGCACCGCCGGGACTGGTAAACTCGCGGACGGAAGTGTGTCCGAGCGGCCTAAGGAGCATGGCTGGAATCCATGTAGGCGGGGTAACTCGCCTCGCAGGTTCAAATCCTGTCACTTCCGCCACGAACAGCAGAGCGCCACTCCCTCGGGGGTGGCGCTCTGTCGCGTCAGGCGGGCGCTCGCTCAGTCGCCGGCACCGCTGGGCCCATCGAGGATGCCCGCCCACACCTCGCCGCCCGACACGATGCGCTGCGACGCGTCGAGGCGGGCGGCGGCGGTCGTCGGCTTACGGGTGGCCTGCGCGTGGATGCATCCGGCGAACTCTGCGGTGAAGCCCTGCCGCGGATGCCGCGCCGTGACGGCCCGCAGCACGTCGCCGTCCCACAGCTCGGGCGCGACGCCCGACACATCGAGGCTCGTCGCGACCTCGAGCAGGTGCCCCTCAGCATCCTGGTCGGGGTCGACGCTCAGCCACATGTGGCGCTCGATGACCTCGCGCACCCGTTCGCGGCGCTCGGATGACCAGCCGGCCCCGGCCGCGAACGCCCAGGCTGCCGCACCGCCGGCGGACTCGAACGCGACCTCGTGGGCGTCGAAGGACGGCGTCACGCCGAGGTCATGCAGCATCGCCGCGACGAAGAGCAGCTCGGCGTCGTACGGCAGCGACAGCGCGTCGGCGCGCAGCCGGGCCCAGGCCCACGACCGGAGGCCGTGGGCCACGAGGGCCGGCGAAGACCAGCGCTGCAGCGTCTCGAGGGCGGCCGCGGCGGTCGGGGTCGGGGGAGCGAGGAGCTCGTCGAGATCGAGGGTCACCCGGTCATCATCGGCCCTGCGGGGCCGGATGCCGGTCCCCGCCGGCCGGTCCGGCAGGGATCAGCGCGACGGAGTCGCGAATGCGACGATGGGGAGCGTTTCGAGGCGTCACGAAGGGTCATATGACCCTCACCACCCCGCGAAGGGTTTAGCGTCGGTGGGTCGCCATCGCGACGACATCCCCTCAGGAGCATCACCATGAGTTCTGCCACCTCGAAGAGTCCGGCCCCCGCCAAGCGGAAGAAGCCGTTCTACCGTTCGTTCGGCTTCCAGATCACCATCGCCCTCATCGCCGGCGTGCTGCTCGGCCTGCTCGCACGCCAGCTCGGGCCCGACGCCGAAGGCAACCCGAACGGGCTCGCCGCCACGCTCTCGACGATCGGCAGCGGCTACGTCACGCTGCTGCGCACGGCGGTCGTGCCGCTGATCTTCCTCGCGATCGTCGCCTCGATCACGCAGCTGCGAAACGTCACCAACGCCGCGCGGCTGGCCGGGCAGACCCTGCTGTGGTTCGCCATCACCGCCCTCATCGCCGTGACGATCGGCATCGTGCTCGGTGTCACCATCCAGCCGGGCGCGCGCGTCGACGCCGGCCAGCTCACCCCCGACACGCCCTCGAACGTCGGTTCGTGGTGGAGCTTCCTCACGGGCCTCATCCCGCAGAACTTCCTCGGGCTCACGGTCTCGACCTCGATCGACCCCGACACCGGCGCCGCATCGTCGAGCGTCGGCTACAACGTCCTGCAGATCATCGTGATCTCGGCCGCGATCGGCATCGCCGCGCTCAAGCTCGGCGCCCGGGCCGAGGCGTTCGTGTCGTTCACCGAGTCGGCGCTCAAGGTCGTCCAGCGCGTGCTGTGGTGGATCATCCGCATCGCCCCGATCGGAACGCTCGGCCTCATCGGCTCGGCCGTCGTGACCTACGGGTGGGAGAAGCTGACGACGCTGCTGTGGTTCGCCGTGGCGATCTACGTCGGCCTCGCCCTCGTGCTGTTCGTCGTGTATCCCGTGCTGCTGAAGACTCACGGCCTGTCGATCCGTCAGTACTTCTCGGGTGTGTGGCCCGCGGTGCAGCTCGCGTTCGTGTCGCGGTCGTCGATCGGCACCCTTCCGCTGACGCAGCGCGTGACCGAGCGCAACCTCGGTGTGCCGCGCGAGTACGCCTCGTTCGCGGTGCCCTTCGGTGCCACGACCAAGATGGACGGCTGCGCCGCGATCTACCCCGCGATCGCCGCGATCTTCGTCGCCCAGTTCTTCGGCCTCGAGCTGTCGTTCGTGCAGTACCTGCTGATCGTCGTCGTGTCGGTCGTGGGCTCGGCCGCCACCGCGGGCACGACCGGCGCGACGGTCATGCTCACCCTGACGCTCACGACGCTGGGACTGCCGCTCGAGGGCGTCGGCCTGCTGCTGGCGATCGACCCCATCCTCGACATGGGCCGCACCGCCGTCAACGTCGCCGGTCAGGCGCTCGTGCCGACGATCGTCGCCAAGCGCGAGGGCATCCTCGACGGCGAGCTGTACGACGCCGAGCGTTCGGGCGACCCGTTCGCCGACGACAGCGCCGACGAGCTCGAGCAGACCGCGCGCGCCTGATCGCCGCTGCGCCTGAAACGGGCCGGTCCGGATTCTCCGGGCCGGCCCGTCTCGCGTGAGAGCCTCCCTTGCGCGGTGGCGCGGTCAGGCGCGGACGAGGGTCCGCGGCAGCAGGATCGCCGTCAGGCGCCGCGGGGTCGACACCGAGGCGAGAAGTCCCCGACGCACCTCGGCCGCATCGGCCGCGGCCGCGCCGCCCGCCGAGATGTCCATGCCGTCGCCGGGACGGCCGAAGCCGGCGCGCTCGACGGCATCGACCAGCGCGGCGACGCGCTCGGCGGGCACCGCAGGCAGGGCCGACAACCGCGTCCCCAGCGCGCGGGGGCTCTCGGCGTCCGAGAGCGGCAGTCCGACGTCTCGGGCACTGTCGCGGACGAGCTGCCAGGCCGCCAGGATGTTCCCGCCGCGGGCGGCGGAGAGCTGGCGGTGGCGGCGCACTGCGGCCAGCAGTGCCGGGAGGAGCAGCAGGGCGACGGCGCCGAGGACGACTCCGGCGTACGGCAGCGCCACGGCGACGGACGGCGTCGGCGACGTCGTCCCGGGAGCCGCGGTGGTCGCCGGGCTCGGCGCAGCCGCATCGCTGGGCGCGGCCGACGCCGTGGGCTGGGGCGCCGGATCGGGCGTGACGTCCTCGCCGCCGTCGTCGGGGACCGGCTGCGTCGAGCGCTGATACGTCGGCGGCGCGCCCAGGCTGTTCGTCGGCTCGAACGGGACCCAGCCGATGCCCGCGAAATACACCTCGGGCCACGAGTGCAGCTGCGAGCTCATGACGGACGCGACGCTCTCGCCGTCGACCGATCGCCCCGTGAGGCTGCCCGGCAGGTAGCCCACGACGATGCGCGAGGGCATCCCCAGCGTGCGCGCCATGACGGCGAAGGCCGAGGCGTAGTGCACGCAGTAGCCGCTGCGCACCTCGAGGAAGTCGGCGATCGCGTCGACGCCCGAGCCGTCGAAGCCGTCGGCCACGGGCGCGTCGAGCGAGTAGCGGAAGTCCGATCCGCGGAACCACCGCTGCAGCGCGGCGAGCTGGTCGTATGCGGTGACCTCGCCCGCGGTGATCTCACGCGCGGTGCGCTCGATCGACGGCGGCATGGCCTCGGGAAGCTGCGTGACGGACTCGGACAGCCCCTCGGCGGTCGTGCCGGCTGCCTGGATCTGCTCGAGCGTCGGGCGCACGACGTGCGTCGTGGTGACGTACTCCTGGCCCTGCGTGTCGGCGCCGTCGCCGATGACCGTCCGGTTGCTCGGCATCGCCGCCCACGAGCCGGCGAGATCGTCGACGCGCACGGCCGGCGACGGGATCGGCAGCCACGTCGACGACAGCTGGGTGATCGCCACCGTCGTCCGGTACTCGGTGATCCGGATGTCGGGATCGGCGACGACGGGCCCGAGGGCCTCGGGCGTGAGCGGCGCGGTCTCGTCGCGGTCGGGCTCCCAGACGCGGCCGTCGAAGCGAGAGAGCGTCGTCGCGCGCAGGTACGGCGCCGAGGGTGCATTGGTGCGCGTCGTGAGCACCTCGACCTCGGTGGGGCGCCGCAGGTCGTCGCCCAGCTCGAGATTGGGGTTGATGGTCGTCGCCGGTCCGGTGCCGATGCCCACACGGGGCGCAGGCCGCGGCAGCTCGGGGACGACGGCGA
The DNA here is from genome assembly GCF_017876655.1 of Microbacterium imperiale. Taxonomy (NCBI): domain Bacteria; kingdom Bacillati; phylum Actinomycetota; class Actinomycetes; order Micrococcales; family Microbacteriaceae; genus Microbacterium; species Microbacterium imperiale. The sequence goes on from NZ_JAGIOK010000001.1 coordinate 2,822,709, forward strand.
CCGTCGCGACGATCGCGGCGACCGCGAGGCCCGCGGCCAACGCCGACCCGGTCCGCGACGAGCGTCCGGACGTCGCGGATGCGGCCGCCCCGGATGGTGTTCGCGACGCCGCCGCGGCCACCAGTGCCCGCTCGCGCGTACGCGTCTCGGTGCGGAGGAGCAGCAGCAGGGATGCCGCGAAGGCGACGAACGTCGCGATATCGAGGGGTGCCGGCACCGACAGAGCCGGGATCAGCCAGACCGCGACGAGGGCGACGGCTGCTAGCAGCGGCATCCGTGCGGTGATGACCGTGTGGTCGAGCAGGACGGTCAGCGCGGCCAGCGCGGACACGGTGACGACCGCCAGCGCTCGGCCGACCTCGAGCGGCGCGACGCCCGTGATGATCTGGTCGGCCGCGCCCGCGGCGATCGCGGGCAGCTCGGCAATCGTGCCGGGGGAGGGGATGACCAGCAGCAGCGCGGTGCCCCCGAAGTAGATCGCGGTCACGAGCGCCCCGGCCAGCAGCAGCTCGGCGAGCGTCACGAGCACCGCCGGTGTCCGCAGCCGCCGCAGCGCCGCGCCGGTCCCGAGGATCGCGACCACGACCGCGGCCGCCGCGGCGAGCCAGGGGCCGGCTGCGACGACGCGCAGCAGCGGAAGGACCGCCGCCGCGATCGCGACGAGGAGGGCCAGGGCCAGACGCACGTGGCCGCTGCGGCGAACCTCGGGCCGCCGCACCTCAGAACGCCGCACGAGTCGTCCCCCGCTCGGTGGCGAGCTGCCAGGTATCGGCGAGGTCGCGGTCGGGGCTCAGGGGCGCCGCCCGCCAACCGGCGTCGCGTGCGCGCGCGAACACGTCGGCGGTGGTGTCGGCCGCCCACAGCACGGGGAGCGCGCTGTGGCCGACGAGGGGCGACAGCGCGGTGACGTCGCCAGGGGTCACCCGTGCGGTGACGATGACGACCGGTCCTGCCACGGTCGCGGCGAAGAACCGCGGAACGAGCGGGAGGCGGTCCTCGCCGCCGGCGACGACCGTCGCGAGGTCGAGGCTCAGCTGCTCGACCGCGACCGTGTCGCCGGCCGGAACCGGGGCGCCCAGCAGCGCTCCCTCGGTGTCGAGCACGGTCACGTCGTAGCCCTCGCGCGCGAGCCGGGCGCTCGCCGAGACCGCCGCTGACACGGCCGCCTCGAACGCCGCGTCGACGCCGGGCCGCGACGCGTCGGCCGACCACCGCGCCGCGGCGCGGTCGAGCACGACGGTGGCCTCGGGAGTCGACTCCTGCTCTTCCTGGCGCACCATGAGCTCGTCATGGTGAGCGCTCGCCCGCCAGTTGATGCGTCGCATCGAGTCGCCGGGCTCGTAGGCGCGGGGGATGAGGTTGTCGGCGCCCTCGCCGAGCTGGTGGGTCGCCGTGTGCAGGCTGCCGCCGGCCTCACCGGGGTATTCGGCGAGGGGCGGCAAGGCGACGACCGCCGGTGTGACGGTCACCGGTTCGGTGCTCCCGAGTCGCAGGCGACGGCGCGCGAAACCGAACGGATCGGTGATCGTCAGGTGGAACGGGCCGATCTCCCGGATGCCGCGCTGCGCCGGCCGGAGGCGGTAGGTCAGCCGCATCCGTCCCGCCGACCCCGCCGGGACGACACCGGTGGCGTCGCCGTCGATGCCCTCGGGCAGGATGTCGCTCCACCGCGCGAGCGCGCCCGGCAGCCCGGCGCGCGCCGACACGTGAACCGTGACGACGCTCTCTCGTCCGACGGCCGCGACATCGGGGGCGAACGAGCGCGAGACCTCGCCGTATCGATGGACGAACCACAGTGAGACCCACGCCAGCACGACGGTCACCAGCAGCAGCACGCCGACGTAGACGAGCTCGGCGACGTCGACGGCATGAGCGAGGACGATCGCGCCCGTCCCCAGGACGACGGCCCCGCCACCGCGCAGCGTCAGCGGCCACCCGCGGCGCAGCGGCGCCAGGAGACGCGCAGGCCCCGTCGAGGTCGCGGGGCGGGTCGGCCTGCCGGACATCACCGCACCGGCAGCGGCACCGGGACGTCGGCCGCGATGGCCGCGAGAGCCGCGTCGACGACCTCGGCGCCGCTGCGGCCGCGCGCGGCACCGCTGCTGCGGGCCGGGATGAGGCGGTGGGCGAACACGGGCTGCAGCAGTGCGATGAGGTCGTCGGGGATGACGAACGGCCGGCCGTCGAGCGCCGCCCACACCTTCGCGGCGCGCACGAGCTGAAGCGTGGCACGCGGACTCGCGCCCAGACGCAGGTCGGGGTGGTCGCGGGTCGCCCGGGCGATCGCGACCGCGTACTCCTCGATGGCGGGCGAGACGTGCAGGCGACGCGCCCACGCGATGAGGTCCTGCACGTCGGCGGCCGAGACGACCGGCGACAGGGATGAGAGCGGGTTGACGCTGTCGCGATCACGGAGCATGCGCGCCTCGGATGCCGCATCCGGGTAGCCCATCGAGATGCGCATCATGAACCGGTCGCGCTGGGCCTCGGGCAGGGCGTAGGTGCCGTCCATCTCGAGGGGGTTCTGCGTGGCGACGACCAGGAACGGGGCGGGGAGGAGGTGCGTGCGCCCGTCGACGGTCACCTGGCGCTCCTCCATCGCCTCGAGCAGCGCCGACTGCGTCTTGGGGGAGGAGCGGTTGATCTCGTCCGCGATGACGATGTTGGCGAAGATCGCGCCCTGCTTGAACTCGAACTCGCGATCGGCCTGGTTGAAGACGCTGACGCCGGTGACGTCGCCGGGCAGCAGATCCGGAGTGAACTGGATGCGGCGCACCGACGCGTCGACGGTCGCGGCGAGGGCTCGCGCCAGCATCGTCTTGCCGACGCCGGGCACGTCCTCGATCAGCAGATGCCCCTCGGCGAGCAGGCACACCAGCGCCGATCGCACGGCCTCCGGCTTGCCGTCGATGACCCGGGCGATGCTGGCGGCGATCGCGTCGGTGGTGGCGGCGAACCGATCGGCGCCGAAAGCCGCCCGCGTGCCGTCGTTCGTCATGCGATCCCCTCGTTCCCCGCGCCACGCCGCGTCGCGCGCGTCTGCGGCAGAGCCTAACCGGCTCCGGTGACGGGAGGACTCAGCTTCCGGGTTAGACTGGTGACAGCTCTCCGCGAGGCGGCATCCAGGCCAACTCCCCCAGGACGGAAACGTAGCAAGGGTAACCAGGCTCTGCCGGGTTCGCGGAGAGTCTTAATTTTCCCCACCGTCGTGGCCTGCGGCATTCGCCGCCACGACCCGGGGGGATTTTCCCGGCTCGTGGTCAGGCCTCTCCTCTTAGGCTGAACCCGTGGCTCAGAGCATCTACATCACGTCCGCAGAAGGCCATTCCGCGAAGTCGATCATCGCGCTGGGGGTGCTCGAGGCCTTCAGTCGCGTCGCACCGCGCGTCGGCGTCTTCCGCCCGATCGCGCGCTCGACCGACGAACGCGACTACGTGCTCGAGATGCTGCTCGACCACGACGGCGTCGATCTCGACTACGACGACTGCATCGGCGTCACGTACGACGACATGCGCAGCGACCCGGATGCCGCCCTCTCGCGCATCGTCGAGCGCTACAAGGCCGTCGAGGCGCAGTGCGACGCCGTCGTCATCATGGGCAGCGACTACACCGATGTCGGCTCGCCGGCCGAGCTGGGCTACAACGGCCGCATCGCCGTGAACCTCGGCGCGCCGGTGCTGCTGGTGCTCGGCGGCCGCGCGGGACAGGGCGGGGGCGAGAAGCTCGGTTCCTCGGCTGCCCGTACTCCCGACGAGATGGGGCAGATCGCCTCGCTCGCCGTCGCCGAGCTGCGCGGCGACCGGGCGGAGCTGTTCGCCGTCGTGGCCAACCGCGCGGACGGCGACCGTCTCGACGAGATCATCGGCGCCGTCCGTGGTGCCGTGCCGAAGGACGTCCCGGTCTGGGCCGTGCCCGAGGACCGCTTCCTCGTGTCGCCGTCGGTGCGCGGCGTGCTCGAGGCGGTGCAGGGCACCCTCGTCAAGGGCGACGCCGAGCTGCTCGGACGCGAGGTGCTCGGAGTCGTCATCGGAGCGATGTCGATGGTGAACGTGCTGCCGCGCCTGAGCGAGCGCTCCGTCGTCGTCATCCCGGCCGACCGCGCCGAGGTGCTGCTCGCGACGCTGCTCGCGCACGCGTCGGGCACCTTCCCGACGCTGTCGGCGATCGTCATCAACGGCGGGTTCCCGCTGCCCGAGTCGGTCGACCGGCTCATCGACGGCGTCGGCGCAACCCTCCCCATCATCGCGACCGATCTCGACACGTACGAGACGGCGGCGCGCATCATGAGCACGCGCGGACGCCTCGCGGCGGACTCGCGCCGGCACTACGACGCAGCCCTGGCGCTGTTCGAGCGTCACATCGACACGTCCGAGCTCACGCAGGCCCTCGGCCTGGCACGGTCCACCGTCGTGACGCCCCTCATGTTCGCGTACGGACTCGTCGAGCGGGCGCGCACCGACCGGCGCCGCATCGTGCTGCCCGAGGCCGACGACGACCGCGTGCTGCACGCGGCATCCATCGTCCTCTCGCGCGGCATCGCCGACATCACCCTGCTCGGCGAAGAGGTCGAGGTGCGCTCGCGCGCGCTCGAGCTCGGCCTCGACCTGCGCGACGCGGAGATCCTCTCGCCGTTCGACGCGGTGCACGTCGACAAGTTCGCCCGCGAGTACGAGCGCCTGCGCGCCCACAAGGGCATGACGTACGGGCAGGCCGCGGACGCCGTGACCGACGTGTCGTACTTCGGCACGCTCATGGTGCACCTGGGGCTCGCCGACGGCATGGTCTCGGGCGCGGCCCACACGACGGCGCACACGATCCGTCCGGCGTTCGAGATCATCAAGACCAAGCCCGGCGTCTCGGTCGTCTCGAGTGTCTTCCTCATGGCGCTGGCCGACCGCGTGCTCGTCTACGGCGACTGCGCGGTCATCCCCGACCCCACGAGCGAGCAGCTCGCCGACATCGCCGTGTCGTCGGCCGAGACCGCGCGCCAGTTCGGCATCGACCCGCGCGTCGCGATGCTTTCGTACTCGACCGGAGAGTCGGGCTCGGGTGCCGACGTCGACAAGGTCCGGGCGGCGACGGCACTCGTGCGCGAGCGCGCGCCGGAACTGCTCGTCGAGGGCCCGATCCAGTACGACGCGGCCACCGACGCCGCGGTCGCCGCCAAGAAGATGCCAGGCTCGTCGGTCGCGGGCAAGGCGACGGTGTTCGTCTTCCCCGACCTGAACACGGGCAACAACACCTATAAGGCCGTGCAGCGCTCGGCCGGTGCGATCGCGATCGGTCCCGTGCTGCAGGGCCTGAACAAGCCGATCAACGACCTCTCGCGCGGAGCGCTGGTCGAAGACATCGTCAACACGATCGCCATCACCGCGATCCAGGCCCAGGGAGGGGCATCCGCATGAGCATCGTGCTCGTCATCAACAGCGGCTCGTCGTCGTTCAAGTACCAGCTGATCGACGCCGCGACCGGATCCCCGCACGCCTCCGGCCTGGTCGAGCGGATCGGCCAGGAGCAGGGCCGCGTCAAGCACACCGTCTTCTTCTCGGGTACCGAGGCGACCGGGACGGATGCCGCCGTCGCGGCGACCGACGCGACATACGAGCGCGAGCTGCCGATCGCCGATCACACGGCCGGGTTCCAGCTGATGCTCGACGCCTTCGCCGAGAACGGGCCGTCGCTCGAACGCCTCGCGCCCGTCGCCGTCGGACACCGTGTCGTCCACGGCGGTGCCCGCTTCTTCGAGCCGACGCTCATCACCCCGCTGGTGGAGATCAACATCGACGAGCTGTCGGTGCTCGCCCCGCTGCACAACCCGGGTGCGCTGCAGGGCATCCGCGCCGCGAAGGCCGCCTTCGGCGACCTGCCGCACGTCGCGGTCTTCGACACCGCCTTCCACCAGACGATGCCGCCGGCGGCCTACACGTACGCGATCGACGCCGAGCTCGCCGAAGCGCACCGCGTGCGCCGCTACGGCTTCCACGGCACCTCGCACAAGTTCGTCTCCGAGGCGGCGGCCGCCCACCTCGGGCGGCCCCTCGCCGACCTGCGTCAGATCGTCTTCCACCTCGGCAACGGTGCGTCGGTCACGGCGATCGACGGCGGGCGCTCGGTCGACACGTCGATGGGCCTGACCCCCCTCGAGGGACTGGTCATGGGCACGCGCTCGGGCGACCTCGACCCCGCCGTGATCTTCCACCTGGCGCGCCGCGCCGAGATGAGCATTCCCGAGCTCGACGACCTGCTCAACAAGCGCAGCGGCGTGCTCGGCCTCGCCGGCGTCTCGGACATGCGCGACATCGAAGACGGTGTCGAGCGCGGCGACGAGAAGGCGACGCTGGCGTTCGAGGTTTACGCTCACCGGCTGCGGGCCTACGCCGGCGCCTACCTCGCTCAGCTCGGCGGCGTCGACGTGATCTCGTTCACCGCGGGTGTGGGGGAGAACTCGCCGCTCGTGCGGGCGAGCGCGCTCGCCACGCTGGGCTTCGCCGGCGTCGAGATCGATCCGGCGCGCAACGAGCAGCGCGGTCGCGGCATCCGTCGCATCTCCACGGATGCGTCGGCCGTGACGGTGCTCGTCGTGCCCACGAATGAAGAGCTCGAGATCGCACGCCAGACCCTCGAGGTGACCGCCTGACATCTTCCGGCCGCGTGGCGCGTCGAGCGGGCCGGGGATGATTACGCTGGGTCTGTGACCGCGGCTCAGCTTCCCGACCTGACCACCTACGACGGCGTGCTCTTCGACCTCGACGGGGTTCTCACCCCCACCGCCGAGGTGCACATGCACGCGTGGCAGGCGATGTTCACCGAGCTCTTCACGGCGTGGGGGATCACCCCGCCCTACACCGCGGACGACTACTTCCGTCATCTCGACGGCAAGAAGCGCTACGACGGCGTCGCGAGCCTGCTGCGCTCGCGCGACGTCGAGGTGCCGTGGGGCGACCCGGCCGACGACCCGTCCGCCGACACGATCTGCGGCATCGGCAACCGGAAGAACGCCGTCTTCGAGCGCGTGCTGCGCGCCGACGGCATCGCGCCCTACCCGGGTTCGCTGGCCCTCGTCGAGAAGCTGCAGGCGGCCGGCACCCCCATCGCGGTCGTCTCGAGCTCGAAGAACGCCCGCGAGGTGCTCGAGGTCGCCGGACTGCTCGAGCGCTTCCCGGTCGTGATGGACGGCGTGGTCGCCGAAGAGCGCCACCTGCCGTCGAAGCCGGCCCCCGACGTCTTCGCCGAAGGGGCGCGCATGCTGGGCGTCGACCCCGCCCGCTCGGTCGCGATCGAGGATGCCCATTCCGGCGTCGAGTCGGCCGTCGCGGCAGGCTACGCTCTCGTGGTCGGTGTCGATCGCGGTGCCGGCGCCGACACGCTCCGCGCCCTCGGAGCGCACGTCGTCGTCGACGACCTCGACGCCTTCGTCTGAACCCGAATCACCCGAACGCGCCGGCCGCCTCCAGCGGCCGGTCCCCGCCCTTTGGAAGGCCGTCATGATCGATCGCGATCGCTTCCCCGTCGACCCGTGGCGACTCGTCGAGAAGAGCTTCTCAGTCGACGACATCGGCGTCACCGAGACTCTCTTCGCGGTCGGCAACGGATACCTGGGCCTGCGAGGCAATCACCCCGAGGGGCGCAACGCGCAGGAGCACGGCACCTTCATCAACGGGTTCCACGAGATCTTCCCGATCCGTCACGCCGAGCAGGCCTACGGGTTCGCCGAGGTCGGCCAGACGATCATCAACGCGCCCGACGCCAAGGTGATGCGGGTCTACGTCGACGACGAGCCGCTGACCCTCGACATCGCCGACGTGCGCGACTACGAGCGCGTGCTCGACATGCGCACGGGCGTGCTCACACGCAAGCTGCTGTGGATGACCCCGAGCGGCAAGGAGGTGCAGGTCGACTTCGAGCGCCTCGTCTCGTTCGAAGAGAAGCACCTCGCGATCATGCGGCTGACCGTGACGGTGCTCAACGCCGACGCTCCCGTGACCGTCAGCTGCCAGATCGTCAACCGCCAGGACGGCGAGGACGTGTACGGCGGATCCGCGCCCAACCTGCCGAAGGCCGGCTTCGACCCGCGCAAGACCGAGAAGATCGACGAGCGGGTCCTGCAGCCGCAGGAGTACTGGCAGGACGAGGACGGCCGGGCGGTGCTGTCGTACAAGGCGACGAACTCGGGCATGACCGTCGCCGTCGTGGCCGATCACATCGTCGAGACCGAGAACGAGCACTCCGCCCGTCGCCTGGTCGAGCCCGACATCGCCAAGAACGTCTTCCGGGTCCACGCCAAGCGCGGGGTTCCCGTCACGGTGACCAAGCTCGTGAGCTACCACACCTCCCGCGGCGTCCCAGCGCGCGAGCTCGTCGACCGCGGGCGCCGCATGCTCGACCGCGTGCGCGACGAGGGCGTCGATGCGCAGTTCGAGCGACAGGCGGCATGGTGCGCGGACTTCTGGCGCCGCTCCGACGTCCGCATCGGCGGGCACGACGATCTGCAGCAGGCCACGCGCTGGTGCCTGTTCCAGCTCGCGCAGGCCGCCGCGCGCGCCGACGGCCAGGGCGTGCCCGCGAAGGGCGTGTCGGGCTCGGGGTACAGCGGCCACTACTTCTGGGACACCGAGGTCTACGTCCTGCCCTTCCTCGCCTACACGACCCCGCTGTGGGCTCGCAACGCGCTGCGCATGCGCTACCTCATGCTGCCCGCCGCGCGGCGCCGCGCCCGGCAGCTCAACGAGGCCGGCGCGCTCTTCCCGTGGCGCACCATCAACGGCGAGGAAGCGTCGGCGTACTACGCCGCCGGCACCGCGCAGTACCACATCAACGCCGACGTCAGCTTCGCGCTGGCCAAGTACGTCCGCGCGACCGGCGACACCGACTTCCTCTACCGCGAGGGCGTCGACATCGCCGTCGAGACGGCGCGGCTGTGGTCGACGCTCGGGTTCTGGCGCTCCGGCGACACCGGCGACGACGAGTCGTTCCACATCCACGGCGTCACCGGCCCCGACGAGTACACGACCGTCGTCAACGACAACCTCTTCACCAACGTGATGGCCCGCTTCAACCTGCGCTTCGCGGCGCGCACGGTGCGCGACATGGCCGACGAAGCGCCGGAGGCCTACCGCGCACTCGTGGACCGGCTCGAGCTCGACCCGGGCGAGGCCGATGCGTGGGAGCGCGCGGCCGAGGCCATGCGCATCCCGTTCAGCGACTCGCTCGGCATCCACCCCCAGGACGCGGTCTTCCTCGATCGTGAGGTGTGGGACCTCGAGAACACCCCCGAGAGCCAGCGGCCGCTGCTGCTGCACTTCCACCCGCTCGTGATCTACCGGTACCAGGTGCTCAAGCAGGCGGACGTCGTGCTGGCGCTCTTCCTGCAGGGCAACCACTTCACCGACGAGGAGAAGCTGGCCGACTTCGAGTACTACGACCCGCTGACCACGGGCGATTCGACGCTGTCGGGCGTCGTGCAGTCGATCCTCGCCGCCGAGGTGGGGTACCAGGAGCTGGCGCTGGAGTACTTCCTCGAGTCGATCTACGTCGACCTGGGCGATCTGCACAGCAACGCCGCCGATGGCGTCCACGTCGCATCCGCCGGTGGCGTGTGGACGGCGCTGGTGTCGGGATTCGGCGGGATGCGCGATCACTACGGCGCGCTGAGCTTCGATCCGCGTCTGCCGCGGGACTGGCCGTCGCTGGAGTTCACGCTGCACTGGCAGGGCACCCGGCTCGACGTCACCGTCACCGCCGATGCGCTCACGGTGGCAGCGGGCGCGGGCGAAGCCGTCGACTTCTCGGTGCGCGGACGCGATGTCCGGGTGGCCGGCGGCGAATCGGTGACCGTCCCGCTCGCGGGGCAGGGCCCACTGCTGGCGGGACGGCCGTCGCTGCGCCAGGTCGCCGAGTCGCGCCGCGAGGACGGGTCGCTGCTGGGCGCGTCCGTTCCGGTCGCCACCATCACCACATCGATCCCGACGGTGAGCAACGAGGTCCCGACGATCACGGGCGAGATCCCGGTCGTGCCCGACTACGAGCAGACCTTCAGCGAGCAGGTGCGCACCGGTCTCGACGCCTGAGCGGCGCCGGGGTCGTGCGCCCTCACCGCGGCGCGGACGCGCCGGCCGGCGCGAGGTCGGCCATGATCGCGCGCACGGCGTCGCGGCCCGCGCGGTTGGCGCCGACGGTGGACTGCGACGGGCCGTACCCGATGAGGAAGAGGCGCGGCTCGTCGATCGACCGACCGTTCGCGACGCGGACGCCGCCGGCCGGCGTCCGCAGGCCGAGGGGCGCGAGATGGGGGATGTCGGCTCGGAAGCCGGTCGCCCACAGGATCGCGTCGGCGCGTTGGAACGACCCGTCCGGCATGCGGATGCCGTCGGGCTCGATCCGCTCGAACATCGGATGCCGCACGAGCACGCCCCGCGCCTGCGCCGACTCGGCCCAGCGGTTCCAGTGCAAGCCCGTCACCGAGATGACGCTGCCGGGCGGCAGGCCCCGCCGCACCCGCTCCTCGACCCCGGCGATCGCGGCGATGCGGGCCGCGGTGTCGAAGTCACCGGCATCCCACCGCAGCTCCTCGCGCGTCACCCAGAACGTGTCGGCGACGTGCGAGATCTCATCGAGCAGCTGGATGGCCGAGATTCCGGCACCGACGATGACGACCCGCTGGCCGGCGAAGCGGTCGGCCGCGACGTAGTCGTGCACGTGCAGCTGACGCCCGCGGAAGCTGTCTGCGCCCGGATACCGCGGCCAGAACGGGCGCCGCCAGGTCCCGGTCGCGTTGACGACCCACCGCGCCGACCAGTCGCCGTCGTCGGTGGTCACGCGCAGCCGGCCGCGGGGGTCGTCGTCCTCGCGCTCGACCCGCCGTACCTCGACGGGGCGGTGCACCCGCAGGTCGAACCGCCGCTCGTACTCGTCGAAATAGGCCGGCAGCACGGAGCGCGCCGACGCCCGCGGGTCGGCCGGCGGGACGGCGAACCCGGGGAGCTCGTGGATGCCGTTGACCGTCTCCATGCGCAGCGACTCCCAGCGGTGCTGCCACGCGCCGCCGGGCGCGGCCTCGGCATCGAGGACGACGAAGGTCCGCTCGGCGGCCCCGGAGCCGACGGGCCCGAAGCCGCGGCGCCGCAGGTGGTAGGCGGCCGACAGCCCGGCCTGCCCCGCTCCGATGACGACGACATCGACGGGCACGGCATCCATGCTCCGTGCAACCGTTGCGCTCGCCGCGCTGTTCCCGCCCGGCGCCGGAGGGGTGGATGCCGGCAGGACCCATGTCGGCGGTTCGCCGTAGTCTGTTCGGGTGACCACCGCCCTCTACCGCCGCTACCGTCCCGAAGCGTTCGGCGAGATGATCGGCCAGTCGCAGGTGACCGAACCCCTGATGACGGCGCTGCGCTCCGACCGCGTCGGGCATGCCTATCTGTTCTCCGGACCGCGCGGGTGCGGCAAGACCACCTCGGCGCGCATCCTCGCCCGCTGCCTCAACTGCGCACAGGGGCCCACCGACACCCCGTGCGGCACGTGCGACAGCTGCGTCGAGCTCAGCCGCGGCGGCGGGGGATCGCTCGACGTCGTCGAGATCGACGCGGCATCCCACAACGGTGTCGACGACGCGCGCGACCTGCGCGAGCGCGCCGTGTTCGCGCCGGCCCGCGACCGGTTCAAGATCTTCATCCTCGACGAGGCGCACATGGTGACGGCGCAGGGCTTCAACGCCCTGCTGAAGCTCGTCGAAGAGCCGCCCGCGCACGTGAAGTTCATCTTCGCCACGACCGAGCCCGAGAAGGTCATCGGCACGATCCGCTCGCGCACCCACCACTACCCGTTCCGGCTCGTCGCACCCGCCGCGATGCTCGAGTACGTCGAGCAGCTCTGCGCCCAGGAGGGCGTGCAGGTCGAAGCCGGCGTGCTGCCGCTCGTCGTGCGCGCCGGGGGAGGGTCGCCGCGAGACACGCTGTCCCTGCTCGATCAGCTGATCGCCGGCTCCGACGACGGGGCCGTCGCCTACGAGCGCGCCGTCGCACTGCTCGGCTACACCCACGCCGAGCTGCTCGACGAGGTCGTCGGCGCCTTCGGTGCGATCGACGCCGCGGCAGCCTTCGCCGCGGTCGACCGCGTCATCCAGACCGGGCAGGATCCGCGGCGCTTCGTCGACGATCTGCTCGAACGGCTGCGCGACCTCATCATCGTCTCGGCCACCGGTCAGGGAGCCTCTGCCGTGCTGCGCGGCGTGTCGGCCGAAGAGCTCGAGCGCATGGATCGTCAGGCGGCGCTGTTCGGCACCGACCGGCTCTCGCGCACCGCCGACCTCGTCGTCTCCGCTCTCGACGAGATGTCGGGGGCCACCTCGCCGCGTCTGCAGCTCGAGCTGCTCGTCGCGCGTGTGCTGGCCGCTGCCCAGCACGCGGTACCGGCGACGAGCGGCGCCCCGGTCGCGGCAGCCCCGGCCTCGTCGGCGGCATCGGCGCCCGCCGCGTCTTCGTCGCCGGCCGCGCCGCCGCGCATCGTCACGCCCGCCTCGCCCGCACCGACGACCGCAGCGCCGTCCGCCCCGGCCTCGGCGGCCACGCCTACCCCCGCCACGCCGGCCCAGACCGCCCCGGGCGCCCCGTCGCCGTCCAGCGGGTCGGATGCTGCGCCCGCCGAGCCCCGCGACCCGTCGTCGGTCACGCTCGGACAGATGCGCGACGCGTGGCCCGAGGTGCTGCAGCGGCTCGAGTCCGTCAGTCGCACGTCGTGGATGATCGCCTCGGTCGCCTCGCCCGTCGCGTTCTCTGAGACGGGTGTGCTGACGCTGTCGTTCCAGAGCCACTCCGACGTCCTGCAGTTCAAGAAGCTCAACGCCGGAAAGGGGCCGAGCGAAGACCTGCGCGGTGCCATCCTCAGTGTCCTCGGCGTGCGCGTGAAGTACGTCGCCCGGCACGACTCCGACCCCGGCGGCGGCCCGGCCCCCGGCGGTCCGGCCCCGACCGCTCCCGGTGGTGAACCCGGCGGCGACGCTCGTCCGCAGCCCGAGGGGCGCCCGGCGCCATCCGCTCCGCCCGCGCGGGGAGCGTCGGAAACGTCGGGGCAGCCCGCCGCCCGGACGACGGTCCCCGCGGCCGCGGCGGCACCGGGAGGACGAGCGGGCGGGGCGCCCGCACGTGGCGCTGCCTACGCCGCGCCCGTGACCGAGTGGGCGGTGGCTCCCATCCCGCAGGGCGAACCGGTCGCGCAGCTCGCCGTCGACGACGAGCCCGAGGATGCCGTCGTCGCACCGCGTCGCACGCTGACGGCACCCCACGACGGCGACATCGACCGGTATCCCGATCCGCTGCCGCCGATCGACGAAGAAGATCGCGACGACCCGCCGCCCCCGATCGACGACGAGGCTCCGCTGCCGCCGCGCGCGCCGGCCGCCGTCGAGCGGCCCGCACCCGAGCGTGCGTCGCCCGCGTCGTCCGCAGCGCCCGCACCGACCGCGGCGGCGGCGCCCGAGCGGTCCGCGCCACGGCGCGGCGGCATCGAGCGCTACGGCGAGGCCGTCGTCCGCCAGATGCTCGGCGCCACCTTCGTCCGCGAAGAGCCCTTCACCTCACCCACGAGATTCGGATAAGCCATGTACGACGGCATCGTCCAGGACCTCATCGACGAGTTCGGCCGCCTGCCCGGCATCGGGCCGAAGTCGGCGCAGCGCATCGCGTTCCACATCCTCCAGACGCCCACCTTCGACGTCTCGAAGCTCTCGCACCTGCTGGGCGAGCTGCGCGAGCGGGTGCGCTTCTGCGAGCTGTGCGGCAACGTCTCCGAGCAGGAGCGCTGCGCCATCTGCCGTGACCCTCGTCGCGACGGGTCCTTCATCTGCGTGGTCGAAGACGCGAAGGACGTCGCCGCCATCGAGCGCACCCGCGAGTTCCGCGGGCTGTACCACGTGCTCGGCGGCGCGATCAGTCCCATCGGCGGCGTCGGCCCCGACGATCTGCGCATCGCGCAGCTCATGCAGCGCCTCGCCGACGGCACGGTGCAAGAGGTCATCCTCGCCACCAACCCGAACCTCGAGGGCGAGGCGACGGCGACCTACCTCAGCCGGCTGCTGACGACCCTCGAGATCCGCGTCACGCGTCTCGCGTCGGGGCTGCCCGTCGGCGGCGACCTCGAGTACGCCGACGAGGTGACCCTCGGACGCGCCTTCGAGGGCCGCCGCCAGCTCTGACGACGACCCTCGAAGCGGCCTCAGCCCTCGGCCGGGGCGTCCGCGAGCCCGACCACGTCGAGAAGCCAGGCCAGCTCGAAGGCCCGCTCGCGCCAGGAGTTGTAGCGCCCGCTGACGCCGCCGTGGCCGGCTGACATCTCGCACTTGAGCAGCGCGTCGGCGCCGACCTCGCGCAGGCGAGCGACCCACTTCGCCGGCTCGACGTACAGCACGCGCGTGTCGTTGAGCGAGGTCACGGCCAGGATCCGCGGGTAGGTCGCGCCCTCGCGGACGTTCTCGTACGGCGAGTACGACTTCATGTAGGCGTACACCTCGGCGTCGTGCAGCGGGTCGCCCCATTCGTCCCACTCGATGACCGTCAGCGGCAACGACGGGTCGAGGATCGTCGTGAGCGCGTCGACGAAGGGCACCGCCGCCAGGATGCCGGCGAACAGCTCGGGGGCGAGGTTGGCCACGGCGCCCATGAGCAGTCCGCCCGCCGAGCCGCCCTCGGCCACGAGTCGATCGGGTGAGGTGTAGCCGGTGTCGACGAGGTGGCGGGCCACGGTGACGAAGTCGGTGAAGGTGTTGCGCTTGTGCAGCAGCTTGCCCTCCTCGTACCACTGGCGGCCCATCTCACCGCCGCCGCGAACGTGCGCGACGGCGAAGACGACGCCGCGGTCGAGCAGCGACAGCCGTGCCACCGACATCGCCGGGTCGATGGAGTGCTCGTACGAGCCGTAGCCGTAGAGGTGCAGCGCGCGCGGACCGGCATCCGTCGCGGTGGGGTCGCCGAATGAGCGCTTCCACACCACCGAGACCGGGATGCGGGTGCCGTCGTCGGCGACGGCCCACACGCGCCGCTGCTCGTAGTCCTCCGGCTCATAGCCGCCCAGCACCGGCTGGCGCTTGCGCAGCAGCAGCTCGCCGGTCTCGACGACGTAGTCGTAGACGGCGGCGGGCGTCACGAACGAGCCGTACCCGAGCCGGATCACCGGCGGGGCCCATTCGGGGTTCCCGCCCGAACCGACCGTGTACAGCGGCTCGGGGAAGGCGAGCTCGTCGACCGACCCGCTCGCGTAGTCGAAGACGCCGAGTCGTTGCAGCCCCTCGCGGCGGTACCCGAGCAGCGCCCAGTCCCGGAACGTCGACAGCCCCTCCAGTCGGCGTCCGGGCTCGTGCGCGAGCACGACCTCGCGTGCACCGGTCGGGTCGGCGGCGGCGACGCGGACGAGCTCGAAGTCCAGCGCGCCGTCGTTGTGCAGGATGTACAGCACGTCCTCGCCGCCGACGACCGCATGCGACAGCGAGTACTCGACTCCCTCGCGCCGCGGCCACACCGACCGGGGCTCGGCCCGCAGATCGTCGGCCGGCACGAGGAACTCCTCGCTCGTGATCGACGAGCCGACCTCGATCACGAGGTAGCGGTCGCTGCGGGTGAAGCCCGCACCCACCCAGTAGCGCTCGTCCGGCTCGTGGAAGAGGCGCTGATCGGATGCCGGCTCGGTGCCGATCTCGTGCAGCCACACCGTGTCGGGGCGCCAGGCGTCATCGACGGTCGAGTACACGACGAAGCGGCCGTCGGGAGACAGCGAAGCGCCGGCGAAGGTACCGGGGATCTCGTCGGGCAGCGTGCGGCCGGTCGCGATGTCACGGATGCGCAGGGTGTACCGCTCGTCGCCCTCGGTGTCGATGCCGTACAGCAGCAGCGAGCCGTCGTTCGACACCTCGAAGCTGCCGAGCGAGAAGAACTCGGCGCCCTCGGCCTCGGCGTTGCCGTCGAGCAGCACCTGCTCGCCGGGCACGTCGACGCCGGGCTCGAGCAGCGGGGGCGTCCAGTCGTCGGCGGACGCGAGGGGAGCACGGCAGTGGATGCCGTACTGGCTGCCCTCCACGGTCCGGCTGTAGTACCACCAGTCGCCACGACGCGAGGGCACGGACAGGTCGGTCTCGAGCGTGCGGCCCTTGATCTCGTCGAAGATGCGATCGCGCAGGCCGGCGAGGTGGGCGGTGCGGGCGTCGGTGTACGCGTTCTCGGCTTCGAGATGAGCCAGGACCTCCGCGTCGTCCTTCGCGCGGAACCACTCGTACCGGTCGACGAACTCGTCGCCGTGATGCCGGCGTCGGTGCTCGCGGACGGGGGCGATCGGGGCGGGCAGCGGTGCGGTGTCGCGGGAATCGGTCACCGTTCCACGCTAGTGCCGCGTCCGCGGTGCCCGGCCGGACGATTGCCGGTCGCCCGCGTCGATGTGGCAGGATTCGATGGTCCGGTTGCCGGACCCTGAACAGACGGTGAACTCTTCGTTCGCGCCCGCCGCGGCCGCGGCATCCCGATCCGTCCTGCCGGACCCGCGTTCGCGGGGCCGCACGTCACAGAGAGCGCGCAGTGGAAACCGCTGTACTCATCCTTCTGCTGGTCATCGCACTGGCACTCTTCTTCGATTTCACCAACGGCTTCCACGACACGGCCAACGCCATGGCGACGCCGATCGCGACCGGGGCGCTCAAGCCGAAGGTCGCCGTGCTGCTGGCCGCCGGCCTCAACCTCGTCGGAGCCTTCCTGTCGACCGAGGTGGCCAAGACCGTCTCGCACGGCATCATCCATGAGGACCAGCTCGCTGCGACGGCCCTGCTGCCGCTGATCTTCGCCGGACTCATCGGCGCGATCACCTGGAACATGCTGACGTGGCTGCTGGGGCTGCCTTCGAGCTCGTCGCACGCGCTGTTCGGCGGCCTCATCGGAGCGACCCTCGTCGGCGTCGGCGCCATGGCGATCGACTTCGGGGTCGTGCTGAGCAAGATCATCCTGCCGGCGCTCATCGCCCCCGTGACCGCGGGCGTCATCGCCTTCACCGTGACGAAGGTCGCGTACGCCGTCACCCGCCGTTACGACGGCAAGCCGGACGGGCGCGACGGATTCCGCTGGGGTCAGATCTTCACCTCGTCGCTCGTCGCGCTCGCGCACGGCACCAACGATGCGCAGAAGACGATGGGCGTCATCACTCTGGCGCTCATCGCCGCGGGATGGCAGAGCGCCGAGCACGCCGAGCCGCAGCTGTGGGTCATCGTCGCGTGCGCCGTCACGATCGCCCTGGGCACCTACATGGGCGGCTGGCGCATCATCCGCACGCTCGGCAAGGGGCTCACCGACGTCAAGCCCGCGCAGGGCTTCTCGGCCGAGGCGTCCACCGCGTCGACGATCCTCGCCTCGAGCGCCCTGGGCTTCGCGCTGTCGACGACGCAGGTGGCGTCGGGCTCGGTCATCGGCTCGGGGCTCGGGCGGCGCGGCTCGACCGTGCGGTGGCGCACCGCGGGCCGCATCGCGATCGGCTGGCTGCTCACCCTGCCGGCCTCGGGTGCCGTCGGCGCGCTCGCCGCGCTGCTGGTGGTGTGGTTCGGCGCGGTCGGCATCATCGTCGACGCGGTGCTCGCCGTCGCGATCGTCCTGGTGCTGTTCCTGCGGTCGCGTCGCGACGAGGTCCACGCCGGGAACGCGATGAGCGAGGTCGCCGACTCGGGTCTGGCCGTCGACGTGCCGTCCGATCCGCCGCCCACGCGCCGCCAGCGCCGTGAGAAGGCCGCTGCCGCCGCGCACACCCCGACGCGGGAGGAGGACCGATGAACGTCTCGATCGACTGGCTCGCCTTCGTCCAGGTTTTCGCGGCCGCCATCTGCGGCGCCGTGCTCGTCGTCGGCTTCTACGCGCTGGGACTGCGCCTGCTCGTGCGGGCGGGCCGGGTGCCGGTGGTCGCCCCCGCGGAGTTCACCGACGCGATCGCCGTGATCAGCGAGAAGCAGGCCCGCCGCCGCGCGAAGGCCGCCGCCAAGGCCGCGAAGAAGAGCCCGCTCACCGCGGGACAGAAGCGCGTCGCATACATCGGCGCCGTCGGGGCGTTCGCTCTGTGCGGCCTCGCCGTGCTGGGCGGCATCGTCCTCATCGTCGCGGGACGGTAGGAGGCCCGTCCTAGGCTGACGGTATGACCTCCCGCGAACCGTCCGACGCCCGCGTGCAATTCGGTCGCCACGCCCCGGCCGAGCACGTGATCGTCCACCTCAGCGACACGCACCTGCTCGCCGGCGGCGCCGCGCTCGGCGGCCGGTACGACGTCGAGGCGAACCTCGCGGCCACGCTCGCCGCGGTCGAGCGCACCGGCGTGCGCCCCGACGCCCTCGTGTTCACCGGTGACCTCACCGACCTCGGTGAGCCCGACGCCTACCGACGGCTGCGCGATGCGGTCGAGCCGGTCGCCGAGCGGCTCGGCGCCCCGGTCGTGTGGGTGGCCGGCAACCACGATGAGCGTCCCGCGATGCGCGCGGGACTGATGGATGCCGCGGCGCCGGGCGATCGTGACGACGCGCCGTTGACGGGTGTCTGGGACCTGCGCGGACTCCGGCTCGTCGCGCTCGATTCGACGGTGCCGGGATGGCATCACGGGCAGATCGACGCCGATCAGCTCGCGTGGCTCGCGGAGGTTCTCGCCGAGCCGGCGCCCCACGGCACGATCCTCGCGCTGCACCACCCGCCGCTTCCGAGCCACATACCGTTCTTCGACATCCTCGAGCTGCGCGAGCAGGACGCCTTCGCCGACGTCATCCGCGGCACCGACGTGCGCGGCATCCTCGCCGGTCATCTGCATTACTCGACCTCGGGCACGTTCGCCGGTGTTCCCGTGAGCGTCGCGTCGGCGACCTGCTACACGATGAACCTGCAGCGCCCCGCCGCCGCGGTCAACGGCATGGATGCCGGCCAGGCCTTCCAGCTCGTGCACGTGTACGACGACGTGATCACCCACGCCGTCGTGCCCGTCGTCGAGGCCCCGACGGGCGACTACTTCTCGGCCGAGTGGACCGCTCGCATGGCGGCCCTCACGCCGCAGGAGCGGCTCGAGGCTTTTTCGCGCAAGCGCTGAGTAGGCTGGGAGCGTCCCTCCCATCGCCGTGAGACCCACAAGGACCCGTGCATGAGCATGCCCACTGCCGCCACCCGCACCGAGACCGATTCGCTCGGATCGCTCGAGATCCCCGCCGACGCGTACTGGGGGGTGCACACGGCGCGAGCCCTCGAGAACTTCCCGGTCTCGCAGCGCCCGATCTCGGTGTATCGCGACCTCGTGCGCGGGCTGGCGATGGTGAAGCAGGCCTCGGCTCGCGCTAACCGCGACATCGGCGCCCTCGACCCGGAACGGGCCGACCTCATCGACCGCGCCTCGCAGCGGGTCATCGACGGCGAGTTCCACGACCAGTTCGTCGTCGGCGTGGTCCAGGGCGGCGCCGGCACGTCGACCAACATGAACGCCAACGAGGTCATCACCAACGTCGCGCTCGAGATGGCCGGCCGCGAGAAGGGCGACTACGCGTACCTGTCGCCGATCGACCACACCAATCGCAGCCAGTCCACGAACGATGTCTACCCGACCGCCATCAAGGTGGGGCTCGGGCTCGATCTGCAGACCCTGCTCGACGAGCTGGGGCTGCTGCGCGCGTCGTTCCTGGCCAAGGCTGTGGAGTTCCACGACGTGCTCAAGGTCGGCCGGACGCAGCTGCAGGATGCCGTTCCGATGACACTCGGGCAGGAGTTCCACGGCTTCGCCACCACCCTGGGCGAGGATCTCGAGCGCCTGGGCGAGAACGCCTCGCTGCTGTACGAGATCAACATGGGCGCCACCGCGATCGGCACGGGGATCACGACGCACCCCGACTACCGCCCCAGCGTCGTGCGGCACCTGCGCGAGATCACCGGTCTCGACCTGTCGAGCGCCGTCGACCTCGTCGAGTCGACGAGCGACACCGGCGCGTTCATGTCGTTCTCGTCCTCGCTCAAGCGCAACGCCATCAAGCTGTCGAAGATCAGCAACGACCTCCGGCTGCTCTCGAGCGGGCCGCAGGCGGGCTTCGGCGAGATCAACCTGCCGCCCCGGCAGGCGGGATCGAGCATCATGCCCGGCAAGGTCAACCCCGTCATCCCCGAGGTCGTCAATCAGGTCGCCTTCGCCGTCGCCGGCGCCGACCTCACGGTGACGATGGCGGTCGAGGGAGGGCAGCTGCAGCTGAACGCCTTCGAGCCGATCATCGCGCACTCGATCTTCCAGTCGATCACCTGGATGCGGCGTGCCATGCGCACCCTGCGCGTGAACTGCGTCGACGGCATCACGGCCAACCACGAGCGGCTCGGCGCCATGGTCGGATCGTCGGTGGGCGTCGTCACCGCCCTGACCCCGTTCATCGGATACGCGGCGGCCGCAGCTTTGGCCAAGACGGCGCTGCTGACCCACCGCAACGTGGGCGACCTCGTCGTCGAGGCGGGGCTGATGTCGCGCGAAGAGGTCGACAAGCAGCTCTCGCCGGCGCGCCTGTCGGGCCTGCAGGCGGTCACGGCGGCGATCCCGATCGTGCGTGCCGACATCGACGAGGATGTCGCGGGCTGACAAGCCTTTGTGCGGCGGTGACCGCTGTCGCTAACGTCGGTGGTGTTCATCGCTTCTCGACCGACCCGGGGGACCCCATGACCGACCCGAACAACCCGTCCGCGCCGCAGCCTCCGGCCTACCAGCCGCCGGCTTACCCGACCTCGTCCTCCGACACCTCGTACGGCAACCCCAACGCGCCCGTGCCCGGCAAGACGCTCGGCATCGTCGCGTTCATCCTGTCGTTCTTCGCTCAGCTCGTCGCACTGGTGCTGGGCATCGTCGCGCTGGTGCAGAGCAAGAAGGCGGGGCACAAGAACGGTTTCGCTCTCGCGGCGATCATCATCAGCGCCGTCCTCATGGTGATCGGCATCATCGTGGCGATCGTGCTGTTCACGATCTTCGGCAACGTGGCCAACGACGTCTACCAGGCGTGCGTCGTCGAAGGCGCCGACACGGTGACGGTGTGGGGCCAGACCCAGTCCTGCGCCGACATGCGCTGACGCCGTCAGCACGACGACGACCCGAAAGCCCCCGCGGATGACCGCGGGGGCTTTCTCTTGAGGGCCATCGCTGCGCGGTTCCCGGTTCGTCATCGCTCGGTTGCGCGATGACGATCAAAGCGCTTAAACTCACACCTGCGCGGTTTAAGCGCTTTGATCGCGCCGCGTGACCCGCGATTCAAGGAGGAAGACGTGAAGTTCAAGACAGTGGCCGGCGGCGTGGCGACTCTGACCGCATTCGCCCTGGTGCTGACCGGATGCGGTCGCGCCGATGACACCGCCTCGGGGCCGGCCGAGGTCACCTCGATCGATGACAGCCCCGCCACCGGCACGCTCAGCGTCTGGGCCATGGGCGCCGAGGGCGAGGCTCTGCCGGAGTTCGTGGCCGAGTTCGAGAAGGCCAACCCCGACGTGAAGATCGACGTCACCGCCATTCCGTGGGATGCCGCGCACAACAAGATCCAGACCGCGATCGCGGGCGGCAACACCCCCGACGTCGCCATGATGGGCTCGACCTGGATGGCCGACTTCGGCGACGCCTTCGCGACTGTCCCCACCGAGATCCCCACCGACGGCTTCTTCCCCGGTGCGCTCAGCACGACGGAGTTCGACGACCGCGCGGCCGGAGTGCCCTGGTACGTCGACACCCGCGTGCTGTACTACCGCACCGACCTGGCACAGCAGGCCGGGTGGACGGAGGCGCCCACCGACTGGGACGAGCTGCAGCAGCTCGCCGCCGACATGAAGGAGAAGGCGGGGGCCGACTTCGGCATCCGGATGCCGGGCGGCAACGACTCGTTCCAGGGCGCCATGTGGATGCCGTGGTCCGCCGGCGCCGAGCTGATCGACGGTGACTCCTGGACGCTCGACACCCCCGAGATGGCGGCGGGGCTGTCGTACTACCAGAGCTTCTTCGACGAGGGCCTCGCCGACGCCGACGCCGACGTCTCGGCCGGCGCCACCGAGGCGGAGTTCGTCGCCGGCACCACCCCGATGGTCGTCGAGGGGCCGTTCCTGCGGGGACAGCTCGAGCTCGTGGGCGGCGAAGACTTCGCGTCGAAGTACGCGACCGCCGTGCTGCCGGCTGCCGAGGAGTCGGTGTCGTTCAGCGGCGGTGCCAACCTCGTCGTCTTCGAGAACAGTGCCAACGCCGAGTCGGCGTGGAAGCTCGTGCGCTGGCTGAGCGAGCCCGAGACGCAGGTCGCCTTCTACGAGGAGACCGGTGACCTCCCGGCGCTGGAGTCGGCGTGGGACGACCCCGCGCTCGCGGACGATGCGAGCCTGACGACCTTCGGCGAGCAGCTGCGGACCGCGAAGGCTCCGCCCGTCACGACCAGCTGGGTTCAGGTCGCCGCCAAGGGCGACCAGGCGCTCGAGCAGCTGCGCCGCGGCGGCGCCGACGTCGCCTCGGTGCTGCAGAAGCTGCAGGCCGACGCCGACGCCATCGGCGTGAAGTGACGTCGATGTCCACCTCCACCCTCCCCGCGGCCGGAGCCGTCACCGACTCCGGCCGCGGGGCCTCCCGCCCCGGCGGCCTGCACGCGCGCCAGCGCAAGCGCCAGGCCCTCATCGCGTGGGCGTTCTGCCTCCCCTTCGTCGCGGTGTTCGCGGTCTTCATGCTCTTCCCGATCGTCGGGTCGTTCGCGATGTCGTTCACCGACTTCACCGCTCGCGACATCACCTCGCCGTTCGCGGTGAACTTCGTCTGGCTCGACCAGTTCGCGACCCTCTTCCGCGATCCCCGCTTCCTCACCTCGCTCGGAGTCACGGCGGTCTTCGTCGTCGTCGGCATCCCGGTGACGATGGTGCTGGCGCTCGCTCTCGCTCTCGCGCTCAACAGCGGGGGAGGACGCATCGTCGCGTTCTTCCGCGTCGGGTTCTACGCCCCCGTGGTCACGAGCATCGTCGCGGTGGCGGTCGTCTGGCGCTACATCCTGCAGCCCGAGGGCCTGCTGAACTCCGCTCTCGCGGTCGTCGGCATCGACGGGCCCAACTGGCTGAACGATCCCGCGTTCGCGTTGCCTTCGCTCATCATGATGGCTGTGTGGCGCAATGTCGGCACGTTGATGGTGATCTTCCTCGCCGGTCTCCAGGCGGTGCCGCAGGACGTCAACGAGGCGGCCACGATGGACGGGGCGTCCTCCTGGCGGCGCCTCATCTCGGTGACCCTGCCCCTGCTGCGTCCGACGATCCTGCTCGGAGCCGTCCTCATCTCGGTGGGCTACCTGCAGTTCTTCGAGGAGGCGTTCGTCATGACCAAGGGCGGGCCGCTCGATTCGACCCTGTCGGTCGCGTACTACACCTTCCAGCAGTTCGGCTTCGGTGAGTACGGCCTCGCATCGGCCGCCAGCTACGTCCTGTTCCTCGCCATCGCCCTGCTGAGCCTGCTGCAGTTCCGCCTGCTCCGTTCGAAGGACTGATCCGATGACCACGATCCCCGCCCCCGTGGTGGACACCGTCACGCCGCCACCCGCCCCGCGGCGCCGCCGCCGTCGGTTCGGTCCGCGTGCGATCACCTACACCGTCCTGACCGTCGGCCTCGCGCTGTGGCTGATCCCGTTCGTCTGGATGCTGCTCGGCTCGGTCAAGACGCAGGGCGAGATCCTGCAGCGGCCGCCGACATGGCTGCCCGAGAACCCGACGGGCGAGAACTTTGCGCAGTGGTTCGGACCGCTCGACTTCGGGCACTTCTTCGTCAACAGCCTCGTCGTGGCCGTCGTCACGGTGCTCGGCAACATCGTGTTCTGCTCGATGGTCGGCTACGCGCTGGCGAAGATGGAGTTTCCCGGCAAGCGCGTGCTGTTCGTCCTCGTGATGGTGACGCTCATGGTGCCCGGCGTCGTGACATTCGTGCCGTTGTTCGTCATGGTGTCGTCGCTCGGGCTGGTCAACACCTACCCGGCGCTCATCCTGCCCTTCATCACCGCCCCCATCGGCGTCTTCCTCATGCGCCAGTTCATCCAGGGCATCCCCGACGCCCTGCTCGAGGCGGCACGGCTCGACGGGGCGGGGGAGTGGCGCATCTTCTCCCGCATCGTGATGCCGCTGTGCGGTCCGCCGCTCGCGACGCTCGGAATCCTCACGTTCCTGGCGTCGTGGAACAACTTCCTCTGGCCGCTCGTGTCGGCCCAGACCGAGGACATGTACACGCTTCCGGTGGCGCTGTCGCTCTACTCGACGGGGCAGAACGCCACCAACTACGGGCTGCTGCTCGCCGGCTCGGTCCTGGTCATCGCCCCGATCATCGTGCTGTTCATCTTCCTGCAGCGCTGGTTCATCCGCGGCGTGGCCACGACCGGCCTCAAGTGACCGGCGCGCCGCGGCATCCGTCCCCCCACGAACGAAAGCTCCCCATGCGACCCGACTTCCAGACCGCACCCGACGGCACGCGCTTCCGCGACCTCAACGGCAACGGGGTGCTCGACCCGTACGAGGACCCCCGCCTGAGCCCTGAGGAGCGCACCGACGACCTGCTGGCGCGGATGTCGCCGGCCGAGAAGATCGGGCTGATGTTCCAGACCGTCATCGAGATCGGTCCCGAAGGCGAACTGCTCGAGACCCCCGGGGCGATCTCGAAGTCGCCGACCTCGGATGTCGTCGTGGGCAAGAACATGAGCCACTTCAACGTCCACGCGATCCGCACCGCGCGCGAGGGCGCCCGCTGGAACAACCACCTGCAGCGTCTGGCCGAGAGCACGCCGCACGGCATCCCGGTCACGATCAGCACCGATCCGCGGCACGCCTTCGTCGAGAACACCGGCGTGGCGTTCTCGGCCGGTCCGTTCTCGCAGTGGCCCGAGCCGCTGGGCCTCGCCGCCCTCGATGACCTCGACGTCATCGAGCGGTTCGCCGACGTCGCGCGGCGCGAGTACTGCGCCGTCGGCATCCGCGCGGCGCTGCATCCGCAGATCGATCTGCCGACCGAGGCCCGGTGGGGTCGGCAGGCGCAGACCTTCGGGTTCGACGCCGAGCGGGTCTCGCAGATCACCGCGGCGTACCTGCGCGGGTTCCAGGGCGAGCAGCTCGGCGCCGAGAGCGTCGCGTGCACGACCAAGCACTTCCCCGGCGGCGGCCCGCAGCTCGACGGCGAGGACGCCCACTTCCCTTACGGGCGCGAGCAGGCGTACCCGGGCGGGATGTTCGACTACCACCTCGAGCCGTTCCGCGAGGCGATCCGGCGCGGCACCGCCGGCATGATGCCCTACTACGGCATGCCCGTCGGGCTGGAGCGGAACGGAGTGCCGATCGCCGAGGTCGGGTTCGCCTACAACCGGCAGATCATCACCGACCTGCTGCGCGACGAGCTGGGCTATGACGGCGTGGTCGTCACCGACTGGGAGCTCGTCAACGACAACCACGTCGGCGACCAGGTCCTGCCCGCCCGCGCCTGGGGGGTTGAAGAGCTCGACCCGACCGAGCGCATGCTGCGCCTGCTCGACGCCGGTGTGGACCAGTTCGGCGGCGAGGAGTGCACGGAGCTGCTGGTCGACCTCGTCGAGCGCGGGGTCGTGCCGATCGAACGCGTCGACGCCTCGGCCCGCCGCATCCTGCTCGTGAAGTTCCGCCTCGGCCTGTTCGACGACCCGTACGTCGACGAGGACGAGGCCGAGCGCATCGTCGGCAACGCCGACTTCCGCGCCCTCGGCGAGCGGGCGCAGGCCGAGTCGCTGACCGTGCTGCAGAACCGCGACGGCGTGCTGCCGTTCGCGGCGATGTCGCGCCCCCGGATCTACGCCGAGAACATCGGCGACGAGGCGCTCGCCGCCGTCGGCGAGCGAGTGCAGCGACCCGAGGATGCCGACGTCGCGGTGGTCCGCGTCGGGGCGCCCTTCGAGCCGCGCGACGACCTCTTCCTCGAGAAGTGGTTCCACCAGGGGTCGCTCGAGTTCGGACCGGGGCTCGTCGCCCGGCTGGCCCGAGTCGCGGCGCACGCCCCGCTCGTGCTGGTCGTCGGGCTCGATCGACCCGCGATCGTGACGCCGCTCGTACCGGTGGCGTCGGCGATCGTCGCCGACTACGGCAGCTCGGATGCCGCGGTCCTGGCGGCCCTGACCGGTGCCGTGCCGCCACGCGGGCACCTGCCCGTCGAGATCCCGCGCTCGATGGAGCAGGTCCGACGCTCGCGCACCGACGTGCCGGGCGACACGGTCGACCCGATCTTCCCGCGCGGCACCGGTCTGTCGATCGTGACGGCATGAGGGCGCTGGGTAGACTCCCCGAGGAATCGAGGTAGCCATGGCGATCGGGCGTCCCACCGTCTATGACGTCGCGGAACGGGCCGGGGTGTCGATCGCGACGGTGTCGTTCGCGTTCCGGCGGCCCGACAAGGTGCGCAGCGAGACCCGCGAGGTGGTGCTGCGTGTCGCGCGCGAGCTCGGCTACGTCCCGAGCGGTTCGGCCCGCAACCTCGCGCGCGGTCGCACCGGGGTGCTGGGACTGCACCTGTTCGACCTGCTGGTCGAATCGGCGACCCCGCTCGAGCTCGATCCCGCTCGGCCCGTGCCGCCCGAGCGGGGCCGACTCACCGACCTCGCCGATCTCGACCTCGACGGGGGCCTGCTCGCCTGGGACTCGGATGAGGACAGCCGTCGGAGCGAGCCGCGCACGTTCCCGCTCTACGTCGACGAGATCCAGCGCGGCTTCGTTCTCGAATGCAAACGCAACGGGTCGGCGGTGCTGCTGAGCACCGGCGGCCTGGGCGCCTCCGAGATCGCCGACACGGCCGGCCAGGTCGACGGCCTCGCGATCCTGCCGGGTGCGACCGTCAACGCCTCGCTCGGCTCGGTCGCCTCGACCCTGCCGGTGGTCGTGCTGAGCTCGCCGATCGGCCACGCGCATCACGTCCTCGCCGACAACGTCGGCGGCGAGCGGATGCTCGTCGACCACTTCGTGCGGACGCACGGCGCACGATCGTTCGGATGGATCGATGCGCCCGCGGGCTTCGACACCGACGAACGGCGGACCGCGTTCTTCGATGCCGTCGCGGCGCACCCGGGAGCCTCCGCCGAGGTGCTCGACGTCGTCGACCTCGAGCGCGCGCCGTCGTTTCCCGAACTCACCGGCCGCATCCGCGCCGGCGCGCTGCCGGACGCACTGCTGTGCGCCACCGACCAGCTGGCTCTCGCGACGCTCGACGTGCTCCATGCCCACGGCGTCGACGTGCCGCGTCAGGTCGGATTGGCCGGGTTCGACGGCATCCAGGCGGCACGGATGTCGACGCCGCCGCTGACGACTGTGCGTCAGCCCATGGAGCTGATGGGACGGCTCGCGGCGCATCTGCTGCTGAACGATCCCGCGGACGGCACGCTCGACCGGCGCAGCGTCCGCGTCGAGGTCGAGCTGCGCGTCGGGGGCAGCTGCGGCTGCGAGGCCGGCGCCGTCAGTCGATGATGCGGCAGTGGGTGCGCAGCTCGCCGATGCCGTCGATGCCCACCGTGACGACCGAGCGGTCGCGCAGGAAGATCTGCGGGTCGCGCGAGTAGCCGGCGCCGCCGGGGCTGCCGGTCGAGATGAGCGTTCCCGGCAGCAGCGTCGCAGCCGTCGACAGGTGGGCGACGAGCGTCGCGACCGACCGGATCATCTGGCCCGTCGAGGCATCCTGCACCGTCTGCCCGTCCACGACGGCCCAGATGTGCAGGTTCTGCGGGTCGGGGATCTCGTCGGCGGTCACGACGACGGGTCCGGTGGGGGTGAAGCCGTCGAACGACTTGCAGCGCGACCACTGCGCCTCGGAGAACTGGATGTCGCGGGCGGTGATGTCGTTGACGACGGTGTAGCCCCAGACGTGGTCGAGGGCGGTGTCGGCGGCGACGTTCTTCGCCGGACGGCCGATGATGACGCCGAGCTCGGACTCGTAGTCGACCGACTCGCTGAGGCTGCGCGGCCACGAGGTCGTCGCCTCGTGGGCGGTGAGCGAGTTCGGCCACAGCGTGAACACGGTCGGTGCGCTGTCGGCCTTGAGTCCCAGCTCGCTGGAGTGGGCGGCGTAGTTCAGCCCGACGGCGAGCACGATCGGGGGGTTGAGCACGGCCGACGCGTAGGTGACTCCGTCGAGCTCGTGCCAAGCGACCGCGTCTGCCGCTGCGGCCTCGGCGACACGGGCCAGACCCTCGTCGCCGAGCTCGACCAGCTGCTGCAACCGCTCGGGTGCGCCGTCGAACAGGTCGCCGACGAATGTGGCCCGGTCGTCATCGACGAGCACGAGACGGGGTTCGTCGGCCCCCGCGGTCATCACGTGGGCAAAGCGCATGATCCCAGGCTACCGGGCGCCGGACGCGGATGATCCCGCGCGTGCATCCGCCGCGGCCCGCTCGCGGGGCGCCGCCGGGTGCTTGTCGGTGTCGAGCCAGTTCGTCTGGTCGGTCTTGAGGAACTTCGCGTAGACCACGAGCGAGACCGCGATGACGACGGTGACGTAGGCGATGAACAGCGGCACCTGCGAGCTGGCGTTCGCCGCGGTGAACAGCAGCGGCGCCGTCCCTCCGAAGATCGAGTTGGCCATGGCGTACCCGAATCCGACGCCGAGGGCGCGGACGTAGGTCGGGAAGAGCTCCGCCTTCACGATCGCGTTGATCGAGGTGTAACCCGTGAGGATCACGAACGCGCCGATGAGCAGGGCGAAGGCGATGACCGGATCGGTCTGCTGCGGCAGGTAGGTCAGGAAGAACCAGGTGTAGAGCACTCCGCCGATGCCGAAGAACACCAGCAGCGCGCGGCGTCCGACGCGGTCGGAGATCCAGCCGCCGAGCGGCTGCAGCAGCATGAGCACGGTCAACGCGATGAGGTTGATCACCGTTCCGGCGACGACGTCGCCGTCCGCGAACGCGTTCTTGACGATGTTGGGCCCGGTCACCGAGTACGTGTAGAACGCCACGGTGCCGCCCATCGTGACGAGGAAGCACAGCAGGAGAGGCCGCCACTGCACCACGAGGAGATCGCGCATCGACCCCGCGCGGGTGAACTGCCCGGTGCGCACCGCGTCGAGCGTCTCCTGGCTGAGCGACTCGTCCATGGTGCGGCGCAGCCAGAACACCACGATCGCGGCGAGGCCGCCGATGCCGAACGCGACGCGCCAACCCCAGTCGCTGATCTGCTCGGAGCTCAGCGTCAGCACCATCACCAGCAGGGTCGTCTGCGCCAGCACGTGCCCGCCGACGAGGGTCACGTAGTGGAACGACGAGAGGAAGCCTCGATGGCCGGGGACCGCCGCCTCGGACATGTAGGTCGCGCTGGCCCCGTACTCGCCGCCCGTCGCGAAGCCCTGCGCCAGTCGGGCGATCAGCAGGATCACCGCCGCACCGCCGCCGATCATCGCGGCCGTCGGCGCCAGCGCGATGAGGGCGGAGCACGCCGCCATGACGGTGACCGAGACGGTGAGGGCGAACCGTCGTCCGCGGCGGTCGGCGAGACGGCCGAAGTACCAGGAGCCGAGGGGACGCATGAGGAACGTGACCGCGAAGATCGCCCACGCGTACAGCGTCGAGTTCTGGTCGTCGGCGCTGAAGAACTGCGACTCGAAGTACGTCAGGAACACCGAGTAGACGTAGACGTCGTACCACTCGACGAGGTTGCCCGCCGAGCCCTTCAACGTGTTCAGGACGGAGCGCTTGACGCTGCGGGGCCGATCTGTCGTCGTCGACATGAGCGAATCCTCTCTCTGCGGCGGGCGCTTCGGTGCGTCCGTCGGACTCTTCCACGCCCAGGATCCCCGCCTCATCGCATCGTCGCCGCGATCTTTACGTCGCCTTTACAGCGCGATCGGTCGGCGTCCGATCCGTCGTACCCTGCAGTATGCGTTTGCTCATCGTCGAGGACGACGACTCGGTCGCCGCCGCGCTCGTCGCGGGCCTGCGGCGATCGCCGCACTCGGCCACCCGCGTCGCGCGGGCGAGCGATCTGCTGCTCCAGCACCACGACCACGACGTCGTGCTCCTCGATCTCGGGCTGCCCGATCTCGACGGCATCGAGGCGCTGCGTCGCCTGCGTCGCACCACCGAGGTTCCGCTCATCGTCGTCACCGCCCGCGGCGACGAGGAGTCGACGGTGCGCGCGCTGCGGGCAGGAGCGGACGACTACGTCGTCAAGCCGGTGCGCATCCCGGAGCTGCTCGCGCGCGTCGAAGCCGTCGCCCGCCGTCGGGGCGAAGCGCCCCGCGTCGACCGGGTGAGCATCGGCGACCTCGCGATCGACCTCGCGGCGCGGCGAGTGATGATGCGCACCGACGAGGTGCACCTGACCGCCACGGAGTTCGAGATGCTCGCCGAACTCGCCCGCTCGGCGGGGCGTGCGGTCAGCCGCCATCGCCTGCTCGATGCGGTGTGGGGTGATGCGTACGCCGCCTCGTCGCGGTCGTTCGACGTGCACCTGACGGCACTGCGTCAGAAGCTGCCCGGCGCGACGATCACCACGATCCGCGGCTACGGCTATCGCCTCGAGACGGAGACATGAAGGCGCGGATGCTGCTGGGGCTGCTCCTGCTCGGAGGTATCAGCCTCGTCGCCGTGCTCGTGCCGCTGCTCGGCGCGCTCGCGTCGGCGCGGACCCAGTCGCTCGTCCTGCAGCGGGGAGCCGCGCTGACCGAGATCGTCGAGCTCGCCGCGACGACCGGCGAGCGCGACCCGGTGTCGCTGCAGCGCTATCTCGACCGGTTCTTCGAGGTCCACGGCGAGTCGGTGCGGGTGGTCGACGGCACCGGGCGGACGATCGCCGCCGTGGGCGAGCTGCCGGATACCGAGCGTGCGGACCGGATGCTGCTGTCCGCGCGCCGCAACCTGCCGCAGTACGACCTCCCCGTGGTGCTGCCCTGGTCGTCCGAGACCGCGCTGATCGCCGCGCCCGTGCGCCGTGCGTCGGAGGTGGCGCGCGGTGCGGCGATGCTCGTCGTAGACGTCGGCGAGGCCCGGGCCGACGTTGCGCGATCGTGGGCGATCGCCGTCGGTGTGGCGGTGGTGCTGCTCGGCGCCCTGATCGTGTTCTCGCTCCGGTTCGCCGAGTGGGTGCTGCGCCCCGTGCGCATCCTCGATGCCGCGGCCACCGACGGGGCGATCGGCGCGGGCGGGGTCGATGCCGTCCCGATCGGCCCGCCCGAGATCCAGCACCTGTCGGAATCGGTGGCGCGGATGACGCGCGCTCGCGAAGAGGCGCTCCAGCGTCAGCGGGGGCTCGTCGCCGACGTCTCGCATCAGCTGCGCAACCCGCTCAGCGCCATGCGCTATCGCGTCGACGACCTGCTCGCCGACGACCCGACCTCGGAATCCGTCGCCGCCCTCGACACCGATCTCGAGCGGCTCAGCGCCACGCTCGACCGGCTGTTGCTCCTCGCCGAGGCCGAGCAGCGGGCGAGCTCCCGCCCCGACGACGGCACGGCCGCGGCGGAGCACGTGACCTCCGCCGACGCGCTCGTCGCGCTGTTCCGGCAGCGCCGAGACCTCGACGGCCTCCGTCTG
Source organism: Microbacterium imperiale (assembly GCF_017876655.1). Classification (NCBI taxonomy): domain Bacteria; kingdom Bacillati; phylum Actinomycetota; class Actinomycetes; order Micrococcales; family Microbacteriaceae; genus Microbacterium; species Microbacterium imperiale. The sequence continues at coordinate 2,854,225 of NZ_JAGIOK010000001.1, forward strand.
GCATCGGCCGGCAGCGACGAGGTGGTGGTCGGGTGCCGCCGCAGCGACCTCGAGGACGTGGTGTTCATCCTGCTCGAGAACGTCGGGAAGTACGCCGGTCCGACCCCGACGGCGACGCTGGCGCTGCGAGCCGAGGGGGACCGGGCGGTGCTGCGGGTCACCGACGACGGTCCCGGACTGCCCGACGAAGACCTTCCGCTCGTGGGTCGGCGGTTCTGGCGTGCGCAGGCGCACCGGACCATGCCCGGCACCGGCCTCGGCCACGCCGTGCTCGCCGCGATCGTCCACGCCAACGGCGGGACCGTCTCCGTCTCGCAGGCACGCCCGCGCGGGCTGGCCGTGACGGTGACGCTTTCAGGTGCGTCATGGAGTTGACCCGTCGAGCGGTTCTCGGGCTCGGGCTCGGACTCGGCTCGGTCGCTCTCGCGACGCTGACGGGATGCGCGCCCGGGGATGCCGCTCCGACCCTGCGCCTGGCGTGCGGGGAGCGGGGCGGAACCTATCTGCAGTTCGGCGAGAACTTCCGCGACCGCCTCGACACCCGTCGCCCGGATGCGGTGCGCGTCGTCGAGACGCAGGGGAGCGCCGAGAACGTCGACCTGCTCCGCAGCGGCGACGCCGACCTGGGGCTCTGCCTCGCGGACCTCGCCGCCGAGCGGGCCGACGGACTGCAGGCGGTCGGGCGGGTCTACCAGAACTACCTGCAGTGCCTCGTGCGGGCCGATTCCGACCTCAGCGCCGCCGAGCAGCTGGCGGGGCTCACGGTGTCGATCGGTGCTCCGCGGTCCGGGGCGGCACTGGCCGCCCGGCGCATGCTCGAGGTCGGCGATCCCGCCCGCTGGCCGCGGATCCGGCAGCTGCCGCTGCGTGCGGCGCTCGATGCGCTCGAGGCTCGGGAGCTCGATGCCGTGTTCTTCTCCGGCGGCGTGCCCATCCCCGAGCTCGGCGACCGACCGCCCGCGACGGCGCTGCGTCTGCTCGACCTCGACGAGCCCGCGGCGCGCCTCGCGCGGGACTGGCCGGAGTTCTATCGCCCGGTCGATATCGCCGCGGGGGTCTATCCCGGGCAGAACGTGGCCCGGACGGTCGGCATCCCGAACCTGCTGCTCGTGCGACCGGATGTCGCGGTCGACGCGGTGCGGCTGCTCGTCGACGTCCTCGTGGATGACGCCGCGCGGCTGGTCCCGCCCGGCAGTCTCGGCGTGCAGTACCTCACCGAGTCCTCGCTCATCGACACCGCACCGCTCGAACTGCATCCGGGCGCGCTCGCCGCCTACCGCGCGCGTTACGGCTGACGAGGCGCGGGCTGCGCGCTCGCGCCGTGCGATTCGAACGATCCGGCTCCCGAGCGAGCGGGCGCACCCTAGGGTGGGGGCGTGTCGTACCCGTCGCCGCTCTCGCAGCCCCAGCCCGGTCAGCCCGGGGCAGTTCCGCCCGCCCCCGCCTCGCCGGCGACGCTGCCCGTCCACGCGCGACCCGGCGGCTGGGCCGCCCTCTGGGTGATCGCGCTGCTCGTCGTGCTGCTGCTCGGGCTCGTCGCCTACTTCGTCACCTTCCTCGGGTGGGTGGCTTCGATCGTCGGCGCGGTGCTGGCCCTCCTGCCTCTGCTGGGCGTGCTGTGGGTCGTGCGCATCGTCGACCGGTGGGAACCCGAGCCGCCACGTCTGCTCTGGCTCGCCTTGGGCTGGGGTGCGATCGCGTCGGTCGTCATCGCGCTCGGCGTCGACCTGCTGCTGACGATCGCGTTGGGACCCTCACGGGATCCGCTCGCCTCGGCGATGGCGAGCGTCGTGCAGGCGCCGATCGTCGAAGAGATCGCCAAGGGTCTCGGCATCCTGCTCCTGCTCTCGATCGGACGGCGGTACTTCGACGGGCCCGTCGACGGCGTCGTCTACGGAGCGATGATCGGAGCCGGCTTCGCCTTCACCGAGAACATCCTGTACTTCGCCGAGAGCCTGATCTCGGGCGGTTTCGCCCAGGTCACCGTCACGTTCGTGCTGCGCGGCATCCTCTCTCCGTTCGCTCACGTCATGTTCACCGCCGCGACCGGCTTCGCCGTCGGTCTCGCGGTGCGCCGAGGCGCGCGCGGGGGAGCGGTGTTCGGCCCGTGGGCGGGCGGTCTGGCCGTCGCGATCCTGCTCCACGCGCTGTGGAACGGGTCGGCCGCTTTCGCCGACTTCTTCGCGCTGTACGTGACGCTGCAGGTGCCGCTGTTCATCGCCTTCGTGCTCGGCGTCATCCTCCTGCGCCGCGAGGAGTCGCGGCTGACCCGCGCGCGGCTGCAGGACTACGCCGCCGCCGGCTGGTTCACCCCGGTCGAAGTCGACCTGCTCGCGACCGGATCGGGTCGGCGCCGCGCCCTCGCGTGGGCGCGGTCGCTGCCCGGTGACCGCACCGAGACGATGCGTGCGTTCATCGCCGAGGCCACGCGACTCGCCGCGGCGCGCCAGCGCGCCCTCACCGGACGCGACGACGAGGCCCTCGCCGACGAGCGCGCCCACCTGGCGCGCGCGACGCGGCTTCGGCGGACGCTGCTGCTCTGACGCCGCTCGGCTGACACCGGTACGAAGACTCAGCGCCCGGTGCCGCGGCGATGCCTGCGTGTCTCCCGGGCGCTGAGTTGGCCTGAGACCATGATCCATCCGGATGCCGGGGTCGTCAAGGGTGGTCGCGTCGCCCCCGGCTCGCGTTGCACCCGGCCCCGCGCTCGGGTTGGATGGAGCCCATGACTGACGACCGCACCAAGCCCGAGATCGACGCCCCCGAGGGCCCGGCACCCGACGACCTCGCCGTTCGCGACCTGATCGTCGGCGACGGCGCCGAGGCCAAGCCCGGCGACACCGTCACCGTGCACTACGTCGGTGTCGAGTACACCTCGGGGGAGGAGTTCGACTCGTCGTGGAACCGCGGCGAGAGCATCCAGTTCCCGTTGCGCGGCCTCATCCAGGGCTGGCAGGACGGCATCCCGGGCATGAAGGTCGGCGGACGCCGCGAGCTCGTCATCCCGCCGCACCTCGCGTACGGCCCCGCCGGTGGACACTTCCTCGGCGGCAAGACCCTCATCTTCATCATCGACCTGCTCGCGGTGGGCTGACCCCGCTCCGACGCTCTTCCGGGCGGATGTCGCGCGCAGCGGCATCCGCCCGTCGTCGTTCCGTCACCGCGAATTTACATTCGTGGGAATACGATGTTCGGTGGGCGCGTTGTCGCCCCCCTGTACGCCGGACCCGCCGGACGCCCTACGAGAAGGACGATCATGACCACCACGACTGACATCCCCGGTTACAAGGCAGGCACCTGGGTGCTCGACGCCTCCCACAGCGAGGTGGGCTTCAGCGTTCGCCACATGATGATCTCGAAGGTCCGCGGCACGTTCGCCGTCGCCGAGGCCACCATCGTCGCCCCCGAGAACCCGCTCGACCTGACGCTCGAGGCGAAGGTCGACGTCGCGTCGATCAACACCAAGGACGAGGGCCGCGACGGCCACCTGCGCAGCGCCGACTTCTTCGACGTCGAGACCTACCCGACCATGACCTTCGTCTCGACCGGTGTGCGCGAGCAGGGCGGCGACTTCCTCGTCGACGGCGACCTCACCATCAAGGACGTCACCAAGCCCGTCACCTTCACGGTCGAGTTCGGCGGCTTCGGCACCGACCCGTGGGGCAACTACAAGGCCGGCGCGACCGCCAAGACGGTCATCAACCGCGAAGAGTTCGGCCTGACCTGGAACGCCGCCCTCGAGACCGGTGGCGTGCTCGTCGGCAAGGACGTCACGATCGAGCTCGACCTGCAGGGTTCGATCTCGGCCTGATCGCCCGTATTTCCGAGGGGCGGATGCTGCGGCATCCGCCCCTCGTCGCGTCTCAGGGCGTCGGGTGGGCTGCGTCGTAGGCGCGGAACGCCGGGGCCAGTCGCACGAGCAGGGTGACGAGCCCGATGATGACGAAGCCGCCGAGCAGCGGCGGGAACCACAGCGCGGTGACGGTGGCGAGCGTGCCCGCGTACAGCGCTCCCAGCCGTGGCCCACCGGCCACCACGACGATGAAGAGTCCCTGCAGGCGACCGCGGATGGCGTCGGGGACGGCTGCCTGGACCATCGTGTTGCGGTAGATGGAACTGACGTTGTCGGCGGCGCCCGATCCCGCCAGCGCGAGGGCGGCCAGTGCGATGAGGGCGACGTTCGCGGAGTCCTCGCCGATCCGCTCCGGCGCGAGCACCCCGAAGCTTCCGGCGAGCAGCACCCCGCCGAAGAGGGCGATCGACGCCCCGTACGCGATGATGGCGCGCTCGATGCCACGGCCGTGCAGCGGGTAGCGGGCGATGGGGCCCGAGAACAGGCTCGAGAAGAACGCGCCCACGGCGATCGCGGCGGTCAGCAGTCCGGTCGTGATCGCACCGCCTCCCAGCAGCACGGCGCCGATGGCGGGGAAGAGCGCGGTGGGCTGACCGAACGTCATCGCGATGATGTCGAGGATGAACTGCATCCGGATGTTCTTCGCGCGGCTCACGAACCGCCAGCCGTCGGCGAGCGAGCGCAGACCCGGCCGCACGACGGTTCCCTCGGGACGGATGCTCGGCAGCGACCACAGGCCCAGGAACAGCGCGCTCATGAGCACGAGGTCGATCGTGTACGTCCAGCCGTAGCCCGTGAAGGCGACGAGCAGCCCTGCGGCGGCGGGTCCGACCGACACCATGATCCCCATCGTGATGCCCCCCAACGCGGATGCCGCGGGCAGCAGCTCTCGGGGGATGAGCCGCGGCACGATCGCCTGGCGCGCCGCCATGACGACGGAGTTGGCGGCCGAGTTGACGACGGCGATCGCGTACAGCCACGCCACGGTCTCGTCGCCGGTCCAGGTCAGCACCATCAGCACGGCCGTCGAGGCGAAGGTGATCGTCGCCGCGATCAGGGCGACGCGGCGCCGGTCGAACGCGTCGGCGAGCATGCCGCCGTACAGGCCGGCGATGATCATCGGCACGAGGCCGGCGACGGCGATCATCGCGACGGCGAAGGTCGACGCGGTCAGCTCGTACATGTGAAGCATGATCGCGACGATGGTCAGCTGACCGCCGAGGCCGGCCAGCGTCGAGCCGACCCACATGCGGGCGAACGCGGGAGAGGTGGTGAGCGGCCGCAGATCGATCAGATGGTCTCGTCGCAGGCGCATCAGATGAGCCTAAAGGACTGGTACAGTAGAGCGGTTGCCGTTCGATCGGCCGCGGATAAAGAGAGCTCGCACATCGGGTGACGGGCGCCGCGCAATGAGAAGGAAGGGGATCCCATCTATGGCACTCGAAGCAGACGTCAAGAAGGCGATCATCGAAGAGTACGCGACGCACCCCGGTGACACCGGATCCCCCGAGGTGCAGGTCGCGCTCATGTCGCAGCGCATCAAGGACCTCACCGAGCACCTCAAGATCCACAAGCACGACCACCACTCGCGCCGTGGACTCTTCCTGCTCGTCGGTCAGCGCCGTCGACTGCTCGGCTACCTCCAGGAACTCGACATCCAGCGTTACCGCAAGCTGATCGAGCGCCTCGGTCTGCGCCGCTAAGGAGCACGACCCGCGCACAATCGCGCAAAACATTCTTGCGAAGGCCGTCCCAGGTGTGGGGCGGCCTTCGGCTTTTCCCGGTGACCCGCGACGCGAGAACGCACCCGCCCGCCGAGCGCGTACCGTCGCCGGTGCGTTCTCGGTGAGAGGGTGCGTCCTCGGCGCGGTGGCGCGTCGCGTCAGGCGCGGGCGGCGAGGAGGTCGCCGTGCCAGCGCTCGGCGACGTCGGGATGGGCCCGCAGGCGTGACTTCAGTGCGTTCTCGCCGTGCACGGCGTGGATCGGGTTCGACGGGTCGCGGGTGACGCCGCGCGCCTGGGCGGCGAGCTCGGCGGGCAGGTCGATGAGCGGGAAGCGCGCGTCGAGGGCGGGGTTGAAGAAGAACGGCACCGAGATGCGGTCGTCGGGGTAGCGGGGCGAGACCACGCGGTGGTTCGTCGCGATCAGGTAACCGTCGGTGGCGTGCTCGAGCAGCTCGCCGATGTTGACCACGAAGGCTCCCGGCACCGGCGGCGCGTCGACCCAGGTGCCGTCGCGCTCGACCTGCAGCCCGCCCTTGCCCGGTTCGACCCACAGCAGCGTCAGCGCGCCGGAGTCCTTGTGCGCGCCCACGCCCTGAGCTGGCGTCGGGTCGTCCTTGCCGGGGTAGCGGACGATCTTCAGCAGCGTCTGCGCCTCGCCGAAGTGGTCCTCGAAGTAGGACGCGGGAGCCCCCAGGGCCTCCGCCCAGGCGCGCAGCAGCCGACGTGCGACCTCCGACAGATGGGCCACCCACGCGTCGGTCACCTCGCGCAGCTCGGGCTGGGCCTCGGGCCACAGGTTCGGGCCGATGAGGCGGGCGTAGTCGGGAGCGTCCGCATCGGTCACGGCGGGGCGCTCGGGCCCGATGTCGATCTGCTCGCGCCAGTCGACGCGTCCCTGCGTGCGCTCGCCGCCCACGCGCGTGTACCCCCGGAAGTGTGGGCTGGTCACATTCTCAATCGCCAGCTTGTCGGCCTCGGGCAGCGAGAAGAACTCGCGCGCCACGCGGTGCAGGCGCTCCTCCAGGCCGGCGGGGATGCCGGTGCCGGTGAGGTAGAAGAAGCCGACGTCGTGGGTCGCGGTGCGCAGCTCGTCCTGGAACCGGGCCACGGCCGCTGCGTCGCCGTCGAGCTGCGAGAAGTCGAGAACGGGCAGGGAGAGGTCGCTCATGCAGCGAGGCTACGAGCCGTCGGCGGCATCCGCTCGATTGTTGCGGGGGATGACTCCACCGGGTTCGCGGGGCCGGCGCGATCCCGTCGGGTCGTTGCGGCGGCCCTCGCGTGCCGCGAGCCCCCGGTCGGCGAAGATCCATGCCGGACGCGGCTCGACGAGGGGGCGGAGCAGGCGGCGCACCGGGCGGCTGGCGAGGCCCAGGGCGATGCCGAGCGACGACACGACGACCAGAGGCAGCCACAGCCAGGTGGGCTCGGCGTCGCGCAGGATCCCGGACTCGCGGAACGGGTAGAGCACGAACGAGTGCAGCAGGTAGACGTACATCGTGTACTGGCCGAAGCGGGTCCAGCCGTGCTCGCCCCGCGGCACGAGGGCGAAGAAGGCCGCCGTCAGCACCAGGGCGAGCAGGAGCAGGGCGATGCGGATGCCGCCGGCCCACCACTCGGCGGTTCCGGCGTCGGCATAGCTGGCGTCGTACGAGAGCCACCGCGCGAGGTCGACCTCGCGCCAGGTGTCGACGAAGGCCCAGGCGGCCCAGCCGGCGACCGTGAACGTGGCCACCGCGGCGACGACCGACCAGACGCTGCGTCGCAGCAGGTGGAAGCGTTCGACGATGTCGCGGTCGCGGAGCCACCAGCCGAGGACGAAGAGCGGCAGGAAGCCGAAGGTCCGCGACAGCGACAGCGTGGAGTCGATGTTCGACAGGTATCCCGCTGCGATCGAGATCGCGAAGGCCCACAGCAGCGGCCAGCGCAGCAGGGCGAGGTAGGGGAGTACGAGGCGGAAGATCCCGAGCGCGAGGAGGAACCACAGCGTCCACGACGGCTGCGTGGGATTGGGATTGGCGTGGCCCTCGACGAGGAACTTCGTCAGGGTCCACAGCCCCTCGAAGATGACGTAGGGCGCGACGATGTCGGTGAGGATGCGAGCCATCTGCCGGCGCGAGGGCGGGTCGGACTTGGAGAAGTAGCCCGAGATGATCGCGAACGCCGGCATGTGGAAGGCGTAGATCACGAGGTACATCGCCATGGCGATGTCGGAGTCGTACGTCAGGCGCTGCACGGCGTGGCCGAGCACGACCAGGACGATGCACGCGAAGCGGGCGTTATCCCAGAACGGGACGCGGCGCTTCGGGCGCGCTGCGGTCGTGCCGGCTTCGGGATGCGTCATCGTGGATGACACACTATCCCGCGGGAATACTCCGGGCGTGACGACGTTCCATGGTTTATATTCATTTGCATGAAACGGATGCCGAGGCGTCCGGGAAGGCGGATCGACGTGAACACGCACACGAGCGACAACATCAGCTGGCCGGGGATGCAGTTCGGCATCTTCACCGTGAGCGACATCACGGCCGACCCCACCACCGGTCACACCCCGAGCGAGGCCGAGAAGATCCGTGCCGCGGTGACCATCGCCAAGCACGCGGAGGAGGTCGGACTCGACGTCTACGCGATCGGCGAGCACCACAACCCGCCGTTCTGGTCGTCGTCGCCGACCACCACGCTGGCTTACATCGCGGCTCAGACCGAGCGGCTCATCCTCTCGACAGCCACGACGCTCATCACCACGAACGACCCGGTGAAGATCGCCGAGGACTACGCGATGCTGCAGCACCTCTCGGGCGGCCGCGTCGACCTGATCATGGGGCGCGGTAACACCGGCCCCGTGTACCCCTGGTTCGGCAAGGACATCCGCCAGGGCCTGCCGCTCGCGATCGAGAACTACGCGCTGCTGCACAAGCTGTGGCGCGAGGACGTCGTCGACTGGGAGGGCAAGTTCCGCACGCCGCTGCAGGGCTTCACCTCGACGCCCCGCCCGCTCGACGGTGTCGCCCCCTTCGTCTGGCACGGCTCGATCCGCACGCCCGAGATCGCCGAGCAGGCCGCGTACTACGGCGACGGCTTCTTCGCCAACAACATCTTCTGGCCGAAGGAGCACTACCAGCGCCTGATCGACCTGTACCGCCAGCGCTTCGCGCACTACGGTCACGGCACTCCCGAGCAGGCGATCGTGGGGCTCGGCGGCCAGGTGTTCATGAGCGCCAACTCGCAGGATGCCGTGCGGCACTTCCGCCCGTACTTCGACAACGCGCCGGTCTACGGCCACGGACCCTCGCTGGAAGACTTCAGCGAGATGACGCCGCTCACGGTGGGCTCGCCGCAGCAGGTCATCGACCGCTACGCCGCCATGCGCGAGACGTTCGGCGACTACCAGCGTCAGCTGTTCCTCATCGACCACGCGGGGCTTCCGCTGAAGACGGTGCTCGAGCAGCTCGACATCCTCGGCGGGGAGGTCGTGCCGGTGCTGCGCAAGGAGCTCGCGCAGGGTCGCGGCGCCCAGGTGCCCGATGCCCCGACGCACGCCGCACGCGTCCGCGAGGTGTACGGCGACGGCCCCGCGCGCGAGGCGCGTCCCCGCGCCAACCGCGGTGACAACCTCAGCGGCCCCTCGCCCTACCAGGACGCTCCGGCGCCCGCGGGCTCGGCCTTCGGTGTGGCGGCAGCACGATGAGCGCCCGGCGTATCGCGGTCGTCTCGGCCGGTCTGTCCAACCCGTCCTCGACGCGCATGCTCGCCGACCGGCTCGCCACGGCGACGATCGCCGAGCTGGCGGCATCCGACGTCAGCGCGACGGCCGACGTCATCGAACTGCGGGATCTGGCGCACGACATCACGAACAACCTGCTGACGGGTTTCGCCCCGCCCGCGCTGGAGTCCGCGATCAACTCCGTGGTCTCGGCCGACGCGTTGATCGCCGTGACGCCGATCTTCTCGACGAGCTACTCGGGGCTGTTCAAGTCGTTCATCGATGTGCTCGACCCCGACTCGCTCACCGGCAAGCCCGTGCTCATCGGAGCGAACGCCGGCACGGCACGGCACTCGTTGGCGATCGACTACGCCATCCGTCCGCTGTTCGCGTACCTGCACGCGGCCCCGGTCTCGACCGGTGTGTTCGCCGCCTCGAGCGACTGGGGCAGCAAGGCCGATGACGTCGCGCCGCTGAGCGCCCGCGTCGACCGCGGCGCCCGCGAGCTGGCGGCGGCCATCATCGCCCGGGCGCCGCAGACCGACGCCGACCCGTTCGATCCGTCGACCTACCTCGGTGACGGCAAGTCGTTCGGTCACCTGCTAGGCGGTCTTGCGGGGGAGTGACCCGCGGGCTCAGGCCAGGACGACCTGCGAGAGCGACGTGAGCGGCATCCATTCCGGTGCCCGCAGCGTCGCTCTCGCCACGTCGGCGGCGACCAGCGGTCCGAGGTCGACGCCGGCGAGCTCGCCGATGTCGGCGATCGGCACCTGGAACGTCCGGAATCCGGCGAGGGGCGGCACCGCGGTGCGCACAAGCATCGCGGTCTGATCGAGGACGAAGCCGGCGGCGGCCAGCCGGGGCGACTCGCCGGGATCGGCCGCATTCCAGGCGGCGACCTTCCAGAACCGTCGCGGGATGAGGATGCCGCGATAGACGGGGTCGTCCGAGGCGAGCGCCGGCGCGGTGAAAACGCTCACGCGCCGGCCGTTCGCTTCTGCGTAGGCGAGAACATGGTCCTCCAGTCCCACCCACAGCTCGGGCGACTGGTTGAACGCCGCGGCCTGCGGTGCGGCGTTCGGGTACGCGAAGGTCGCCTCTGTCGCCGCTCGCGCCCGGTCCGGCGCGCCCCAGCCGGGGTCCCGGCGGCGGACGAGGTGGCCCCGGTCGTAGTCGTTGTCGCGGTAGAGCTCGTTGCCGGCCTGCTCGCCAGCGGGCACGCGCGGGTCGAGGTGCCAGTCGCCCGAGCGCGGGACGTCGCGCAGCGACGAGCCGTCGATGTTCACCCCGGTCGAGACGGCGAGACGCCGTGCCGGGTCGAGCAGCACGCTGAAGTGCGGGTAGGCGAGGTCGCGCAGTGGCCGATCGTCGGCGGGCCGGGGAAGCGGAACCGCGCTTCCGAGGAAGTCGGCCGCGTAGCCGTCGCGCGATGTCATGGGTCCTCCGCTGTGGTCGGCCGGACGGGGTCCGGGTCGGCATCGCCCGTGGTTCGCGCGGCGCGGCGCCGCGAGATGCCGGCCGAGAGCGAGTCGACCACGACTCCGAGCGCGAGCGCCACCCCGATCGACGCCAGCACGGCCACCACCGGTGCATCGGGCAAAAGTGCGCCGATCGCGGCACCGATGACCGCCTGGTACGACGCCCACGCCGTCGCCGCGATTGCCGCGATGGGGAGGAAACGCCGCGCCGGAACACGCGTCGCGCCGGCGGTCAGGTTCACCGCGAGGCGTGCGAAGGGGATGAACCGCGCGGTGAAGACCACCGTCGCGGTGCCCTGGGTCAGGCGCCGCCCGGCCCAGTCGAATGCTCGCTGGACGCGGACGTGCCGCATCCAGCGCCACCGTCCCAAGCCGACCCGCCGGCCGACGGCGAAGCAGAGCACGTCGCCGCAGAAGGCCGCGAGAGCCGCGACCCCGATCACCGCCAGGAGCGGCGGCGCACCGGTCGCGGTCGACAGCGCCCCGGCCGCCGTCACGGCGAGCTCGCCGGGAATCACGACGACGATCGAGTCGGCGAGCACGAGCGCGAACACGACGACCAAGGTCCACGGGCCCTCCGACATCGCTGTCAGCAGGTCGGCGGGCACGGCAGCATGCCTATCAGGCGGGGGTGAACGGTGCGGGAACGACGACCGTCAGGCGACCGCGAGGTGACCGGGGACGGAGGACTGCGTGAACACTCCGCGATCGGGGCCGTTCGGCGCTGCTGGGCGTGTCCCGCGGGGGCACCCTGGTCGTGTGAGAGTCGCGGTGGTCACCGAGTCCTTCCTGCCCCACATGAACGGGGTCACCGGTTCCGTGCTCCAGGTGCTCGATCATCTCGAGCGACGTGGACACGAGGCCTTCGTCATCGCCCCCGGCGCCGGCCGTGAGCACCCGCTCGCGATGCCCGGGCGCTCCGTGCCGTCGCTGCCGCTGCCGCGTTACCCGGCGGTCCGGGTCGCCGCACCCCCGGTCGCCTCGATCACCCGCGCTCTGCGCTCCTTCCGCCCCGATGTGATTCACCTCGCGTCGCCGTTCGTCCTCGGGTGGCAGGGCCTGCTCGCCGCGGAGGGGCTGGACGCGCCGAGCGTCGCGGTCTACCAGACCGACGTCGTCGCCTACACCGAGCGCTACGGCCTGCCGCACGCGACCGCGCTCGCCGCCGCGCACGTGCGCCGGCTGCATCGGCGCGCGACCCTCACGCTGGCCCCGTCCGAAGCGGCGCGGGCGCAGCTGGCGGACCTCGGCGTGGATCGGGTCTCGATCTGGGGCCGCGGCGTCGACGGCATCCGATTCGCTCCGCATCGCCGGGACGACAGCTGGCGGGCGCGCATCGTTCCCGGAACGACGCGCGGCGAGGTCATCGTCGGATACGTGGGCCGGCTCGCGCCCGAGAAGCAGGTCGAGGACCTGGCCGCGCTCGCTTCGCTCGAGGGAGTGCGTCTGGTCATCGTCGGAGACGGTCCTGCTCGGCCGGCGCTCGAGCGGCTGCTTCCGGATGCCGTCTTCCTCGGGCACCTGCAGGGCGTCGAGCTGGCGACCGCGATGGCGAGCTTCGACGTGTTCGTGCATCCCGGTGAGAGCGAGACGTTCGGCCAGACGATCCAGGAGGCGCAGGCCAGCGGGGTGCCGGTAGTCGCGACGGGACGCGGCGGTCCGCTCGATCTGGTGCGCAACAGCATCGACGGCTGGCTGTATCGGCCCGGCGACGCCGCGGATCTGCGCGCGCGGGTCGCCGACCTCGCCGGGGATGCCGCCAAGCGCCGAGCCTTCGCCGACGCCGCGCGCTCCGCCGTCGCGGACCGCACGTGGGAGAGCCTCGGTGACGCGCTGCTGTCGCACTACGAGCGCGCGGCCGCGCTGCACGGCATCGACCGTGGTCTGCGCGTCCGGGTGTGGCCGCGCCCCGACCCGGCTCCGGCGAACAGTGCACCGCCGCTCTGGCGTCGGTACGTCGCTCTCGGCGACTCCATCACCGAGGGGCTCTGCGACACCTCACGGGTGCCGGCGGGAGCCTACCGGGGCTGGGCCGACCGGCTCGCGCAGCTGCTGGCGCTCGCCGCCCCGCGTTCCGCCGGCCAGGCGGCAGCGTTCCAGTACGCCAACCTGGCCGTGCGCAGCCGGCGCGTGCGGCACCTCGTCGACGAGCAGGTGCCGGCCTGTCTCGCGTTGCGACCCGACCTCGTGTCGGTGCTCATCGGGGCGAACGACCTCGTGCGTGCGCGGGTCGACGTCGCCGCCGTGGCGGACGAGGTCGAGATCGCCGTCCGGCGTCTGCGCGACTCCGGAGCCGATGTGCTGCTGGGCACCGTCTTCCTGCCGGAGCGGGCGGCGGCGGGCGTGCTCGCGCGCCGGTTCGCCGCCTACAACGCGCGACTGCGTGCGATCGCCGCCGCGACCGGCGCGATCCTGCTCGACCTCGAGGCCGTACCCGAGCTCGGGCGCGTCGAGCTGTGGGCCGACGACAAGGTGCACCTGCGCTCGCGTGGCCACCGACTCGTCGCCTATCGCGCGGCTGAAGCGCTCGGCGTCCCCGATGCCGAGGCGCTCGGTGACCTCGACGAGGCGCTGCACCTCGACGAGGACCCACCGCTCGCCGGAACCTGGCTGCGCCGCGACGCGCTGCCCTGGATGTGGCGCCGGCTGCGCGGTCGCACCGCCGGCGACGGCATCGTGGCTAAGCAGCCGGTGTATCTGCGGATCGGCCCATCGGATCGCCGGCGGTCGTCGTTGTCGCAGTGACCACGCACCGGCGGGCCCGGCACGGGGCTCAGCCGCGCCAGCGGTACTCGGTCTCGGGGCGGCCCGGTGTTCCGTAGCGCTGGGCGCGTTCGGCGCGTCCGCCGTCGGCCAGATGCTCGAGATAGCGCCGCGCCGCGACGCGCGACAGCCCGAGCGAGGCCGCGGCCTCGCGGGCCGAGAGCGCGCCCGCGGACCTCAGGCCGGCGGACACCCGTTCCAGCGTCTCGGGCGCGAGGCCTTTCGGAATGGGCGCCGTCACCGGTCGCAGCGCACCGAGCAGAGCGTCGATCTCTGCCTGCGTCGCCGCCCCCGTCGTCTCGCTCGCCCGTTCGCGGTACCGCGCGTACTGCGTCATCCGCTCCTGGAACATCGCGAACGTGAACGGCTTGACGAGGTAGTGCATGGCCCCGAGGCCGACCGCCTGTCGCACGACGTCGGCGTCGCGCACCGACGTGATCGCGATGACGTCGACGGTGCGCGCCCGAGCCCGCAGGTGGCGCAGCACGTCGAGTCCCGTGCCGTCGGGCATCGTCATGTCGAGGAGGACGAGGTCGATCTCGGGCGCCAGCGGGCCATCGAGCAGCGCGCTGAGCGCCGACCGTGCACCCGAGCATTCGCCGACGACACGGAACCCCTCGAGCCGTTCGACGTAGTGCCGGTGGAGGTCGAGGGTGAGGGCCTCGTCATCGACGAGCAGCACGCCGATCACGGGTCCCTCCGCGGCAGGACGACGCGGAACGTCGTGGGTTCGCGTTCGAGTGCGAGCGAGCCGCCGGCGTCGTCGACGCTCGCCGACACGAGGGCCAGGCCCACCCCGCGCCCGTCCGCGCCGGCCGGCTTGGTCGAGAAGCCGTGCTCGAAGATCCGCCCCTCGAGTTCGGCCGGTACGCCGGCGCCGGAGTCCGACACGGTGATCTCGAGCTCGTCGTCCGTCGTTCGGGTCATCCTCACCTCCACCCAGCGCGGTTCGGGGCCGCTCGCAGCGGCATCCAGGGCATTGTCGATGAGGTTACCCACGACCGACACCGCATCGACGGGGGTGAGGACGGAACGCGGCGCGTCGGGCTCGATGTGCGAGCGCCATCGGATGCCGCGCTCTTTCGCCTGCGACGCCTTGCCCAGCAGCAGCGCGCCCACGGTGGGGTCGCCGTCGCGGCGCGCGGCGACCTGATCGACGAGTACCTGGCTCTGGCGCGACGTCTCGGCCAGGATCTCGATCGCCTCGGCGGTGCGCCCGAGCTCGAGCAGCGCGATGGCCGTGTGCATGCGGTTCCCGTGTTCGTGGGTCTGCGCCCGCAGAGCCTCGCCGAGCGTGCGCAGCGACTCGAACGACGACACCGCGTCGCGGATCGCCCCGGCCGGCAGGTCGCCGGTGACCTGACGGGTGGCGCGGCGGGCGACCACGGCGCCGACGAGGCCGGCGGCCAGCAGAGCCGCGGCGATGCCGGCCACCACAAGCAGCCGGGGACCGAGGGTCGCGGTGATGCTGCCGATCGTCACGCCGACCGACACCCAGCCGACGATCCGATCGCCGCGCTCGACGGGGACGATCGTGCGGACCGACGGGCCGAGTGTGCCGGTGAACTCCTCGGTGAGCGCGACGGGGGCGGCGGGGATCGAGCCGAGATACGGTTCGCCGATGCGCTCCCGGTCGCGGTGCGTGATGCGGATGCCGTCGGGGTCCATGATCGTGACGAAGTCCACGCGCGCATCGACGATGACCTGCTCGACCTGCGGCTGCAGCAGCGCGGACGCATCCGCGGCGTCGGCGGATGCGAGGGCGTCGGCGACCTGAGCGGTGTCGGCGACGGTCTGCGCGACGGCTTGTGTGACGCGTTCGGCCTCGCCCCGCGCCGTGCGCTGTCCGTCGACGATCAGGATGCCGGCGATCGCGAGGCTGAGCACGGCGACGGCGACCGTGACGGCGACGAAGACGAGCGAGGCCGCACTGCGGGTGCGTCTGAGCGCCATCGCGCCTCCCTCTCTCGCCTCGTTGCGGGTGCGCTGCTCGCGCTCCGCGACCAATACGACCACAAATCGGACGCGGAGCAGAACCGGCGCACGCTGAGGGAGACCGACAGAGGCGTCGGCCACGGACAACGACTGTTCACCTGGAGAAGATCATGGCTCTCACATCATCCTTCCGCCTTCCGGGCTACAACTTCCGCCGGGGCAAGCAGGCTTGGGACAAGCACACCTGGCTGTACGTGTCGGTGATCCTCGCCGTCGTGCTCGGCGCCGTCGTCGGTCTGCTGTGGCCGAGCTTCGCGGTCGGGCTCGAGCCGCTCGGCAAGGGCTTCGTCAGCCTGATCAAGATGATGATCGCGCCCATCATCTTCTGCACGATCGTCGTGGGCGTCGGCTCGATCGCCAAGGCCGCGACGGTCGGCCGGATCGGCGGCCTGGCGCTGCTGTACTTCATGGTCATGTCGACCTTCGCGCTCGCGATCGGCCTGGTGGTGGGCAACATCATCCACCCCGGCGAGGGCCTGAACATGCAGAGCGCCACGTACGACGCCGGCACCGCGGCCGAGGCGAAGTCGACCACCGACTTCATCCTCGGCATCATCCCGACGACCTTCTTCTCGGCCTTCACGGGCGAGAGCGTGCTGCAGGTGCTGTTCATCGCGCTGCTGGTCGGGTTCGCACTGCAAGGGCTCGGCAAGAAGGGCGAGCCCATCATGAACGCCGTGAAGTACCTGCAGACGCTCGTCTTCCGCATCCTCGGCATGATCCTGTGGCTCGCACCGATCGGAGCCTTCGGCGCCATCGCCGCGGTGGTCGGCAAGACCGGTGTCGCGGCCATCGTGAGCCTGGGCGTACTGATGATCGCGTTCTACATCACCTGCATCGTCTTCATCGTCGCGGTGCTCGGCAGCATCCTCTACGCCGTCGCGCGGGTCAACATCTTCAGCCTCATGAAGTACCTCGCGCGGGAGTACCTGCTGATCGTCGGCACTTCGTCGAGCGAGTCGGCGCTGCCGCGACTGATCGCGAAGATGGAGCACCTCGGTGTCTCGAAGCCGGTCGTCGGCATCACGGTGCCCACGGGCTACTCGTTCAACCTGGACGGCACCGCGATCTACCTCACGATGGCGTCGCTGTTCATCGCCGCGGGCATGGGCGCACCGATGTCGATCCCGGAGCAGATCGGACTGCTCGTGTTCATGATCATCGCCTCGAAGGGCGCTGCGGGTGTCACCGGTGCAGGTCTGGCGACGCTGGCCGGCGGCCTGCAGGCCTACCGCCCCGACCTCGTCAACGGTGTCGGAGTGATCGTCGGCATCGACCGGTTCATGTCGGAGGGCCGCGCGCTCACCAACTTCACCGGCAACGCCGTCGCGACCGTCCTCATCGGGACCTGGACCCGCGAGTTCGACCGCGAGCAGGCGCGTGCGGTGCTCAGCGGACAGCGCCCCTTCGACGAGTCGACGCTGACGGGACACGGCCACGACGGGATGTCGGACGACACCGGCGCCGTCAACACGCAGGGCCTCGAGGAAGCGGCGCTCACCGAAGCCACCGCCAAGGAGGAGCGCGCCCGCCAGCGCCGCGCGGCCGTGAGTCGCTGAGTCGCAGAGCGGCAGGATCGCTGAGCGGCAGGGTCGCTGAGTCGCAGGGGCGCTGAGCGGCAGGGTCGCTGAGTCGCAGGATCGCTGAGCGGCAGGGTCGCTGAGTCACAGGGTCGCTCAAGCCCGACGGTCGCGGGTCCGAGGAATCGGATACCGCGGCCGTCGGGCGTTGTGCGCGGAGAGTCGGCGTTCGGGATCGAGTTCGGGCGCCGGCTCGCAGGCGTACGAGCCTCGCGGACCATGACTCACGGCCGCGGCAAGCGGTCTCAGAACGGTGGCGGCGAGTCGGCGGGTGCCCGGCCGATTCCCGGTGGCTCGCCCGCCCCCGGCGGATCGGCCGCGGGTGTGAAGGCCACGAGCGGTCGCGGCGCGTCTTCGCGGTAGACCCTTCCGGTGGGCGAGGTCCACACGAGGAGTCCTCCGGTCAGCTGTCTCACGCGCCACCGCGTGTGGTGCTTGACGTCGTGATGGCGTTTGCACAGGTGGGCGAGGTTGCCGACGTGGGTGGGCCCGCCGTCGGATGCCGCGTGCGTGTGGTCGATCTCGCACCGAATGGCGGGCTGTCGGCATCCGGGGAAGCGGCAGTGCCGGTCTCGCGCCCGTAGGAGCCGTCTCATCGCTGCGGTGGGCTGGTAGGCATCGCACTCCAGCACGGTTCCGGTCACGGGATGGGTCAAGAGCCGGTCCCAGGCGGTGTTGTCACCGGCGAGTTCCCGGGCGGTGGCGGCGTCGATGGGGGAGCGGCCGACGAGGTCGGCGGGCCCGTCGTGTTCGCCGGTCAGGGTGAGTGCTGAGACGACGACCTGCACCTTCGCGCGGATCGCGCCGAGCGCACCGTTGCCGTCATCGTCGGCCGTGGGGTCGAGCGAGGGCGCCCCGGCGAGGAGGAGGTCGGCGAACACGTCGGCGCGGACTTGGTCGATGCTGCGGGTATCCGCCGCGAACGACGAGCCGTTGGGCGCGTCCGCGTTCGCGTCGGCTTCAGCGGCCGCGTCGCCCGGGTCCGTGTCGCCCGCTCCCGCTCCCGCCGCGTCCGCGTGAGGGCGGGCGTCGATGATCTCGCGGGCCTGTCGCGTCAACCGGTCGACGACGCCCTCGGCGATCACGGTCGGCAGTGTCGCGATGAGGTCCGACATCCCGTCCGCCCCCGGCTGCACGCGGACGCAGCGCCCCGCGGCGGCCTCCTCGTGCAGCTCGGTGAACGGGCGCGGGTGTAGCCTCTCCGCCAAGTGCACCAGCGCGTCCCGCACCCGGTTGGGTGTCTCACCCTCGCACCGTTCGATGGCGGCCCGCTCGAACTCGCCGCGCACCTCGACCGGCACGACGCACCCGGTGTCTTGGATCACCCGGACATGCCCCCGCGTGATGCGTCCCGCCTCCCAGGCATCCATCGTCGCGGGGTAGTTGTCGACGAGGTCTCGCGCTTCGTCGATCCGCCGCTGCAGCGTCCGGTCCGTCGTGACGAAGACTCCCGCAAGTTCCGCTGCGATGCTCCGCAGTGCCATCTCGCGGGCCTTGACCCTCTCGTCCGCTCCCGCTGCTTGCCGCTCGGCCAGCCGCCCCGCGGCCGCGAGCACGCGCACCTCGCGGATCTGCACGGCGCGCGCGGCATCGGTGACACCCGCGGCGTCGGCAACGAGCTCAGCGAGCGCGGCGACGTCCGCGTCGCTCCCGCTCCCGACCTCATCTTTCGAATGCATGTTCGAATAGTGTCACGAACCTCCGACATCGCCCCCGGCCTGGACACCTGGCCGTGTCGCGCTCCGGTGGTCGCCGGGCCGCGGCTCCGCGACACCGGGGTGCGGGTGGTCGGAGGGTCGGTAGCATGCGGTTCTCATGAGGTGGAATCGGACCGTCAGCGCTCTGCTCTCGATGATGGTGATCGTTGCCGTGAGCGGGTGCGCTCCGGAATCAGCAGGGCCTCAGTCCCTCGCGGAACGTGTGGTTCGGGGAGTCCCCGAGACCTGGACGGGTCCTCCGCTGGATCCTCTGGACGGAAGCCCGGAGGTGGGGTGGCTGAGCGACGCCGAGTTCGGTGTCGTGACGAGGGGGAGCAGTTCCTGTCCTCCCGTCGCGATCTCATTAGAGAGGACCGAAGAAGGGGACGTGCGGATCGAGTTCGCCGATTCTCCACACGACACGTGCACCGCCGACGACGGTCCCACGACGCACGTCCTCCGACTTCCCGACGGTGTCGACGAGCGCCCGGTCGCCGTCACGCTCACGTTCGCGTCTGGAGGCACGTATTCGCTTTCCCTGCCCTAGTCGGCAACGTGCGTCGGTTCGCCACCGTCCGTCCGTCCCCACCGCCCGTCGCGCCCCCGCATCCGCGCCGTTCCCAGCCGCCGCTGATCGTCGTGCGAGAGGATGGAGTCTTCCATTCCCCGATCGAAGAGGTCACTCGTGCGTCTGCGCCCGCTCGCCGCTCTGTCCGTCGTCGCCGTGTCGGCGCTCGCACTCGCCGGTTGCGCCGGTGGGGGAGAGCCCACCGAGACGCCCAGTCCGGACGCCTCCGGCTCGTCGCAGTGCCTCGTCGACGCTCAGCCCGGCGAGTCCTCGAACAGCATCGAGGTCGAGGGCTCGGCGCCCGACCTGACGGCGACCGTGACTCCGGGCATCGAGCCGGCGGACATCGAGCGCACCGTGACCGCCGAGGGTGACGGCGAGGAGCTCGTCGCGGGTGACCTCGTCTCGGGCGCCTACGCGATCTACGATGGCGCGACCGGAGAGCTGCTCGAGTCGTCGGCGACGACCTCAGCCGACGACTCCGGCCTCGTGCCGATCCTGCTCGACCCGCAGCAGTACTCCGTCTTCGTCGCCGCGCTCGAGTGCGCTCCGCTCGGCTCGACCGCAGCCCTCGCCATCCCCGGCTCGGCGTTCGGCGAGGGTCGCACCTCGGTCGTCGTGGTCGCCGAGGGCGTCGAGAAGCTCGACACCCGTGCCACCGGCAAGGACCAGGAGCCGGTCGACGGTATGCCTGCCGTCGAGCTCGCCGAGGACGGTGCCCCGACCATCACGATCCCCGAGGGTGACGCCCCCACCGAGGTGCAGCTCGCGAACCTGAAGACCGGCGACGGTGCGACCGTCGGCGCCGGCGACACCGCGTTCGTGCAGTACACCGGCGTGAAGTGGTCGGACGGCACGGTCTTCGACTCGAGCTGGGACCGCGGTCAGCCCGCGGCCTTCCCGACCAACGGCGTCGTCGCCGGGTTCCAGCAGGCACTCGAGGGGCAGCAGGTCGGTTCGCAGGTGCTCGTCGTCATCCCGCCTGCGGCCGGGTACGGCGCGCAGGAGGGCAGCGAGCTTCAGAACGAGACGCTCGTGTTCGTCGTCGACATCCTCGGCGTGCAGCGCACCCCGGTTCCCGCCGCCGGCTGAGACGACGGACGGTGCCGCAGCCGCAGCCGCGGGCGGTGCCGCAGCCGCAGCCGCGGGCGGTGCCGCAGCCGCAGCCGCAGCCGGTGCCGCAGCCGCGGCCGCGGCGCGGTGAGCGCCTAGGCTGACGACATGCGTCGCGTCCTCATTCTCGGCTCCACCGGATCAATCGGAACGCAGGCGCTCGACGTCATCGACGCCAACCGCGACCGGTTCGTCGTGGCCGGACTCGCGGCGGGCTCGAACAGCGAGCTCCTGGCCGCGCAGGCGGCGCGGTTCGGCGTCAGCGAGACGGCCCTCGGCGCGATCGACGCGGAGCGTCTCGTCCGCGACGTCGATGCCGACGTCGTCCTCAACGGCATCACGGGGTCCGTCGGGCTGGGGCCGACCCTGGCCGCCCTCGAGACGGGCCGCACGCTCGCCCTGGCCAACAAGGAGTCGCTGATCGTCGGCGGCGAGCTCGTGACCTCGCTGGCGCGGCCCGGTCAGATCGTGCCCGTCGACTCGGAGCACTCCGCGATCGCGCAGGCGCTGCGTGCGGGTGAGCACTCCGAGGTGCGGCGGCTCGTGCTGACGGCATCCGGGGGACCGTTCCGGGGTCGCAGCCGCAGCGAGCTCGCCGGCGTGACGCCCGCCGAAGCCCTCGCGCACCCGACGTGGGACATGGGCCGCGTCGTGACGACGAACTCGGCCACGCTCGTCAACAAGGGGCTCGAGGTGATCGAGGCGCATCTGCTGTTCGGCGTCGACTACGACCGCATCGACGTCGTCGTGCATCCGCAGTCGGTCGTGCACTCGATGGTCGAGTTCATCGACGGATCGACGATCGCGCAGGCGTCGCCGCCGGACATGCGGCTGCCGATCTCGCTCGGGCTCGACTGGCCGCGCCGTGTGGCGGGCGTCGGAGCGCCGATCGACTGGACGCGGGCGACGTCGTGGACGTTCGAGCCGCTCGATGCGCAGGCCTTTCCCGCCGTCGCGCTCGCGAAGAGCGTGGGCCGGGCTGGGGCGACCTACCCCGCGGTCTTCAACGCGGCGAACGAGCAGGCCGTCGAGGCCTTCCACGCGGGCGCGCTGACGTTCCCGGGCATCGTCGAGACGATCGAGCGCGTCGTCGACGCTCACGTGCCGCCCGCCGAGCTCAGCCGCGAGAGCCTCCTCGACGCCGAGACGTGGGCGCGGTCGGCGGCGGACCGGGCGATCGCCGCGGCATCCTGATCCCCGCGCGCCGGACGCACCCGACGCGCCCGCGGCGGTTCAGTACACGGTGAGGCCGCGCGCGGCGAACTGCGCCCGAACCCGGGCGACGAGGTCGGCGTCGGGCGTCTCGCGGCCGGCCAACGGGTAGGGGATGCCGAGACGCTCCCACTTCGATGTGCCCATCTGATGGAACGGCAGCACCTCGACGCGCTGGACGTTCGACCATCGCGCGACGATGTCGGCGACGGCATCCACGTTCTCGCGCGCATCCGTCAGTCCGGGGACGAGCACGAATCGGACCCACACCGGCACGCCACGCGCGGCGAGGCGATCGCCGAAGTCGAGCGTCGGCTGGAGCTCGCGGCCGGTCACCTCGCGATACGTCTCGGGGAGGCCGGACTTGACGTCGAGCAGCACGAGCGACAGGTCGTCGAGCAGGCCGTCGGATGCCGCGCGGCCGAGGTTGCCGGAGGTGTCGAGCGCCACGTGGACGCCGAGCTCGGCCGCGGCTCGCGCGAGCCGGGTGACGAAGGCCGCCTGCTGCAGCGGCTCGCCGCCCGAGATCGTCAGGCCGCCTCCCGTCGCGTGGAAGACGGGCAGGTAGCGGCGGATCCGAGCGAGGATGTCGTCGATCGCCGTCAGCTCGCCGTCGCGCTGCCGCCACGTGTCGGGATTGTGGCAGTACTGGCAGCGCAGCGGGCACCCGGCGAGGAAGAGGGTCATCCTGGTGCCGGGGCCGTCCACGGAAGTGACGAGCTCCCAGGAATGCACGCTCGCGATGTGCCCGGATCGTCGTGCGGCGAGACGATCGCGAGGGGCCTCGCACAGATCAGCGGTGCTCGGTGCCCCCGGCACCAGGATGGCGGACACGGGACTCAGACTCCCGTGTGGAACGTGCGGCTGAGGACGTCGAGCTGCTGCTCGCGCGTCAGGCGCACGAAGTTGACCGCGTATCCGGAGACACGGATGGTCAGCTGCGGGTACTTCTCGGGGTGCTCCATGGCGTCCTCGAGCGTCTCGCGCGTGAGGACGTTGACGTTGAGGTGGTATCCGTCCGATCCCATCTGGGCGTCGAGCAGACCGACGAGGTTGCGCACCCGCTCTTCGGCGGTGCGGCCGAGACCGTTCGGCGTGACCGTCGTCGTGAGCGAGATGCCGTCCTGCGCCTGGTCGAACGGGAGCTTTGCGACCGACAGCGCGGCGGCGAGCATGCCGTGGGTGTCACGGCCGTTCATCGGGTTGGCGCCCGGGGCGAAGGGCTGGCCGGCGCGGCGGCCGTCGGGGGTGTTGCCGGTGGCCTTGCCGTAGACGACGTTCGAGGTGATCGTCAGCACCGACTGAGTGTGGACGGCGTCGCGGTACGTCTCGTGCCGGCGGATCATCGCCATGAAGTCCGAGACGAGCTCGCGGGCGATCTCGTCGACGCGGTCGTCGTCGTTGCCGAAGGTGGGGAAGTCACCGTGCACGAGGTAGTCGACGACGAGCCCCGACGCGTCGCGCACCGGCTCGACGCGGGCGTACTTGATCGCCGACAGCGAGTCGGCGGCGACCGAGAGGCCCGCGATGCCGCACGCCATCGTCCGCAGGACGTTGCCGTCGTGCAGGGCCATCTCGAGCCGCTCGTACGCGTACTTGTCGTGCATGAAGTGGATGCAGTTGAGTGCGTCGACGTAGGTCTCGGCGAGCCACTCCATCATGACGCGGAAGCGCTCGCGCACGTCGTCGTAGTCGAGGACGTCGCCGGCGACCGGGGCCGCGGCTGGAGCGATCTGCTTGCCGCTGACCTCGTCCCGTCCGCCGTTGATCGCGTACAGCAGCGTCTTGGCGAGATTGACCCGGGCGCCGAAGAACTGCATCTGCTTGCCGACGGTCATCGGCGAGACGCAGCAGGCGATCGCCGCGTCGTCGCCGCAGAGAGCCCGGATGTGGTCGTCGGATTCGTACTGAATCGACGAGGTGTCGATCGACACCTGCGCGCAGAACTCCTTGAAGCCCTCCGGCAGCGCGTCCGTCCACAGCACGGTGAGGTTCGGCTCGGGGGCCGGCCCGAGGTTGTAGAGCGTCTGCAGGAAGCGGAACGCCGTGCGCGTGACCAGCGTGCGTCCGTCCTCGCCGACGCCGCCGATCGACTCGGTGACCCAGGTCGGGTCGCCCGAGAACAGGGAGTCGTACTCGGGGGTGCGGAGGAACCGCACGATGCGCAGCTTGATGACCAGGTCGTCGACGAGCTCCTGGGCCTCGACCTCGGTCAGGGCGCCGCGGGCCATGTCCCGCTGGATGTAGACGTCGAGGAACGAGGTGTTGCGGCCGAAGCTCATCGCCGCGCCGTTCTGCTCCTTCACGGCGCCGAGGTAGGCGAAGTACAGCCACTGGATCGCCTCCCGAGCCGTGGCGGCCGGCCGGGTGATGTCGAACCCGTACGACGCCGCCATCTCGGCCAGTTCCTGCAACGCCCGGATCTGCTCGGCGTTCTCTTCCCGCGAGCGCAGGATGTTCTCCGTCGAGGGGTGCATGTCGAGCTCGGCGCGCTCGACGTTCTTGGCGGCGATCAGGGCGGTCGTCCCGTACAGCGCGACGCGGCGGTAGTCGCCGATGATGCGGCCGCGGCCGTACGCGTCGGGCAGGCCGGTGATGATGTGGCTGCTGCGGGCGCGGCGCACGGCGGGCGGGTAGACGTCGAAGACGCCGTCGTTGTGGGTCTTGCGGTAGCGCGTGAAGATCGTCTCGAGCGTCGGGTCGACCGGGTAGCCGTAGGTCTCGAGCGCTCCCTTGACCATGCGCCATCCGCCGTTCGGCATGATCGCGCGACGCAGCGGCGCGTCTGTCTGCAGGCCGACGATCAGCTCGTCGTCACGGCGGATGTAGCCCGGCGCGTGCGACGTGATCGTCGAGGGAGTCGCCGCGTCGACGTCGTAGACGCCGCGCTCGCGCTCGGCCGGGAACATCTCGCTCAGCGTCTGCCATAGCCCCGTGGTGCGCGCGGTCGGTCCCACCAGGAACGACGCGTCGCCGGTGTAGGGCTCGTAGTTGCGCTGGATGAAGTCGCGAACGTCGATGTCGTCCTGCCACGGACCCGGGGCGAACCCCTCCCAGGCCGCGGGAACCGCGTCGTCGTCGTGTGCTGTCGAGGTCGGGATGACTGTGCTCATCGTGGGTCCTTCGTCCTGTCGGAAGGCCCGCCGGGGAGCGGGGGAGGCGCTGGTCGTGCCTGCCGCGGCGTGCCTGAGCCCGACGCTACGCCCGGGCGCACCGAGCGATACGGAACGTGCACGGTCGCTACAGGAGCTATGGGTCCCGCTGATTATTCACAGTGGTCTGACCACAAACGCGCTCAGTCGGCGTACGGCACCGGCCAGCTCGGCTCGGGCACCGGCCACCCGGCGTCGCGCAGCGCCCGACGGGCCAGCTCGCGCGCCGAGTACGGGGTGCGCTGGCCGCGGATGTCGCGGTAGTCCTGGTGACCCGGGCCGGCCCACAGAATCGCGTCGCCCTCGCCCACGAGCGACACCGCGTCGACGATCGCCTGCTCGGGCGGCGAGGACTCGCGGATGTCGGCATCCGGGCGGGCGCTGCGGGCACCCTCGAGCAGCGTGGCGCGGATGGCGTCGGGGTCCTCGAACCGGGGGTGGTGGTCGGTCACGATGAGGATGTCGCTGCCGAGCACGGCCGTCGCACCCATGTCGTGGCGCTTGGTCTTGTCGCGGTCGCCGTCGGCGCCGAACAGCATCAGGACGCGCCCCGGGGTGACGCGGCGCACCGCGGCCAGGGTCTTCGAGAACGCGTCGGGGGAGTGCCCGAAGTCGACGTACACGGCCGGACCGCGATCGCCCGAGACGCGCTGGATGCGGCCGGGCAGGTGCGCGTCGATCACCGATCCGTCCAGCGCGCCGACGATCGTGTCCCACGCGTAGCCGCCCTCGAGGAGCATCACGATCGCGAGACCGGCGTTGGCGGCCATGTGCGGCCCGATCACCGGCACCGTCGTCGTCAGCTCGCGCTCGCCCGGACCGCGCAGTCGGAAGCGCGTTCCGTCCTGGCGCTCCTCGACGATGTCGATGGTCCAGTCCGCCGTCTGCGCCGGATCGTCGGCGATCGCGGGCGTGACGATCGTGACGACCGGGATGTCGGCACGCGCGACGATCTCGGAGCCGGCGGCGGAATCGAGGCAGACGACCCCCCGACGCGAACGGTCCGCGCGGAACAGCGGCAGCTTCGCCTCGAAGTACTCGGCCATGTCGCCGTAGTCGTCGAGGTGGTCGTGCGTGAGGTTGGTGAAGCCGGCGACGTCGAACACGACTCCGTCGACGCGGTGGCGCGTCAGCGCCTGCGCGCTCACCTCGACCGCGACCGCCTCGACGCCGCGTTCGCGCATCAGCGCGAGCAGGGCATGGAACTCGGATGCCTCGGGCGTGGTCAGTCGCGAGACGATGACCTCACCGGCGATGTGGCGTTCGGCCGTCGACGAGAGCCCCGTGACCGCGCCGAGCTGTCCGAGGATGCCCTCGAGCAGGTGCGAGACGCTCGTCTTGCCGTTGGTTCCCGTGGTGCCGAACAGGACGGGAAGATCGCCGTCGCGACCGGTGCCGTAGACCCAGGCCGACAGGTCGCCGAGTGCCGCGCGCGGATCATCGACGACGACGATCGGCAGCCCGGCAGCCTCGGCGATGTCGGCACCGGCGGCATCGGTCACGATGGCCGTCGCGCCGCGGTCCGCGGCGACCGACGCGAACTCGGCGCCGTGGCGGGCACCGCCGCGGACGGCGACGAACGCCTCGCCGGCGCGGAGGTCGGCGGTGGCCAGTGTGATCCCGGTGACGGTCACGCCGTCGGCGTCACCGATGAGGCGGCCGCCGACATGGGCGACCAGGTCGACCAGCGCGCGGCGCGGAGGACGCGCGGGGCGCAGGACGGGAGGGAGGTTCGAGGCGTCGGTAGGCATTGCCGACCATTCTGCCACTCCAGGCAGGTCCGGGCGGGCGGGTGCGACGGCCCTCCCGCCCGGACGATGATCAGGCGCGGCGCCGGGCGATCGCCAGCACGAGCGCGGCCGCGGCGACGACGAGCGCGCCGGCCGAGAGCCACACCGGAAGCGGGTCTGCAGCGGGAGCGGTCGACGCAGCGTTCTCGGCGTCCGCAACGGCGTCGTCGGCGTCGTGCTCGCTCGTGTGGCCGCCGTGGCCGTCTTCCGCCGCGGCGCCCACGACGACCACCGGAGCGGGGTACTCGAGGTCGTGCGGGTCCTGTCCGTCCTCGGCGATCTCGACCCAGGGCGCCTCGCCGGCTTCGCACTGCTGCGTCACCGGGAACGCGAAGCTCTCACCCTCCGTGGATGCGGGGAAGATGACGTTCATGCCCACCGAGGCGGCGTACGCGTCGGGCACGGGGGTGACAGCCGTGTAGGTGACGCGGGTCGGGATGCCGGACTCCCCGTCCTCGGTGGTGATGGTCCAGGCGCCGTCGACCACCGGCACCGCTCCCTGGGCCTCGGCCGGGATGTCGACGACGAGGGCGGTGGTCGGGGATCCGTCGCAGCCGTGACTGAACGAGAAGTCGATGCGCGTGGAGCCGTTCGCAGCGACCTCCTCGGGGGTGACGTGGACGTGCGCCGATGCCGCGAGCGGCAGGGCGAGGGCGAGGGCGGCGCCGGCGGTGACGCCGGTCAGGGTGCGCACGCGGCGGCGCGCGGGAGTGCTGCGGGACATGGTTCTCTCTCGGAAAGGGCGCGCCGCGTCGTGCGACGTCGCAAAAAAGGGTGGGTCGGAGGTCACGCGGTCGCGACCGGCGGACCCCGCAGCGAGAGGAAGGAGCGGACGGGGCGGGCGACGATGAACCGCCGCCGGCGATCGGGCGACGAACGCACCAGCGCAGGCACCGGCGCCACGGGCGCCATCAGCCGCTCGAAGCGACGGATGCCGCGGGCGATCGCCGCGATGAGGCGTTCGCCCACGACGAGGGCGAGGGTCGTGAACGCCGCGGCGGCGAGGTGGGTCGCCGTCATCGACGCGCTCGCCGGATGCGCGTGCGACACCGACGCGAGCGCGAGCTGCGATCCCGGATGCACGTGCGCCGAGGCCGCCGCCGGGTTCGCCGACCCGGCGATGGAGAAGAAGGTGTGGAAGAGGCCCTGGCTCGCGAGCACGACGAGCGCCGTGCGCCCCGACGACGGCGTGCGACCGACCAGCCACACCGACACCGGCGTGGCCAGCAGAGTGGCAGCGGCGATCAGCCAGAGCGGCGCGAGCCCGCCCGAGATCGTGTGGGCGGTGGCGGCCAGGACGGTGGCGATCGCCGCCGACCCGGCCCCGCGGACGGCGCGCAGACGCCGAGCGCGCGCACCCCCCGGCCGGTCCATGGGTCCGAGTTTAGGGCCCCGGGCAATTCAAAGGCTCGACCGGTAGCCTGACCGCTCGTGGATGTCCTCGCCTTCGCCATCGGAGTGGTGCTGCTCGTCGTCGGGCTCGCGGTGTCGATCGCGCTGCACGAGATCGGCCACCTCGTCCCTGCGAAGGCGTTCGGCCTGCGGGTGGGGCGCTACATGATCGGTTTCGGGCCGACGCTGTGGTCGCGGCGCTTCGGCGAGACCGAGTATGGCGTGAAGGCGCTGCCGCTCGGCGGCTACATCTCGATGTCGGGGATGTACCCGCCCGCCCCCGAGGGGCCGAGCGCGACCGGTCGGGCCGGTGGGGGCTTCTTCGCCACCATGGTGCAGGACGCGCGAGACGCCAATGCCGAGACGCTCGTCGAGGGCGACACCCGGCCCGCCTTCTACCAGCTGTCGGTCTGGAAGCGCGTCGTGATCATGCTCGGCGGCCCGGTGATGAACCTGCTGTTCGCGATGGTCCTCTTCGGCGTCGCCCTCAGCGCCGTCGGCCTGCCCGCCGTCTCGCCGACGGTTGCGGCGGTCAATGAGTGCGTCATCCCCGCCGGGGCGGAGCGGACGACCTGCGAAGCGGGCGACCCGACCTCGCCGGCCGCGGCCGCGGGCATTCGACCCGGCGACGTCATCGTCGCGGTCGACGGCACCGACATCGACTCGTTCGCGGCGGCGACCTCGATCATCCAGGACGCACCGGGGCGCAGCATCCCGATCGTCGTCGAACGCGACGGCGAGCGTGTCGAGCTCACCGTCACGCCGGTGCGCGCGGAGCGGCTCGTCGCGACCGCCGACGGGGGGACGACGCGCGCCGAGGTCGGCTTCGTCGGGATGAGCGGGACGCGGGTCAACGAGCCGCAGCCCCTCTGGGCCGGACCGCAGGCTGCGGTCGATCGCGTCGGCGCGGTCGCCGGCGTCATCTGGCAACTGCCGGTCAAGGTCTACGAGACCGGCGTCACCCTCGTCACGGGCGCCGAGCGCGACCCCAACGGCCCGCTGTCGGTCGTCGGTGCGGGCCGCATCGCGGGCGAGGTCGCCGCGACCGAGGCGCCGATCCAGGACCGTGTGCTCCACCTGCTCAGCCTGCTGGGCTCGCTCAACATCGCCCTGTTCGTGTTCAACCTGCTGCCGCTGCTGCCGCTCGACGGCGGACACGTCGTCGTGGCCCTCTGGGACGGACTCAAGCGAGCGTGGGCGCGGGCGACGGGCCGGCCGACGCCGCGACCGGTGGACGCGACGAAGCTGGTCCCGGTGACCTTCGTCGTCGTCATCGGGCTGATCGTCATGGGCGGCACGCTGATCCTCGCCGACGTGTTCAACCCGATCTCGCTGCTCGGCTGACCGCCGACGCGTCCAGGCGCCCGTCGGGTCAGCGCTGGACGGGCTCGAGGGCGAAGCCGATGAGGCGCTCGAGCGTCGGCAGGCCGTCGCGCGAGAGGATCGACTCGAGGTGCCCCTGCACCGAGGCGTAGCCCGGTCCGCGCAGCGCGTACACATCACCCGAGGCAGCATCCGCGGCGACCTCGGTCGCGCCGAAGTGCTGAGTCCCCGCGGGCACGCGCGCCGTGAAGGTGTTGTAGAAGCCGATCGACGACGGCACCCCGAAGACGTCCACACGCTTCTGCAGACCCTGGTGCGGTGACGCGAGCGGCGCGAGATCGAGCCCGACACGGTCGGCCAGGATCTGGTGGCTGAGGCAGACGGCCAGCAGCGGGCGACCCGCGTCGGCGCGGCGGGCCACGAGGTCGCGCATGCGAGCGATGCGGGCACTCGCCCCGTCGCGCGGGTCGCCGGGACCGGGGCCGAAGACGACGAAGCCGGCCTCGTCCACAGCGGCATCCGTCACCTCGCTCCACGTCCGGATGTCGACGCGGAAGCC
Organism: Microbacterium imperiale; assembly: GCF_017876655.1. Classification (NCBI taxonomy): domain Bacteria; kingdom Bacillati; phylum Actinomycetota; class Actinomycetes; order Micrococcales; family Microbacteriaceae; genus Microbacterium; species Microbacterium imperiale. The sequence goes on from NZ_JAGIOK010000001.1 coordinate 2,884,125, forward strand.
GAGGTGGTGCAGCTGATGCCCGAGCATCGTCGTGAAGCGGTCCTCGGCATCGACGACCAGCACGTCCCGACCGGCGAACGGCCCGCCCTCGGCTGCCTGCGGGTCGAGCCAGAACTGCGCGAGTCGCGCGTTGCGCGATGCGAGGAGCTCGGCGATCGTCGGATCGTCGCCCAGGCGGGGGCGGGGCGACTCGGCGGGGGCGTCCTCGTCGACCGCGCCGGGAGTCGGAGCGTCGTCGCGGTCGACGGCGCCGATCGCACCGAGCACGCCGGCCGCCTTGCCGTGGGTCTCGCCGACCTCGCCGGCCGGGTCGGAGTGCCGCACGAGCGTCGCGCCCACCGGCACCCGCAGGCGGCCGTCGACGAGGTAGGCGGTGCGGATGAGGATCGGGGCGTCGAGGTCGTGGCCGCCGTCGACGGTCGGGGTGAACAGTGCCGCCACACCGGAGTAGTAGCCCCGGGGCGAGCGCTCGTGCCGGGCGATGACGGTGCAGGCGTTCTGCATGGGCGAGCCGGTGACCGTCGGGGCGAACATCGTCTCGCGCAGGATGTCGCGGGGGTCCATGGTGCTCGACCCGCGGAGCATGTACTCGGTGTGGGTCAGGCGCGACATCTCCTTCAGATGCGGGCCGGTGATGCGCCCGCCGTCGGAGCACACCGCCGACATCATCTTCAGCTCCTCGTCGACGACCATGAAGAGCTCCTCGGTCTCCTTGGTCGACGACAGGAACTCCGTCAGCGTCTCGGCGGTCGCGCCGCCGCGCGGATGACGGAAGGTGCCCGAGATCGGGTTCATCGTCACGATGCTCGTGCCCGGCTCGGCAGGCGGACCGCTATGAGCGCTGACGTGCGCCTCGGGGCTCGCGCCGACGGCGACATGGCCGTCGGTGACGACGAGGAAGGTCCAGTAGGCCCCGCGCTCGTGCTGCAGCAGCGCCCGGAACCACGTGAGTCCGGCGGTCACCGGGTCGCTGTCGACGGTCGCGGTGAAGTCGCGGCGGATGACGAAGTTCGCGCCCTCGCCACGACCGATCTCATCGGCGATGACCCGGCGCACGATGTCGGCGTACTCGTCGTCGGAGATGTCGAAGCCGGCGTCGCCCAGAGGGATCCGGTCGGACGGCAGCTCGCGCAGGGCGTCGGCGAGCGGGACGGAACCGTGCTCGGTGATGCGCAGGCAGCGCAGGGGAGCGGCGTCGTCATGGCAGACGAAACCGCGCTCGACCACCTGACGGAACGGGACGAGGGCCAGCACCTCGCGCGGCGTGCCGTCCGCGTCGTGCAGGGGGATGTCGCCCAGCAGATCGACGTCGACGACGTCGCCGCGCAGCACCTCCACGGTGGCGCCGTCGCGTGCGATGAGGGCGAACGGCTCGCCGCTCGCGGCGAGATCGGTCAGCGTCGAGGGGGAACCGTTCATCGTCGTCTTTCGTCGTCGGGGCCTCCGCCCCACGAAAAAGACCGCCGGGCCTTCGTCGCCGGGCGGTCTGTTGTCGTGTGCACGTCGGACACACCGCCTAAGCGGTGTGCCACCAGGAGAAGCGCGTGCGCATGCGGCGAAATTATCACACCCGCCGGCCGCGCGCCGTTCTCAGCCGCCGCGCGGCGGTGCCGTCTAGGCTGAGCGCGTGCCAGCAGTCAATCTCGGGATGCCGCAGATTCCCGACGTTCTCGCTCCCCGCCGCAAGAGCCGGCAGATCCGCGTCGGGCGCGTGCTCGTCGGCGGTGGTGCCCCGGTCAGCGTGCAGTCGATGACGACGACGCCCACGACCGACATCAACGCCACCCTGCAGCAGATCGCCGAGCTGACCGCATCCGGCTGCGAGATCGTGCGGGTGGCCGTGCCCTCGCAGGACGACGCCGACGTGCTGCACATCATCGCCAAGAAGAGCCAGATCCCCGTCATCGCCGACATCCACTTCCAGCCGAAGTACGTCTTCCAGGCGATCGATGCCGGCTGCGCAGCGGTTCGCGTCAACCCGGGGAACATTCGGAAGTTCGACGACCAGGTCGGGGCCATCGCCAACGCGGCGAAGGCCGCCGGTGTGTCGCTGCGCATCGGCGTCAACGCCGGTTCGCTCGACCGCCGCCTGCTCGAGAAGTACGGCAAGGCGACCCCGGAAGCCCTCGTCGAGAGCGCCGTATGGGAGGCGTCGCTGTTCGAGGAGCACGACTTCCACGACTTCAAGATCTCGGTCAAGCACAACGACCCGATCGTCATGGTCAAGGCGTACCGGCAGCTCGCCGAGCGCGGCGACTGGCCCCTGCACCTCGGCGTGACCGAGGCGGGACCCGCGTTCCAGGGCACGATCAAGAGCGCGACGGCGTTCGGCATCCTGCTGGGCGAGGGCATCGGCGACACGATCCGCGTCTCGCTGTCGGCGCCGCCGGCGGAGGAGGTCAAGGTCGGCCACCAGATCCTGCAGTCGCTGAACCTGCGCGAGCGCAAGCTCGAGATCGTGTCGTGCCCCTCGTGCGGGCGTGCGCAGGTCGATGTGTACACCCTCGCCGACGACGTGACCGAGGGGCTGAAGGACATGACCGTCCCGTTGCGTGTGGCCGTCATGGGCTGCGTCGTCAACGGGCCCGGTGAGGCTCGCGAGGCCGACCTGGGCGTCGCCTCCGGCAACGGCAAGGGGCAGATCTTCGTCAAGGGCGAGGTCATCAAGACGGTGCCGGAGTCCGAGATCGTCGCGACCCTGATCGAAGAGGCGCGCCGCATCGCCGACGAGCTCGGTCCGGACGCACCGCTGGGCACGGCGCAGGTCGTCACCGCCTGACCCCGCACGCGCCGCCGGAACCGCGGACGACGATTCGGTAACGGCTCGGCCCCGGATGCCGCTGCGGGCATGGCTGTGCTGACACAGTGTTGTCATGCCGCGCCGCCGTCTCGCCGTCCTCACGCTCGTCCTCGCCGGAGCCCTGACCGCCGGGTGCGCGACGGCTGCTCCCGTCGCCGAGACGCCGACGCCGACACCGACACCGACTCTCGACGCGAGCCCGACGCCCGCGCCGTCGGCGACGGCTGATGCCGGTCCCGTGCGGGCGTTCGACGCCGATTGCGCGCAGATGCTGACGAACGATCAGCGCGACGCGATCCTTGGCTCCGGGTCGATCACCGAAGCCGAGCAGATGGCGCAGTGGAACCCGGACGCGGGGGTGGTGGTCGCCCTCGATCCGGTGGGGACACTGGGCGGCCTGGAGTGCTCGTGGTACGCCGCGGAGGGCGCAGATCTGCCCGAAGGCCTCACGACTCTCACCACGATGGTCGTCCCGGCCTCGGCCGTGCCGGCGGAATACGCCGCCAAGTACTCCGTCCCGGTCTGCGAGCCCAACTACGATTCGAGCGGATGTCGCTTCGGGCGCATCGTCGGTGAGAACTGGGTCTCCGCCTACGTGGGGTTCGCGGTCTACGAAGCGCCGAGGGAGATGCTCGCCGGCGTCGTCGACACGGTCGAGCAGAACCTCGCTACGGCGACGCAGCCGCGCCCGGACACTCGGACCGACGGAGTGTGGGCCATCCCCGACTGCACCGAGCTCGGCCGGGCGATCGCGCTCGAGGAGCTCATCGGCCCCTACCTGCACGGGTATTGGGAAGGCTCGGAGCAGCCCGAAGAGGTCCTGTTCGCCGCCGCGGGCGTCGCCCGAAGCTGCCCGCTCTTCTCCGACAGCGCACGGGTGGATCCTGCGTCCGAGAAGTTCGTCATCATGACGCCGCAGATCGCCCCGGGCCTGGGCTGGCAGTGGGAGCAGCTTCGTGCGGACGCGGGGAGCGCACCCCTCCCCGTCGAGGTCGATGGAGCCGCCGATGCGTTCGCCGTCGACAGTGGGCACGGCGCATATGGCTTGTTCGCGACGGACGGGACGAACGTCGTCAGCGTCTACTCGGAGGATCTCGAGCTGGACGCGCAGATCCTCGGACGCATCATCACAACGCTGTCGTCCTGACCGGTCCCGCGATCAGCGCGACGACCCGTCGGAGCGATCAGGAGATCGTGCCGGCGGCGTAGGTGGCGTCGGTCTCGGCGTCGAGCGATGTGCGGATCGCGATGCGCAGGCCTCGAGCGATATCGGCGAGCGGCAGTGAGGGCTGGCCCTCTGGCGCGTTCTCCGAGGCGTGGGGCACGTGGATGAAGCCGGCTCGCCGGCTCTCGCGATCAGTGCTGTCGAGGGCCGTGTACATCGCGTGGTTGCAGACGAACGTTCCGGCGGAGTGCGAGACGGATGCCGGCACCCCCGCCTCGACGATCGCCGCCGTGATCGCCTTCACCGGGATCGTTGCGAAGTGCGCGGCTGGACCATTCGGGCGCGAGGGCACGTCGACCGGCTGCGCGCCCGCGTTGTCGGGGATGCGCGCATCCATCAGATTGATCGCGACGCGCTCGGGGGTGATGCCGCTGCGGCCCCCGGCGAGTCCCGTCGCGACGACGACCTCCGGGCGGTGGGTCGCGATGAGCTCGGTCAGCGTTCGTCCGGCTCGATCGAACTCGACCGGCAGAACCTCGACCACGAGGCGTTCGGGGTCGTTCCATTCCGCCGCGACGAGTCGGACGGCATCGCCCGAGGGGTTCGTCGCGTCGCCCGCGAAGGGCTCGAAGCCGGTCAGCAGCACGGTTCTCATCGACCCAGGCTAGATCTTCCGAGAGCGTGAACCATTCGGTCGATGCCGGACACTACAGAGTGTGATGGAAGACGACGCCGCCGTGTGGCGGCGATTGCGGGCCGGCGACGAGTCGGCGCTGGGTGATCTGTTCGACGTGCACGAAGCGCGGCTCTTCCGTCATGCGTGCCGACTGTTGACGGATCGAGAGGATGCGAAGGATGCCGTCGCCGTGGCGTTCTTCGAGCTGTGGCGCAAGCGCGCGTCGGTGCGTCTGGTCGACGGCTCGCCGCTGCCCTGGCTGTTGACCACGGTCGCCAACGCGGCGCGCAACCTGGAGCGCTCGGGCCGGCGTTACCGCGCGCTCCTGGCCAAGACGCCGTCCGCGTCGGTCACCGAGGCGCCGTCCGGACCCGACGAGAGCGGCGTCCTGGCGGCTCTGCGGAAACTGCCCGCGGGCGAGCAGAGCGTCGTGGTCCTCAGCGTGCTCGAGGGCTACGCCGAGCGCGATGTCGCGCAGACGCTGGGGATCCCCCTCGGCACGGTGAAGTCGCGGCTGTCGCGGGCGAAAGCCCGGCTGCGTGACGAGATGACGGCGATGGAGGCATCGTGGACCTGAACGACGGACTCAGCCCGAACGAACACGCCGACCTGCGCCAGCGGGTCGTCGGCGGCGCGAAGCGGATGCGGGCCGCCAGCGCGCGCCGTTCCCGGATCGTCGCGGGAGCGGCCGCATCAGCCCTGGTGGCGGTCGTGGTAGCCGGCATCGCCTTCACGGCCCTGCGCCCCGATGACCGCATCGCGACTCCGGTCGAGACGTCGACGCCCACGCCGACGCCGACGCCGACGCCGACCCCCACTCCTACGCGCCAGCCATCGCCCACCCCGACAGCGACTCCGGATCCGGAGCCGCAGCTGTCCGCGCCGAGCATGGCCTTCGGCGGCGACTGCGCGCGGATGGCAGACCGGGTACACCTCTCGAGCGTCCTCGCCGAAGAGTTCGACGAAGCGTCGGAACTGGCGACGCCCGAGGTCCGGTCGCTCGGCGGAATCGACTGTCGCTGGCATTCCCCGAGCAGCGGCTACGGCGTTCTCGCCTACGCGCTGCCCTCGAGCGTCGTGCCCGGTGACGTGGCTGCTCGGTATGACAACGCCGTCTGTGAAGGGTTCCTGTACGACGGGTCCGGCTGCCGTCGTGCCGTCTCGGACGGCGACACCTGGATTCTGGTCACGGTGGATGCTGTGCTCGACGAGTCGGGCTACGAAGTCAATGAAGCAGAGACGATTCGCCGGCTCGACGCGATCGTTCCGGAGTTCCAAGAGGCCCTGTCCGCTGCGGGCCAACCGGCGGCTGCCGCCCGAACCTCCTCCTGGTGGTCGTCGACGACGTGCGATGAGCTGCTCGCTCGCGTGTCCGTGGCCGATATCCTCGGCACCACCGATTTCGTCGAGGGCTACCCATCGGGCTTCGGCACGGATGTCCACCGAGAGATTGCGCGTGACGCGGGTCTCGGCACCGTCTGCCGCTGGTACGCCCCGAATTCGTCGCGCCTCGAGGCGGTCATCGTCACCCTCTACCCCGGCGGAGCGTGGGAGTGGGACCGGCTCGCCGCAGGTGATGGGCGACGCGATATCCCGGTGCCGGTGGAGGTCGCCGGCGCCACTCAGGCCGTACGCGGCGTCGGTGCCATCCGTCCCGAGAGCTCGTACCTCTTCGCGACCGATGGCGTGAATGTCGTGGAGATCATGGAGGCGCCGGACGTGGTGGCTGCCGCGGAGCGGGTGTTGGCGGCGATGCGGGGCGCGACCGGGTGACGAACAATCCCGCGAGCGTCGCGGCACCGCGGCATCCGTAGACTCGACTCGTGGTCACCCGTATGTCGCACCTGTTCCTCCGCACGCTCCGTGAAGACCCGGCGGGCGCCGAGGTCGCCAGCCACAAGCTGCTGATCCGCGCCGGCTACATCCGGCCGCAGGCGGCTGGCATCTTCGCGTGGCTGCCGCTCGGCCTGCGCGTCAAGGCCAAGATCGAGCGCGTCGTGCGCGAGGAGATGGCCGCGGCGGGCGCGCAGGAGGTGCACTTCCCGGCGCTCATGCCGCGCGAGGCGTACGAGGCGACGGGGCGCTGGGAGGAATACGGCGACCTGCTGTTCCGCCTGCAGGACCGCAAGGGCGGCGACTACCTGCTCGCGCCGACGCACGAAGAGGCGTTCACGCTGCTCGTGAAGGACCTGTACTCGTCGTACAAGGACCTGCCGCTGACGATATACCAGATCCAGGACAAGTACCGCGACGAGGCCCGGCCTCGCGCCGGCCTGCTGCGCGGGCGCGAGTTCACGATGAAGGACGCCTACTCGTTCGACGCGAACGACGCCGGACTCGAGGCGAGCTACCAGGCGCAGCGCGACGCGTACGAGCGCATCTTCCAGCGCCTCGGCCTCGAGTACGTCATCGTCCAGGCGGATGCCGGCGCGATGGGCGGGTCGCGCTCCGAGGAGTTCCTGCACCCGACCCCGGTGGGCGAGGACTCCTTCGTCCGTTCCGAGGGCGGTTACGCGGCCAACGTCGAGGCGTTCACGACCGTCGTCCCCGAGGCGCTGCCGATCGACGGCCTGCCTGATCCCGTCGTCTTCGATTCGCCCGACACCCCGACCATCGAGACGCTCGTGGCGCACGTCAACGCGAACCTCGCGGGCGAGTACACGGCGGCGCACACGCTCAAGAACGTCGTGCTCGCCCTCACGCACCTCGACGGCACGCGCGAGCTCGTCGTCGTCGGCCTGCCCGGCGACCGCGACGTCGACGACAAGCGCGTCGAGGTCGCGTTCGCCCCGGCCGAGGTCGAGCCGGCGACGGCCGAGGACTTCGCGAAGCACCCGCTGCTGGTCAAGGGCTACATCGGCCCCTGGTCGCCCGAGGGCCCGGTTCTGGGCGAGGAGTCGGCGACCGGCATCCGTTACGTCCTCGACCCCCGCGTCGTCGACGGCACCTCGTGGATCACCGGCGCCAACATCGACCAGAAGCACGTGCACTCGCTCGTCGCGGGCCGCGACTTCACCGCCGACGCGTTCGTCGAGGTCGCGACCGTGCGGGAAGGCGACCCGGCACCTGATGGCTCGGGCCCGGTGTCGATCGCGCGCGGCATGGAGATCGGCCACGTCTTCCAGCTCGGCCGCAAGTACGCCGAGGCGCTGGGGCTGAAGGTCCTCGACGAGAACGGCAAGCTCGTCACCGTCACCATGGGCTCGTACGGCATCGGCGTTACGCGCATCCTCGCGATCATCGCCGAGCTCAACAACGACGAGCGCGGCCTCATCTGGCCGGCATCCGTCGCACCGTTCGATGTGCACGTCGTCGCGACCGGACGGGATGCCGCCGCGTTCGAGCTCGCCGAGAAGGTGTCGGCCGACCTCGAGGCCGCCGGTCTCGACGTCCTCTACGACGACCGTCCCAAGGTGTCGCCGGGCGTGAAGTTCGGCGACGCCGAGTTGGTGGGCGTGCCGCGGATCGTGATCGTCGGACGCGGTGCCGCCGACGGTCAGGTCGAGCTGTGGGACCGGCGGACGGGCGAGCGCGAGACCGTCGCCGCCGCGGACGCGGTCGCGCGCCTCACATCACGCTGACCGGACGCCCCGGGTGGCTGTCGTCGCCGGATGCCGCGCACATTGCGGCATCCGGCGCACGTCCTTCTGCGCTCGACGCGCGCACCTGCGCCTGACGCGAGCGCCTCGGCCCGAGCGCGCGAGTCAGAGCCGGGCGTAGCGCGCGCGGAAGACCGTGAACACGCCGTAGGCGATGAGGCCGGCCCCGATGATCACGACGATCGCCGGCCCGAGCGTCAGGTCGAGCAGCGCGCGGATGGCCGCGTCGAGGCTGCCGGCATCCTCGGCGCGGGCCCGGAGGGCGGCGACGACGAGCACGAGTCCCAGCGACCCGAGGGCGATGCCCTTCGCGATGAACCCCGCGACGCCCAGGCCCGCGACCGTGCGCCCGAGAGCGTCGTCGGGGATCGACATCTTCGAGCGGAACGACCGGCGCACGCCCATGACCGCGAAGACGACGCCCGCCACCGCGACGCCGAGGCCCACCAGCACGATCGCGACGACACCGCCCGGCAGCGCCAGGACGCCGCGGCTCGCGTCGCGTGCAGCCTGATCGGCCCGGGGCCGGGCACCGAGCGCGACGGCGGCGGCGAGCCCGCCGAAGAACAGGAAGACGAAGGCCTGGCCCCACTCCGAGATCCGCAGCCCCCACGCGGCGGCGCCCTCTCGGCGCCGCGAGGCGAGCATGCCCTCTGCCAGGTGCCAGACGCCGAGCGCGGCGAGGAGTGCGGCGGCGGCCCACAGCGCGACGAAGCCGAGAGGCATCTCGGCGACCGCGCGGAATGCGCCGGTCTGGTCGGCGTCCTGGTCGCCGCCGAAGGCGACGGCGATGATGAGCGAGCCGATGAGCAGGTGCACGAGGCCGTTCGCGACGTAGCCGCCGCGCGCGAGCGCCCGGGCGGCGGGCTGCCGCTCGACGGCGCGCGCCGCGTCGTGCACCCCGTGTTCGACCATCCCGAGAGCCTACGACGGCACGAGGGTGAGGGTGCGGCGGCGGGCCGGGACGCGGCGGATGCCGCCGCGCCCCGACCCGGGAATCAGCCGCGGGCGATGCGTCGGCGACGCAGCGCCAGGAGCACGCCACCGAGGACGGTGAGCGCGGATGCCGCCACGGCCAGCGGCATCATGGAGCCCGAGTCGCCGCCGGTGGCGGCCAGCGAACCGTCGACGTCTGCGGCGGGTGCGCCGGTCGGCACGGTAGCTCCGGGCTGAGTCCCGCCGGGAACGGCGGGCGCGGGCGTCGTCGGAGCCGGAGCCGGAGCGGGCGCGGCGGCCGCGATCGCGAAGGCGACGCGCTGCGGTGCGATCGAGCGCGCTCCGAGAGCCTGCGAGAGTTCGACGGCGTGCTCGCCCGCGGTCAGGCCCGAGGTGACGACGATCTCCCACGTACCGTCCGCTGCCACGGCGGTGACGGCGCCGCTGAGGTCGGCGCGTGCGGCCATGCCCTCGGCGGCGGGAGCCAGGCGCACCTCGGCGCCGGGGAAGCCGACGCCCGCGAAGCGCACCGACGACACGTCGGCGGCGAGCTCGCCCGAGGGCGCCTCGCGAACCTCGAAGCCGGTCAGGTCGGCGCGCTGGGTCAGCCACTCGTCCGGCGTGGTCGGGCGGTCGATGATGCGCGTCTCGCCGATGCAGCCGTGCCAGCCGTTGCGTGCGGCGTCGTCGGTCCAGTCGGCTCCGAGGATCCACGAGTGCCCCTCGTGCCAGGCCATGCCGCCCACGTTCGTCGCGTTGCGCAGGACCGGCGCGCCGTCGACGTACATCGTGGTGGTGCGCGACTCGGGGTCGTTCACGATCGCGACGTGCTGCCACTGGTCGACCATGATCTCGCCCGACCAATTGACGCGGTCGCCGAGCGAGGCGTCGGCGTCGAGGCTCGTGTACTGGAACTCGCGCAGGTTGGAGATGCCCAGCGCGGTCGGAGAGGCGGTCCAGTCCCAGCGCGTCTCGGGGACGCCGATCTGCGAGCGGTTGCCGGTGCGGGTCAGGGCCTTCGACCATCCGTTGGCCGAGGCGTTCCAGTCGGCGTCCATCTTGACGAAGGTCTCGATCGTGTACCCCTGCGACAGGTCGGCCTCGTTGATCGGGGCGTCGGGGCCGGTCGTCAGGTAGCTGAAGCGCGATCCCGACGAGTCGTCGAAGCACACCGCGGCGGCGTCCGACGAGTAGCCGTGCACGTCGGTGGACTGAACGGTGACGTCCTCCCACAGCGTCCCGACCGCGTTGGTGTCGGCGGGGTCCGGTCGGGTCAGGTCGTTGTCGCCGGCGATGTCCTCGATCACCGTGTCGGCGCCGACGACGCCGTCCTGGCCGTTGAAGCGCCAGTGCGCGAGCGTGCCCTCGGCCTCGACGAAGTCGAGCTCGTTGCCCGGAGCCTCGGTCGAGATCGGATCGGGGCCCTCGAAGCCGTCGAGGAGGATCGCGCGTGCGGCATCCGTGAGCTTCGGCTCATCGGCGGAACCGGCGGTGAATCCGGGGGCGAAGCCGGCGAAGCGCTCGCGGAAGTCGATCGGGATCGAGAAGCGCTGGTGCTCGCCGTCGAGGAGGGGCTGGTCGTAGCTCGTGAGGGTGTCCTGCGGCTTCTGCACGACCCACGGCGACCCGGTCTCGAGCGACAGGCTGCCGTTGGTGAGGTCGAACTCGACGAGGCCGAGGTAGCCGTTGCCGCCCTCGTACGCCATCTGGTAGTCCATGAGCACCTGGTGCACGTCGTGACCGAAGTCGTTCTGCTTGACCTGCCGCGTCGCGCCGTGGAAGTGGCCGTTGAAGGTCAGGAAGATCTGGTCGTTGCCGCGGATGAGGCGGTCCCACATCCGCTGGCTGTCGCCCGTCTCGATGGGCGAGGTCTGGTCGGCCGCGACGTTGATCAGGGCGTGCGAGGTGAGGATGACCGGGACGTCCGGGTGCGCGTCGAGCACGCTCTGCGCCCAGGCGAGCGTCGCGTCCGAGGCGTTCCACGCGACGGCGAGCGACATGAACCGCTGGCCCTCGGCCTCGAAGATGTGGAACTGGCTCAGTCCCAGCGGGTCGCTGCCGCCGTACGTGCTCTGCTTCGCTGCCCGCGTCGCGCCGAACCAGCGGTTGAACGGCTCGTTCGCGACGTCGAGCTGGTCATCGCGGACGCCGCTGTTGAGCACGTCGTGGTTGCCGGGGAGGATCGAGTACGGCGCAGCGGCCTCGTCCAGGGTGCGCATGGCGTTGTCGGCTGCACGCCACTCGGCCTCGACCCCGGCGCGGTCGACGATGTCGCCGAGGTGCAGCGTGAAGGGGATGCGCAGGTCGTCGGCGTGGGCCGTCAGCCACTGCGTCTGCGTCGCGAACGGGTCGGTGCCGTAGCGCGGCAGGAACTGGTCGGCCGAGTAGCGCGAGTAAAACTGCGTGTCGGGCAGCACGGCGAGGGTGAAGCGCGAGGCGAGGTCTTCGGCGGGCGGTGCGGCGGCGGTCGCCGCGGTGGTTGCGGGCGCGGCCACGGCGAGACCGGCGGCGAGGCCCGCCACGGTCAGGGCGGCGGCGGTGCGACGCGTGCGAGGGGATGACGGAAGGCGTGAGGACACGCGGGAACTCCTGTTCGACGGGGAGGGCGGCGCGATGTGCGCCGATCCCCGACTCTGGAGAGGCTCCGTGACGGGCCGGTGTCCGCGGGGCGACCGCCGGGTGGCTCAGCGGTGGCCGAAATCGTCTCCCGGCTCCGACACCGGCGCCGGGGCCGCCGGAACGCGGTACCAGGCTCGCCCGAGGGGCAGGAACGACCGCCCGAGAGTGCGCCCGAAGAACTTCTCGACGAGCATGTAGGCCGCCAGCGCCGAGGCGAGCAGCAGCGCGGCCGACCCCGCGGCGCCGAACGCCGACGGTCCGCCGAAGGCCGTGACGGTCTGCAGGCCGAGGCCGAGAGACACCGCCAGCAGCGTCACCGGCAGCACGGTGTTGCGGCTCGCTGCCGACACGGCGAACAGCAGGGCGAGGATCGCGAACATCAGGGTGAAGACGCCGCGCGCCGGGCCCTCGACGGCGAAGATCCCCAGTTCGCCGCCCAGCAGGAAGCCGGGCATGCAGATCCAGTACCACCCGAAGGCGCTGTAGACGATGAAGTGGAAGTCATCTCCCGCGAAGTACGACAGCATCCCCGCGGTGACCTGGACCACACCGCCGAAGACGGCGCCGACCCAGAAGACCGGGCTCTCGTTCTGCAGTCCGAGATGCTCGAGCTGCGCCGTCAGCGTCGCGATGACGAAGCCGAGGAGGCCGATGAGGCCGGGATCGGCGAGGCGGGGCGTGCGTGCACTCATGCGCCCCAGTATCCCCGTCGTGACGAGCGAGCGCGGCGAGTCCGGACGGGGCAAACACGGCACGACTGGCATCGGGTAACGTGGGATGGATGCCGGGAGCCTGACGCGCCCCCGGTCGAGAGCTGAATACGGAGGGCACCATGGACATCGATCTCTCACTGCTGCGCACGGTCGAGCGAGAGAAGGAGATCCCCTTCGACGAACTCGTCCGCATCATCGAGCAGGCCGTCTTGACCGCCTACGCGAAGCACACGTCCCCCGAGGGCGAGCTGCCCGAGGGCACCCGTGCCGCGCTCGATCGCAAGACCGGACATGTCGCGATCTACGTGCCTCTCCGCGACGAGGAGGGCGCCGTCATCGGCGAGGAGGAGTCGACCCCCGACGACTTCGGCCGCATCGCCGCCTTCGCTGCCAAGCAGGTCATCAGCCAGCGTCTGCGCGACATCGCCGACGACGCGGTGCTGGGGGAGTTCCGCGGCAAGGAGGGTGACATCGTCGCCGGCGTCATCCAGCAGGGTCCGAATCCGCGGATGGTGCACGTCGACCTCGGCACGATCGAGGCGATCCTCCCGCCCGAGGAGCAGGTCGCCGGCGAGGAGTACCGGCACGGCTCGCGTCTGCGCGTCTACGTGACGTCGGTCGGGAAGGGCACGAAGGGCCCGTCCATCACGGTCTCGCGCACCCACCCCGGCCTCGTGCGCAAGCTGTTCGCCATGGAGGTGCCCGAGATCGCGAACGGTCTCGTCGAGATCACCTCGCTCGCCCGTGAGGCGGGCCACCGCACGAAGATCGCCGTCAAGGCGAACGACCCGTCGATCAACGCCAAGGGCGCCTGCATCGGCGAGCTCGGCCGGCGCGTGCGCGCGGTGACCGAGGAGCTCGGCGGCGAGAAGATCGACATCATCGATTACAACGGCGACCTCGCCACGTTCGTCGCGAACGCGCTCTCGCCCGCGAAGGTGACCTCGAGCTTCGTCCTCGACGCGACCACCAAGGCCGTGCGTGCGCTCGTTCCCGACTACCAGCTGTCGCTCGCGATCGGCAAGGAGGGGCAGAACGCCCGCCTGGCCGCGAAGCTCACCGGCGCGAAGATCGACATCCAGCCCGACTCGATCCTGGAGTCGTGAGGCTCGCGGCTGCACCGGCGCCTTCACCCGATCGCAACGTCCGACCCGGTCGAGGGGGTAGAATGGATCCTGTTCGAACGTGCGTGGGATGCCGCGCGCGTGCCTCCCGGTCCTCACTCCTGCGAGTCGTGGCCCGCGATGGCGTCCTGATCGCAGATCCGGGCGCCTCGCTTCCCGGGCGGGGCGCGTGGGTGCATGACACGACGGAGTGCGTGGATGCCGCCCTGCGGCGTCGTGCCTTCGGACGAGCTCTGCGGATGTCCGGCCCACTGGACACGCAGGATTTCCAGATTGATCACCAGCGCAAAGGCTGAACGGCTATGGACACGAAGTGAACGGCTCGAGATGAGACCCGTCCGCGCTTAAACGGTCCGCCCTGTCCGAGGGTGGGCCTTCTGACAGGAGAATTGTGGCAAAACCACGCGTACATGAGATCGCTTCCGAGCTCGGCGTCGACAGCAAAGTCGCCCTCGCGAAGCTGAAGGAGCTCGGCGAGTTCGTCAAGAGCCCGTCGTCCACCATCGAGCCCCCCGTGGCTCGGAAGCTCCGGGCTGCGCTGCAGGCTGAGGGCGGCTCCGCCGCTGCGGCCCCCGCGCCCGCGGCATCCACCGGCGCGCGCCCCGGCGCCGCTCGCCCGGGTGCCGGCCGCCCCGGTCCTGCCGGCGCCAAGCCCGGCCCCGCCGGCGCGAAGCCCGGCCCGGCCAAGCCCGTCGCGCCCGCTGCACCGGCCACCCCCGCCGCTCCGGCGGCCCCCGCGGCATCGACCCCGGCGGCGCCGGCCGCTCAGCCGGCGGCCCCCGCCGCGCCCTCCGCACCGACTCCCGGCGCCGGCAAGCCCGGTCCGGCCAAGCCCGCGGGTCCGACCCCCGGCGGCTCGCAGCCCCCGCGTCCGGGTGGCGCTCGTCCCGGCAACAACCCCTTCGCGCCCTCGCAGGGCATGGGCCAGCGTCCCGCCGGTCCGCGTCCGGGCAACAACCCCTTCGCTTCGGCGCAGGGCATGGGTCAGCGACCCAACCCCGGCAACATCCCGCGTCCCCAGGCTCCGCGCCCGGGTGCACCGCGTCCCGGCGCGCCGCGTCCCGGTGGCGCCGGTCGTCCCGGTGGCGGCGGTCGTCCCGGCGCGCCGTTCCAGCAGCGTCCCGGCGGTCCGGGTCGTCCCGGCGGTGCCGGCGGCGGCTTCCAGCGTCCCGGTGGCGCTCCCGGCGGCGGATTCGCCGGACGTCCCGGTGGCGGCGGTGGCCGTGGTCGTGGTCCCGGCGGTGGCACCGCAGGTGCCTTCGGCAAGGGCGGCGGCAAGTCGAAGCAGCGCAAGTCGCGTCGGGCGAAGCGGCAGGAATTCGAGATGCGGTCGGCGCCGGTCGTCGGCGGCGTCAACGTCCAGAAGGGCAACGGCGAGATCATCCGCCTGCGCCGTGGCGCGTCGATCGCGGACTTCGCCGACAAGCTCGAGGCGCTGCGCGGCTACACCGTGCAGCCGGGGACGCTCGTGACCATCCTGTTCAACCTGGGTGAGATGGCGACGGCGACGGAGTCGCTCGACGAGGCCACGTTCGAGGTGCTCGGCGAGGAGCTGGGCTACAAGATCCAGATGGTCTCGCCCGAGGACGAGGACAAAGAGCTCCTCGAGGGCTTCGGTCTCGACCTCGACGCCGAGCTGGAGGCCGAGAGCGAGGACGACCTCGAGATCCGTCCTCCTGTGGTCACCGTCATGGGCCACGTCGACCACGGTAAGACGCGACTGCTCGACGCGATCCGTCAGACCAACGTGGTCGCGGGCGAGGCCGGCGGCATCACGCAGCACATCGGTGCGTACCAGGTCTGGACCGAGCACGAGGGCATCGAGCGCGCGATCACCTTCATCGACACCCCGGGTCACGAGGCGTTCACCGCCATGCGTGCCCGTGGTGCGCAGGTGACCGACATCGCGATCCTGGTGGTCGCGGCCGACGACGGCATCATGCCGCAGACGGTCGAGGCGCTGAACCACGCACAGGCGGCGAACGTGCCGATCGTGGTCGCGGTGAACAAGGTCGACAAGCCCGACGCCAACCCGGCCAAGGTGCGTCAGCAGCTCACCGAGTACGGCCTCGTCGCCGAGGAGTACGGCGGCGACGTCATGTTCGTCGACGTGTCGGCTCGCCAGGGCACCAACATCCAGGAGCTCCTGGACGCGGTGCTGCTGACGGCGGACGCCGGGCTCGACCTCACGGCGAACCCGAACAAGGCGGCCCGTGGTGTCGCGATCGAGGCGAAGCTCGACAAGGGCCGCGGTTCAGTTGCCACCGTCCTCATCCAGTCCGGAACGCTGCGCGTCGGCGACGCGATCGTCGCGGGAACGGCCTACGGCCGCGTCCGCGCCATGATCGACGAGAACGGCGACCCGGTCGAGGAGGCCTACCCCTCGCGTCCGGTGCAGGTGCAGGGTCTGAACTCGGTGCCCCGAGCCGGCGACGTGTTCATCGTCACGGAAGAGGACCGCACCGCGCGTCAGATCGCCGAGAAGCGCGAGGCCGCCGAGCGCAACGCCCAGCTGGCCAAGGCCCGCAAGCGCATCTCGCTCGAGGACTTCACCCGCGCTCTCGAAGAGGGCAAGGTCGAGTCGCTCAACCTCATCATCAAGGGTGACGTCTCGGGTGCCGTCGAGGCCCTCGAGGAGTCGCTGCTCAAGATCGAGGTCGACGACTCCGTGCAGCTGCGGATCATCCACCGCGGCGTCGGTGCCATCACCGAGTCGGACATCAACCTGGCGACGATCGACAACGCGATCGTCATCGGCTTCAACGTCCGACCCGACACGAAGGCGCGTGAGCGTGCTGCCCGCGAGGGCGTGGACGTCCGGTTCTACTCGGTCATCTACAACGCGATCGACGACGTCGAGCAGTCGCTCACGGGCATGCTCAAGCCGGAGTACGAAGAGGTCCAGTCGGGTGTGGCCGAGATCCGCGAGGTGTTCCGCTCCTCGAAGTTCGGCAACATCGCGGGTGTCATCGTCCGCTCGGGCACGATCACGCGCAACGCCAAGGCGCGCGTCATCCGCGACGGTGTCGTGATCGCCGATGGCCTGGCCATCGAGTCGCTCCGCCGCTTCAAGGACGACGTCACCGAGGTCCGCACGGACTTCGAAGCCGGTATCGGCCTCGGCAAGTACAACGACATCCAGATCGGTGACGAGATCGAGACCACCGAGATGGTGGAGAAGCCGCGCGGCTGACCCATCGTTGGTTGCTACGGCGATGGATGTCGCTTGGATAACAGGACCCCCAAGACCCCGACTATCCGAGCGACATCCATCACCTCCGCAATCGTCGGTCCGCCGACGAGCGGGCCAGAGTAGGGAGAAGAAGGTATGTCCAGCGAACGTCAGTCGCGCCTGGCCGATCGCATCCGCGTCCTCGTCGCGGAGCGTCTCGAGAAGGGGCTGCGCGACCCGCGGCTCGGCTTCGTGACCATCACCGACGTGCGAGTCACGGGTGACCTGCAGCACGCCTCGGTGTTCTACACGGTCTACGGCTCCGACCAGGAGCGCGCCGACTCGGCCGAGGCGCTGCGCGCGGCCACGGGCATGCTGCGCAGCGAGGTCGGGCGCAAGCTCGGCGTCCGCCTCACCCCGACGCTCGAGTTCATCCTCGACGCGATCCCCGAGAACGCGGGCCACATCGAGCACCTGCTGCGCGAGGCGCGGGAACGGGATGCCGCGACCGCCGCGACCGCGACCGGCGCGGACTACGCCGGAGAGGCCGATCCCTACGTCAAGCCGCGCGAGATCGCGGACGTCGAGGACTGAGTCGAAGGGGGATGTCGCTGCGGCGACATCCCCCTTCTGCATCGTCAGCGGGGGAGGCGCAGCCGCCCGTCGACCGCTTCGATGAGGCCGTCCGCGACGAGCGAGTCGATCGCCCGGTCGCGCTGGATGAGATCCGGCCAGTCGGGCACGACCTCGGCGCTCGCGGCGTCGTGCGTCGGCGCGTCGCGGAGGACGCGCAGGACCGCACCGCGCGCCTGCCGGTCGCTGCCCTCGTAACGGGCCTGCTTGACCCGGGTGTCGCCGGTGTCGGGATAGCCCGCCGCGCGCCAGGCGCAGCGGTCGCTGAGCGGACACGCCTCGCACCGCGGAGCGCGGGCGGTGCAGACGAGCGCGCCGAGCTCCATCGCGGCGGCATTGACGACCGCCGCGTCCGGGATGCTCGCGGGCAGGATCGCGGTCATCTCGGCGAGGTCGCGTCTGGCGGCCGGTCCGGGCTGCGAGCGCCCGCCGACTGCGCGCGCGAGCACCCGCCGCGTGTTGGTGTCGACGACGGGATGCCGGTCGCCGTAGGCGAAGACGGCGACGGCGCGAGCCGTGTAATCGCCGATGCCGGTGAGGGCGAGCAGGTCGTCGACGTCACGCGGAACGACGCCGTCGTGGCGATCGCGGATCTCGACGGCTGCCCGGTGCAGCCACAGGGCCCGCCGCGGGTAGCCGAGGTTGGCCCAGTGCCGCACGGCGTCGGCCGGCGGGGCCGCCGCGAGGTCGGCCGGCGTGGGCCAGCGCTCGAGCCAGGCTTCGAGCAACGGGATGACGCGGTTCACCGGCGTCTGCTGCAGCATGAACTCGCTGACCAGGGTGCCCCACGCCCCGAACCCGGCGCGGCGCCAGGGGAGGTCGCGCGCATTCTCGCGGTACCACTCGATGAGCGGTGCGGCGAGGTCCGGCATCCCTCCAGCCTAGGCGGCGAAACGAACTGCGGCCTCAGCGCGGGACCAGCGCCGGCCGACCGGCGCCGTAGGCTGGAAGGCATGCCCGAACCCGCGCCCCGTGGCATCCTGCTCGTCGACAAATCGGGCGGGATGACCAGTCACGACGTCGTCGCCCGCGCTCGTCGGGCGCTCGGTACCCGCAAGATCGGCCACGCCGGAACGCTCGACCCGATGGCGACCGGCCTGCTCGTGCTCGGCGTCGGTGCTGCGACGCGCCTGCTGACCTACATCGTCGGCCTCGACAAGACCTACGAGGCGACGATCCGGCTCGGCGTCACGACCGACTCCGACGACGCGGACGGCGCCGAGACCGCCCGAGCCCATCCGGATGCCGTGGCCGCCGTCACCCGCGATCGCATCGACGCCGGTGTGCGCGAGCTCACCGGCGAGATCGACCAGGTGCCCAGCCGCGTCTCGGCGATCAAGGTCGGGGGCAAGCGCGCGTACGACCTCGCCCGCGCTGGGCAGGAGGTCGAGCTGAAGGCACGGCGCGTGACGGTGGCGCGGTTCGACGTCGTCGCCGTGCGCCCGGCCGAACTCGACCAGGGCGGCGCCGCGGTGGACGTCGACGTCGTGGTCGATTGCACGAGCGGCACCTACATCCGAGCGCTCGCCCGCGACCTGGGCGCCGACCTGGGCGTCGGCGGGCACCTGACGGCGCTGCGGCGCACGCGCATCGGTCCCTTCGCGGTCGCCGACGCGGTCGTCGAGATCGAGCCTGGGGCGTCGCTGCTGAGCGACGCGGCGGTCGCCACGGCGGTGCTCGGCTCGTTCGACGTGACCGCCGACGAGGCGCGCGACCTGCGACACGGCAAGCGTCTGGCGGGAGCCGCTCATCGGCTGAGCGCTGAGACCCCGGCCGCGGTCGATCCCGAGGGGCGTCTGGTCGGAATCGTCGGTCGCCGCGGCGACGACGTCAAGAGCCTCATCAACATGGCGGAGGACGCGTGATCTCGGTCTTCACGATCGTGCAGGTGGCGGTCGCCGTCGCCGCGGGTCTGCTGTGCGTCGTCCTCGGGCTGGCCAACCGGCGCCCGAGTGACCTGTCCGTCGGCTCGCTCGCGCTCGTCGAGGTCCTGCTGATCGCGCAGGTCGTCGTCGCGATCGTGGCGCCTCTCGTCGGCAACACCCCCAGCGGAAGCCTCCTGGAGTTCTGGGTCTACCTCGTCTCGGCGGTGCTTCTGCCGCCCGCCGCGGTGTTCTGGGCGCTCGTGGAACGCAGCCGGTGGAGCACCGTCATCCTGGGCGTCGCGGCCCTGTCGGTGGCGATCATGGTGTGGCGGATGCAGGTCATCTGGACGGTTCAGGTCGGCTGAAGCCGCCCCCGCGGCGCCTATCATTGACAGGTCATGGATCACACCCGCCCCCGTATGACCGGCATCGGCCGCGTCCTGGTGGTCGTGTACGCCGTGATGGCGCTCGCGGCCACGGGACGCTCGTTCGTGCAGATCGTCGAAGACTTCGCCAACGCGCCGCTCGCGTACTCGCTCTCGGCCGCGGCCGCCCTCGTGTACGTCCTCGCGACGGTCGCCCTCGTGAAGTCGGGCTCGCGCGCATGGTACCTCGTCGCCTGGGTGGCGATCTGCTTCGAGCTCGCCGGAGTCCTCGTCGTCGGCACCCTCAGCCTCGTGCTGCCCGACCTGTTCTCGCACGATGCGACGGTGTGGTCGGGCTACGGCTTCGGATACTTCTGGGTGCCCTTGGCGCTGCCCTTCGTCGGCATCTGGTGGCTCGTCACGCATCGCGACGGCGCCCCCGCGGCCGACGAGGCCCCGGCCGTGCTGGAGGGATCGTCATGGTGACCGTGTTCCGCGATCCGGCCGAGGTTCCGCCCGGCTTCGGCCCCAGCGTCGTCGCGATCGGCAAGTTCGACGGCGTGCACTCGGGCCACCGCGCCGTGATCGACCGCGCGCGGGTGGATGCCGCCGCGCTCGGCGCCCGGGTGGTCGCGGTGACCTTCGACCGCAACCCGCTGAGCCTGCTGCGACCCGAGCTGTGCCCGCAGCCGCTCGTCGGCCTGGAGCAGAAGATCGGGCTCCTCGCCGCGGCCGGCGTCGACGCGGTGCTCGTCCTGCGGTTCGACGACGAGCTCGCCGCCCTGCCCGCGCGCACCTTCGTCGAGAGCATCCTCGTCGGCGCGCTCGGCGCGGTCGCGGTGCTGGTCGGCGACGACTTCCGATTCGGGCGCGGCGGCGAGGGCGACCCGGGGGTGCTCACGCGACTGGGCGAGGAGCTGGGCTTCGACGTCGCGGTGATCGGCGACGTGCGCGCCCGCGACGCGGGGCGTCGGGTCTCGTCGACCTGGGTGCGCGACCTGCTCGCCGAGGGCGACGTCGAAGGCGCCGCCCGCCTGCTCGGGCGCCCGCACGCGGTCGAGGGGGTCGTCGTGCACGGGCTCAAGCGCGGACGCGAGCTCGGCTACCCGACCGCGAACCTCTCCGCCGACGCCGCCGGATTCATCCCCGCAGACGGGGTCTACGCCGGCTGGCTCGTCGACCAGGGCGCCGGGGATGCCGCGGATGCCGCCACCGGCAGCGTCATCCGGTATCCCGCCGCGATCTCGGTGGGCACCAACCCGACGTTCGACGACGTGCCGCAGCGTCAGATCGAGGCCTATGTGCTCGACGAGACGGGCCTCGACCTGTACGGGCACCGCGTCGAGGTGCGCTTCACCGCACGCATCCGCGGCATGGTGGCGTTCACCGGCATCCCCGCGCTCATCGCGCAGATGGACGACGACATCGTCCGGGTGCGCGAAGCGCTGGCCTGACCGCCCGCAGCCGCGTCAGCCCAGCGGCTCCGGTCGGCGTCGGCCTGCGTCAGTACGACGACTCGTCGACGGCTCCGGTGGCCTCGCCACCGGCTTCGAGGCGCCGGGCCTCGCCGAGGATCGTGGCGCTGCCGCTCGTGCCCAGGCGCGTCGCGCCGGCCTCGAGCATGGCCACGGCGTCGGCGAAGCTGCGGACGCCACCCGAGGCCTTCACCTGCACCGAGGGGCCGACGTTCTCGCGCATGAGGCGCACGTGGGGCACCGTGGCGCCGCCGCCCGCGAAACCGGTGGAGGTCTTGACGAAGTCGGCGCCGCCGGCTTCGGTCAGCCGGCTGCCCCGCGCGATCTGCTCGTCGTCGAGCAGGCTGGTCTCGAGGATCACCTTGACGATGGAGCCCTCCGCGGCCTCGACGACCGCACGGATGTCGTCGACCACGAGGTCGTCGAACCCCGAGCGCAGCGCCGCGATGTTGACCACCATGTCGAACTCGCTCGCGCCGTCGGCGCGCGCCTGACGCACCTCGGCGACCTTCGCGGCCGTCGAGGTGGTGCCGTGGGGGAAGCCGATGACGGTGCCGACGGCCACCCCGGTGCCGTCCAGGCGCTCGACCGCGTGCGCGATGTCGGACGGGCGCACGCACACCGAGAACACACGCCACTGCGCGGCGATGTCGAGCTCGGCGTCGACCTGCGTGCGGGTGAGCTCGGGCTTGAGGATCGCGTGGTCGAGGGTCGCGGCGAGGTCGCGCTCGGAGATCGTGGGCATGGTCTCAGCGTACGCGGTCACCGCGGCTAGGACCGGCTCTCGCCCCCGGACGGCGCACCTGATGCGGTTCCCGCGATCGCACCCCGATCGTTAGGCTGGTGCGCATGAGCGCTCCGCACCGCACCGCCCTCCGCTTCGTTCCCATCGTCGCGGCGGTCGCGCTGCTCGCGAGCGGCTGCGCCACCCCCGTCGGGGGAGCGGCGACCCCGGCTCCGACCGAGACGAGCGCCTCGCCCGAGGCGACGCCCACCGCGACTCCGACGCCGCTCGAGACCCGGGCACCCGCGGCGGAGATCGCGCTTCCGGCCTCGTGCGACGAACTGTTCACCGGCGACCTCCGCGCGATGCTCGAGGCCGACATCGCGCCGCTCAACGATCCCGGCGTGACGATGTACTCGACCGAGAACGCCGAGGCGCTGACGCTTCTGGATTCCGGAGTGCCGAACCTGCGCTGCACGTGGGGACGTCCCTCCGATCGCGGCATCGCGACGACCGTGGCGCTCGTCTCGGACGAGCAGGCGCAGCAGATCGCGGACGCGCTGACGACCGCGGGCTTCGGCTCGGAGCCCGGGGACGACGGAGAGTACTTCCGCACGTCGCAGAAGATGCTGTCGATGGACGACGAGGTCGTCGAGCTCGGCGAGACCCACTTCCTGCGCGGCAACGCATGGATCGCCACGCGCTGGATCAACTACGGCCCCGAGTCGTACACCCCCGGGATCGTCGCCGCGCTCTGGCAGTGAGCTGACGCGACCGACCGCAGTGGTGGCGATGTCGCCGCGACCCGCGGGCGCGCGCCCTCCCGGGCCCGGACGATGATGGCGTAGACTGCCGTTCGGGGACATCGTCGTATTCGACGCCGCAGCTCGCTGAAGCGAGTGCCCGTGGCCGACCGGCGAGACCTCTCTTCGCTCGCCTGACGTTCCGATGTCAGCTCGGGCGGCACCTCGTACGTTTCCGTCACGACGGAACTCCGGCACTCAGGCTCAGGAGGAGCATGCCGACCATGGCCACCGCCGCAGCGACCGCCAACCGCCGCAGGAAGTCCTCGTCCGCGCGACGCGACGACGACGCCCCGCTCATCCCGATCCTCGCCCGAAAGGTGCGCGAGGTCGAAGCGAAGGCGCAGCGCGGCAAGCTCGGCCCCACCAACCGCGTCAAGTTCCAGGTCATCGCGTTCCTGGTGCGCGAGGAGCGCGCCCGCGTGAAGGCCGACGAGAACGTCTCGACGGCGGCGCGGGCCGAGCTGCTCAAGCGCCTCGACGGCGTCGCGACGATCCTGGCCAAGACGGCCGCCCGCGACACCTCCCTCATCCAGCTGCTCGAGGTCGACCAGGCGACGTCGCCGGTGGCCAAGCGCATGCGGCGCGACTGGCTGCTCGAGTCCGGCGCGGAGCTGCCCGAGGACGAGCTCATCATCACGGATGCCGCGCCGGTGCAGTCGCCGGTCGTGCCGGCGGCGGTTGCCGACCGTCAGGTCACCCCGCCGCAGGTGCTGGCGCGCCGCGAGGCCAACCCGTTCCTCGCGCCCGACCTCGAGCTGCGTGCGCCCCACCCCACGCCGCGCCGCCGGCTCGACGGCTGGGAGCTCATGGGCCCGCTGTACAAGGCGTTCGAGACGGGCGCCGGCGGGGCGGCCGCCTCGATGGAGCTGCCGCCCGTGCCCGAGTTCGATCGGCTCTCGCCCAAGGGCCTCGAGGTCATGCCGCATCAGTCGCGGTTCCTCGAGGCGGTGCGCGAGGGGCACCGCTCATTCCTGCTGGCCGACGAGCCGGGACTCGGAAAGACCGCGCAGTCGGTGCTGGCGGCATCCGTCGCCAATGCCTACCCGCTGCTGGCCGTCGTGCCGAACGTCGTGAAGATGAACTGGGCGCGCGAGGTCGAGCGGTGGACGCCGCAGCGGCGCGCGACGGTCATCTCGGGCGACGGCGACCAGATCGACGCCTTCGCCGACGTGTTCATCGTCAACTACGAGGTGCTCGACCGGCACCTGTCGTGGCTCGGATCGCTGGGGCTGCGCGGCATGGTGGTCGACGAGGCGCATTTCATCAAGAACCTCTCGTCGCAGCGGTCGCAGAACGTGCTCGCACTGGCCGGCCGCATCCGGGAGCAGGTGCGCGATCCGCTCATGCTGGCGCTGACCGGTACACCGCTGATCAACGACGTCGAGGACTTCGACGCGATCTGGCGGTTCCTCGGGTGGACCAACGGCGAGAAGCCGGGTCCGGCGCTCATGGAGCGCTTGGACGAGACGGGGCTCACGCCGGCCGACAAGGCGTTCTACCCCGCCGCCCGCGACGCCGTCATCTCGATGGGCATCGTGCGCCGGAAGAAGAAGGACGTCGCAGCCGACCTGCCCGACAAGCTCGTGGCCGACCTGCCGGTGCAGCTCGACGACGAGTACGGCCGGTCGATCCGCCAGGCCGAGCAGGAGCTCGGTGAGCGCATGGCCGCCCGGTACCGCCGCATCATCGAGGCGCGGGGCGATCGCGTGCTCATCGGCGAAGCCGACGACGACATCGTCCGTCTCGTCTCGTCGCAGGAGCTCGAGGAGTCGAAGGCCGCCGGCACCGGCGCTGAGAACGTCTTCACGATGGTCCGCCGTATCGGCCAGGCCAAGGCCGTGCTGGCCGCGGACTACGCCGCCCAGCTGCAGCGCTCGGTCGGCAAGGTCGTGTTCTTCGCCAAGCACATCGACGTCATGGACGCCGCCGAGGCCCACTTCGCCTCGGCCGGGCTGCGCACCGTCTCGCTGCGCGGCGACCAGAGCTCCACGGCGCGCCAGGAGGCGATCGACGCGTTCAACAACGACCCGGATGTCGCCATCGCGGTGTGCTCGCTGACGGCCGCCGGCGTCGGCGTGAACATGCAGGCGGCGTCGAACGTCGTGCTGGCCGAGCTGTCGTGGACCGCCGCCGAGCAGACGCAGGCAATCGACCGCGTGCACCGCATCGGCCAGGAAGAGCCCGTGACGGCGTGGCGCATCATCGCCGCCCACACGATCGACACCAAGATCGCCGAGCTCATCGACTCGAAGCAGGGGCTCGCGGCGCGCGCGCTCGACGGCGAGGCCGTCGACCCCACCTCGAGCGACTCCGTGCAGCTGTCGGCACTCATGCACCTGCTGCGTCAGGCGCTCGGAGCCGCGTAAGCGCCGCGGCGACTTTCTCCGGCGGTCCTCGCCTGGCAGCGCGGGCGCGGCGACGATAGTCTCGAATCGAGGCATCGTCGCCGCACCCCCACCCGAGCTACCACGAAGGATCTCCCCATGAAGATCGGCATCCTCACGAGCGGCGGCGACTGCCCCGGACTCAACGCTGTCATCCGAGGCGTCGTGCTCAAGGGCACCACCTCGTACAACATCGAGTTCGTCGGCATCCGCGACGGCTGGCGCGGCGTGGTCGACGGCGACTTCTTCCCGCTGACCCGCCACGAGGTGAAGGGTCTGTCGAAGGTGGGCGGCACGATCCTCGGCACGAGCCGCACGAACCCCTACGAGGGCCCTCGCGGCGGCGCGGAGAACATCGCGGCGACGCTCGACAAGCACCGCATCGACGGCATCATCGCCATCGGCGGCGAGGGCACCCTCGCCGCGGCGAACCGTCTCGCCAACGACGGCATCAACGTCCTGGGCGTCCCCAAGACCATCGACAACGACCTCAAGGCGACCGACTACTCGTTCGGCTTCGACACGGCCGTCAACATCGCGACCGACGCGATGGACCGCCTGCGCACCACGGGCGACTCGCACCAGCGCTGCATGGTGGCCGAGGTCATGGGCCGCCACGTGGGATGGATCGCGCTGCACGCGGGCATCGCCGCCGGCGCCCACGTCATCTGCATCCCCGAGGTGCCGATGTCGATCGAGGAGATCACGGCGCAGGTGACGAAGGCGTTCGACCGCGGCCGTGCGCCGCTGGTCGTCGTCTCGGAGGGCTTCAAGCTCAAGGGTCAGGACGAGGCCTACAGCGACAAGGGCCTCGACGCGTTCAACCGCCCGCGCCTCGGCGGCATCAGCGAGGTCCTCGCGCCCGAGATCGAGCGCCTCACCGGCATCGAGACGCGTGCGACGGTGCTCGGTCACATCCAGCGCGGCGGCTCGCCCTCGGGCTTCGACCGCGTGCTCGCGACGCGTCTCGGGCTCGCCGCTGCCGACGCCCTCGTCGACGGCGCGTGGGGTCAGATGGTCTCGCTCAAGGGCACCGACATCGTCCGGGTCTCGTTCGACGAGGCGCTGGGCGAGCTCAACACCGTGCCGCTGTACCGCTACGAAGAGGCGGCCGCCCTCTTCGGCTGAGTCGGAGCACCGGCATCCCGCATCGACCGCGTCCGCGCGCGTCCTCTTCGGAGGACCGCCGGGCGCGGTCGACGCCGTTGCGGCGACGTCGACGGCGACGGCGTCAGCGCACGCGGGCGCGCGAGCGGATGACCGAACCGAGCGAGGCGCGCAGCGGCTGTCCGAGGTAGATGCCGAGCGACGCGCCCACCGCCAGCGCGATGCCGATGGTGGCGGCATCCGCGAGCGTGCTGAACCCGGTCAGCAGGGTGGCGGGGCTGTCGCCGGACTCGACCACGCCGAGCAGGCCGCGGAACACCGCCGCTCCGGGCACCATGGGCAGGATCGCGGCCGTGGTGATCGCGACGGACGGCACGTGCAGACGGTACGCCGCGACGATCCCCGCGAGGCTCGCCACGAACGCGCCCACGCCGCTCGCCGCCGCCGTCTCGAAGCCCACGGACGCCGCAGCGACGTAGCCGGCCCAGGCGACGACGCTGAGCGCGACGCTGACGACGATGATGCGCAGCCCCGCGCCGTTGAAGATCGCGACGGCGAGGGCGATGAGGCCGGCTCCGAAGAACTGCAACGGGATGCCGCCGAGGGGGAGCGCCGCGGTGGGGGCCTCGAGGCCCACCCCGATGACGCGCGCCGTCTCGATGCCCGCGAGGATGCCGAGGACGACCCCGAGGGTCTGCGTGACGAGCTCGAGGATGCGTCCCATCGCAGTCAGTGCGAAGCCGTCGATGGCATCCTGCGCGGCGCCGACGACCGTCAGACCCGCGAGCATGAGGACGATCCCCGACGCGACGATGACGGAGGGCCGCATGCTCATCGCTGCCTCCCACCCGGTGGCCCGCAGCAACGGCGAGGCGGCGGCGACGATCGTGAGCACGAAGGCGCCGGCGATCTGGCTGAAGAAGAACGGCACGCGCGCGCGTCCGAGCAGGAACTGGGTGAAAGCGGCGGCGCCCGCCGCGAGGAACGACAGCAGGATGACGAGCCAGTTGCCGCCGAACATCAGCGCGACACCGACCGCGAGCAGGGCCTGCGATGCGACCACGACGGGCTGGTGATAGCGGAAGGGCGTGCGCCGGATGCCGCGGAAGCGCAGCGCGGCGGCATCCAGGGGAAGTCCCGAGCGGATCTCGGCCACGAGGGCCTGCAGCCGCTGCAGGCGGGCATGGTCGGGTGCGGCGCTGCGCACGACGCGCATGAGGGTGATGGGGCGATCCTCGCCGCTGCGGTGGTGGGCCACCGTGATGGAGTTGTACGTGACGTCGACGTGCACGGGATCGAGTCCGTAGACCCCCGCGACCCGGACGATCGTGAGCGTGACCTCGCTGGCGGGTGACCCGGCGACGAGCATCGTCTCGCCGATGCGGATCGCCAGATCGAGTACCCGCACCGCGAAGGCGTCGTCGATCACGGGCAGCAGCTCGGTCGCGGGGCCGGCCATCGCGTCGGAGGTGCGGACAAGTGCGTTCAGCGACGCGAAGAGCCGGGGACGTCCCATGGTGTCCAGCCTAATTCGGCCGGTGCGGCGCCGAGCGCGGCGCTTCCCGTCGCCTGACCAGCGTCACATGGCGAGCGCCGCATGGGACGCTCCGTAAGATGAAGCGGTAGGGCGCGGCATCCGGCGCCCCGAGGCAATCGCGCCGGTTCCGGCATCCGGGAGTACCCACATGGCATTGATCGTGCAGAAGTACGGCGGGTCGTCCGTCGCCGACGCGGAGAGCATCAAGCGGGTCGCCAAGCGCATCGTCGACACCCGTCGCGCCGGCCACGACGTCGTCGTCGCCGTGAGCGCCATGGGTGACACGACCGACGAGCTGCTCGACCTCGCCAACGAGGTCGCCCCCATCCCGGCTCCGCGAGAGCTGGACATGCTGCTGAGCTCGGGCGAGCGCATCTCGATGGCGCTGCTGGCGATGGCGATCCACTCGATGGGCTTCGAGGCGCGGTCGTTCACCGGCAGCCAGGCCGGCATGATCACCGACGCCACCCACGGCGCCGCCCGCATCGTCGACGTCACGCCGGTGCGCCTGCGCGAGGCCCTCGACGAGGGTGCGATCGTCATCGTGGCGGGCTTCCAGGGCTTCAACCGCGACACCCGTGACATCACGACCCTCGGTCGCGGCGGCTCCGACACCACCGCCGTCGCGCTCGCGGCGGCCCTCTCGGCCGACGTCTGCGAGATCTACAGCGACGTCGACGGCATCTACACCGCCGACCCCCGCGTCGTGCCCAAGGCACGCAAGCTCGGCGTCGTCTCGGCCGAGGAGATGCTCGAGCTCGCCGCCAACGGCGCGAAGGTGCTCTACATCCGTGCGGTGGAGTACGCCCGCCGTCACGGCGTCATGATCAACGCCCGGTCGACGTTCAGCTCCGGCACCGGCACGTTCGTGCTGGGACCGGGCATGACGCTGCCCGCAGGTCGAAAGGAAGAAGAGATGGAAGAGCCGATCGTCGCGGGCGTCGCCACCGACCTCAGCCAGGCCAAGATCACCGTCATCGGGGTGCCCGACGTGCCCGGCAAGGCGGCCGAGATCTTCAAGATCGTCGCCAAGTCCGGCGCCAACGTCGACATGATCGTGCAGAACGTCTCGGCGGCCACGACCGGTCGCACCGACATCTCCTTCACCCTGCCGAAGACCGACGCCACGCTCGCCCTGCGCGCGCTGGCGGGCGAGCAGGCCGAGGTCGGGTTCGAGAGCCTCGTGCACGACGACCAGATCGGAAAGCTCTCCGTCGTCGGCGCGGGCATGCGCACCCACTCCGGCGTCTCGGCGACGCTCTTCGAGGCTCTGTCGACCGCCGGCGTCAACATCGAGATGATCTCGACGTCCGAGATCCGCATCTCGGTGGTCGTCCGCGGCGATGAGCTCGCCGAGGCGGCTCGCGTCGTGCACACCGCCTACGGGCTCGACGGCGACACCGAAGCCGTCGTGTACGCCGGCACCGGTCGCTGACACTCGCGGGCCCGCAACGGGCCCCCGCCGATCAGCGTCGGGTCAGCGGATGCCGCGGGCGGCGGCGATCGCGTCCCACACCGCCCCCGCGACGGCGGCCTTGGAGCCGGTCGCTTCGGCGACGACCGCGCCTTCCGCGCCGATCACGGCGACGGTGTTGCCGCCCGCGCCGAAACCGGTGTCCCAGCCCACCTCGTTGACGACGAGCAGGTCGACGCCTTTGCGCTCGCGCTTGCGGCGGGCGCGCTCGAGCAGGTCATCGTCGGCGGTCTCGGCCGCGAACCCGACGACGGTCTGACCCGGTCGACGGGCCGCGGCCAGCCCCGCGAGGATGTCGTCGTTCGGTACGAGCGCGATGCTCTCGAGGGGGCCGTCCTCCTTGCGCAGCTTGCGCTCCGAGACGGATGCCGCGCGATAGTCGGCGACGGCGGCGACCATGACGACGACGTCGGCGGACGCGGCGGCCCTACCCATCGCCTCGCCGAGCTGCGCCGCGGTCTCGACGTTCTCGATCGTCGCCCGCGGGTGTGCGGCGACCGCGTCCAGCACACCGGCATCGACGGATGCCGCCACGAGCGTGACGGTCGCGCCGCGCCGGGCTGCGTCGAGGGCGAGCTCGGCGCCCTGTCGTCCGCTCGAACGGTTACCGAGGAAACGCACCGGGTCGAGCGGTTCGCGGGTGCCGCCCGTCGAGACGGCGACGCGGAGTCCGCTCAGCGGCCCGCCCGAGACCGCCGCGAGAGCGGCCGCGACGATGTCGTCGGGCTCCGACATGCGCCCGGGCCCGCTGTCGCCGCCCGTCAGCGGGCCGTCGGCCGGGCCGACGACCAGAACCCCGCGCTCGCGGAGGGTCGCGACGTTGTCGGTGGTGGCGGGGTGCCGCCACATCTCGGTGTGCATCGCCGGAGCGACGACGACCGGCGCTGTCGTCGCCAGCAGGGTCGTGCCGAGCAGGTCCGAGGCGAGGCCCGCGGCCATCGCGGCGAGGGTGTTCGCGGTGGCCGGGGCGACGATGACGAGGTCCGCGCTCTGCCCGAGGGTCACGTGCCGCACCCGCGCGACGTCGTCGTGCACCGAGGTCGTGACGGGGTTGCGGCTGATCGCCTCCCACGTCGTCAGGCCGATGAACCGCAGCGAGTCGTCCGTCGGAATGACGTGAACGTCGTGCCCCTGCTGCACGAGCAGCCGCACCAGATGGACGCTCTTGTAGGCGGCGATGCCTCCCGTGACCCCGACTAGGATGAACATGTCCCGATCCTCCCACGCCGCGGGGAGAGCGCGGAGGGCGCGGTCGGGACGCCGAGAGCGAGAACCGTCATGTGCACCGTCGTCATCCAGGTTCCCGCCGACAGCACCCGGCCGGTGCGGCTGCTCGCCGTGCGCGACGAGGACCCGGCGCGCGCCTGGGACCCCGTCGGCCCATGGTGGCCCGAGACGCACCCCGGCGTCGTCGGAGTGCGCGACCGCCGCGCGGGCGGCGCATGGCTCGCCGCCGACGACGAGGAGCGGCGCCTCGCTGTCATCCTCAACCGCGCCGACCTGCTTCCGGACGATGCGCCCGCGGCATCCCGCGGCGGCATCGTCCTCGACGCCGTGGCCGGCGATCGCCCCACGGGTGCACCGCCGACCCACGGCTTCAACCTCGTCGACGTCGGACCCGACGGGGTGCGCGTGACGATGTGGGATGCCGCGACACTGCGCACGGTCGAGCTCGAGCCGGGCACGCACATGATCGCCCACGACGACGTCGACGATCCGCGCACGGCCCGCATCAGCCGGTGGCTCGGCGCGTTCGCCGCGGCGGCGCCCGAGCTCGAGCGCAGCGGAAGCGTCACCCCGTGGCTCGACGTCCTGCAGGACACCACGGCGACCCCCGCCGCGGACGACGCCGCGATCATCCGCGACAATCGGCCGTACGGCATCCCGACGCTGTCGCTGCTCGTGTGCACCGCGAGCATCGGGCCGGACGGCGTCGACCTGGCCTACGGCGCGCTCGCCGTGCCGGGGGAGTGGAACCGCCCCGAGATGGCGTGAATCCGGCGGTCATCGGCCGTCACGCGAACCGAAGCCGCGTCGGGCCGCCGGTAGAATCGCGGAATCCCGATCCCGCTCCACGCAAGGAACAGCTATGACCCGCATCTCCGATTCCGGACTCTCCGTCGCCGTCGTCGGCGCCACCGGCCAGGTCGGAAAGGTGATGCGCGAGATCCTCGTCGAGCGGGACTTCCCGATCCGCGAGCTGCGCCTGTTCGCGACCGCGCGCTCGGCCGGCACCTCCATCGACTTCGCCGGGCACGACGTGATCGTCGAGGACATCGCGACGGCCGACCCGGCGGGCATCGACATCGCCCTGTTCTCGGCCGGCGCGACGGGCTCGCGCGCGCACGCCCCGCGCTTCGCCGAGGCCGGCGCCGTCGTCATCGACAACTCCAGCGCGTGGCGCATGGACCCCGACGTGCCCCTCGTCGTCAGCGAGGTCAACCCGCACGCGACGCTCAACCCGCCTAAGGGCATCATCGCGAACCCGAACTGCACCACGATGGCCGCGATGCCGGTCCTGAAGGTCCTCGACAGCGAGGCCGGGCTCGAGCGCCTCATCGTCTCGACCTACCAGGCGGTCTCGGGCTCGGGCCTCGCCGGCGCCGAGGAACTGCTGGGGCAGGTCGAGGGCGTCCTCGCGCAGGGGCGCACGCTCGACCTCGTCCACGACGGATCAGCCGTGGACTTCCCGCAGCCCGAGAAGTACGTCGCGCCGATCGCGTTCGACGTCATCCCCTTCGCCGGCAACCTCGTCGACGACGGCGACAACGAGACCGACGAAGAGAAGAAGCTGCGCAACGAGAGCCGCAAGATCCTCGAGCTGCCCGACCTGCGCGTCGCGGGCACGTGCGTGCGCGTGCCGGTGTTCACCGGACACTCGCTGTCGATCCACGCGGAGTTCGCGCGCGACATCACGCCCGATCGCGCCCGCGAGATCCTGGCCACGGCGCCCGGCGTCGTTCTCGAAGAGGTGCCGACGCCGCTGCAGGCGGCCGGCAACGACCCGAGCTACGTCGGCCGCATCCGCGCCGACCAGTCCGCTCCCGAGGGCAAGGGCCTCGTGCTGTTCATCAGCAACGACAACCTGCGCAAGGGTGCCGCGCTCAACGCGGTGCAGATCGCCGAGATCGTCGCCGAACGCCTCTGATCGCCGGGCCGGATTCCGGCGCCGCCGGCGGGGATAGACTGGTGCATCGTGAGTGAAAAGGTCGACGTCGTCCTGATCGGCGGTGGCATCATGAGTGCCACCCTGGGAACGCTGCTGAAGCAGCTCCAGCCCGATTGGAAGATCGAGGTGCACGAGCGCCTCTCGGATGTGGCCCAGGAGAGCTCCAACGCCTGGAACAATGCCGGCACCGGCCACGCGGCGCTGTGCGAGCTCAACTACATGCCCGAGGGGCCCGATGGCTCGGTCGACCCCGGCAAGGCGATCACGATCAACGAGCAGTTCCAGCAGAGCCGCCAGCTGTGGTCGTCGCTCATCGACCGCGGCATCCTCGACGAGCCGTCGACGTTCATCAACGCCACCCCGCACATGACCTTCGTGCGCGGCGAGAAGGATGTCGCCTACCTCAAGAAGCGCTACGAGGCCCTCAAGGACCAGCCGCTGTTCGCCGGCATCGAGTACTCCGAGGACTCCCGCGTCATCAACCAGTGGGCGCCGCTGCTCATGCAGCAGCGACGCAAGGGCGAGCCCTTCGCCGCGACGCGCGTGCCGGCGGGGACCGACGTCGACTTCGGCGCACTCACGCGGCAGCTCTTCTCGCACCTGCGGGACCAGGGCGTCGAGGTCATCACCGACCGGGAGGTGCGCACGCTGAAGCGCCAGAAGGACGGGTCGTGGCGCGTGCTGTGGCGCAACCGCCTCGGCGGCACCCCGGGTCACACGGACGCGCGGTTCGTGTTCGTCGGGGCCGGCGGCTGGGCGCTGAAGCTGCTGCAGAAGTCCGGCATCCCCGAGATCAAGGGCTACGGCGTCTTCCCGATCGGCGGACAGTTCCTCAAGACCACCAACCCCGAGGTCGTCGCGCAGCACAAGGCGAAGGTCTACTCCCAGGCCTCGGTCGGCGCCCCGCCGATGTCGGTGCCTCACCTCGACACGCGCGTCGTCGACGGCGAGGCCTCGCTGCTGTTCGGCCCCTTCGCCACGTTCAGCCCGAAGTTCCTCAAGAAGGGCCGGATCACCGACATCGTCGCCCAGGTGCGTCCGCACAACCTCCTGCCGATGCTGAAGGTCGCCGTCGACAACCCGAGCCTCATCTCGTACCTGGTGGGCGAGCTGATGAAGAACCACAGCAAGAAGGTCGACGCGCTGCGGGTGTTCATGCCGACCGCGCGCGACGAGGACTGGGAGCTCATCCAGGCCGGTCAGCGCGCGCAGGTGATGAAGAAGGACCCGAAGAAGGGCGGCGTGCTGCAGTTCGGCACCGAGGTCGTGACCTCGGCCGACGGCTCCATCGCGGGTCTGCTCGGCGCATCGCCGGGCGCGTCGACGGCGGCATCCATCATGCTCGGGCTGCTCAAGACGTGCTTCCCCGATCGGATGCCGGCGTGGGAGGGCGAGCTGCGCGAGCTCATCCCGAGCTACGAGCAGCCGCTGAACCCGCGGGGCGAGGCCGCCCGCGCCTCGGTCGAGAAGACCGCCGCGGCACTGTCGATCACCCCCTGACGGGTATGGCCAAGCTCTACTTCCGTTACGGAGCGATGAACTCCGGTAAGTCGACGGCTCTGCTCCAGGCGGCGTACAACTACGAGGAGCGCGGTCAGCACGTGCTGCTCGCCAAGCCTGAGATCGACACGAAGGGTGCCGCGCAGATCGCCAGCCGGCTCGGCGTCGAGCGCGACGTCGACTTCCTCATCGGCGCCGACGACGACCTCCGCGCCGTGCTCGCCGAGCACCGTGCACGCGTTCAGGCGGACACCGGCTCCGACGTCGCATGCCTGCTCATCGACGAGGCGCAGTTCCTCACCTCACCGCAGGTAGACGATCTGCTGCGCACCGTCGTGGACGAGAACGTGCCGGTGCTGGCCTACGGCATCCGCACCGATTTCCAGACGCGCGCCTTCCCGGGATCGGCACGTCTGATGGAGCTCGCGCACAGCCTCGAAGAGCTCAAGACGATCTGCCGGTGCGGGCGCAAAGCCCTCTTCAATGCGCGGCTCGTGGGCGGTCGGTTCGTCTTCGAGGGCGATCAGGTCGCCATCGACGAACTCGCGGCCGACCGTGTCACGTACGAGTCCATGTGTGCCGAGTGCTATCTGCGCGAGTCGGGCGGCCGACTCACCTGAGACGTTTCACGCCGTCCCCCTGCTATCGCTTTGCGCGGTCAGACCACAAGATGTAGGGTGGTCCGGCCACGAAGGAGAGGGGCGTCATGGCGGACGAAACCCCGGCGCGCGCCTGGCGCGTCGTACTGGAGAAGATCGAATCCGACCTTCTCGCCGGCAAACTCGGCCCCGGAGACCGCCTGCCGTCGGAGCGTGACCTCGTCGCGCAGCTCGGCGTCGGACGCTCCAGCGTCCGCGAGGCGCTGCGCGTGCTCGAGGTCATGGGACTCATCCGCACCGCGACCGGTTCCGGTCCGAGCGCGGGAGCGATCGTCGTCGCGCGACCCAGCGGCGGCATGCAGGCACTGCTCAAGCTGCAGGTGGCGGCGCAGGGCTTCGCCATCTCGGACGTCGTCAGCACCCGTCTCCTGCTCGAGGACTGGGTCGCCGGTCGCCTCGCCGCATCCGACGAGGTCGACCTCGGCGCGGCCCGCGAGGCACTGCGCGCGATGGACGCCGCGAGCCTGAGTCCGGCCGACTTCCTCGCGCTCGACGCGCAGTTCCATGTCGCGCTGGCCGAGGCCTCGGGCAACGAGGTCGTGGCCGCCATGATGGCCGGCCTGCGCTCGTCGATCGAGGACTACGTGCTCCAGGGCGCCTCGCGCATCCCGGACTGGGAGAGCGCGGTCGATCGCCTGCGGGGCGAGCACGGCGCGATCGTCGCCGCCATCGAAGAAGGACGCGCCGACGACGCCCGCACCGCCGTCCACGACCACATCACCGGCTACTACGCCTCGGCGAACCCCGTTCGCCCCGAAACCGCCTGACCCGAGGAGGACCATGGTCACCCGCCAGCTACCGAAGATCCCCGAACTGCTCGAGCTGATGCAGTTCAAGGCGCCCGACCTCAACGGCCGCCGTCGCCGCCTCAACGCGGCGCTAACCATCGGCGACCTGCGCACGATCGCGAAGCGCCGCACCCCGAAGGCGGCGTTCGACTACACCGACGGTGCGGCCGAGGGCGAGCTGTCATTGGCGCGAGCCCGGCATGCCTTCGAGGACATCGAGTTCCACCCCGACATCCTGCGTCCGGCCGAGTCGGTCGACATGTCGACGGAGATCCTCGGGGGGCGCTCGGCGCTGCCGTTCGGTATCGCGCCGACGGGGTTCACCCGTCTGATGCAGACGGAGGGGGAGAGCGCCGGGGCGTCGGCCGCGGGCGCGGCCGGCATCCCGTTCACGCTCTCGACCCTCGGCACGACCTCGATCGAGGGAGTGCGGGCCGCGAATCCCCACGGCCGCAACTGGTTCCAGCTCTACGTCATGCGCGACCGCGAGATCTCGTACGGTCTCGTCAAGCGCGCGGCCGAAGCGGGCTTCGACACCCTGATGTTCACGGTCGACACCCCCGTCGCGGGTGCGCGGCTGCGTGACAAGCGCAACGGCTTCTCGATCCCGCCGGCACTGACCGTCGGAACGATCGTCAACGCGATCCCGCGCCCCTGGTGGTGGATCGACTTCCTGACGACTCCCAAGCTCGAATTCGCGTCACTGACGACGACCGGCGGCACGGTGGGCGAACTGCTCAACGCAGCGATGGACCCGACGATCAGCTACGACGACCTCGAGGTCATCCGCAGCATGTGGCCCGGCAAGATCGTCATCAAGGGCGTGCAGAACGTCGAGGACTCGAAGCGTCTGATCGACCTCGGCGTCGACGGCATCGTGCTCTCGAACCACGGCGGCCGTCAGCTCGATCGCGCCCCCGTGCCCTTCCACCTGCTGCCCCAGGTCGTCCGCGAGGTCGGCAAGGACGCGACGATCATGGTCGACACCGGCATCATGAACGGCGCCGACATCGTCGCCTCGGTTGCCCTCGGCGCCAAGTTCACGCTCATCGGGCGGGCGTACCTCTACGGTCTGATGGCGGGTGGACGACAGGGCGTCGACCGCACGATCGCGATCCTGCGCAGCGAGATCGAGCGCACGATGCAGCTGCTGGGGGTCTCGAGCCTCGAGGAGCTCGAGCCGCGCCATGTCACGCAGCTGCAGCGTCTCGTGCCGATCGCGCAGCCCTCCGCGCGTCGCTCCGCCGGCGCACGCGCTGTCGCAGCCGCGAAGGACTGACCCCCGCGCACAGAACCGGGCCCCGGGGCCGGCAGCGAAACGGCTGTCGGCCCCGCGGCCCGGTGGTCGTGTGGCGCCTCAGCGGCGAGGCAGCGTCGGCAGCAGGGTGTCGAGGAACTCCGCGGTGTCCTCCCAGCCGTCGACGGCCTGGCACGTGACGCCCATCGCCAGCACGGGGTAGTCGTTGCCGTTCTCGTCGAGACGGTCGCCGACGAAGAGCATGTCGTCGAGCGGGATGCCGGTCTGCTCGACGAGCCGGTTCATGCCGTAGGCCTTGTCGATGCCGCGCTCGGTGATGTCGACCGACGTGGAGCCGCCCGATCGGACCTCGAGGTCGGGGAGGAGGGCCTGCACGGCTTCGCGGAGG
This sequence comes from Microbacterium imperiale, assembly GCF_017876655.1. NCBI lineage: Bacteria > Bacillati > Actinomycetota > Actinomycetes > Micrococcales > Microbacteriaceae > Microbacterium > Microbacterium imperiale. The sequence goes on from NZ_JAGIOK010000001.1 coordinate 2,921,061, forward strand.
GTGTTCTTCTTCTCGCCGGTCGGGTCCCACGCCACCTTCGCGTCGACGGGAGCCTGCTGCCCGAGCGCCGAGAACGTGATCTGCGAGCCGCGGTCCTCGAGGATCGGCCCCCACGTCTCGCTCTCCCAGAGGCCCAGGCGGCGTGCCTCGCCCTCGACGGCGGCGAGGGCGCGCTGCTTCTGGTCGTCGGTCAGGGCGCGGGCGTAGATCGTCTCGATGCCCGCGGGGGAGAGGCGGTAGTACTGCGTCCCGCACGTGGGCAGCAGGTGGAAGTGCGAGAGCACCTCGGCGTCCGTCTCGGGCAGGCGGTCGACGACCTGCGCCGTGAACTGCGCGAGCTGACCGCCCGAGATGATGGCGACCTCGACGCGCTCGGCGAGATCGAGCAGCTGACGGCCGATGCGCGGGTCGATCGCACTCTTGGAGGGGGCGAGGGTGTCGTCGAGGTCGAAGGCGACCAGGCGAGGGGTGGGCATCCGTGCTCCGTTCTCCGGTGGCATGACAGAGGCTCCGCCTTCCGGCGGAGCCTCCTCGCTGTCGGGGTGACAGGATTTGAACCTGCGGCCTCGTCGTCCCGAACGACGCGCGCTACCAAGCTGCGCCACACCCCGTGGCAACCCTCCAAGCTTACCCCGATCCGGCTCAGATGACGAATCGGCTCATGCGCGAGCTCGCAGGGTCAGCACGGACGCCTCCGGGCGGCATCCGAAGCGGATGGGCGCGTAGATGGAGTGCCCGAGGCCTGCGCTGACGTTCAGGGGCACAGCATCCGTTCCCCAGGTGCTCAGGCCGCGCGCCTGGTCGAGGGGGATGTCGCAGTTGGCGACGAGCGCCCGCGACGAGAACGGGACGCGGACCTGACCGCCGTGCGTGTGGCCGCCGAAGATCACATCGGCCCCGAGGTCGACAAAGCGGTCGAGGACGCGCCGGTACGGGGCGTGGGTCACGCCGACCGTGAGGTGCGCGTCGTCGGGCTTACCGAGCCCCGCGAGGGCCGCGGGAAGGGCGTCGAGGTCGTCCCAGTCGCGGTGGGCGTCGTCGACGCCGACACCGTCGATGCGCAGCGCTCCCACGCGGACGGTGGCCGCCGCGTTGTCGAGGTCCGACCAGCCGAGGTCGTCGGCGAAGAACGCGTCCATGGCGGGCGTGTCGAGCTTCGCGGCGGCCTTGGCGTGACGCGACGGTCCGGTGAAGTAGCGCAGCGGGTTGCGCCCGCTCGGCTCGAACACGTCGTTCGAACCGTGCACGAAGAATCCCGGCACCCCGCGCAGGGGAGCGAAGGCCGAACGGATGCCGTCGAGCCCGCGCCTATGCCCGAGGTTGTCACCCGTGTTGATGACGAGGTCGGGCTGGGTGTCTTCGGCGAGGTCGGCGATCCATCGCTGCTTGCGGTGCTGCCACGGCGCCATGTGGGCGTCGGACAGATGCAGCACCGTGACACTCGCGCTGCCGGGCGGGAGGACACGCAGCTCGTGCCGGCGCGCGGTGAACAGGTACCGCTCGATGCCGACGCCCCAGACGACCGCACCGCCGGCGCTCAGGGCGCCGGCGGTGGCGATCGTGGTCAGCGTCCGGCGGACGCGCGCCATCAGCAGTCCTTCGCCGCGTACTGGATCGTGATCTGGCTGCTGCGGCCGACACTGGTGCCGGCGGCGGGATCCGTTCCGGTGACGGTCGGCTGAGCGGCATCCTCCTGCTGCGTGCAGGCCGTGGTCACGCTCGTGAACCCGGCGGCGCGCAGTTGGCGCTCGGCCTCCTGCGGGTTGCCCGTCACAGGCGGGACCGTCGCCCCCTCGCCGTTGCTCGGCGTGATGGTGACCGTCGTGCCGCCCGGGGCCCGGCCGGCGCCCGGGTCCTGCGCGATGATCCGGCCCGCGGGCTCGGTCGAGTCGGCCGGCGACGCCACGTTGACGCTGAAGCCCGCGGCCTGCAGTGCGCGCTCAGCCTCTTCGACGGACTGCCCGACGACGTTCGGAAGATCGGTCAGGATGTTCTTCGTCAGGTTCGAGTCGGGCGCGGGGAACGGGTCGCCGCCGTACTTGGCGTTGGCCGCTCGCTGCATGACCGGCCACACGGCGTTACGGATCTGGTCGAGTCGCCAGCCGTTGGCGCGGTACTCGTTGAGCTTGGCGTGGCCCATGACGTTGCCGACCCAGACGACGGTCGCGACCTTCGAGCTCGCGCCGTCCATCCAGGTGTGCTCGTACTCGTGAATACCGGTCTTACCGAAGATCGGGGTGCCGTCGTTGGTGCGCGAGCCCTGACCGGTCGCGTTCATGACGCCCTGCAGCGTGTACGCGGCCGTGGCGGCGACATTCGTCGAGATCGCCTGCGAGCACTGCAGCTGCGGCGTGATGTCGGTGCCGTCGGAGGTGATGGCGCGGTCGATCACCTTGCTCGGGCAGAGCGTGCCGCCACCGGCGATCGCGGCGTACGCCTGAGCCATGTCGATCGGTGCGACCGCCGCGTCGCCCAGGACGTTGTAGGGCTGGTTTCCGTCGTCGAGCGGAGAGCCGTCCGAGCGCATGACGCCCATCTTCATCGCGACCTGGTTCGTCGAGCAGACCGAGATGCGCTCAGCCATGGCGAAGAAGCCCGAGTTCAGCGAGTCCTCGGTGAACTTGCGAACCGTGCCGGAGTAGCCGTTGCTGTTCTGGAAGTTGCCGATGCCGTCGCGGCTGTTGTCGGCCCGCACATTCTGCGTGCCGCCGTCGCACGTGGTCAGCACGCGCTTGGTGCCCACGCGGCCGTTGAGCACCTCGTTGACGGAGTGACCCTGCTCGAGCCAGTTGATGAGGCTGAACACCTTGTAGGTCGAGCCCGCGGAGTGACCGCCGCCGCCGTCGTTGTTGCGAACGTTGTAGTTGACCGGGGTCACGCTGCCGGACTCGTCACCGGTGGGAGCGAAGGGGCGGTTCTGCACCATCGACAGGACGCGACCGGTGCCCACCTCGACCTGGACGGCGGAGGAGCCGAGGTTCATCCCGCTGTGGGTGGCCGGGACGACCGACATCGCGTCGAGCGCGGCGTTCTGCAGGTCGGGGTCGAGCGTCGTGTAGACCTTCATGCCACCGCGGCGGAGGTTCTGCTGACGGTCCTCGAGCGTTTCGCCGAATGCCGGGTCGGACAGGACGATGTTTCGGACGTACTCGCAGAAGAACTCCGCGCCGCTGGCCAGCTGGCAGCCCTGGGGGCGCTGCTGGATGGCCGGCGTGATGGGCTCGGCGATCGCGGCATCCCGCTCTTCCTGCGTGATCTTGCCGTCCGAGAACATGCGGTTGAGCACGTAGGTCTGACGTTCCTTCGTCAGGGCGTACCCGTTCGCGGCACCGTTGGTCTCGCTCTCGGGACGGTCGAGACGGTAGGAGTTGGGCTCCTGGACCATGCCCGCGATCGCGGCCGCCTGACCGATGGTGAGGTTGGCCGCGTCGGTGCTGAAGTAGTACTGCGCCGCTGCGCCGATGCCGTACACCGTGCCGCCGAAGTGCGCGATGTTCAGGTACCCGAGAAGGATCTCGTTCTTCGGGTAGCGCTTCTCGAGCTGGATGGCGTAGCGCATCTCCTGCAGCTTGCGCTCGATGCCGTCGGTACCGCTGGCGACCGTCGTCGAGCGGAAGCAGGCGTCGACCTCCTCCTGCGACTTGGCCTCCTTCTCGCAGGCCTGCTGCAGGACGTTCTTGACGTATTGCTGGGTGATCGACGAGCCACCGCGGGTGTCGCCACCGCGCAGGTTGCCGAACACGGCGCTGGCGGTACCGACCAGGTCGACACCGCCGTGCGTGTAGTAGTTCTTGTCTTCGCTCGAGATGATCGCGTCGTACATGACCGGCGCGACCTGCTCCCAGGCGACGGGGATGCGGTTCTGGTCGTAGAACTGCGTCATGAGGACGTCGTTGCCGTCGCTGTCCTTGCGGTAGAACTCGGTCGGGAGCATGAGCTCGTCGACCTCGAGGTAGCTCGGCATGTTGTCGAAGACGTCGATCGCGCTGGAGGCTGCGTAACCCGACACGGCGATGGCGGGGGTCACGGTCGCCGTGACGAGCACCCCGGCCACGGCACTGAGGCCGACCAGGCCGGCGAGACCGCCGAGCACACCGGTGGCCGTGCGTTTCTTGTGAGGCATAGGGTGATCGTAAGCGAGATACCTGGGCGTCCGCCTCAGGTCGAGCCGTTGTGCGCGCTCGTTTCGCCGTGTTCGCACCCCTGCCACAGATCGGAGCCCCGATGACGACGTGGGAGTACCTCACCACGCCCCTGCTGATCCACAACACCGCCGCGATCCTCAACAACTGGGGCAAGCAGGGGTGGGAGCTCGTGCAGGTGGTGCCCGGACCCGAGGGCGGTCTCGTGGCCTACTTCAAGCGCCCGGCCGGCGGCGGGGCGGCCAACGCCGGCCTCGGTGCGGCGCAGCAGGCGGCGCAGCAGTTCGAAGGAACGGGCGCGTGAGCGTCGCCGCGCGTCTGCGCGAGCTCGGCATCGAGCTGCCGCCGGTCGTCCCGCCCGTCGCCGCGTACATCCCGGCGACCGTGCACGGCGATCTCGTCTACACCTCGGGTCAGCTCCCGATGGTGGACGGCGCTCTGCCCGCGACCGGCAAGGTCGGTGACGGCGAGGGGCTCGTCCCGGCCGTGGATGCCGCGCAGTTCGCTCGGCGCTGCGCGCTCAATGCGATCGCGGCGGCCGCCGACGCCGCCGGGGGGCTCGACAAGCTCGTGCGTGTCGTCAAGGTCACCGGGTTCGTGGCATCCGTCCCGGAGTTCACCGGGCAGCCCGGCGTCATCAACGGGGCGAGCGAGCTGCTCGGCGAGGTGTTCGGCGACGCCGGGCGTCACGCCCGGTCCGCCGTCGGCGTGCCCGTCCTGCCGCTGGACTCGCCCGTCGAGGTCGAGGTCGTCTTCGCCCTGCGCTGACCCTGTCGGCTGACCCCGACGCCCGCCGTTCCCGCCAGGGCGCGGCGATCTCTACGCTGTGCTCAGGTCCACGACGGAGGCGGTAGGTATGCAGGGACTCGAAGTGACGGTTCTGCTCGGGATCGCGTTGCTGGTGGGCACGGTGCTCGCCCCTCGGCTGCGCGTCGCGACACCGCTCGTGCTGCTGGCGATCGGCCTGCTGCTGGGCTTCGTGCCCGAGCTGCGCGAGATCGAGCTGCCGCCCGAGACGATGCTGCTGCTGTTCCTTCCCGTGATGCTGTTCCGCGAGGCGTGGACGACATCGCTGCGGTCCGTGCGCCGCTCGCTGCGGTACATCGTGCCCATGAGCACGCTGCTGGTCGTCGCGTCGGCGTTCGCCGTGGCCGGCGTCGCCTCCGCTCTCGGTGTGCCGTGGGAGGCTGCGCTCGTGATGGGTGCGGCCGTGGCCCCGCCGGATGCCACCGCCGTGGCCGCGCTCGGTCGCCTGCTGCCCGAGCGCACCTTCATGAAGCTCAAGGCCGAGAGCCTCACCAACGACGGCACGGCGCTCGTGCTCTACGCCATCGCGGTCTCGCTGCTGCTGGGCGACCAGGTCACGCCGCTGTCGATCACCGGAATGGTGGCGCTGTCGTACCTCGGCGGAGCGGCTGCCGGCGTCGCCGTCGCGGCCGCGGCCTTCGTCGTCCTGCGCCGGATGCGGTCGACGCTCACGATCAACCTCACGCTGCTGCTCGTCCCGTTCGTGTCGTTCCTGGTCGCCGAGCTCATCGAAGCGTCGGGGGTCCTGGCGGTCGTCTTCGCCGGCCTCATCATCGCCTGGGTGTCGCCGCGCATCACGACGGCGACGTCGCGGCGCGCCGCCGACGCCACCTGGCCCTTCGGTGTGTACCTCCTCAACGGCGCCCTGTTCGTGCTCATCGGCCTCGAAGTTCAGCTCGTGATCCACGAGATCTCGCCCTCCGAGATCGGCACCCTGCTGCTGGTCACCCTCGCCGCCTGGTTCGCCCTCTTCGTCGTGCGCTACGTGTTCCAGTGGCTGTTCTCACCCTTCTCGCGACCGGCCGCCGGCTCGACGCGCTCGCTGCGGCATCGGTCACGGGTCGTGAGCACGTTCGCGGGGTTCCGCGGCGCGGTGTCGCTCGCTATTGCGCTCTCCGTCCCGATCACCATGCCCGGGGGCGAACCGGTCGCGGGGCGCGACGCCATCGTCTTCGTCACGGCCGGCGTCATCATGCTGACGCTCCTCGTGCAGGGACCCCTGCTGCCCGCGGTCATCCGGTGGGCGAAGCTCCCGTCCGACGACGCTGCCGTGGCCGAGTTCGAGCTCGCTCAGCGGGCGATCTCGGGCGCCGCGCTCGCCGCCCTCGACGATCTGGCCGTCGAGCACGGCATCAGCGACGCCGTCCGCGACCGCGCGCGCCGCGAGGGCTACGAGCGTCTCGAGCTCGCCAACGCCCGGGCGGTCGCCCGCCTGCGCGCCGCCGAGGAGAGCGAGCGCTCGGACGCCGACGATGCCATCGGCGACGATGACGACGCCGCGCGCGTGGGCCCGGTGCCGCCCGACGCGATCGACGGCGACGGCCGCCGCGCTGCTCCGCAGCTCGAGATGATCGCCGTCAGCGATGACATCGACCTCACCCAGCGCTCACCGCTGATCCGGCACCGCGAGGCCACGCGCCTGCATCTGGCCGTCCTCGACCGCAAGCGCGAGGTGCTGCTGCGTCTGCGCCGAGAGGGCACGATCGACGACCTCGTGGCCCGCCGCATCCTGGCCAGCCTCGACCTCGACGAGATCCGCGCCCGCGGCCTCGAGCGGACCGACGACTGACCGCCCCTACTTCAGCTGCGCGCTGATCACCGACATCACGGCGGTGTCGGCGAGCGTGGTGGTGTCACCGACCTCGCGGCCCTCGGCGACATCCCGCAGTAGACGCCGCATGATCTTGCCCGACCGCGTCTTGGGCAGCTCGCCGACGATGTAGACGTCGCGCGGGCGGGCGATCGGGCCGATCTGCTCGCCGACCCACTGGCGCAGCGAGGTCGCGAGGCCGTCGGGCTCGTGGGCGTCGAGGTAGCTCTGCTTGATGATGACGAACGCCACCACCGCCTGGCCGGTCGTCTCGTCCGACGCGCCGACGACCGCGGCCTCGGCGGTCGCCTCGTGAGCGACGAGGGCGGATTCGATCTCCGTCGTCGACAGGCGGTGGCCCGACACGTTCATGACGTCGTCGACGCGGCCGAGGAGCCAGATGTCGCCGTCGTCGTCGAGCCGGGCGCCGTCGCCGGCGAAGTAGTAGCCGCGGTCCCGGAACTTCTCCCAATAGGTCTCGACGAACCGGTCGGGGTCTCCCCAGATGCCGCGCAGCATGCTCGGCCACGGCTCGGTGATGACGAGCAGCCCGCCGTTGCCTTCGCCGACGCGCTCGCCGTTCTCGTCGACGACGTCGATCGAGATGCCCGGCAGCGCGACCTGCGCCGAGCCGGGTTTGGTCTCGGTCACGCCGGGCAGCGCGGAGATCATGATGGCGCCGGTCTCGGTCTGCCACCACGTGTCGACGATGGGCGCGTTCTTACCGCCGATGACCTTGCGGTACCACATCCACGCCTCGGGGTTGATGGGTTCGCCCACCGATCCGAGCAGTCGGATGCTGGAGAGGTCGTACTCCGCCGGCACCTGACGGCCGATCTTCATGAAGGACCGGATGGCGGTGGGGGCGGTGTAGTAGATCGTCACGCCGTACTTCTGGATGATCTCCCACGACCGTCCCGAGTGGGGGGTGTCGGGCGTCCCCTCGTACAGCACCTGCGTCGCGCCGTTGGCGAGCGGCCCGTACGTGACGTAGCTGTGGCCCGTGACCCACCCGATGTCCGCGGTGCACCAGTACACGTCGGTCTCGGGATGCAGGTCGTGGACGACCCGGTTCGTGAACGCCGCCTGGGTCAGGTAACCGCCGGAGGTGTGCAGGATGCCCTTGGGCTTCCCGGTCGTCCCCGACGTGTACAGGATGAACAAGGGGTTCTCCGCGGGGAAGGCGCTGGCCTCGTGATCGGGGGATGCCGCCGGCACGACGTCGTGCCACCAGAGGTCGCGGCCGTCCGTCCACTCGACGTCGTTGCCGCCGCGCCGCACGACGATCACATGCTCGACGGTCAGCTGCGGTCCGGTGCCGCGATCGGCGAGGGCCTGGTCCACGGCAGGCTTGAGGGGAGAGACCTTGCCCTTGCGGTAGCCGCCGTCGGCGGTGATCACCAGCTTCGCGCCGGCGTCGTCGATGCGGGTGCGCAGGCTGTCGGCCGAGAAGCCGCCGAAGACGACCGAGTGGACGGCGCCCACGCGGGCGACGGCGAGCATCGCGGCGACGGCCTCGGGGATCATCGGCATGTAGATGGCGACCCGGTCGCCCTGCTCGATACCGAGCTCCGTCAGCACGTTCGCGAGGCGCTTGACCTCGTCGGTGAGCTCCGCGTACGTCACGGCCCGGTCGTCGCCGGGCTCGCCTTCCCACAGCAGGGCCACGCGGTCGCCGAGGCCGGCCTCGACGTGACGGTCGAGGCAGTTGTACGCGACGTTCAGCTCGCCGTCGGCGAACCACTCCGCGAACGGGGGATTCGACCAGTCGAGCACCTGTGTGAACGGAGTGTGCCAGTGCAGCTCGCGAGCCTGATCGGCCCAGAATCCTTCGCGGTCGGCCGTGGCTCGCTGGTACAGCTCGGCGGTGCCGATCGCGGCGGCGGCGAAGTCGGGCGAGGGGGCGAATCGCCGGGTCTCGTTCAGCAGGTGGTCGATCTTGCTGCTCATGCGCACGCTCCTTTGCGGTCCATGGCGCCGCGGTACGGCGTCCGGTCAATCTAGACCGACGCGACGCCGGGGGACTACCGCCGATAGTGGGTGGCCGGGATCGGCTAATCCGTGTCGCCGTGATTGGCCGGTGCCGGTGCGGCGGCGTAAGCTGAAAGCGGCTGCGAGTTCCTCGCGCCCGTGGCGCCCCGACCTACCCCCCAAGCGGCGGGTCGTCGCGTGGACGGCATCCCAATCCCCCAATGTGGGGTGCCGTCCTCCTCTTCTTCGCAGACCCCTCCCCAGCGCCGGGCAGGTGCCGTTCCTGCACCGATCGACGGATGCCGCCCCGCGGTACCCGGGCCGGTTTCTACGGTCGAGGGGTGAGCGGTTCGGGCCCACTGTCCGGTGGATCTGCGGTGCCTCGCGGGGGGGAGGATCTGCGGACGACTGGTGGAATGCATCAGGATCGTTGAACACTTGCCCTGTTCGACGCATCTGGCGAGGCGACCCTGAATTGCTACCATGCGCGTTATGAAGGGGCACCGTATTGTCAGCGCATTTTCCTGCTTCATGCTCATCGCCGTCGTTAGCGGGTGCGCTGCGGAATCTGCCGGGCCTGCGTCCGTTGCCGAAAGTGTGGTCCGGGGTGTTCCCGAGACGTGGACGGGCCCCGAGCTAGACCTGTTGAATGGCACTCCAGCAGTGGGATGGCTGAGCGACGACGAGTTTGGCGTCGTGACAATCGGAAGCAGCGCCTGCCCTCCCGTCGCAACCTCACTTGAGGTGGTCGGGGCAGCCGACCTACGAGTCGATTTCGTGGAGTCTCCAAACGACACGTGCAGCGCCGATATGGGAGCGACGACACACGTCTTCCGGCTTCCCGGAGATATCGACCAGCGCCCCGTCACCGTCACTCTTTCGTTCACCCCTGAGGATAGGTATCCGCTTTTCCTGCCATAATTGGCAGCTTTGGATGCTATTGCTCGCTGCCCGCCGTCCATTAGCCTGACCCTGCCTGGCGAGGGCGCATCGGCACCGGTATTGACCCTCGTCCGGGAGTACGGAACAAGAAAGTCTCGCGGATGTGTATGTCGAGGGTGAGCGATGAGTCATGGTCGACGTTGGCGGATGGGGTGGGTACTTGCGACGGTCGGGGTACTCATCGGGGGAGCGGCGGCTCCAGCAGTAGCAACGACTGATCTCCCCGCCCCGCAGCCGGACGCGCCGTATCTCATCCCGACCGAGGCCACCTTCGACGACAGCAGCACGCTGCCATCCGAGTACTCAGGGTCCTCGACTGTTCCCGTCGACGTCGCACAAGCGCTCCTCCAGATCGAGGTGGAACATCCGGAACTGGGACCCGCAGGATCGGTGTGGGATCCGCAATCCGGGAAGGCCGCTCTCTATGCGACGGCCGATGCTCATCGGGTGGAGACGATTCTTGCTGAGCTCGGCGTCTCGGAGAGCATCGAGGTTCGTCACGCCACCCGTAGCGCCGCACAGAAGGCACAGATCGTCCGGGACCTACTCGGCAGCGACGGCGCACTGGAGTCCGGACACCAGATCGTCTCGGTGGCTCCCTCAACCGATGGATCGACCTTCACGGTCATCCTCGACGAAAACATCCGCACGAGGTCCGCAGTACAACTGCCCGACGTCGACGCTGACATCGTCATCGAATACGGGCCGCCTGCAGAGCCCGTAACTCGCAATCACGCTCCGACTCCGCAGCGCTTCTCAGGCGCCTACATGAGCCAGGGGAGGTTCAGCTGCTCGAGCGGTTTTCGCGTGACGGAAATCACCACGAGCACCCCCGCGATGGCGTCCGCGCATCATTGCGGACAGTCCACTTTCGAGCAGTGGTATTACGGCACGGGCACTAGTCACCTGTTCGGCCAGTTCCAGGGCGGGCTTTACCCCGGTGGTGCGTACTACGGGGATATCACCTCATGGAAAGGCGCGGGCCTCGCTGACTTCGCGCCCGGTATCTTTATCGGCGACAACACAGTCGCCGGGAGCGGAGTGTTTGCTATTCGTGGCGCCGTCAGCTCAACGGTAGGCACGAACGTCTGCTACTCCGGAAGTAGAAGTGGCACGGTCTGTGGAAACACGATCACCGGGACGGGCCAGGGCGTGTGCTACCTCGACGTCCCGGTGTGTTACGAAAACATCGTCGTCACGCAGCAGATCAGCGGAGTCCCCGCCGCCGGCAACGGAGACTCCGGCGGGCCCGTATATCAACCGGTTCCACCTCAAGGACCGTACGCTGCCGGCGTGATCAGCGGTATCCGCAACGGCACCGCGACATGTACCGGCGACCCGGGCTCCACAGACCCGAAGGGGCGGAAGTGCTCGTCCACGGTGCTGTACGCGCCGATCACCGAGATCTTCAGCCACGGTTTCGGCTTGAACTACGTCCCGTACACCCCCTGATGGGTTTCTGAGAGGCCCCAGCCGGTCGATATGACCGGGCGCGCTTCACACCAGCTAGGGAGCGCTCCGGTCCGATTCACTCCGGCCGGGACTATTTCTTCTTCCGAGGGGTGGTGACGGGAGTCTTCACCTGCGGATGATCCCGCAACCACTCCAGCGTCGGCCGTGGCGCCGATGTCGTCCATGCTCGAGTGCTTGAGCGGCTCACCCGGCCCGAGGAATCACCACCCGCCGGGCGGCAGGCTTGAGCAGTTCGATCTGGGTGCGGAAGCTGTTGGGAAAGCCGAGCTCCTCGACGACTTCGCGGCCGTCGGCACGCCGTCGCCGGCTCATCTCGGCGCTGTCCGAAGTAGTCGAACGCACCACCTGCATGCGATGGCCACGCAGCCGCACCACGATGACTATGAGCGGCTGCAGCCTCCTGGGTCGCCGTCGACGGTCAGCGGTTGGGGGTCCAGTCACACGTCTCGTAGCTCTCGGGTGAGGAAGGCGGACACGCGCTCGTCGATCTCGTCCCAGGTTTCCCGTCCTTGAGGGTGACAACAACGAAGGCGCGGCGGCACTCGCCGTCGATCTACGTTTCACAGGTCAGTCCTGCCGCGGCCAGCAGCTCGTCGCTGTGGACCCAGAGCGGTGTTCGCAGAACCCTCCCCAGCGCCGGGCAGAAGCCGTTCTTGCACCGATCGACGGATGCCGCCTCGCGGCATCCCGGCCGGTTTCTACCGTCGAGGTATGTCGCAACCCTTCGTCGTCGCTCCCCGAGAGGGCAGTGCCCCCGCGCACACCACCGCTGCGCTGGACGGTTCGTCCGTGACGGATGCCGCAGCAGGCGGGGCTCCCGCGCGCAGGCGGCTGCCGGATCATCCCGCGCTCGATGCGCTGCGCCCGCATCTGCTCGACCCCGAGGTCACCGACGTGTTCGTCAACGGCCGGGGCGGTCTGTTCGTCGACCGGGGTCGCGGTGCCGAGCCCGTCGCCGGGTGGCGGGCGGACGAGACGACGGCCCGCGCCCTGGCGGTGTCGCTGATCTCGCTCGGCGGCCGCCACATCGACGACGCGACGCCGTGCGCCGACGTGCGCTGGGAGGGAGGCATCCGGGTGCACGCCGTGCTGCCTCCGGTCGCGTGCGAGGGCGCGGTCATTTCGATCCGACTGCCCGCCGGCGACCGGATGACGCTCGACGATCTCGGGCGCCGCGGGATGTTCGACGCCGCGACAGCGAAGCGCCTCGAGGGGCTGGTGACGGCACGCACGAACGTCCTCGTGACCGGGGCGACCGGGGCGGGCAAGACGACCCTCCTCGCGGCGCTGCTGGGCCGCGTCGCGCCGACCGAACGCATCGTGACGATCGAGGATGTCGCCGAGCTCCGACTCGACCACCCCCACCACGTGCGGCTCGAAGCACGGCAGCCGAACCTCGAGGGGGCGGGCGCGGTGCCGCTGGCCCGGCTCGTCCGCGAGGCGCTGCGCATGCGTCCCGACCGTCTGGTGGTGGGGGAGTGCCGCGGCGAAGAGGTGCGCGAGCTGCTGACCGCCCTCAACACCGGACACGACGGCGGCGCGGGCACGGTACATGCGAGCGGTCTGGGTGACGTGCCGGCGCGGCTCGAGGCGCTCGGTTCGCTCGCCGGCCTCGACGACCACGCGGTCGCGCGGCAGGTGGTCAGCGCGATAGGAGCGATCGTGCACGTCGGCCGCGTCGACGGAGCACGACGCGTCACCGGCATGGCTCGCCCCATCCTGACCGGGGGCCGGCTCGACGTGCAGGAGCTGCGGTGAGGCGGCTGCGCCGACGGACGACGGATGCCGCTGCCGCGACGGCATCGTCGGTCGCACCCTCGCTGCGCCGCCTCGCGGTCCTCCTCGAAGCCGGCGTCGCACCGGACCTCGCCTGGCAGCACCTAGCGGCCGCCGGTGACGCCGCGGCCGTCGTCGTATGCGCCGGCCGGACGTCCGGCAACGACCTGGTGGCCGCGATCGGCGCGTCGGGCGGGGCCTGGCGCGACGCCGCCGCGGCCTGGCAGGTCGCCGCCGTCGTCGGCGCGCCGCTCGCACGCACGCTGCGGAGCATCGCGGCGGCCCTGAGCGAAGCCGAGCAGACGCGCGACGACGTCCGCGTCGCGCTCGCCGAACCGGCCGCCACCGCCCGCCTGGTCAGCTGGCTTCCCCTCGTCGCGGTCGTCCTCGCGCTCGTCCTCGGGTTCGACATCGTCGCCACCGTGACCCATCCGATCGGTGCTGTCTGCCTCGCCGCCGGCGCCTTCCTCATGGCTGCGGCGCACGTCTGGACGCGGCGGCTCGTGGCGCGGGCGCAACCCGATGGGACCGTCGCGGGGCTGACGTCGGAGATGCTCGCCATCGCCCTCTCGGGCGGCGTGTCGATCGCGCGCGCCGAGCAGGTGCTGGCATCGGTCGACACCGAGCCCACAGCGGCCGATCGCGAGGTCCTCGAGCTCTCGCGCACAGCCGGAGCGCCGGCCGTCGAGCTGCTGCGCGCCACCGCCGATCTCGAGCGGCATCGCGCCCGTGTCGACGGGCGCCTGCGCGCGGCGCGCCTCTCGTCGCGACTGCTGCTGCCGCTCGGTGTCTGCACACTGCCGGCCTTCCTGCTCATCGGCGTCGCCCCCATGCTGCTCAGCGTGCTCGCGAGCACCCCTCTGACGCTGTGACGCCCGCCTCCCCGCTACCCATCCGTGCCCGACCCACCACCCATCCAGAGAAACGGAGCGATCATGACACCCCACCTCCCGCGCCTCACCCGCGCACGCGCGGCGCGCCTGTTCGCCGACGAGTCCGGCGCCGCCACGGCCGAGTACGCCATCGCCACGATGGCGGCCGTCGCCTTCGCCGGGCTGCTGGTGATCATCATGCGCAGCGACGAGGTGCGCGGCATCCTCACCGACCTGGTGCGCCGCGCGCTCACGGTGCAATGAATCTGCGCCGGGACGAGCGCGGCTCGGCTACCGCCGAGTTCGCCATCGTCGTGCCCGCGGCGCTGCTGGTCGTGCTGCTCGCCGTCGCCTCGCTGGCGGCGGCGGGCACGCAGGTCCGGCTCGAGCATGCCGCCGCTCAGGCGGCGCGCCTGGCCGCGCGGGGAGAGGATGCCGGCCGCGCGCACGCCACGGTCACCGCGGCGGTTCCCGGCGCGTCGCTCTCACTCGGCGACGACGGCGACCTCGTGTGCGCCGTCGTCTCGGCCGACCACGGCGTTCCCCTGCCGCTGCCGCCCCTGCGGGCTCGCGCTTGCGCGCTCGCGGGAGACCTGACGTGACGGGGGCGGCGGTCGCCACGGGGGTCCTCGTCGTGACCGCGACCCTCGCGGCCGGGTGCGCCGCGGTCGGCGGGGCGGCCATCCGGTCGGCGCAGGTCACCGCCACCGCCGACAGCGCCGCGCTGGCCGCCGCAGACGCGGCCATCGGAATCGTCGGGGGAGTGCCGTGCGAGCGAGCCGCGCAGGTCGTTGCGAGCGCGGGCCTCGACCTGGCGGCCTGCGAGCTGGCGGGCGTCGTCGCGACGGTCGAGGTTGCGGGCTCGGTGGGTGTATTCCGCGTGCAGGCGCGCGCCCGCGCGGGGCCTCCGGCTTGATATGCCCGTCGGAGGATACGGGCGGTTCGCTCCCAGCGTCTTACCCCGTGTGGCGCGTGTATGGTTTGCGTCGGAGAAAGGAAGACTCGTGGCAGGCGGCAAGAAACTCGTCATCGTCGAGTCCCCGACCAAGATGAAGTCGATCCAGGGGTACCTGGGCGACGAGTACGAAGTGCTCAGCTCGGTCGGGCACATCCGGGACCTCGCTAAGAAAGAGGACATCCCGGCCGACAAGAAGCAGGCGTACGGCAAGTACTCCATCGACGTTGAGAACGGCTTCGATGCGTACTACGTGGTCAGCGACCGCAAGACAAAGACGGTCGCTGAGCTCAAGCGCGCCCTGAAGGGCGCCGACGAGGTCCTGCTCGCCACCGATGAAGACCGCGAAGGCGAAGCCATCGCGTGGCATCTGCTCGAGGTGCTCAAGCCCAAGGTGCCCGTGCGGCGCATGGTCTTCCACGAGATCACCAAGGACGCCATCCGCGCGGCTGCCGACAACACCCGCGAGCTCGACCTCGCGCTCGTCAACGCGCAGGAGACCCGCCGCGTCCTCGACCGCCTCTACGGGTGGGATGTCTCGCCCGTGCTGTGGCGCAAGATCGGTTCCGGTCGCGACGGCCAGGCGCTGAGCGCCGGCCGCGTGCAGTCCGCCGCGACCCGCATGGTCGTCGAGCGTGAGCGCGAGCGGATGTCGTTCGTCTCGGCGTCGTACTGGGACATCGAGGCCCACGCGGCGAAGGACGGCGGCTCGTTCTCGACCCGCCTCGCGCGTCTCGACGGCGCCCCGCTGGCCCGCGGCACCGACTTCGACGACGCCGGTTCGCTCAAGAAGGCGGTCGTCGTCCTCAGCGAGAAGGACGCCCGCGAGCTCGCTACCGCGATCGAGAAGGCCGCCACGGCCGCCGTCACCGCTGTCGAGGCCAAGCCCGGAACCCGCAGCCCCAAGCCGCCGTTCACGACTTCCACGATGCAGCAGGAGGCCGGCCGCAAGCTCTCGATGAGCGCGAAGCACGCGATGAGCGTCGCCCAGCGTCTCTACGAGAAGGGCTACATCACCTATATGCGTACCGACTCGACCGCGCTCTCGGCGCAGGCCGTGACGGCGGCGCGCACGCAGGCGGTCGCGCTCTATGGCGACCGCGCGGTTCCCGCGAGCCCGCGCTCGTACCGCAACAACGCCAAGAACGCCCAGGAGGCCCACGAGGCGATCCGTCCGTCGGGCGAGGAGTTCCGCACGCCGGCATCCGTCGCCTCCGGTCTCGACCGCGACGAGCAGCGCCTGTACGACCTCATCTGGAAGCGCACCGTTGCCAGCCAGATGTCAGACGCGAAGTACGAGACCACGACCGTCACCCTCGAGGTCGACGCCGGCGGCAAGCGCGCCGCGTTCACGGCATCCGGCACCGTCTACACCTTCAAGGGCTTCCTCGAGGCGTATGAAGAGGGCAACGACGAGAAGCGGGGCGACAACGACCGCTCCGCCGACCAGTCGCTGCCCCCCGTGGCCGTCGGCGACACCCTGACGCTGTCGGACGTCGAGCCGAAGGGCCACGCGACCAGCCCGAAGCCCCGCTACACCGAGGCGAGCCTCGTCAAGGCGCTCGAAGAGCGCGGCATCGGCCGCCCCTCGACGTTCGCGAGCATCATCGACGTCATCCTCGAGCGCGGCTACGTCACCAAGCGCGGACAGGCCCTGGTCCCCAGCTGGCTGTCGTTCAGCGTGGTCCGCCTGCTCGAGCAGCACTTCTCCGACCTCGTCGACTACGACTTCACGGCGGCGCTCGAGGACGACCTCGACGCGATCGCCCGCGGCGAGCAGGAGCGCGAGGCGTGGCTGAAGGAGTTCTACTTCGGTTCCGACAACCACGTCGGCCTGCGCAACATCGTCGAGAACCTCGAGGACATCGACGCCCGTGAGCTCAACGCCACGCCCATCGGCGACGTCGCGACCCTGCGCTTCGGCAAGTACGGTCCCTACCTCGACGTCCCGGTCGGTGACGGCGAGACGCGCATCGTCAACGTCCCCGACGACCTCGCACCCGACGAGCTGACGCCCGAGAAGGCGCGGGAGCTCATCGAGGCGCCCGTCGCGGGAGACCGCGTCCTGGGCGAGAACCCCGAGAACGGCAAGCTCATCGTCGTCAAGGACGGCCGCTTCGGTCCGTACGTGCAGGAGCTCGAGCCCGAGCCGGAAGAGACCGTCGACGAGGCGACCGGTGAGGTCGCGCCGGCGAAGAAGAAGACGACGAAGAAGAAGGAAGCAGCTCCCAAGCCGCGCACCGCGTCCCTCTTCAAGTCGATGAGCGTCGAGACCGTCGACCTCGATCAGGCGCTCAAGCTGCTGTCGCTGCCGCGCGTCGTGGGCGTCGACCCCGAGTCGGGCAACGAGATCACGGCGCAGAACGGCCGCTACGGTCCGTACCTGAAGAAGGGCACCGACTCGCGCACGCTCGCCAGCGAGCAGCAGCTGTTCGACATCACGCTCGAGGAGGCTCTCGCCCTTTACGCGCAGCCGAAGTACGGCGCGCGCGCAGCGTCGAGCGCCTTGAAGGAGTTCGAGGCCGACCCGACCAGCGGCAAGCCGATCAAGCTCAAGGACGGCCGCTTCGGCCCCTACGTCACCGATGGCGAGACGAACGCGACCATTCCCCGCGGCGAGAACGCCGAAGAGGTCACGTTCGAGCGTGCGGTGCAGCTGCTGGCCGACAAGCGCGCCAAGGGACCGGCCCCCAAGCGCACGCGCAAGACCACGACGACCCGCAAGCCCGCGGCGAAGAAGAAGTGACGGCGCCCGCGACCCGCGGGCTGTGGGTCACGCTCGAGGGCGGCGACGGGGCGGGCAAGACCACCCAGGCCGCCGCGCTCGAGGCGTGGCTGCGGCAGGCGGGACGCGCCGTCGTGCGCACGAGGGAACCCGGCGGCAGCGAGGTGGGCGTGCTCATCCGCGACATCGTGCTGCACCATCGCGGCGACATCGCGCCGCGGGCTGAGGCGCTGCTCTACGCCGCCGACCGCGCACACCACGTCGAGACGGTCGTCCGCCCCGCGCTCGCGCGCGGCGAGGTCGTCATCCAGGACCGCTACCTCGACTCGTCCGTCGCCTACCAGGGAGCCGGTCGGGTTCTCGACGCGCACGAGGTGCGCGAGCTGTCGCTCTGGGCCGCCAAGGGCGCCCTGCCCGAACTCACGGTCCTGCTCGACCTCGACCCCCGCGCGGCGCGCGAGCGGCTGGACGCCGCCGACAAACCGTTCGACCGGCTCGAAGCCGAGAAGGCCGAGTTCCACGAGCGGGTGCGAGCGGCGTTCCTGGCCCTGGCCGACGCCGAACCCGACCGTTTCCTCGTCGTCGACGCCACTCGGCCGCCGCTCGACATCGCCACCGAGATCCGCGAGCGCGTCGAGCGCGTGCTCACGGCCTCCTCCCCAGGCTGATCGCCGCAGCAGCCGGCGCTGATCGGGGCGGATCCGTCCCGACGAGGTCGGGGGCTCCCCGTAGGCTGGACCCATGGCAGCGGTGACCGAGCTCGCACCCCCGTGGGGCGAGGTATGGGGGCAGGATGCCGCCGTGGCGGCGCTGCAGGCCGCGGCATCCGATCCCGCGCAGCTGGCGCACGCCTGGCTCATCACGGGCCCGCCCGGATCCGGCCGTTCGACGCTCGCGCACGCGTTCGCGGCGGCGCTCATCGCCGAGCCCGGCGATGAGGCGGCGATGCGGCAGGTGCTCGCCGGCACGCACCCCGACCTCACGGCGTTGCGCACCGAGGGCGTCGTGATCTCGATCCGAGACGCCCGCGCCCTCGTCGAGCGCTCCTACTTCTCACCCTCGCTCGGACGCTACCGGGTGATCGTCGTCGAAGACGCCGACCGCATGGTCGAGCGCACGAGCAATGTCCTGCTGAAAGCGCTGGAAGAGCCGCCCGAGCAGACGGTGTGGGTGCTCTGCGCCCCGAGCGACGCCGACCTGCTGCCGACGATCCGCTCCCGAGTGCGCACGCTGCGGCTGCGCGAGCCCGACGTCGCCGACGTCGCACGCCTCATCTCCGCGCGTACCGGCGTCGACGACGCGGTCGCGCTGCAATCCGCCCGTCTGGCTCAGCGCCACATCGGCATGGCGCAGCGTCTGGCCACGGATGCCGCATCGCGCGAGCGACGCGACGCGACGCTGCGGTCGGTCCTCGCGGTGCGCGGGGTCGGCGACGCGGTCGAGACGGCCGGTCGGATCGTCGCGGCTGCGACGGAGGACGCCAAGGCGCTCACCGCGGAACGCGACGAAGCTGAGCGCGAAGCATTGCTGCGGACCCTGGGCGTCGCGCCCGGCGCCCCGGTACCCCCGGCGGTCCGCGGTCAGCTCGGCGCACTCGCCGACGACCAGAAGCGCCGCGCGACCCGGAGTCTTCGCGACGGCATCGACCGCGTCCTCACCGACCTCGAGTCGATGTACCGGGACGCCCTCATGCTGCAGTTCGGACGCAGCGACGACCTGATCAACGTCGAGCTGACCGACGAGCTCACCGCTCTCGCGTCGGCGTGGACGCCGGACCGTACGCTCGTCGTGCTCGATCGCATCTCCGCCACGCGCACCAACCTCGAGGGCAACGCGGCTCCGCTGCTCGCGCTCGAGAGCATGCTCATCACCGTCGCCAGCGGAAGGACACCGTGAAAGCTCCTCGTCGTCTGATCACCGCCGTCGCCCTCGTCGGGGCCGCGGTGGTCGCCTTGACCGGCTGCGTGTACAACGCCATCCCCGACGACAAGAGCGCGGCCCCCAGCCGGACACCGATCGTCGAGGGCATCGCGCCCGACCTCCTGCCCTTCTACAGCCAGGAGCTCACCTGGGAGAGCTGCGAAGGCGCCGACGCCGGTGCCTACGACTGCACGACCGTGCGCGCGCCGCGCGACTGGGACGACCCGTCGGCCGGTGAGCTCGAGCTCGCGCTCATCCGCCGCGCGGCCGATTCCGGCACGCCCGCCGGCTCGCTGCTGGTCAATCCCGGCGGGCCGGGAGCCAGCGGTTACGACCTCGTGGCCGACAGCGCTCAGTTCGCGGTGGGGTCGGTGCTCGCCGACGCCTATGACGTCGTCGGGTTCGACCCGCGCGGCGTCGGTCGATCGACCGCGGTGGCATGCTTCGACGCGGCCGGCACCGACGCCTACTTCTTCGACATCCCCGCGGCCCCGCGTGGCACTCCCGAGTGGGAGGCGGAGCTCACGGCCCGCAACGAGCAGTTCGCGGCGGCATGCGAGCAGAACAGCGACGGCATCCTTCCCTTCATCACGACGGAGTTCGCGGCGCGCGACATGGACCTGCTGCGGGCCGTGCTCGGCGACGAGAAGCTAAACTACCTCGGATACTCCTACGGGACGTTCCTGGGGGCGACGTACGCCAAGCTCTACCCCGACAACGTCGGCCGTCTCGTGCTCGACGGGGCGATCGACCCGAGCGTCCCCTCGCTCGAGGTCAGCACGACCCAGGCGATCGGGTTCGAATCCGCCCTGCGCGCTTTCATGGCGGCGTGCCTCGAGGCCGAGGACTGCCCCTTCCGCGGCTCGGTCGATGAGGCGATGGCCGACCTCGGCACCCTGCTGGCCAGCGTCGACGCGTCGCCGCTGCCCGCCGCCGACGGCCGCCGGCTCGGCGCCGACTCGCTGATGACCGCGATCATCGCCGCGCTCTACGCCGAGGGCAACTGGCCGATCCTGCGCCAGGCGCTGTCGCAGGCCCTGGCCGGCGACCCCGAGACGGCGTTCCTGCTCGCCGACTTCTACTACGCCCGCACGCCGGCGGGGGAGTACGAGGACAATTCCTCCGAGGCCTTCCGCGCCTACAACTGCATGGACTACCCGAACGACCTCACCCCCGAGGCCGAGGCGGCGTCGCAGCAGCGCATCGCCGCCGAAGCCCCGACCATCGCCCCTTACTGGGAAGGCGTCGACGCCTGCGCGGTGTGGCCGTACCCGCCGACCGGCACCCGCGGCGAGATCACCGCGGAAGGTGCGGCGCCGATGATCGTGATCGGCACCACCAACGACCCGGCCACCCCGTACGAATGGTCCGTCGCTCTTGCCGACCAGCTCGCGTCGGGCGTGCTCATCACCCGCGAGGGCGAGGGCCACACGGGCTTCCAGAAGGGCAGCACGTGCGTCGACAAGGCGGTGGAGGACTTCTTCATCGACGGCACCGTGCCCGAGGACGGACTAGTCTGCCAGTAGCTCAGACGCTCGGTCTCGGCAACGAACGCGCCGTCGCGACCGCGTCGAGCAGCGGCGCGGGGTCGTTACCGAGACCGGCGAGCACGGCGGTGACGCGGTCGCCGAAGTCCGCGGGAGCGATCGGCAAGCGGCCGACGCCGGGAACTAGCCCCTTCTCGTTCACCACCCACGCACGGGCAGCGGCATGCCACGCGTGGGCAAGTCGCATCACCGTCTGAGTGACGGCGAGAGCCACGTACGCCGTGTCCGCGCGAGCAGCCGCTTTCGCGGCGGCATCCAGGGTGAAATCGGTCTGCCACAGGTCGTCGATCATGGCTGCGCGGAGTGCGCCGGGGTACGGGCGCAGAAGTGCGGCGACGTCGTGCAGGTACCCGCTCGGGTCGGCCAGGGGACGGCACAGGGCGACCTCTCCCGCGTAGGCGACGTCGAGGAATCCGAGCGGGTGCCCGGGCTGCGCGTGGAAGGCGAAACGCCCTTGCAGCGCGCGTGACGTCTGCTCGTCCACCCGGTCGATATCCCGGACGATGACGTCGACCGGGAATCCGTCGACGCGCAGCCACGCGCCGCTGTCGACCCAGGGACCCCAGCTTCCTGCCGGACCGATCTCGACACGGCCGTCGGCGCGCGCGGAGGCGGCGTCGGAAAGGGCGACGCGGTCGACTCTCGGGTGGACGTAGACGCCCAGATCGACGTCCGAGTCCGGGGCATGCGTCCCGCGGGCACGACTGCCGCCCAGCGCGACGGCCACGACGCCGGGGACCGCGATGAGGTCGCGCGCGGTCGCCGCCAGCTCCGACTCGGGAATCATGACGTCAGGCTAACGCCGACGGCATCCCGCGTCCGGCCAGGTCAGCGGCGCAGGATGCGGCGGGCCAGGGCGTTGCCCAGGAACTGCACGCCCTGCACGATCACGACGATCACGAGCACCGCTGCCCAGGTCACCCAGGGATTGAACTGGCGGAAGCCGTTCACGAGCGCGAACTGGCCGAGGCCGCCCGCTGCGACGGCGCCTGCGATCGCGGTCATGTCGACCAGGGCGACGACGATGAAGGTGTAACCCAGCACGAGGGGGCCGAGAGATTCGCGCGGCACCAGGCGGAACAGGATCCGCGACCGGCTCGCTCCCGCGGCCCGGGCGGCCTCGATCACGCCGGGGCGCACGGTCAGCAGGTTCTGCTCGACGATGCGGCCGATCGCGAACATCGAGGCGATCGAGATCGCGAAGACGCCGAACTCGATCCCGATGCCACGGATGCCGACGGCGCGGGCGAGCGGCTGCACGGCCGCGAGCAGGATGATGAAGGGGATCGGGCGGAACGTGTTGACGATGACGTTCAGGACGCCGAAGACGGCGCGGTTGGGGAACAGGCTGCCAGCGCGCGTGGCGTACAGGGCGAGGCCAATGAGGAAGCCCGCCAGCCCACCGAAGATGAGGCTGAGCGTGATCATGTAGAGCGTCTCGGCCGTTGCGGGCCAGAGCTCGGGCAGCAGGTCGATGAGCCTATCCACGGACGTCCTCCTCGATCAGCGGTGCGTGCTGCGACGCGGCGGCGATGGCGCGCTCGACGGCGTCGTCGTCGCCGGTGACGGCGAGAGTCAGGTGGCCGAACACGCGACCACGGATGTCGTTGATGCCGCCGTGGATCAGCTCGAACCGGGCTCCGTGCGACGACAGGGCGGCGAAGACGTCGGCCTGGGTGGCCTCGCCCTCGCGGATGGTGAACGTGACGATGCGACCGGGATGCCGCCGCGTCAACGCGACGAGCTTGTCGCCCGACGGCACCTCGTCGATGATGCTCGCGACGAATCGGCGGGTCGCGGGCTGCTGCGGGGAGGAGAGCACCTCGAAGACTTCGCCGCTCTCGATGATGCGTCCGTGCTCCATGACCACCACGCGATCGGCGATGGCGCGGACGACCTCCATCTCGTGCGTGATGACGAGGATCGTGACGCCGAGCTCGGTGTTGATCCGCTTGAGCAGGGCGAGGACCTCCTGCGTCGTGTCGGGGTCGAGCGCGCTCGTCGCCTCGTCCGCGAGCAGGATGCGGGGATTCGTGGCCAGCGCCCGGGCGATGCCGACGCGCTGGCGCTGGCCGCCCGACAGTTGCTCGGGATAGTTGCGCGCCTTGCCGGCGAGACCGACGAAGTCGAGCAGCTCGCTCACGCGTGCCTTCACCTCGGCGCGGGATTTCCCCGCGACCTCGAGCGGGTACGCGACGTTGCCGGCGACGGTGCGCGAGTCGAACAGATTGAACTGCTGGAAGATCATCCCGATGTCACCGCGCAGTGCACGCAGCTCGCGTTCCCGCAGCCCGGTGATGTCGCGTCCGTCGATCTCGACACGGCCGCTCGTCGGGGTCTCGAGCGCGTTGACCAGGCGAAGCACCGTGCTCTTGCCGGCCCCGGAGTAGCCCACGATGCCGCACACGGAGCCCGCGGCGATCTCGAGGTCGACGTCGTCCACCGCGAGGACGGGCTCACCGCCCTTGGCGGACGGGGGGAAGCGCTTTGTCACGCCGGACAGGCGGATCAGGGTCATACGAAGGCTCCTCGAACGCGACATGCGTGTGCGGCCCGTCCGGAGGGAACGGGCCGCACACGCATGATGTCACTGGTTGGCGCGGATGTCGTCCTCGACCTGCTTGAGGGCCGAGGCGAGCTCGTCGGCGGGGGTCTTCACGAGCACGGCCGAGCCGCCGGAAGCCTCCTGCAGCCCGTCGGTGACGGCCGTGGTGTCCTGGAAGATCTCGACGAGCTTCTGGTACGTGGGGTTGTCGGCGTCCTCGGCCTTGGCGGCGAAGATGTTGATGTACGGCTGCGCGCTGGGGTCGCTGGGGTCATCCGTCGCCAGAGCCTCGTCGAACGTCAGGCCGGCGTCCTCGACGAAGTCGTTGTTGATGATCGCGGCCGCGACATCCGGCAGCGACGTGGCCGTCAGAGCGGCATCCAGCGCCTCGACGGTCACCTTCGAGCCGGGCTCGACGTCGGCGACGGTGGAGAACACCGATCCGCCGTCCTTGAGCTCGATGAGCCCCTGCGCCTGCAGCACGAGCAGTCCGCGCGCCTGGTTGCTCTCGTCGTCGGGCACGACGACCGTCGACCCCTCGGGGATCTCGTCGACCGAGCCGTACTGCGACGAGTACAGCCCGAGCGGGTAGGTGGCGGTCGAACCGACGGCGACGAGGTCGTCGTCGGCGTTCACGTTGTAGGTCGCGAGGTAGATGATGTGCTGGAACTGGTTGAGGTCCAGCTCGCCGGCCGACAGGGCGGGGTTGGGCTGCGTGTACTCGGTGAAGTCGACGATCTCGACCTCGATGCCCTCTTCGGCGGCGGCGTCGACGTACGTCTGCCAGTACGGGTCACCGGCGCCGACGACGCCGATGCGCACGGGGCCCTCGGACGCGGCGTCTCCCGAGCCGTCGGATCCGCCGGCGCAGGCGCCCAGCAGCAGAGTCAGGGGGAGGGCCAGGGCGGCCGCGGTCAGAAGTCGCTTGGACATGAGTGGTGCTCCTCGGATCGGGCACCGCGGGGCGGTATCCCGCCCGTGCGTGACCGGAGTCACGCTCGCCTCGTCGCGGTGCCCTTCGACGCTAAGCGCCGCCGATGGACAACGAGTAATCGATGCGTAACACGGCGTCTCCCGCTATAAGGGCCACCCGAACGGCGCCGGTTCGCGGTGGGGTCCGCGAGCATGTAAGATTGCTGATCGTGCATCGCACAGCGACGCGCGCCGCCTTAGCTCAGACGGCAGAGCGATTCACTCGTAATGAATAGGTCAAGGGTTCGATTCCCTTAGGCGGCTCCACAACGAAAGGCCCGGACTCCGAAGAGTCCGGGCCTTTCGTGTTCCCGCTCGGGCGGGAGCGCTGCGATCGTTACAGCGTCGCGACGAACGGGTCGAAGTCGACCGGCACGGTGGGCACGGGTGCCACGGTGCTGGCGACCTTCACGAACTCGCCGGATGCCGCCGATTCCTGCGCCGAGAGCATGACGTCGAGCACGTGGTAGCCCAGCTCGCCGGTGGCCACGTGGGGCCGGTCCTCGGCGATGGCGCGCACCATGTCGAGCAGGCCCAGGCCGCGCCCGGTGAGCGTGCCCTCCTGCTCGATCTCGATCCATTCCTGCTCGCCCCAGTTGCCGTCCGAGATCGACTTCCGCGCCTTGACGTACGCGATGCGGCCTTCGAACTGGTTGGGGTCGGGCAGCACGATCGAGCCCTCGGTGCCGTGCACCTCGAACACGCCGTGGCGCTCCAGGGCGGAGTCGAAGCTCAGCAGGCTCGCGGCCTGCTGCCCGGCCTCGAAGGCCGTGATGACCTGCATGGTGGTCGGCACCTCGACGGGGAAGACCGTGCCCGCGTTGGGCCCGGCCTGGATCGTGCGCTCCTCCAGCTTCTTGCGTCCGACCGCGGCGACACGATCGACCGAACCGAAGAGGCTGACGAGACCGCTGAAGTAGTACGGACCCATGTCGAGCAGCGGCCCGGCGCCCTGCGCGAACAAGAAGGCCGGGCTCGGGTGCCACAGGTCCGGACCGACCGTCTGGAAGGCGGTCGACGCGAACATCGGCTCTCCGATGACGCCGCTCTGGATCGCCCGCTTGGCCGTCTGGAAGCCCGGTCCGAGGAGGGTGTCGGGCGCCGAACCGATGCGCACGCCCGCGGCATCCGCCTGTCGCAGCAGCTCGGCCGTGCTCTCGCGGTCGAGGCCCAGCGGCTTCTCTGTCCAGACGTGCTTGCCTGCGGCGACGGCACGCGAGGAGATCTCGACGTGGACCGCGGGGATCGTCAGGTTGACGACGACGTCCACATCGGGGTGCGCGAGCACGTCGTCGGTCGTGCCCCATTCGGCGACGCCGTGCTTCTCGGCCTGAGCCTTCGCGCGGTCGACGTCGAGGTCGCCGAGGATGACGACGCGCACGTCGGGGTACGAGCCGAGGTTCTCGAGGTAGGTGTCGCTGATGACGCCGACGCCGACGAAGCCGACTCCGACGGGGCCGGTCATGCGCTGACGCCGTTCTCGCGCAGGAACGCCAGGCTCGCGGCGACATCGGCGAAGACGTCACCGGGAGCGTGGTCGTACTCGACGACGGCGTACTTCAGTGCGGTCGCGGCGCGCAGTGATTCGGCGAGGGGGACGTCACCGCTGCCGGCGTGACGCTGGTCGAGGCTGTCCGAGCCGAACTGCTCGGCACCCGGAGCCCACGGGTTCGACGTCGGGACGACGCCGTCCTTGACGTGCACGGCGATGAGGCGGTCGCCGAGGGTCTTCACCAGGGCCGGGACGTCCTGCCCACCGGTCAGCGCCCAGAACAGGTCGAGCTCGAGCGTCACGCGCTCGTCGAGCAGCGAGACGAAGCGCTCGTACGCGCTCTGCGCGTCGAAGGACGCGATGAACTCCTGCGCGTGGTTGTGATAGCCCACGGTCAGGCCGAATCCGGCCGCGGTCTCGGCTGCGGCATTGAGGCGCTCGGCGATGTCGGCGACGCCGTCCTCGGTCAGCCAGCGCTCGGGCGCGACGAACGGATCGATCACGGTCGTGATGCCGATCGTCGCGGCGGCCTCGTAGACCACCTCGGGCGCGGGGGTCGGGATCGACCCGTCGGGCGTCCACAGCTCGTCGGTCAGCAGGGGAGCGTGTCCGGTCGGAGCGGTGAGACCCGCGGCATCCAGAGCCGCACGGATCTCGGTGGGACGCGAGACGAAGTCGAACGCCTCGACATGCGCGAACCCGATCTCGGCGAGCTTCGCCAGCGAGCCGGACATGTCGGCGGAGAACTCCTTCGCAAGCGAATAGAGCTGGACGGATGCCTGGACCTCAGTCACAGTCGACCTTCTTTCGTACGTCATCGTGCGGGGTGCCTGGTGGCGGCACGTCGTCACGCTAACACGGAATACATCCAGTTGGAGGTTTTTGTTAGAGTCGCGCTGTGAGCACCGACGATCGCGCAGCCGTGGGCCGACCCGGCGCCTATGCCAAGGGGGTCGCGCGGCGCCGCGAGATCCTCGACCGAGCGATCGAGGTGTTCCAGGAGCGCGGGCTGCAGGGCACGTCGCTGCGCCGCATCGCCGAGGCGATCGGCGTCTCGCATGCCGCGCTGCTGCACTACTTCGAATCCCGCGAGCAGCTGCTCGTCGCCGTCTACGAGCACGCCGAGGCGCAGCGCGACGCGCGTGACCGGCCGCCGTCCGCGACGGCAGTGGGCGTCATGACGCGGGCGGCCGTCGACAACGCCGAAGTGCCCGGGCTCGTCGAGCTGTACTCGACCCTCGTCGCCGGGGCGCTGGAGGCGGGCAGCGAGCACGGCAAGGCCTTCTTCACGGCGCGGTTCGAGCGCGTGCGCGCGCAGCTCACGCAGCGGCTGCGGGACGAGCAGAGCGCGGGCACCGTGCGCGATGACGTCCCGGCCGAGCAGCTCGCCGCTCTGCTGGTCGCGGCTTCGGACGGTCTGCAGATCCAGTGGCTGCTCGAGCCGTCGATCGAACTCGAGCGCACGTTGGCCTCGCTGAGCGTGCTGCTGCGACCGGCGTGACCCATACTGAGAGGATGCTGCGCGCGCCTCTCACCGTTCGCCGCCCGCGCGCATGACGACGGCACTCGACGCCGTGCTCGAGGTGTTCACGTGGATCGGGTTCGGGGGCGCCGTCGTCCTCGCGATCGCGCTGGTCGTGCTGTGGGCGAGCGACGGCACGTGGCTGCCGGCCGAAGCGATAGTCGACCACGACGGCGACGGCACGTGGGTGCGCTGGTTCGACGACGAGGGCGAGGCCAACAGTGCGCGCGTCGACGCCCACACGGCAGCGGAACTGGCGGACGTCGACCGGGCGCACATCTGGTTCCGTCATGGATGGCGCGGACGGATGCGGCTGACCCGCAGACCGCCGCTGCACCGCCCGCTGCTCGGGCTGACGTGGGGAGCGCTCGCGCTGGGCATCGTCTCGGTCGTGGTCTCGACGATCGTCCTCTTCGCGCGCGGCTGATCGCCCCCGCGGAGCATGCACTGCGTATGCCGGCTCTGGCGTACGTAGAGATTGCTAGATAAGCTATCTACGTGAAGAGCGAAACACGTGTGCCGCGCTGGCTGCGCCTCGGCATCCCCGCCCTGCTCGTACTGATCTGGCTCGTCGGCGGGACCGTGGGTGGTCCGTACTTCGGCCGTGTCGACGAGGTCGCGACCAACGACCAGTCGTCTTTCCTGCCGTCGAGCGCCGACGCGACGAAGGTGAATGAGCGCCTGACCGACTTCACCGGCGCCGAGGAGATCCCCGCCGTCGTCGTGGCGGCAGCCGATTCGCCGCTGGACGAGGCACAGCTCGCGGCGCTCGCCGAGCTCGGCACCGCCGTCGGCGAACTCGAGGGTGTGGGTGAGGTGTCACCTCCCATCCCCGCCGAGGATGGGCTCGCCGTGCAGCTGTTCGTCCCCATCGACGCCGCAGCGGACGTGGGCGAGATCGTCGGCGAGGTCCGGACGCTCGTCCAGGACGACGTCCCCGCGGGAGTGGATGCGTGGGTCACCGGTCCCGCCGGATTCACCGCGGACCTGGTCGAAGGCTTCCTCGGCATCGACGGGCTGCTCCTCGTCGTCGCGCTGGCCGCCGTCTTCGTGATCCTCGTCGTCGTGTACCGGTCGCCGCTGCTGCCGATCCTCGTGCTGCTGACGTCGGTGTTCGCGCTGTGCGTCGCACTGCTGACGGTGTGGTGGCTCGCGAAGGCCGAGGTCGTCGTGCTGAACGGCCAGGTGCAGGGCATCCTCTTCATCCTCGTCATCGGTGCCGCCACCGACTACGCCCTGCTGTACACGGCGCGCTACCGCGAGGCGATCGGCGCGGGGGCGAACCGATGGGATGCCGCGCTGCGGGCGTGGAAGGGATCGGTCGAGCCGATCCTCGCGTCGGGCGGCACGGTGATCGCGGGCCTGCTCTGCCTGCTGCTGAGCGACCTGGCCAGCAACAAGGCCCTCGGCCCGATCGCCTCGATCGGCATCGCGTTCTCGATGCTCTCGGCGCTGACGTTCCTGCCCGCACTGCTCGCCCTGTTCGGGCGGGCCGCGTTCTGGCCGTTCATCCCGCGCACGGGTGCCATCGACCTCCCCGACGATCCGGCCGCGCCGGTGCGCGGGATCTGGCCGCGGCTGGCCCGCTTCGTCGCCCGTCGCGCGCGACTCGTATGGATTGCGAGCACGGCGGTGCTGCTCATCGGCGCGGCCGGTGTGCTGCAGCTCAACGCCAACGGCGTCCCGTCGAGCGACCTCGTGCTGGGCGCGTCGGAAGCGCGCGACGGCCAGGCGGCGCTCGCCGAGCACTTCCCGGCCGGCTCCGGCAGCCCCGCCTCGATCATCGTTCCCGAGGATCGGCTCGCCGACGCTCTCGGCGTGCTCGAGGACAACCCCGGGATCGAGTCGATCACCGCGATCGCCGCCGACTCGCCCACCGGGCAGGTCTCCGTCGCGCTGCAGGACGGCGCCCCGGTGTTCACCGCGGCCGGCCCGCCCGGAGCGCCCGCCCCGTCGCCGACCGTGTCGGAGGGCGACGTCCTGCTGTCGGCGACCCTCACCGAGCCCGCCGATTCGCTCGAGGCGGAGCAGACCGTGCGCGACCTCCGTGCGACGTTCGCGGACGAGGTGCCGGGCGTGCTCGTCGGCGGTTCGACGGCCACGGACGTCGACACCAACGACACCTCGATCCGCGATCGGACGCTGATCATCCCGGTGATCCTCGTCGTCATCCTGGTCATCCTGATGCTGCTGCTGCGGTCGGTGCTCGCGCCGGTGCTGCTCATCCTCAGCACGATCCTGTCGTTCGGTACCGCACTCGGCGTCAGCGCGCTCGTGTTCAACCACGTGTTCGACTTCCCCGGGGCCGACCCCGCGGTGCCGTTGTACGGCTTCGTCTTCCTCGTCGCGCTGGGAGTGGACTACAACATCTTCCTGATGTCGCGGGTGCGCGAAGAGACGCTCACGCACGGTACACGCCGCGGTATCGCCCGCGGGCTCGTCGCCACCGGCGGCGTCATCACCTCGGCCGGTCTCGTGTTGGCGGCGACCTTCGCGGCGCTCGGCGTCATTCCGATCCTGTTCCTCGCTCAGATCGCGTTCATCGTCGCCTTCGGTGTGCTGCTCGACACCTTCGTCGTCCGGTCGCTACTTGTGCCCGCCCTCGCGCACGACATCGGGTCCGCCATCTGGTGGCCGTCGAAGCTGTGGCGGCGCGAGCGGGCCGAGCGCCGGAGCGTTCGGCCCGAGGGTCGACGCGACTGACGCACCCCAGCCGCCGGGCGTACCCTCGACCCATGACTCGTGCACTGTTCATCGTCGATGTCCAGAACGACTTCACGGAGGGAGGGGCGCTCGGCGTCTCCGGCGGCGACGCGGTCGCCGCCGCGATCACCCGTCACCTGCGCGCCCACGCCGACGACTACGCACTGATCGTCGCCTCGCGTGACTGGCACCACGCCGACCACGACAACGGCGGTCACTTCGCCGACGGCGAGCCCGACTTCGTCGACACGTGGCCCGTCCACTGCGTCGCCGACACCCCGGGGGCCGAGTACGACCCCGAGCTCGACACGCAGGCGATCACCCACCACGTGAAGAAGGGTCAAGGCATCCCCGCCTACTCGCTGTTCGAGGGCACGACGGATGCGGGTGAGTCGGTCGCCGAGTTGCTCACCGCGCACGGCGTGGTCGATGTCGACGTCGTCGGGCTCGCGACCGACTACTGCGTGCGGGCCTCGGCGCTCGACGCGCTCGCACACGGACGCCGGGTGCGCGTCCTGACCGATCTCGTCGCGGGTGTCGCGCCTGCCACGAGCGAGGCGGCCCTCGCCGAGCTGGCGCACGCGGGCGCGGAGCTCGCGACCGCCGAGGCGCGCTGACCTCAGCCCCCGTTGCGCGGCTTCCCGCCGCCGGGCTTGCCGTTGCCGTTGCCGTTGCCGTTCCCGCTGTTCGAACCCGGGCCCGAGCCGCTGTTCGATCCGGGCCCGTTGCCGTTGCCGCCCGGTCCCGCGGAACCGCCGGCGCCGACGTCCTCCGGCACGCTGACGGGTTCGGTGACCGGCTCGGCGGGCGCGGGCGGAGCGTCGACGACGACGGTCTCCTCGGTGCCCACGGCGTCGTCCGCGGATTCTTCGACGATCGGTGAGACGTCGGTCTCGACGACAGCCGGCGCGTCGGCCGGTTCGACGAGCGGGGTCTGCACGACCGGCGACTCGACCGGCGTGGTGGTCGAAGCCGTCTGCGGCTGAGCCAGGACGACGGATGCCGCGACGACCGCGGCCACGACCGCCGTCGCCACCCCGGTGACGAGAGCGAGCCGTCGCCGGCGCCGACGCTGGCGACGGCTGGCGGTGACACGGTCGGGAGCGGATGCTGCGGCCGCGGCGAGACTGGGGGAGACCAGGGTCGGGTTGGTGTCGGTGCGTGCGGCGGCGGTCGCCCGCGACGCGGTGACCGGGGCGCTGACACCGGCGGGCTGTGTCACCGGCCACGCGGCCGTGGCGAGGCCGGCCTGAGCGGCACGTCGCTCCTGCTCGGGGCGCGCGGCGAGTGCGTTCGACAGCGCCGCACGGACGCCGTCGCTCGGAATGCGCGCCATGACCTCGTGGGCGGTCGGACGATCGCACGGTTCGCGGGCGGTCATCTCGCACAGCAGATCGCGCCAGCGCGGATCCAGCCCGCCGGGGATCTCGGGATCGCGCGACAGACGCGCGAGGAGCTGTCCGCGGTTGCCCTCGGTGCCGGCGAAGGCCCGCTCGCCACTGGCGGCCTCGAGCAGCACGAGCCCGAGCGCATAGATGTCGGAGGCGGGTGCCGGATCGGCCCCGTGCAGCAGCTCGGGCGCGATATAGGCCGCTGTCCCGACGATGAGACTGGGCGAGGTCACGCGGTCGCTGTCCAGCAGGTGCGCGATGCCGAAGTCGGCGAGCTTGGCGCGCAGCGGCACCCCCAGCGCGGAGGAGCGCGCCAGGAGGATGTTGGAGGGTTTGACGTCGCGGTGCACGATGCCCGCGTCGTGGACGACGTGCAGCGCATCGGCGAGCTGCCCGCCGAGGGCCGAGAGCTCGCGGGCATCGAGGGGACCGTCGGCGATCCGGTCGGCGAGGGTGGTTCCGACGACGTGTTCCATGACGAGGAACCGCGGCTCGTGCGACAGGTGCGCGTCGAAGAGGGTGACGAGCCCGGGATGATTGAGCGACGCGAGCAGGCGCGTCTCGATGTCGGCTCGGTCGGCCGTCGCCTCGTCCGCCACGTCGGCTCGCAGCACCTTGACCGCGACGCGGCGGCCCAGGGCCTCGTCGTGCGCGAGGAACACCCGCGCCATCCCACCCGCACCGATGGGCTCGACGACCCGATAACGCGCGGCGAGCAGCGCACCCACGCCGACGGAATCGTCGCTCGCGGCTCGATCGTTCATCGTGCGTCCTCGTGCTCGGCCATCCCCACCCCGGGAAAACCGTAGACCCCCGGAATCGGTTCCGCCGCGGGCTGGCGCCCGGGCCCGACGCGCGCTATGCGTCGACGCTCAGGCGTTGCCTCGCAGTGCGACCACCGGTTCGATGCGCGAGGCGCGTCGCGCCGGGATGCCACCGGCAGCGAGACCGATCAGCGCCCCCAGCACGGTCCCCGCGACGGCGATCAGCGGGTCGAGCACGGGGGTCCACTGCTGCGCGACGGCGACGGCGAGCACGCCGAACACGCCCAATGCCGCGCCGATGAGACCGCCGAGCAGCCCGATGACGACCGACTCGACGACGAACTGGCCCGCGATCTGGCGACCGGTGGCTCCGAGCGCGCGGCGCAGGCCGATCTCTGCTGTGCGCTCGAGCACCGACAGCGTCGTGACATTCGCGATGCCGAGCCCGCCGGCGAGCAGCACGATGACGCCGAGGACGACGAAGACGACGTTGACGTCGCCCTGGACGTCACGAGCCAGGTCGGACCGGCCCTGCGGTGCACTCACCTCGAGGGTGTCTACGGCGTCGGGGGCGAGCGCGAGGGGTGCCTGCTCGCGCAGCTGCGGTCCGGTCCCGACTGTGATGTGTGCGATGGCATCGCCGGGGGCGCTCAGCCCGAAGTCGCTGCGCGCGGCGCCGGTGGGGATGACGACGGCGTCGACGAGCTCGGCGCGTCGCTCCATGTCGTCGAAGATGCCGACGACCGCGTAGGCGGTGCCGCCGATGAAGATGGACGGCTGGGTGTCGACGCGGTTGATCGACAGCCTTTCGGCAGCCCCCGCCCCGAGCAGCGCCACGCGGTCGCCACGGGCGTCGTGCCCCTCGTCGAAGCTCCGGCCGGTGACGATCGTTCCGCCGAGGGTGTCGAGGATCCCGCCGGAGGCGGCGAACAGTGCCGGGGGAGCAGCGGCGGCGACCGACGGGTCGTTGATCGGGACCGCCGTGATCGAGTTCTCGGGCGGCGTCACCGGGGCCAGTACAGCTGCCGCTTCGACGCCGACGAGATTCTCGAGCCGCTGCGGGGCGTCCCAGGGCAGGGATGCCGTCGCGACGCTCTTGCCGCCGCGCGCTTCGGCCTCGGCGGGCCCGATGCTCAGGTGGGTTGCCGCCGCGGCGTCGAACTGCCGTGCGATCTGCCCCGCGGCGGTCTGAGCGAAGCCGATGGTCGCCACGAGCGCACCGACGCCCAGCACGGTGCCGGCGATCGTCATGACGAGGCGACCCGGCCGCGAGCCGATGTCGACCGTCGCCTCCAGGACGAGGTCGCCGAAGCCGAACCGGTCGGCTCGCGGCACACGCTCGGCCTCGGCGACGGCCGTTGTGAGCGCGGCATCCGGGCGGTTGCGGCGCCGGGGCAGCCAACGCCGGAGCGCCCTCCGCGGCGCCGTCACGGGAGCTCGCTCATGCGACCGTCGGCGATTCGGATGCGCCGGGCGGCGCGATCG
Organism: Microbacterium imperiale; assembly: GCF_017876655.1. Classification (NCBI taxonomy): domain Bacteria; kingdom Bacillati; phylum Actinomycetota; class Actinomycetes; order Micrococcales; family Microbacteriaceae; genus Microbacterium; species Microbacterium imperiale. The sequence continues at coordinate 2,954,875 of NZ_JAGIOK010000001.1, forward strand.
GCGACGTGCTGGTCGTGGGTGATGACGACGAAGGTCAGGCCGCCGGCGTGCAGCTCCTCGAACAGCGCCATGATGTCGGCCGTGGTGGCCTGGTCGAGGTTGCCGGTGGGCTCGTCGGCCAGAATCACGCGCGGCTGCGTCACGACCGCGCGGGCAACGGCGACGCGCTGGCGCTCGCCGCCCGAGAGCAGCCCGGGCAGGAAGTCGACCCGGTGACCCAACCCGACCCGCTCGAGGGCCTCGCGGGCCCGCGCGGGACGCTCGTCGCGCGGCATCCCGCTGTAGAGCATCGGCAGCATCACGTTCTCGAGCACCGTCCGACGGGGCATGAGATGGAACGCCTGGAACACGAAGCCCAGGCGGCGCGCGCGGACGGCGGCGCGCTCATCCTCGGTGTAGCCACCCGTCAGCTCGCCCGAGAGCCGGTACTCGCCGACGGTCGGGCGATCGAGCAAGCCGAGGATGTTGAGCATCGTCGACTTGCCCGACCCGCTGGGTCCGACGATCGAGACGTAGTCGCCGTCCGACACCGTCAGGTTGATGCCTTTCAGTGCCTGGACCTCCGGCGGACCGGGGAAGGATCGCGTCACATCGCGCAGCTCGATCACCGGCGGCACGGCGGCCCCGGCCCCGTCGGCTTCGAGCGCGACGGCGGTCGCCGCGGTCATCGGCCGACCACGACGAGATCGTCCTGCGTCAGCTCGCCCTCGATCGCCCGCACCTCGACCGCGCCGCCGGCCGACAGGCCCGTCTCGACGACGACCAGGCGCGTCCGGGCATCGGCGTCGCGCGGGTCACCCTCGACGACCTCGACACGCGTCTCGCCGCCCGGTCCCGCCGTCAGCGCGGCGGCGGGAACGCTGAGCACCTCGCCGGCGGTCGCGCCGACGGCGATGACCACCCGGACGTTGGACCCCTGCAACTGAGCGATCTGCTCCGCCGACAGCTCGGCGGGCTGAAGCGTCACCGTCCAGCGCGCCTGCCCGTCGGTGCCGGGGGAGACCTCGGTGACGGTCGCGGCGTGCTCGCCGCCGTCGGGCAGAGCGAACGTCGCGGTCGCTCCCGTCGTCAGCAGCTTGGCATCCGCCTCGGCGGCCGATCCGGTGAGCGCCACGGTGGCGCCCGACACGGTCATCGCGGCGCCCGCGAGGATGCTGCCGCGCTCGGCGGTCACAGCATCGACACGACGCGGGAGCTCGCTCAGGTAGAGCACCTCTCCGGCGGGGAGTGAGGGAAGAGCCTCCTGGCGTGCCCGCGTGAGATCGTCCTGCGCCTGCGTGAGCTGAGAGACGGCGGCATCCACGGCCGCTCGCTCGGCGGTCGTGTCGCGACCGGCGTTCAGCTGCTCGCGGCGCAGCTGCGCGAGGGCGAGCGCGTCTTCGGCGTCACCGATGGCGACGGTGTCGTCCGGCTGTGTCGTCCGCAGGCTCTCGAGCTGGCGCCGCGCGCTCGAGATGCCGTTGTCGGCTTCGCGGATCTCGACGGGTGAAGCGCCACCACGGGCGGCATCCAGCGCGCTGCGGGCGCTCGTGACCGCTTGCTCGGCGGAGCGGACGCCGTCCTGCGCCGCGCGCACGGCGCTCTCGCCGTCTTCCTCGCCCTCGGGTCCGGTGTACCCGACCGCGGCGTAGAGCGCCGTGACGGCGTTCGCCGCCTGCTCGTCGAATGACGCGTCAGCCGGGTCGCCCGCGTCGATGCCGACGGCGCGCATGGCCTGTTTGAACTGCACGACGTCCGGACCCGACACTCCGAAACGCAGCGTGCGGTACGCGGGCAGATCGCCCGGCAGGGTGATCACCGGGCGACCGGCGACCTCGAGTGCCACCGAGAGCGGCGACAGCTCGGCGCCGACCTCCGGCACCTGGCCGGTCACGACGGCCGGGCCCGAGATCGCCGAGGTGTCGATCTTCACCTCGACCGGGTCGGCGAAACCGACGTCGCCGCGGATCGTGACGTCGTTGCTCAACGCTCCGAAGGCGACCGGCACGGTCACGAGTCCGGGCGCGGGCGCGTCGTCTGCGGCGGCCGACGCGGCCGGCATCACGAAACGTCCGAGCAGCAGACCGCCCACCAGCGCGACGACCGCGACCGCCGCCGTCACCCACAGAGCCCGGTTGCGTGTGGCGACCGATCGCCATACGGCGAGCCGTCCGCCGCGCGTGGCCGCGCCTGTCGCTGTCGCGTCCGGATCGGCGTCGCCGATGAGTTCGTCGAAGGCGGCGTCTTCGGGCGACGCGGGCACGTCTGCTCGACCGTCGCTCACGAACGCGCCTGCTCAGCCGCCGCCTTCATCGCGTCGAGTTCCGCCTTGTGGTCCTCGATGAACGCCTCTTCCGCGGCGAACTGCGCCTTGTCGTAGGTCTCGCGGTAGTCGGTCTCCTCGCGGCAGTCGAGATCGGCCAGCGCGAGCTCGACCTCGCGCTCGTGCACCGCGTCGAACTGCGCCTCGTCGGGGCCGGTCTCGGGCGAGCTCTCGTCGTAGAGGGCGTTGAGTTCGTCGTAGACGGAGTTCTGGGCGTCGGACTGCGTCGCGAATCCGGGGTAGCCGGCTCCGTCCATGCATGCCGACCAGGCACGGTCGAGCTCTGCGATCTCGGGCAACGACGCGGCCTCCTCGTAGAAGGTGTTGATGGCGTCCATGACGTCGGCGAACTCGTCCGACTGCAGCGGGTCGTCGCCGCCGATCTCGTGGCTCGCCCACCCGCTGCATCCGGCGGTCTGCCAGTCGTACTCGTACGAGCCGTCCTCCGACATCTCCTCCTCGCTGGGAGCCGGTCCGTAGAGGGCCTCGTAGAAGGCCGTCTGCTCCGACTCCGACAGGCTGCTGATGTACTCGGCGTTGGGATCGCTCGTGACCTCCTCCGGCGCGGGCTCCTCATCGGCGCCGGGGTACTCGACGGCACCGTAGCCCCACTGGGACACGAACTCGCGATCGTCCGGCTTCCACTCCTCGCCGGATTCGAACGACACGCTCGCGGTCGGCATCGGCACGTACTCGAAGCCCTCGTCCTGCATGCACTGCGCCATGAGCTCTTCGCGCTGCTTGTCTTCGGCGGCGTACTTCGCCTCCTGCTCCTCCGGACTGAGGTCGCCACCGGAGATGGCCATGAAGTACTCGTTGAGCGGCGAGACCTTCTCAGCCGATGAGCCGGCGTCCGCGCCGGTGCAACCCGCCAGGACAAGGACCGCACCGACCATCGCCGGCGCCGTCCATCGAAGTGTGTTCCGGTGCACCTGCAACCCCCTTGAAATGAAGAACGCGCTCAGGCTATGGCGCGGGCGGGAGCGGCCGAATCATCCAAGAGGATGACGTTTGCGAGAAATCCCGGGATCGATGACGGCGCTCATCGCGGTGGGGGGCACCGTGCTGGCCGGCTGCAGATCGACCCGACGGACACCGCACTGCCCGCAGCGAACGTAGCGGACCACGCCCGCGGTGGTGCGATGGGCGGATTCGGTGGCCCACCCGTGGTCGTGTGCGCGGGGAGCGGCATCGGAGTCAGCGCCTGTCTGAGCGGGGGAGAAGGTGGTCATGCCCCGATCGTGCTGTAATGCCGTTATGCAGCTCAACCCTTACGGCGAGTACGCCGTCCTGCTCGCGGCATCCCTCGCCAACGATTGGCCGGCGGACCGCGACGGGATCGTCGCGCGGACCTACGAACACGGGATGACGGCCGTGTACGCGCCGGCGGAGGCCTCCGACCATGCACGTACCCGCGCCGTCATCGACGCGTGGCTCGGGATCGTCGACGCCGACACCGAGGCCCAGCGCGCGCGCCTGCTGAACGACCAGATGGCGGCGGCGACGGCGTACCCGCGACTGACCGATCATGACGGTGCCTGGCACCTGCACTATCGCGACGACGATCAGCGACTCCCGCAGGTGTTGCGCGCGGTCATCGCGGTCGGGACGGCGCTGCACGTGACCACGCGGGGGATGCGCCGGCTCGCGCGATGCGCGGCGGGAGGGGCCGCCGGAGATCCCTGCCGCAACGTCGTCGTCGACGTGACGCGCAACGGCCGGCAGCGCTACTGCTCGGTCCGGTGCGCGAACCGCGACGGCGTGCGCCGGCACCGCGCTCGCGCCGCCATAGCGCATCGCGACGGCTGACGACAAACGCCCTCGCCGGCCGCGACGACCCGTCACAGTGGAGAGGTGTCCAGCGCGCCGACTCCTTTCCGTGACTCCCCGCTGCCCGACGGATTCGGCCTCGTCGTCGGGAACTGCCAAGCCGAGACGATGCGGATCCTCCTGCACGCCGACGATCGGCCGACCGTCCGCGTTCCGCCCGTCCACGAGATGGATGCCGCCGGCACCGAGCGCCTGCACGAGCTGCTGCCGCGGGCGTCGTTCCTCGTCGCCCAGCCGGTGCGCGAGGACTACCACGGCCTGCCGCTGGGCACGCGGCAGCTCGCAGCGGCGCTGTCTCGCCACGCGCGGCTCGTGACATTTCCCGTCGTCCGCTACACCGGCCTGCACCCGTTCCAGGCCGCTCTGCACGTCTCGGGCATCGACGAGGTCCCACCGGTCGTGGCCTATCACGACGTTCGCACGCTGGCCGCGGTTGCCGGGCTGCCCGTCGCGCCGCGCCTGACGCGGCGCGCGGTCGAGCAGGTCGCGGCGGATTCGCTCGACGAGCTGCGGCGGCGTGAGCAGTCGATCGACGTGGCGGCATCCGATCTGCTGCAGCCGACCTCGGGCGAGGTGATGCGCACGGTGAACCATCCCGGGAACGCGGTCTGGATGCCGCTGGCGCAGCGGGTCCTCGAAGCGCTCGGCGACGCGGGGATGCCGACCGATCCCGGGCGCCCGTTGCTCGACGCCGTGCGGGCGCCGCTGGAGGAGTGGGTGGTCGACGCGTGGGGGCTGCCCGATGAGCCGCGGGCGCGCTGGCGAGCGGACGGAGTCGAGATCGAGCCCGAGCTCGTCGCGGCTGCTCACCGGGAGTGGTACCTCGCGCATCCGGCGTTCGTGGACGCGGCGGTCCGTCGTCTGCGTCGAACGCTCGGTCGCTGGCGGTTGTGAGCCCTCCCGCCCCGGTGCCCGGACCCCGTGCTAGCGTTGAAGGGTCCTCCGGGGCTCGTGCGTCGTTCGTCTGGCTCACCGTCGAGCAGATCGTCTGACGCGATCACTGGTTCATCCAGCCCCCATCTTCATGCGCACGCATCCGTGCGCCCCCGTTCTAAGGCACTCGTGCTCTCCACGCTTTCTTCTTCCGCGCCCGCTCTCGTCTGGCGGCAGGCCGACGCTGACTTCTACGTCGCAACCCTCGACGGCCAGTACGCCGGGTTCGTCACGACCGGCTCGGTGCCGGCCACCTTCGATGCTGAGAGCGGCCACGGCGCCGACCTCGGCGCGCACACCTCGCCCGAGGCCGCGGCCGCCGCCGTTGCCGACGCAGCTGCGCCCGCGCGCAGCGCCCCGTCACGCACGCGCCGGCGATCCGCGCGAACCGCGGCACCCCGTCCGCGACGCCATTCCTACGACCGTCACTGAGCCTCCCGGCTCGCTCGTGCCGGCGGCGGCGCCACGGCTCACTCGTACGTCGGAGGAGCGCTCTCGAGGTCACGGGCGATCGCGGCGACGCCGCGACGCATCTCGAGGTAGATCTCCCGCACGCTCGCTCTCTCGTTGAGCTCGGCGCGCCGCACCCACTCGTCGATCGTCAGGCGCAGCACGAGAGCGAGGGTCGACACGGCTGCGCGCGAAGCGATCACGTCGGCATCGGCCCCGGCGGCGTCGACGGCGGCATCCGTCAGCTGCTCGACCTGCTCGGCCTCGTTGCGCAGCGCGAGCGCCAGGAGCGAGGGCTCCGCGCCGACGATCCGGCGCACACGCAGGGCGCGGATGTGCTCGTCGGGGTGTGCGTCGAAGCGGTCGAGCAGGTTCAGCCAGCTGAGCTCGATACCCTCGACCACCGATGCGCCGGCGCGGACCGCCGCGATCGCATCGCTGACGACGCGGGCGGAATCGTCCGCGCTCGCGAAGACGGCTGCCTCCTTGGTGGGGAAGTACCGGAAGAACGTCCGCTGCGACGTGCCCGCCCGGCGTGCGATGTCGTCGACGGTCGTGCCGTGGACCCCGCGCTCCTCGAACAGCTCGAGAGCGGCATCCGACAGCTCTCGCTGCGTCTCGAGGCGCCGGCGCTCACGCAGTCCGGCGGGATGAGTGTGGGCGGGGGAGTCCTCGCGGTCGCGCTCCATGCAGGAATTGTCGCACAATGCCTTCGTGTCAGTCACTGCCATATAATTGATCAGTGACCCTCGAACAGCAGCATCCCGAAACGCAATCGGTTCCCATCAACTCCGCCGTCGTGACCCCCGCCGTCCGCACCGGCCCCGTCATCGCGCTGCTCGTGGCATCCGCGTTCGTGGTGATCCTGAACGAGACGATCATGGGCGTCGCGCTGCCGCGTCTCATGGTCGACCTCGACATCACCGCCGCCACCGCGCAGTGGCTGACGACCGGCTTCCTGCTGACGATGGCGATCGTCATCCCGCTGACCGGGTATCTGCTGGCGCGCTTCCCCCTGCGTCGCATCTACTTCACGGCGATGTCGCTGTTCACGTTGGGCACGCTCATCGCCGCCCTCGCGCCCGGGTTCGAAGTGCTGCTCGCGGGACGCGTGGTGCAGGCCTCGGGCACGGCGATCATGATGCCGCTGCTGATGACGACGGTGCTCAACGTCGTGGAGCCCTCTCGCCGCGGCCGGATGATGGGCGTCATCAGCATCGTCATCGCCGTAGCGCCGGCGATCGGCCCGACGGTGTCGGGTCTGATCCTCTCGGTGCTCGACTGGCGCTGGATGTTCTGGCTCGTCCTCCCGATCGCGGTGCTCGCCCTCTCGCTCGGCGCCGTCTGGGTGCGTAACGTCACGCAGACCCGCGAGGCGCGGTTCGACGTCGCCTCGGTCGTGCTTTCGGCACTCGGCTTCGGCGGCCTGATCTTCGGGCTCAGCTCGATCGGCGAGTCCGCCTCGGGTCATGCGCCCATCCCGGTGTGGATCCCGCTCGTCGTGGGCGCCCTCTCGCTCGCCGCCTTCGTGGCGCGTCAGCTCGCCCTGCAGAAGTCCGATGCCGCCCTGCTGGACCTGCGCACGTTCCGGTCGCGCGCGTTCAGCCTCGCCGTCGTCCTGGTCGTCATCGTGATGTCGGCTCTGTTCGGCTCGCTCATCCTGCTGCCGTTGTACCTGCAGCAGGTACTCGGGCTCGACACCCTGACGGTGGGACTCATGCTGCTTCCCGGCGGCGTGCTCATGGGGGTGATCGCCCCGATCGTCGGTGCGCTGTTCGACCGTTTCGGGCCGACCCCGCTCGTCATCCCGGGCATGATCGTCGCCGCCGGCGCGCTGTGGGGCATGACGACGTTCGGCACCGATACGCCGGTCGCCTGGATCATCGCGGTGCACATGACTCTCAACCTCGGTCTCGGCTGCGTCTTCACGCCGCTGCTGACCTCGGCGCTCGGATCGCTGCCGTCGCGGCTCTACTCCCACGGCAGCGCGACGGTGAGCACTCTGCAGCAGGTCGCGGGTGCCGCGGGCACGGCGCTGTTCATCACCCTGATGTCGGTCGGCGCGGCCACGGCGGCCACCGAAGGGGCGGATGCCGTCGCGGCGACGGCCAGCGGCGTGCACACGGCCTTCCTGACGGGCGCGATCATCGCCACCGCCGCAGTCCTGCTCACGTTCTTCGTGCGCAAGCCGGCTCCGGCCGAAGGCGCCCCGCCGGTCGTGGCCCACTGACCGGCTGACCGGACTGGAACGACGAACAGGGGCGAGGTGCCGATGCACCCCGCCCCTGTTCGTCTGCCCCCGCGGGTCAGCCCTCGTTGCCCCCATGCATGACCCGCACGAGCATCTTGCCCGTGTTGGCGCCGCGCATCATCGCCAGGAAGGCGTCGACGGTGTTCTCGATGCCGTCGACGACGGTCTCGTCGTAGGCGATCTCGCCCTCCGCGAACCAGGCGGTCATTCTCTCGGTGAACTCCGGCGAGAGGTGCAGGTAGGCGGCCAGGGTGAAGCCGGTAGCCGTGAGACTGCGGGTGATCATCCTGGCCATGTTGTCGGGGCCGGGCGTCTTCTCGGTGGTGTTGTACCCGGCGATCGCGCCGCACAAGGCGAGGCGCCCACCGGTGTTCATGACGTCGAGCGCCGCCTCGAGGTGGTCGCCCCCGACGTTGTCGAAGAACACGTCGACCCCGTCGGGTGCGTGCGCCGGCAGCTGCTCGCGAACGGGAGCGTCCTTGTAATTGAACGCCGCGTCGTAGCCGTACTTCTCGGTGAGCAGCGCGACCTTCTCGGCCGATCCTGCTGAGCCGATGACGCGGCCCGCGCCGAGCAGCTTGGCGATCTGGCCGACGGCCGTCCCGACGGCGCCGGCGGCTCCCGACACGAAGACCGTCTCGCCCGGCTTCAGGTTCGCGATCGCAGTGAGTCCGACGTAGGCGGTCAGGCCCGTCATGCCGAGGATGTGCAGCCGCAGCGAGAGGGGGAGCCCGGGAACGTCGGGGACCGGGCGGAAGCTCGAGGCATCGGCCTGCACCACATCCGTCCAACCGTGCTGGTGCAGCACGACCGTGCCGACGGGCAGGTCGTCCGCGGCGCTCTGGACGACGCGGCCGATCGCGCCTCCCGCGATCACGTCGCCCAGGGCGAAGGGCGGGATGTAGCTGGGGACATCGTTCATCCGACCGCGCATGTACGGGTCCACCGAGACGTACTCGTTCGCGACGCGCACCTCGCCCGGGGCGAGCGGGTCGAGCTCGACGCGTTCGATCGCGAAATCGTCGGGCGTCGGCCACCCCTCGGGACGGCGTGCGAGCCGGATCTGCGTGCTCGTCTCGTGAGTCATGGTTCTCCTTCGTGAGGGTCGGTGACGGATGCCGTCGGCTCGATCCGAGCCGCGGACAACATGCGCGGGTGGCGCGGGGTCAGAGGGCGAGGCCGAGGATGAGGGCCACGACGCCGAGCGCGGGGATCACGCCCTGCTTGAGCGCCGCGGATGCCTTCGACGGATCGGACAGCAGCAGCACGAGGCTTGCCGCGACCATCGACCCCGCGCCGGTGAAGACGAGCGTCGCTCCGATCGCGAGCTCGCCGACCGCGACGAAGACGATGCCGGCGAACACGGCGATCGCAAGGAACAGGTTGTAGAAGCCCTGGTTGAAAGCGAGGGCTTTCTGCGATTCGGCCTCGGCGACGGTGCCCGTACCGAAGGTCGCGCGAGCCCGCTCGCTCGTCCAGGCGAGGGACTCGAGATAGAAGATGTAGACGTGCACGAGGGCTGCGAGACCCGCGAGCGCGAGACCGAGGATGATCACGAGCTGTTCCTTCCGGCGGCTGGCACCGCAATTCTGTATCGTTCGGTTCAATATATACTGAACCGAACGATACACAAAAGGGGTGATGTCCCATGGGGCGGACGCAGGCGTATGACCGTGGCGAGGTCGTCCGCGCCGCTCGTGGCGTCTTCTGGGAGCAGGGGTTCGACGGCGCACCGCTGCCGGAGCTCGAGCGCGTCACCGGGCTCAACCGGTCGAGCATCTACCACGCGTTCGGTTCGAAGCGGGGGCTGTTCGACGCCGCCGTCCAGAGCTACCTCGACGAGATCGTGCGACCCCGGCTGGCTCCGCTGACCGGCTCTGCCGTAGCGCCCGCCGCGATCGAGGATTATCTGAGGGGGCTGCGCAACGCGCTCGGACGCTCGCGTTCTCTCCCCGGTTCGAGCGGCTGCCTGCTCGTGAACTCGGCCGCCGCCCCGATCGGGAGGGATGACGCTGTCGCCCAGGTGGTCTCCGACTACCGCGCCGAGCTGCGCGCCGCCTTCGGCCGGGGCGTCGTGGCGCGCCGTCCTGACCTTTCCGCCGGCGATGCGGCCACGCTGGCCGACGCCTGCACCGGTCTCGTGATCTCGGCGTTCGCCCTCGTCCGCGTCGACACCGCTGGTGCTGTCGACGCCATCGGGACCGCGATCGCGCTCGTGGCGGGATCGCCGCGATCCTGAACGCGCTGCCCTCATCCGCGATGCGCGCTCGGACGCAGCGCTTTACGCCTCTTCCTTGACTTTTGGCAAGCGTTCGCGGTGAGAATTCGCGACGCTTACCGTGAGCCGCGTGCAGCAGAGCGATCAGTACGACTTCGACAACCCCGTGACCCGATACGAGCGGGTCGAACCGCCGGTGCAGCATCAGCCCGAGCCCGGTGTGCAGGCCGACATGCAGCCCGTCCCCGACCTCGGCGAAGAGACCTACCGGGGTTCCGGTCGGCTCTTCGGTCGCAAGGCACTGATCACCGGTGGAGACTCCGGTATCGGCGGCGCGACGGCGATCGCCTTCGCTCGCGAGGGTGCGGACGTGGTCATCGTCCATCTGCCCGCCGAGCAGCGGGACGCCGACCGCATCCTGGGCCTCATCGCCGACGCCGGCGTCCGCGGACACGCCATCGCCGCCGATATCTCGGATGCCGCCGCGTGCCGATCGCTCGTCGCCGAAGCGGCCGAGTTCCTCGGTGGCATCGACATCCTCGTCAACAACGCCGGCAAGCAGGTCGCCGTCGAGCGGCTCGAAGACCTCTCGGACGAGCAGTTCGCAGCAACGTTCCACACCAACGTGTTCGCCAACTTCTGGATCACGAAAGCAGCGCTGCCGCACCTGTCGGCGGGCGCCTCGATCATCAACACGGCGTCTCTCGAGGCGTACAAGCCGGCGCCGGACCGCGTCGACTACGCCGCCACCAAGGCGGCGGTCAACAATCTGTCGAAGGGTCTGGCGCAGCAGCTCGCGCCCCGCGGCATCCGGGTCAACGTCGTCGCCCCTGGACCGGTGTGGTCGGCGCTGCAGGTCAGCCAGGGCGTGTCGGACGAGCAGATGCGCGCCTTCGATGATGAGAGCACCTACCAGCGGGCCGGGCAGCCGGCCGAGATCGCACCGGCGTTCGTCTTCCTCGCCTCGGCAGAGTCGAGCTACGTCTCGGGCGAGACCCTCAACGTCAACGGGGGCATGGTCACTCCGTGAGCGCGAGATCTTTCGCGGTCGTCTCGCTACGCGGTGACGTACCGGGGCTCGACGACGCCCTCGACGAGGCGTCCACCGCCGCGGCAGATGCCGTCGGCCCGTTTCGTGTGGTCGTCGCCTCGGCGACGGACGCCGGTGAGGTCCTCTCCGCGATCGCCGAAGCCGAGATCCACACGCCGTGGGTGCTCGTCGGCAACGCCGTCCAGCACGAGCTGATCGCGACGATCGTCGACTGCGCGCTCGACGGCGCGATCGGTGTGTTCGGGCTGGCCGGCGTCGTCGTCGTCGACGGGCCGGTTCCCGGTGCCGTGCGCGAGCGTGAGGTCCCCGCAGACGCCACCACCGCCGATGATCTCGCGGCCGCCGTCCGCCGCCTCGCCGCTGGCGTCGCCGATCGATCGCCGCGCGTGCCCGAGGCCTGGGCGCGCGTCATCGCCTCGTCTCGCACCGACGTCGCGGTACGGGCGACCCTCGCCCGTCGAGCGCTCGCCGACGACCCGGAGTACTCGCCACGGTCGCTCACGCCCGCGCAGCTGGCGCTCCTGCGGCAGGTGGCCCGCCGCGTGATGCCCCAGGGCGACGGTGCCGCGATGGATCTCGCCGCGCGCCTGGACCGCATGGTCGCCGCGGGGGAGAGCGACGGGTGGCGCCCCACCGGCATGTCGACGGACGAAGAGGCCTACCGCGCTGGTCTCGACGCGCTCGCGGCGATCTGGAAGCGCGGCTCGGCTGCGCAGGACGAGGTCATCCGCGAGGTCATCGCCGGCACGGCGGCATCCGGTTCCGTGCTCACGCCCGGCCAGCTGAGTCTGTGGTTCGAGGACGCCCGCAACGACCTCGCTCGCGCGTGGCTGTCGCACCCCGCATCCCTCGCGCGGGTCGGCTACAGCGGCTTCGCCACCGGTGGCACCGGACCCGAGCCCGCCGGGTACCTCGTGCTCGCGGCCGGCCAGCGCGAGGAATGGGAACCCGACGAGCTCGGCCGCCTGCAGGAAAGAGGAGACGCAGCATGAACCTCACCGAGATGCGTACGTACGACCTCGACGAGGTCGTGGATGTCGTCGTCGTGGGCACCGGCGCCGGGGGCGGACCCCTGCTCAGCCGGCTCGCCGAGCGCGGCCTGCGCGTCGTCGCCCTCGAAGCCGGACCCAACCTCGAGCTCGACCAGTTCACACCGGATGAGCGCGAGGCGACCCGCATCAACTGGATGTCGGACCGCTTCAGCGGCGGTGATGCCCCGACAGCGTTCGGCCCGAACAACAGCGGGTGGGGCGTCGGCGGTGGAACCCTGCACTGGGGAGCCTTTACGCCGCGCCCCGACCGGCGCGATCTGTCGCTGCGAACCGAGACCGGGCAGGGGCGCGACTGGCCCGTCGACTACGACGAGCTCATCGGCTACGTCGCCGAGGTCGAGCGCTTCATCGGAGTGAGCGGCCCGACCCCGTACCCCTGGGATCCGCAGCGCGAGTACCTCGACGGACCGACGCGGCGCAACGCCCCGGCCGACCTGGTGCTGCAAGGCTGTGAGCGCCTCGGCATCACGGCCACCGACGCGCCGGCGGCGATCATCACGCGAGACCGCGACCAGCCGCACTACGGGCTGCGCAAGGCGAGCATCGACGTCGGCGGCATCCACCAGGGCGACCGGTTCGGCTACAAGGCGACCACCGCCATCACCTATCTGCCCGTCGCGGTCGCGCACGGCGCCGAGATCCGGCCCGACTCGATGGTGCACCGGATCGAACAGGATGCCGCCGGCGCGGTGACCGCGGTCGTCTACCTGCACGAGGGCGTCGAGTACCGACAGCGTTGCGCCGCGCTCGTCCTCGCCGGCGGCGGGATCGAGACTCCGCGACTGCTGCTGAACACCGGGCTCGCGAACTCGAGCGGTCAGGTGGGACGCAACTTCCTCGCCCACGGCGGCGTGCAGGTGTGGGGGCGCTTCGACGAGTCGGTCCGCGGGTACCGGGGCTACCCGTCGGCCGCGATCACCGAGGACTTCGTGCGCCCCGACGGCGTGGACTTCGCCGGGGGCTACCTCATCCAGAGCCTCGGGGTGATGCCGCTGACCTACGCCACCTCGCTCGTGCGCGGGGGCGGGCTGTGGGGAGCGGACCTCATGGCGGCGCTGGACGCCTGGCAGAACTCGGCCGGCATCGGGATCAACGGCGAGTGCCTGCCGTCGGAGCGCAATCTGCTGGTGCTGTCGGACGACACCGACGAGTGGGGCATTCCGCGCGCCGAGATCAGCTTCTCACCGGGTGAGAACGAGAAGGCGATCGATGCTCACGCGGTGGACGTCATGACCCGCATCCTCGAGGCGGCCGGTGCGCGCGAGACGCGGGTGCTCGCCCGCACGGCGCACACCATCGGCACGTGCCGCATGAGCATCGACCCGGATGACGGGGTGGTCGATCCCGAGGGGCGGTCGCACGACATCCCGAACATGTGGATCTGCGACAACTCGACGTTCCCCAGCGCGCTGTCGGCGAACCCCGGCCTCACGCAGATGGCGATGTCGCTGCGGACGGCCGATCGGATGCTGGCATCACGGTGATCGGCCGCCCGCAGCGGGGCGTCAGCCGGTGACGGCCTGGCGCTCGCGTTTGCGGGCCACCACCCGGTTGCGAACGGAGAGCACCAGAACGATCGCGAGCAGCGCGTAGAGCACGATCGTGATGGGGCTCTGGACGAGCACCGAGAAGTCGCCGTTCGAGCTCATCGCGGCGTCGCGCAGGCTCGTCTCGGCCAGAGGCCCGAGCACCATGCCGATGATGAGCGGCGCGAGCGGGAAGTCCATCGCCCGCATGAGGAACCCGAGCAGCCCGATGCCCAGCAGCATCAGCAGGTCGAACGTCGAGCCCGAGGTGGCGTAGATGCCGAGCGCACAGAACACCGTGATGCCGGCGTAGAGGTACGGGCGCGGGATGAGCAGCAGCTTCGCCCACAGCATCGCGAACGGCAGGTTCAGGATGAGCAGCACGATCATCGCGATGAAGAAGCTCGCCAGCAGCGACCAGACCAGGTCGGGCGCGCGGTCGAACAGCAGCGGCCCCGGCTGCAGACCGTACTGCCGGAAGGCGGCGAGCATGATGGCGGCCGTCGCCGAGATCGGCAGGCCCAGGGCGAGCAGGGCGCCCATCGCCATGCCGGTCGTGGAGTTTCCGGCCGCCTCGGGCGCGGCGAGACCGCGGATCGCGCCGGTGCCGAAGCGCGGGTGCTTGCGCCGCGCGTCGAGGCGCTTTTCGAGCCCGTAGGCCAGGAACGTCGGGATCTCGGATCCGCCCGCCGGCACGACGCCGAACGGCAGGCCGATGGCGGTGCCGCGAGCCCACGCCGGGGCCGCTTCCTTGAGCTCTCGGCGCGAGAGCCACGGGCGTCCCGTCGGCTTGATGAGCCCCTTCGTCGAGGTGTGGCGCTCGAGGCACGCGACGTAGATGACCTCGCCGAGGGCGAGGATCGCGACCGTCACGGTCACGAGCGAGATGCCGTCGAACAGGTTCGGGGAGTCCATCGTGAACCGCGGCGCACCCGAGACTCCGTCGATGCCGATCACCGCGATGCCGAGGCCGATGAACAGCGCCGTGAGTCCCTTGACGACGTTGTCGGTGACGACCGACGACGTTGCGGCGAAGGCGAACACGGCCAGGGCGAAGAACTCGGCGGGACCGAAGCGGCTCGAGAAGTCCGCGAGCGCCGGGGCGAGGAAGACCACGACCACCGACGCGACGAAGCCGCCGATGAACGCGCCGATCGCCGCGGTCGCGAGCGCTTGTGCGGCCCGACCGTTGAGCGCCATCTTGTGACCCTCGAAGGTCGAGGCGATCGCCGACGCCTGACCGGGGGTGTTCATGAGGATGCCCATGGTCGAGTCGCCGAACAGGCCGCCGAAGTAGACCCCGGCGAACATGATGAACGCGGCGGTCGGGTCGAGCGAGAAGGTGATCGGCAGCAGCAGGGCGACGGCCATCGACGAGCCGAGACCGGGGAGCACGCCGACGGCGGTCCCGAGGAGGCATCCGATGAGCACCCACAGGAGGTTGGCAGGGGTGAGGGCGCCGGCGAAGCCTTCGCCGAGGAGCTGGAGGACGTCCATGGGTCAGAAACCTCCGAGGATGCCGGACGGGAGCGGCATCCCGAGCAGCATGTCGAAACCGATGTAGGCCAGTGAGCTCACCGTCAGGCCGACCAAGAGGCTCACCAGCGGCTTGCGCGAGCCGAACCCTCGGGCGACGCACCAGAACAGCAGACCGGCGGCGATGATCCAGCCGAGGATGTCGAGCAGGAAGGCGAAGGCGAAGAAGGGCAGCACGACCCACGCCAGCGATCGCACGTCGACCCGCACCGGACGGGGGGAGGCGTCGCCGTCGGTCGCGATGGTCGCGGTCGTCGGCGTGGACGTCCGCTCGCGCATCTCCTTGACAGCCGACACGACGAGCGCGGCGGCGAAGACGTACAGGCCCGCGGCGATGATCGCCGGGAAGAACTGCGGGCCGGGGAAGACCGTGCCCGCGGGTACCTTCATCGTGATGATGCCCACCACGAGGTAGGTGGCGAACGCCGCCACGACGGCGGGCATGGTGAGGCCCTTGAGCAGCGCGGCGGCGCCCGGGCCGGAAACGAGCCGCAGCCGGTCTCCGACGACGGCCGAGGTGGCGGTCGGGTTGGCGGGGAACGTCATAGTCCCATCTCCTCGTACAGGTTGCGGATGCGCTGTTCCTCGTCCTCGAGGAACGTGTCGAGCTCGTCGCCCGTGATGACGCGTTCGGTCCAGCGGTATCGTTCGATCGCGTCCTGCCACTCCGGCGTGGCGACCGAATCGAGGACGAGCTGGGTGAGCCCGTCGACATCGTCGTCGCTCAGGCCGGCGGGAGCGGCCAGCATGCGCCAGTTCGTCAGTGAGATGTCGTAGCCCTGCTCGGCCGCCGTCGGGATCTCGATCCCGTCGATCGGCTCTTCCGCCACGAGGGCGAGCGCGCGCAGGCGCCCGGCTTCGATCTGGTCGATGTTGTCGGGGTAGCCGCCGGTCGCCGCCTTCGCCGTGCCATTGAGCAGCGCCTGGATCGCCTCGCCGCCGCCGTCGGACGAGATGTAGGTCGTGTCGACGGGATCGATGCCGGCCGCCAGGGCGAGGTCGGTCACGACGAGTTGGTCGAACGATCCGCCGCCCGTCCACGGGATCGACTTCGGGTCCTCCCGCCACGGCGCGACGAGGTCGTCGAGCGTCTCGTACGGCGAATCCGCGGGGACGACGATGACGTCGTACTCCTCGACGATCACCGCGAGCGGCGTGACGTCGTCGAGCGTCGCGGCGGAGTCGAACTGGATCGTCGCGGCGAGCAGGCCGGTGCCGCCGACGAGCATGTTGCCGGGGTGGCCGTCGAGGGCCGAGACGTTGCCGAGGGCGATCGTGCCGCCCGCGCCCGGCATGTTCACGACCTGCACGTTGTTCACGAGCCCGTTGGCCTTCTGCGCCTGCTGCAGCTCGCGGGCCACGCCGTCCCAACCGCCGCCCGCGGCTGCCGGGGCGATGATCGTCATCGAGGCGTTGATATCCTCGCCGGTCGCCGCCGACGAGATCGAGCCGAAGCTCGCCACACCGATCGCCGCCGCCGCGATCGCCCCGCCGATGACCCGCGCTGCCGTTCTGCGTCCGGCCGAGGCGGGCCGCGCGTCCGTATCCGTCGCGTTCTGCGTCATGATCACTCCGTTCGCGCAGACGTCGTCGTCTGCGGGATCGAATTAGGATGGCACCTCGTCGCGCTGACCCGACGATCGTCGCGATTTGTTCTCATTGATGCGTATGCGGGATGCCGACGCGGCCGTTCTCCACGAGGAAGTGACCAGGATGCCGATCAGGATGAGACCGTCTGCGGTGCGTCTCGTCATGCTCGTCGCACCCTCGGTGATCACGATCGCGGCGCTGTCGGCGACCGCGGGGGTGGCGCTTGCGCTGCAGGAGCGAACGATCCGCGCGGCGACGACCGAACGGGTGCTCGAGGTCGCGTCGAGCCTGGCGGAGCTGCCCGAGGTCCGGGACGCGGTGGCGACCGCGGGCGCGGCCGGAACCCCCGATGATCTCGCGGACGCGTCCGACCTCGCGGGCGCTACGGCGGTGCTGCAGCCGATCGCTCGACTCGTCGGCGAAGCGGCCGGGGTCTACTACGTCGTGATCACCGACGATGAGGGTGTGCGCATCACGCATCCGCTCGCGTCGGAACGCGGCGTGCAGGTCGAGACTGCCAACGCGTCGGTGCTCGCCGGCGAGACGTTCGTGGGAACCGAGGTCGGGTCGTCGGGGCCGTCGCTGCGCGCGAAGGTCCCGGTGCGCGACGCCTCGGGCGAGCCGATCGGCATGGTCGCCGTCGGGGTGCTGGAGTCGCAGATCGCGAGCGAGCTCGACGAGGCTCTGAGCGCGCTGCGGCCGTGGGCGATCGGCGCGCTCGTCGTCGCGACCCTCGCCGGCTCGGTGGTGACCGCGGTGGTCGAGCGACGCTTCCGCCGGCTCGACGTCATCGCCGCCGAGCACGCGCAGATGCGGCGGACGACCGCGGCCCTGCGCGAGCAATCGCACGAGTTCCGCACGCGTCTGCATGTCATCCACGGCCTCGTCTCGCGTGGCCAGGGGCCGCAGGCGCTCGGCTACATCGAAGAGATCGTGCCGGTGCGCCGGGCTGAGGGCGAGTTCGAAGCGCGGGACGACGAGCGCGACGACCGCCCGATCGCCGCGGCGACGGTGCGGGCGGTGCAGGCCGAGCTGCTCGACCTCGGCGCCCGAGCGGAGTTCGACCTCGACCTCGCCGCCGACCTCGACGAGGGCCTCGTCTCGATCGTGACGAACCTCTGCCGCAATGCCGCGGAAGCCGGTGCCACGGTCGTCGCGTGCGCGCTGCGCACCGAGGGTGAGCGTGTGATCGGGTCGGTCGAGGATGACGGCCCCGGCGTCGACCCCAGCATCGCGGGGCGCATCTTCTCGCCCGGGTTCTCGTCGAAGCACGACGCCTCGGGGTTCGGGCGGGGCCTCGGACTCGACGTCGTCCGGCGCATCGTCACCGCGCGCGGCGGCTCGATCGAGGTGGGTGCGTCGTCGCTCGGCGGAGCGCGATTCGCGTTCGATCTGGCGGTGGCCCCGTGACCCCCGGCACCCGCGTTCTGATCGCCGACGACGACCGCGGCGCCCGCGCCCTGCACGCCGGGTTCGTCGCGGACGTGCCGGGGTTCCGGGTAGTCGGCACGGCCGATAGCGGCGAGGCGGCGCTCGAGCGCATCCGCGGCGGCGTCGACCTCGTTCTACTCGACATGCGGCTGCCCGGGATCAGCGGCATCGAGGTCCTGCACCGCCTGCGCACGCTGGAGCAGGGCGGGCCCGACGTGCTCGTGATCAGCTCGTCGCAGGATCAGACCACGGTGCGGCAGGCGCTCGCCGGGCAGGTGGTGGGCTACCTCGTCAAACCGTTCACGTTCGCGGCGCTGCGAGAGCGGCTCGAGCGCTACGCCGCCGACCGCGAGCGCCGGGTGGCCGACGAGCGCGACCGGCCGCTGGCGCAGAGCGAGATCGACCGGTTGCTGTCGACGGGCACGATCCGAACCGCCCCGGCGACCTCCTTGCGCGACGGCCGCGGCGCGGGAGGTACGGTCTCGGCGGGCAGCGCCGCCGCGCTGCCGAAGGGGCTCGCCGCGCCCACGCTCGCGCAGGTGGTCGCCGCCCTCGACCCCGTCGTCGCCTTGACCGGTGCCGAGGTGGCCGCGGCCTGCGGCATCTCGCGCGCCACCGCGAACCGGTACCTGACGCACCTCGTCGACACCGGCGTCATCCACCTCTCGCACCGCTACGGCAAGCGCGGCCGACCCCAGGTGCTGTACCGACTCGCGCCGTCGCCCGAGCGCTGAACCGGGCATAACCTGAACGGATGAGCACGCCCGAGGTCCTGCGATACGCCGCCTTCACGTCCCGTCCCGACGGTGGCAATCCCGCGGGGATCGTCTTGGATGCCGCCGGGCTCGACGCCGCGACCATGCAGCGCATCGCCGCCGAGGTCGATGAAGCCGAGACGGCGTTCCTCACGGGGACGACCGCCGACGGCGCGCACACGGTGCGGTACTTCTCGCCGATCGCCGAGGTGCCCTTCTGCGGACACGCCACGGTCGCCACCGCGGTCGCGCTCGCCGAGCGGGGACGCGTCGCGGATGACGGTGCGGTCCGGTTCGACACCCCCGTCGGCGTCGTCGCCATAGCGGTCACGCGTGATGACGACGGCATCCGTGCGTCTTTCACGAGCATCGAGCCGTCGGTGCGCGAGCTCGACGACGCAGACCTCGACGCGATCTTCGACCTGCTCGGGCTGACGCGCGATGACCTCGACCCCGAGCTGCCGCCGCGCCTGGCGAACACCGGGAACACGCACCCGGTCATCGTGCTGCGCGACCACGAGACGTTCGACGGGTTCACGTTCGACCCCGACGCCGTGCGGGCGCTGCTGGACGACCGCGGATGGCCCGCGACGATCACGGTCGCCCACCGGGCGGCATCCGATCGGTTCCACGCGCGCAACCTCTTTCCGGTGGGGCGCATCACCGAAGACCCCGCGACCGGTTCCGCCGCGGCCTCGTTCGGCGCCTACCTGCGGGCGCTCGGGGCGGTCGCCGTGCCGTCGACCGTGGTCATCGAGCAGGGCGGGCATGTCGGGCGACCGGGGGAATTGACCGTCGAGATTCCCGAGAGCGGCGGGATCACCGTGTCGGGGTACGCCGTCCGCATGCCGTGACCGTTTGAGCCGGATGGTGCGCCGGCGACGGTGGATGCTGCGGCGCCGATGTGGTTGCATCGAGCGGATGGAGCTGTCGTGGTTGTGGTTGCTGCCGGTCGCCGCCGGATCGGCGATGCAGGTGGCGTCGGTGTTCTGGTTCGAACGGATCCGCCCCGGGGTGCCGTATCCGCTCTGGACGTTCGTGAGTCGTGAGCCGGGCCGCGTGCGTGCGCTGCGGGTCGGCGGTGCCGCGCTCATCGTCTTCGCGGCGGTGATGCTGGTGCTGTCCCGCGGAGCCCTATGGTTCGCGACGCCGATCGTTGTGGCCGTGGCCTTCGTGCCGATGGTCGTCGCGATCTACGTGGTGAACGGCAGGTTCACCCGGCGCGGCGCTCCCGGCGCCGAAGCGACCGACTGACCGCTGAGCACCCCGCTTCGGGACCTCAGTCCGAGGTCGCGTCGTCGTCTGTCTGGTGCCGTCGGTTCGCGTCGACCGCGGCGCCCAGCACGATCCCGGCAAGCAGGCCGATTCCTCCGCCGAGGGCGATGTTGTCGAACACCAGCATGCCGATCGCGCTGCCGAGGGGGAGACCGAGGGCGATGCCGATCGCGAGGGCGTTCACGCCCCCGCCGCCGCTATCACGTTCGCTCTCGTGCGAGTTCTCATCCGCGCTCATCCACTGACCTCTTCTTTCACCGGGGGAGGAGTCGCCGACCTGCGGCCGAGCAGGAACGACAGCGCGAGCAGTCCGATCACGGCAACGGTCATTCCGGCCCACATCGGCGGCGAGACGACGGTGCCCCTCGCTTGGAAGTAGGCCGCCGCCGCCAGCGGCTGGTACGCGAACCACCCGAACGAAGCTTGGGGCTTCGTGATCAAGGCGTCGAACAGGACCATCAGGATGCCGCCCGTGGTCACGGCTGCGGCGATCCACCAGAGAACGCGCGGAATGCGCGGACGCGGAGCAGGTGACGTGGTGCCATCGGTCATGGGTTTCCTTCGTTATGCCCGGCAGACGCGGAATGGCTCAGGCCTGGAGGTGCCTGAGCCATTCCTGAGATCGGGTTGCGGTTAGTTCGCCGCCCGATAAGCGTCGATCACGGATGCCGGAATGCGGCCGCGCTCGTTGACGGTGTGACCATTCGCGCGCGCCCACTCACGGACGGCGCCGAGGTCGAGATCACTCTTGGCTGCGCGAGACGGACGCGAACGCGTGGCATTTCCGTTCGCACGGATGGAGCGGGCGACGTCCACGAAAGGCTCGAGCGCCTTGTAGAACTTCTCGGCGTTCTCGTCGGAGAGGTCGATCTCGTATGCGCGACCTTCGATCGAGAACGTGATCTGCTTTCCTTCACCGTCCTCGAGCACAGTGCCGTCGAGGTCATCGATGAGTTGCGTGATTTGTTTGCGGGCCATGAACGCCATGTTAACGCCTCAGCCGCGTTCCGCCTCATCGATTTCCCCAACCGCTATTCCTTGTCGTGCGTGGCAAACGCTCAGACCATCTGCGCCCGCGCATTCGGAACGCAATGCGTCATCTTCAGACCGGCCACGTCGCGGGGGCCGTTGTGACCGAGGTTCCGCAGTCGCTCGAGCTCGTCTTCGCTGAGCGTCTGCGACTGCAGGGGCGGCAGATCCTTGACCTCGTCCAGCCCGATACCGAGCCCCTCGCCGACGCGGCGCCCGAGGTCGTCCTCCACCAGGTAGAAGTGCCAGAGCATGCGCTCCTGCACGGGACGCGCGGCCTGTCCGATCAAGTCGATGAAATTGGCGACCAGGTCATCGCGCTCCCAGTCCTCCATCAGCAGGTAGCGCTGACCGGCCTGCGTATAGTCGTTCGTGCGGGGAATGCGCTTTCGCGTCAGGCGGCCGGAGATCTCGGGTCCCTGCTCGTCGTGCGTGGGGTATTGCGCTTCGCGCAGGCCACCGGTGATCGAGGGCTCGTAGTTTACGTGCGGGTTCTCGCCGCCGTTGTCGACGTGATAGGCCATCTGCCCGTCGCGCAGGTTCGTCGCCACCGACGCGTTCTTCGGCGAATTGACCGGCAGCTGCAGGTAATTCGGGCCGACGCGGTAGCGCTGGGTGTCGGAGTACGAGAACGTGCGGCCGACGAGCATCTTGTCGTCCGAGAAGTCGAGTCCGTCCACCAGCACGCCCGTGCCGAACGAGATCTGCTCGTTCTCGGCGAAGAAGTTCGAGACGTTGCGGTTCAGCACCATCTTCCCGACGGTGCGCGGCGGGAATTCGTTCTCGGGCCAGAGCTTCGTGTCATCGAGCGGGTCGAAATCGAGCTCGGGGTGATCGTGGTCGTCCATCATCTGAACCTGCAGTTCCCACTCGGGGTACTCGCCGCGCTCGATCGCCTCGTACGCGTCCTTCGATGCGTGGCCGAGGTCGCCGGCCTGGACGGCAGCGGCATCCGCTTCGGTCATCGAGCTGACGCCCACCGACGGGATCCAGTGGTACTTCACGAGCTTGGTCTCGCCCTGCTCATTCACCCACTTGTAGGTGTTGACGCCGAACCCCTGCTGCGTGCGGTAGTTCGCCGGGATGCCACGAGGGCTGAACAGGTTGACGAGCATGTGCATCGATTCGGGCGTCTGCGACATGAAGTCGAAGATGCGCGCGGGCTCCTGGCGGAAGGTGATGGGGTCGGGCTTGAGCGAGTGGATGACGTCGGGGAACTTGATCGCGTCGCGGATGAAGAAGACGCCGAGGTTGTTGCCGACGAGGTCCCAGTTGCCGTCCTCGGTGTAGAACTTCACGGCGAAGCCTCGCGGGTCGCGAGCGGCCTCGGACGAATCGCGTCCGCCGATCACCGTGGAGAAGCGCACAGCGACATCCGTGCGCTTGCCGGCTTCCTGGAAGAGCTTCGCGCGCGTGAACTGCGCGATGGGCTCGTCGCCCCACATGCCCGTCGCCTCGAAGTAGCCGAATGCGACGAAGCCGCGCGCGTGCACGACGCGCTCGGGGATGCGCTCACGGTCGAAGTGGCTGATCTTCTCGAGGAAGTGGTAGTTCTCGAGCGTCGCCGGTCCGCGCGCCCCCACCGTTCGCTGGTTCTGGTTGTCGTAAACGGGGTGTCCCTGCCGGGTGGTCAGCTCCTGGCGGTCGTCGCCCTCAGCAGGCCCCTGGCTCGATACATCGGTCATCGCGTCCTCCGTATGGTTCGCATGTCGTCGGAACGGCCGACGCTACGGGGGAGTGGGACGGGGCGGAAGGGGGTTGCGGGGCTATCGGCGTTTGTCAGTCCCGCCCTGGTCCGCGAAGTCGGGTTCAGCGCGCAGAGCGTCGGCTATCTGTTCTTCTGGTCGCGGCGCGACGGTCTCATCAGCCTCGAGCTCAGGAACGCTCGGCTCATCCGCAGCCGGGATGTGGTGGTCAGAAGTGTTGTCGTACGACACGGCGGATCCTTCGGTCGGTGCACTGCCGAGCGTATGTCGAGTCGAGGCAGGCATCGTGAGCATGGAGATTGCTGCGTGGCCAAGGGCGGTTGCGTTGTGTACTAGCGTTCCGACTTCTTCGGAGGCTGAGAGTTCCGACGCTGCTCCAAGGCGGGCCCCGTGGGGCTCGAGCTCCCGCAGGCAGGTTTCAGGCGCGGCCCTCGCTTTCAAGACCGCAGATGTCCGCGGATCACTGATGTCCCACCCGCCCCACATGATGCTGACACAGTGATCGGTGCTCTTAGGGCTCTCTGACCCGTGAGCGAGCGCCGCCCAACAGCAGCCTGGAGACTACGCTCACGGCGTAGTTGACGTCGCCTCTGGTGAGGTCTTCGACGCCGCCTCCGTGGACCAGTGCGTTCCGGTACCCGCGCGTTCGTGCGATCACGTTGCGATCTCCGCTAGAGACCCGGACGCCGTCCAGCGAAGCTTGATGCCAGATCCGTTCCTGCAGGGAGCTTGAGTTGAGCTGAGCGATAGCGAACTCGACTCGACGACTTTGATCGTCGGTTAGGCCATCGACGGCTCGCTTTCTCAGCGCGCGAAGTTCGTGCTTTTGGAATGACGGCTGACGCCGCACATCGGCGGCGTAGTACTCGAGTGCTTCCCAGATCGCCGAAACGCGAGTTGCGATCGGCAACTGCTCGTCTGCGGCACGGCGGAACGCGGCGAAACTCTGCGAGCTACGTTCATCGGTGGGAGCAGAAGGCGCTGCCTGTATCGTTCTGTCAAGCTGTGCCTCTCCCGCTCGCACCGGGTTGCGAAGGTCCCTAGCCCATGACCGTCCGCTCTGCATGCCCGTGACGATCGCGACAGATGACTGGCGCAGAAAGCCTCGCACATCGTCCCTCCGGAATGATGCGGGAGTGCCGTCGCTGCGTACGGACGCTCCATTGCGCATCAGCACGAGGAGCCAATCGAGTGCGCGACGGATCACAGATACTCCCTCTTCCTCTGCGTCAGACATCCAAGTGACATTCGAAACATGCGTGACCGCTATAGCCTTGGCTCCTCGGTACAGGGCCGCGAGCTCATCGACGGCGTTGGTTTGGCCTGTAAACCGGTGCAGCAAGCCTTCCGGCATCGGCAGGAGTCGGACCGAAGGGTTGAGCGTCAGAGCCGACTCGATGTCGCAGTCCAACACCGGCACGGCAACTTCGAACAGCTCCGCCGTCGGTTGTAGCTCCTTGCCAAGCTTCACACGGTCACGCGAGAATCCGGCTCCTCTGACCTGCATATTGATGAGGTCAGGCGCGCCGACTCGCGACAGTGCGAACGGGCTGACGCCATACTCGCGGAACTCGCTGACGCTGAAGACGTCGAGGATGAGAGCATCGTCTTGGGTTTCTGCCGCTGTTATGGTTCCGCCGAAGTAGGGCTCCTCAGAGCCCGGCCGAAGTACGGCAACGTCCGCCAGGTAGTCGAATTGTGGGAACGGTCCACCAGTCAGTGTCAGGCGCGCATGCGGAAGACGGTCCTCCTCAAATACGACAATGTTCGAGGCGAACTCGGAGACGTCCGTCTCACCGATTCGAACAGTGAACCTCGGCTGGAAAAATCGGCTGCGGAGGTGCGCGTCTGGGCGTTTCCAATTTTCAGTCATTGGGGTCGTCGGGCGCTCGAAGACGGATCTCGTTAGCGGTCATCGCAATGCTGAGGGTTTCAACGAAAGTGATAGCGAGTGGGCTCGTCACGGAAATGGGCTGCGCCGTCTTTGCCGCAGCGTTCAGAACATCTTGAACTCGAGGCAACGCGGCGATTAGCTGCTCGACAGCTGCCTGTCGCCGGGGCGAGCGTCCCGGGATGTCACGATCGACCCACGAATCGAAGGCGTAGCTGGCATACATTAGCGCCGCTTCCGGCAGGCCGCACTCGATAGCACGCGTCGCGCAATCGAGCCAGAGGTGCGCAGCGGGTGTTTGCAGGTGGTCAGGAATACCGAGACCAGTTCCCGCTTGCCCCGATGCGCCAATCGACTGCACCGTTCGGAGGAGCAGATGCGCGGCATCGCGAACTGTCGCGAATCCTCCTGAACTCCACCAGGCTGACAGACTGGCGGTTTCGTTCTCGATGACGAGTTGACGTTCCGATGGTTCCGCGAGCACGCGCAAGGTCCCCGAGAGTCGATCGATCGCAGCGAGATACGCCATGACGGGCGCACGCGCGTCGTCACCTCGTATTCTCGCGACCTCGTCTGTCGCCAGCGGCCAGGTAATGACGACGGTGTCGTCGGCACTGCCGAGCTTGCTCCATTCGGCGGCGATGAGCGCGTACCACTGCTGCAGGTCCGCTGCGATGGTTTCGTCTCTGACGGTTTCCGATAAGGCTGCTGACCACCTCTGCTCCGTCATCAGGGAGAGTCGCATTGCTGCCAAGAAGAGACCGGCTGGATCGATGGCGCTCCAGTCCGGTTCGAGGGTGGATGGATCCGGCCCGACTGGGTCATCCTCAGAATGGTTCGCCCGCCCGCTCGGCTCTTCCATGGGGATATTAACGGCTCGCAAGTCGTCTGGTTCGGTGTGCGGTTGAATCACCGCAGACTTTGAGTCTGACTCTGGTTCTTGGCGAGGTGCTGCGCGCGAAGCGCGTTCCAGCGATATTGACAGCAACGGGAGGACGTCCAAGGAAAGGTCTCGCATCTGGATGGGGCGTTGTCCATCTTTGACCTCACCCAGGCGGAGAAGGATAGGACGGCCAAGACCGACCTCGGCCGCGAGCCTCTTCACGGTGACCACGGCACTAGAGATCGACTCAGAGAAGACTCGGAGTAGACACGTCTGATGTGCTTCGGCTGCGGACAGAAAGCGCTGCAGCACTCGGTCGAGTTCCTGATCCGCGACCTCTCGCAGGCCGAGCCATTCGCAAGCTGCCTGAGTGAGAACAGCGATTTTCTGCGTCTGACCGATACTCACGCTTCTCGTGGTTATCTCGACCAGTGGGACGGGTTCCACCAGCGCCCGGTCACGCATGCCTTCGGAAAGTCCCGTCCAATCGGAAGTGTCCTCAAGGGAGACCCGGTGAGCGATCGCAGACACTTCAACCGGTGCGATTGCGAGCTGTTCGGAGAACGCAGTCAGGGCTCGTAGCATCGAGAACATCGACTGATTGAGAAGCGCCAGCTTTGGCGGCGAAGTTGCGGGCGGCGGGGGCATGGCGTCCCACGCTTCTAAGACGTCGTTCCAACGCGAGCCGTTGGTGACCCAATGGATCAAGCGGAGTGCCGCATCCACATGTCGCACTTCCTCGCTCGTGACAGGGCGCGTGTCCCTGATCGAGTGGTTATGACCGTCGTCCACCGCGGATCCGAGCGACCAGCCTTCAAACTCGTCCATGACGTACCCCCGCCAACGGATTGTAATGGTCAAACGTCGACTCGCGGCTGGCCTTGAGGCTGCAGACCCTCGTCGCCGCCGAGGGCAACTCGCGGCCCCCACCGATCCCGCCTGGTGCGCCGCGCTCGCGCGACAGTGATTCTCGCTCGACGCAAAAAGGTGAGGTTGACGAGCTTGTGCATGTCGTGCGTCCGTTGTCGCGTCGTTCCAATCAGATCAAATCGAACCGTGCCCAGCTCGTCGAGCGATGGCTGGAGGCGAAGCGGGTGCCGCGCTCTCGGCTTACGTCCTCGCGCCGCTCGAACCGCAGGCGCGGTAGCTGTCGCGACCCACCGAACCGGATGATCTTGACGAGGATGACCGGGCGATCGCGCTGCAGCACGAGCTGGCAGTGATCGACCCGCACCTTCATTAGCGCCGGACTGCTAACGGCCTCAGTCGCGTGGAGGCCGAGGCGTTGAACATCGACCTTCTTGCCGCGAACGCGGTGGCGAACGGACCGACGCTCAAGCTGTATCGGGGGTCGATTCAGCGTCGTCGACCTGCGCCGGTGCGCTGAGGGCGATAGCGGCATCAGGCGGCATCGCTGATTGCGAGTTGCTTGAGCCGGGATTACGCGGGGTCTCGACGCTGCTCCAAGGTGGGCCCCGTGGGGCTCGAACCCACGACCCGCGGATTAAAAGTCCGATGCTCTACCGACTGAGCTAGAGGCCCTGAGCTTCCCAGCTTAGTGGCCGTCGCGGTGCGGGCGAGCCGCGACGGCACCTCGAACCGCAGGCATCCGTCCGAACACGACGAAGCCGCCGGTGTGCTCGCACCGGCGGCTTCGCCTCGGCCACGGAGTCAACCGAGGCCGTGCCGCGGGAACCCCTCACCGCGGCTGTTCGGGTCACATCGGGGGCATCAGCACCGTGTCGATGAGGTAAACCGTGGCGTTGGCGGTCTCGACGCCACCGCAGATGACAGCCGCGCTGTCGTTGATCATGATGTTGTCGCCCGAGCCGGTCACGGTGACCTCGGCGCCGTTGACGGTGGCGTGGGTGCCCTCGATCTCGTCGGGAGCGATCTGGCCGGGAACGACGTGGTAGGTGAGGATCGACGTCAGGGTCTCCGAGTCGGTCTTCAGCGACTCGATGGTGGCGGGGTCGATCTTGGCGAAGGCGTCATCGACCGGCGCGAAGACGGTGAACTCGTCACCGTTCAGCGTGTCGACGAGGTTGACGTCGGGGTTGAGCTGGCCGCTGACGGCCGAGACGAGCGTGGTGAGCAGCGGGTTGTTGGATGCCGCAACCGCAACCGGGTCCTGCGACATGCCCTCGACCGAACCGGCGCCCGAGGGGACAGCCTCGGCGTAGTCGGCACAGCCGGGGCCGACGAGGTTGGCGGCGGGGTCCATGGTGGCGTCGGGGGAGGCCGACTCCATGGGTGCCGACGAGGGCGACGTGGTCTCTTCGGTCATCGTCTCGCCCGAGCTGGACGAGCAGGCCGACAGCGCGAGCGCTCCGGCGAAGCCGAGGGCCAGGGCAGCAGTGAACTTCTTCTTGGTGCTGAGCATGATTGCCTCCGTGTGTCTCCGCCGTGGGTCCGTCCCCGGCGTCGAGGGTTCTTCGGAGACCCCCGCGGAACGGATCGGAAAAAAGTTGAGAATCTCGAAAGACGAGCTTCCAGCAATCCGAAACGGGTCTGCTGAGCGAAGGACGAGGCAACACGAACGAACATCGGAGACGGGGCCGGCCCGCGCACCGCGGCAGGTAGAGAAGCGGTAACAGGTCGGCGCGGGATCCGGGAACGGGCCGGGTGATACGGCATGCTTATGACGATGGTCATCGATGGAATGGACGTGCCCGAGGACGGGCCGTCGACGGATCACGTGGCGGAGCTGCTCCAGCGCTGCGCCGACGGTGACCACAGCGCTTTCGCCCGCCTGTACGACATGCTCTCTGCCCGCGTGTTCGGCCTCATCCTGCGCGTGCTCGTCGATCGGGCTCAGAGTGAAGAGGTGCTGCAAGAGGTCTTTCTCGAAGTGTGGCAATCCGCTTCGTCGTTCGCTCCGAAGAAGGGGAAAGGAAGATCGTGGGTTCTCACGATCGCCCACCGCCGAGCGGTCGACCGAGTCAGATCGTCGCAGGCGAGCAGCGATCGCGATGTGCGTGCGGGATACCGCGATATGGCGTCGCAGCCCGAAGGCGTCGCCGAACAAGTGGAGCTTCGCATCGAAGGACGGCGCGTCGCTCGGGCTCTCAGCTCTCTACCCGAGGCGCAACGAGAGGCCATCACCCTCGCCTATTACGGGGGTTACAGTCAAAGCGAGATCGCAGCGCTGGTAGGAGCGCCACTCGGAACGATCAAGACGCGGATGCGAGACGGCCTGTCTCGGCTGCGCACTGCAATGGGGGTGACATCGTGAACGAACAGGGATTCGCCGAACTCTCGGCCGGGTATGCCCTCGGCGCGCTGTCGCCGGAAGACGAAATCGCCTACCGCGAAGCGCTGGACGCACACCCCGAGTGGCTCTCCCTCGCCGACGACGATGCCCGCGCGGCATCCTTCCTCGCCGAGGGTGTCGAAGAAGTGACCCCGTCGGCCGACATCCGTGCCAGCCTGATGGCCCGCATCGGAGCACCCGGCGCCGTCGCGCCCGCATCCGTGCGCGGCGCAGAGAGCGCAGCCGACCCGGATGCCGCTGACGCCGGCGACGAGTTGAGCGACGACGACCCGCGTGCGGAAGCGACCGCTCACCCCGTCGGCTCGCCCGTGACCGAGCAGATCCAGATGGTGCAGCGGCGTAACTGGACGCGCAGCCTGTTCGCCCTCACCGCGTCGATCGCGTTGCTGGTCGGCATCGGCTGGGGCGTCGGCACGCTGACCGAGGGCATGCGGGCACCGAGTGCCGAGAGCGTGCTCGCGCAGATCGAGCGATCCGGCGACGCGCATTCGAACACGGCCCAGCTCGCCGACGGCGGCGAGGCGACCGTCCACTGGTCTCCGAGCGTCGAAGGCGTCGTACTCGTCGCCGACGGCCTGCCCGAGATCGCCGACGACCAGTCGTACGAGGCCTGGTTCGTCCGCGGCTCCGCTCCGATCCCTGCAGGAGCGTTCGAGTCCAGCGACGGCTCGGCCGCGTTGCTGCTCGAGGGCGAGATGCAGCCCGACGACGTCATCGCCCTGACCATCGAACAGAGCGGCGGATCGCCGAGCGGGCTGCCGACCACCGACCCGATCGTCGCCATCCCGACGAGCGCCTGACTGCCCACCCCGTTATTCGGCAGCGGAACGGCCGGCCCCGACGAGGGCCGGCCGTTCTGTCGTTCGTGTTCGCCCGTCGCGAGCGGTCCCGCTCGGCCGGCCGGTGCGGGCCGCGTCTCGCTTAGCCTGGAATGATGACGGACGGATCCCGGGACTACCACAAGCCGGTTCGACGACCCGCCGACGAGTTCGACCGGCACTTCGCCGGTGAGGATCCGGCCGAGGTCTCACGCGTCGCTCACGCGACCGCGGGCGCCCTGCTGTCGCGGGTGCGCGAGGACCCGAGCGAGGCCGTCGTCGAGCGGCTTGTGGGCTTCACCGCGCAGCACGGCATCGACACGGTCGCCGAGCTGTGGTCTCGGTCGCCGGCGAAGTCGCTGCCGGGCGCGCTGTGGCGGCTGTACCTGCTGCAGCTGATGATCCATCGCGATCCTCGCACCGCCGCTCTGCTCTACGAGCGCGGGCGCACGACGCTGCGCTCGGCCGACGAGGTCATCGCTGGTGCACCGACGCCGGCCGGACCGGAGGAGCTTGTCGCCCTCATCGACATCATCTTGCGGGGCGCTTTCCGCGGCGACTTCGCGGTCGCCCTCGAGCGCGCGGCCGCCTTCTGCCGCGTGCAGGCGGCGGGAGCGACGTCGGTCGCGGATGACCACGACGCGAGCGAGCCCGACCGGTCGACGGTCCTGACCGCACGCGCCCTGCGGCTGAGCACCTACGCCGAAGACCTCGGCTCGTGCGCGGGCCTCTGGCGGCGTGAAGCGCTGACCTGACCCGGGGGAGTAGCGCTGCTTCGGCTCGCACCGTCCGGAGAAAAGAAAAGTGCCGGACCGCAGAACGCCTCTCGGCGCGTGGCCGCTCGCGGCGGCTGAAGATGGAGCCCGGGGTTACTGCGGCCCGGCACATACAGTCTAACCGAGGCTCAGCGCAGGACATTCCCGTGGTGGACAATCCGGATGTCGTGCGTCTGGGCACGGCCGGGGTCGTAGGCTCGGCGCATGGCACTGCGATTCGCGCTGATGATCGATCCGCTCGCGGCGGACCAGACCGCTCCCGACCTGGCGACGACCTTCACGGCCGTCGATCCCGCGGCTCCCGCCCTGACCGTCGGTGAGCTCAGCACACAGCGCGGCGACGGCATCTTCGAGTCCATCGGCGTGGTGGGCGGCCACCCGCAGGAGGTCGAAGCCCACCTGGAACGCCTCGTGCATTCGGCGCGCCTGTGCGACCTTCCCGAGCCCAACGTGGCGCAGTGGCGAGCGGCGGTCGCCATCGCGGCATCCGAGTGTGGCGAGGGGGAGGGCGTCGTCAAGCTCATCCTCAGCCGCGGTGTCGAGCATGGGCCGACACCGACCGCATGGGCGACCGCCGCGACCGCCGCCGACTTCAGCCTGGCCCGCACGGAGGGCATCCGCGTCGTCACTCTCGACCGCGGGTACGCCATCGATGCGCCGGCGCGTGCGCCGTGGCTGCTGCTCGGCGCGAAGACGCTGTCGTACGCCGTGAACATGGCCGCGTTGCGTGAGGCTCACCGGCGCGACGCCGACGACGCGGTGTTCCTGAGCTCTGACGGTTTCGTGCTCGAAGCGCCGACGGCGTCGCTGATCCTCCAGCGCGGCGACACGTTCATCACCCCCGCGCCTAACGGCGCCATCCTGCACGGAACGACGCAGCTGAGCCTCTTCGAGCACCTCGCGGCGCGCGGCTTCGAGACCGCGTACGAGACGATCCCGGTCGATGAGCTGCGCCGAGCGGATGCCGCGTGGCTCGTGTCGAGCGTGCGCCTGGCGGCGCCGATCCGTCAGCTCGACGGCGCCGACCTGACCGTGGACGCCGAGTTCACGGCATCCCTCAACGACTACCTGCTCTCGCCCCGCGACTGACCCGGGGGAAGCCGCGCCGGAAACGACGACGCGCCGGGCGAGGGAGGCCTCGCACCGGCGCGTCGCGCGTTCAGGGGTGGGTCACCCGAAGCGGCCCGAGACGTAGTCCTCGGTCGCCTGCACGGACGGGGTGGTGAAGATCGACGTCGTGTCGTCGTACTCGATGAGCTTGCCCGGCTTGCCGGTGCCGGCGATGTTGAAGAACGCGGTCTTGTCGGAGACGCGCGATGCCTGCTGCATGTTGTGCGTGACGATGACGATCGTGTACTCGCTCTTGAGCTCTTCGATCAGCTCCTCGATCGCGAAGGTCGAGATCGGGTCGAGGGCCGAGCAGGGCTCGTCCATCAGCAGGACGTCGGGCGAGACGGCGATCGCGCGGGCGATGCACAGACGCTGCTGCTGACCGCCCGACAGGCCCGAGCCGGGCTTCTCGAGCCGGTCCTTGACCTCGTTCCACAGGTTGGCGCCGCGCAGCGACTTCTCGACCAGGGCGTCGGCGTCGGACTTCGAGATGCGCTTGTTGTTCAGCTTCACGCCGGCCAGCACGTTCTCGCGGATCGACATCGTGGGGAAGGGGTTGGGGCGCTGGAAGACCATGCCGATCTGCCGGCGCACGAGCACCGGGTCGACGCCGGGGCCGTACAGGTCGTCGCCGTCGAGCAGCACGCTGCCCTCGACACGACCACCCGGGATGACCTCGTGCATGCGGTTCAGGGTGCGCAGGAAGGTGGACTTGCCACAGCCGGACGGACCGATGAAGGCCGTGACGCTGCGGGGCTCGATGTGCAGCGAGACGCCTTCGACGGCCAGGAAGTCGCTGTAGTAGACGTTGAGGTCGTTGACCTCGATGCTCTTGGACACTGGTTGTTTCCTCTAACTGGCTTCGGGTTGCCGGGTCAGCGACCGAACTTGGGGGCGAACCGCTTCGCGACGAATCGCGCGACGAGGTTCAGCACCATGACGATGATGATCAGGGTGAGGGCACCGGCCCAGGCCCGCTGCATGGCGGCCTCGATGTTGGTGCCCGGGTTCTGGAACTGGTCGAAGACGAACACCGGCAGCGTCATCATCGGCTGCGAGGTGAGGTCCATGTTGAGCGAGTTCGTGAAGCCCGCGGTGAGCAGCAGGGGCGCCGTCTCACCGATGACGCGCGAGATCGACAGCATGATGCCGGTCGTGATGCCGGCGATCGAGGTAGGCAGCACGACCTTGAGGATCGTGAGCCACTTCGGCACGCCCAGCGCGTACGACGCCTCGCGCAGCTCGTTGGGAACCAGCCGCAGCATCTCTTCGCTCGAGCGCACGACGACCGGGATCATCAGCACCGACAGAGCCAGCGCGCCCATGAGGCCGGTGTTGTTGCCGGGACCGATGATCAGGGCGACCAGCGCGACGATGAACAGACCGGCGACGATCGAGGGGATGCCGGTCATGACGTCGACGAAAAACGTGATGGCCTTCGCCAGCCGGCCGCGGCCGTACTCCACGAGGTAGATCGAGGTCATGAGGCCGATCGGCACCGAGATCAGCGCGGCGACGGCCGTGATGAGGAGCGTGCCCCAGATCGCGTGCAGTGCGCCGCCGCCCTCGCCCACGACGCTGCGCATGGTCCAGCTGAAGAACGTCGCGTCGAAGCGCGAGAGTCCGTTGACGACGACGGTGTACAGCAGCGACACCAGGGGCAGCAGCACGATGAGGAACGCGATGCTGACCACGACGGTGGCGAGGCGGTTCACGGCGTGACGGCGCGACTCGACGATGGCCGAGAGGGTCACGAGCCCGATCGCGAAGATCACGGCGGCGACCAGGGCCGCGCCGGCGATGTTGAAGTCAGCGAGGTCGTTGCCGAGGTTCAGGACCGTGAAGATCAGGATGCTGATGAGTGCGCTGATGCCGAGCAAGGCCCACGGCATCCAGACCGGCAGGCGTCCCGCGGTCAGCGAGGACTGGCCTGAGCGGGCCGCGCCGGACGGGCGCGGCGGGCGAACGGCGGTGGTGGTCATCAGTTCGCTCCAGAGAACTCGGCGCGGCGGTTGACGATCCACCGGGCGATGGCGTTGACGGCGAAGGTCACGATGAACAGGATCAGACCCGTCGCGATGAGGACGTTCGTGCCGGTCCCGTAGGCCTCACCGAAGTTGAGGGCGATGTTCGCGGGGATCGGGGTGGGGTTGCTCGAGGTGAGCACCTGGAAGCTGACGACGCCCGTGGCCGAAAGCACCATCGTCACTGCCATGGTCTCGCCGAGCGCGCGCCCGAGGGCGAGCATCGCGGCCGACACCATGCCGCCGCGACCGAACGGGAAGACGCTCATGCGGATCATCTCCCAGCGCGTGGCGCCGAGGGCGAGCGCGGCCTCTTCGTGCAGCTTCGGGGTCTGCAGGAAGACCTCGCGGCAGATGGCGGTCATGATCGGCAGGATCATGACCGCGAGCACGAGGGATGCCGTCAGGATCGTGCGACCGGTCGGCGAAGGCTGACCCGAGAACACGACGATCCAGCCGCCGCGCTCGTTGAGCTCGACGTAGAACGGCTGCAGGATCCGCGAGAACACCAGCGCGCCCCACAGGCCGTAGACGACCGAGGGGATGGCGGCGAGCAGGTCGACGACGTAGCCGATGATCGAGGCCAGCCGGCGCGGCGCGTAG
The DNA here is from genome assembly GCF_017876655.1 of Microbacterium imperiale. Taxonomy (NCBI): domain Bacteria; kingdom Bacillati; phylum Actinomycetota; class Actinomycetes; order Micrococcales; family Microbacteriaceae; genus Microbacterium; species Microbacterium imperiale. The sequence goes on from NZ_JAGIOK010000001.1 coordinate 2,989,189, forward strand.
TGCGAGATGAAGAGGGCGACGCCGATGCTCAGGGGTGCCGCGACCAGCAGCGCCATGAACGACGCCCAGATGGTGCCAAAGACGAACGGCCAGACGTACTGCAGGAAGGGCGTTCCATTGAGGAACTGCGTGCCTTCCGGGTCTGCGGTGAGCGCGGGGATGCTCTGCGCGATGAGGAAGAAGGTGACGGCGGCCAGGACCGCCAGGATGACGATACCGGCGCCGAGCGCGGTACCGGAGAAGGCGACGTCACCGGGACGCTTCTTCGCCTTCGTCGTGACCGGCGCCGAGGTCTCGGCAGCCGGGGGAGCTGAGGTGGTCATCTTCTCCTCTGTGATTCGTTATCTCCGCGCGAAGCCGGGTGGCGCCGAAACTGGCACCACCCGGCTCGCATGGGGTGTCTTACTCAGCGGTGCCGATCAGGGCGATGGCCTCCGTGACCTGCGAGCGCAGGTCCTCCGACAGCGGAGCGGAGCCCGCGGCCTCGGCGGCAGCGTTCTGGCCGTCTTCGCTGGCGACGTACTCGAAGTAGCTGCGGACGATGTCGGCGGTCGCCTCGTCCTCGTACTGCTCGCACGCGATGAGGTAGCTCACCAGAGCGATCGGGTAGGCGCCCGCGGGAGCGGCGGCCGGGTCGATCTCGAAGACGAGGTCGCCCGCGCCACGGCCCTCGGCCAGCGGCGACGCGGCGACGAGCTGCGCGGCGGCCTCTGCCGAGAACGGAACGAACTCCTCGCCGACGCCGACCGCGACGGTGCCGAAGTCACCGGCGCGCGAAGCGTCGATGTAGCCGATCGTGCCCTCACCGGCGCCGACAGCGGACTCGACGCCCGACGTCTGCTGAGCCGACTCGGAGCGCGTGGTCGAGACGGGCCACTCGTCGCCGTCCTCGTAGGGCCATGCCTCGGGGGCGACCGACGCGAGGTACTCGGTGAAGGTGCCGGTGGTGCCCGACGCGTCGCCGCGGTAGACGGGCGTGATGTTCGTCGAGGGCAGCTCGGCGTCGGGGTTCAGCTCGGCGATGGCCGGGTCGTTCCAGGTCGCGATCTTCTCGTCGAAGATCTGCGCGATCACGTCGGGGGTGAGGTTCAGGGTCTCAACGCCCGGGAGGTTGAAGACGACGGCGACCGGCGAGATGTACGCCGGGATCTCGACGATGTCGGGGGTGACGCAGCTGCCGAACTGGCCGGCGGCGAGCTCCTCCTCGTTGAACGCGCGGTCGGAGCCGATGAAGGCGCTCGAGCCGGCGATGAAGTTCTCGCGGCCGGTGCCCGAACCGGTCGGCTGGTAGTTGATGGTCACGCCGCCGTTAGCGTTCTGGAACTCGGCGGTCCAGGCCTGCTGCGCCGCACCCTGCGACGAGGCGCCGGTCGCGTTGACGGTGCCCGACAGGTTCGAGGCTGCGTCGCCCGAAGCGTCGCCACCCGGGGCGGGCTCGTTGGCGGGGCTGCACGCGGTCAGTGCGAGAGCGGCGACGGCGCCGAGGGCGCCGATCTGGGCGAAACGGGAAAGCTTCACGCTGTGATTCCTTCGGGATAAGGGACTGCCCCTGGTGCAGGGCACGTGGAGACCGTAGAGACCGTCCCTTACGAGAGTGCGCTGTCGGGGTGAACAGAAGGTGAACGGCATCCGTGCGACCGGCGTGAGGGATGCCGCCGAGCGCGCAAGCCGTTCACCTGAGGGCACTACGGTGTGCGCCATGTCGAAGAGTGCGAAGCAGGAACGCGCGGCACGCGAGGCGGTCGACGAGACCGCGGCGGCCGCGAAGAGCGCGAAGAAGACGGCGAAGAAACTTCCCAAGAAAATCGCCCGACCGCTGAACGCCGCCATCGACGACGCCCGCGACGCCGCCGACGTGTCGAAGAAGAAGGTGCGCTCATCGCCGAAGAAGGTCGCCAAGCGGGCGCGCGCCGCCGCTGCGCGTCTCGAGAAGGCGGTCGCGACGGCGGTGCAGCGTGCGGCCGAGAAGGCGCGCCTGCGCGAACAGGCTGAGCAGGCCGACGCAGCCGCTCGCCGCGCCGAAGACGAGGCGGCAGCCGCCAAGGCGGAGTCGAAGGCACGCCGCCGCGCTGCAGCGGAGGCCGAGAAAGCCGCCGCCCGTGCCGAGCTCGCCGCCCGCGAAGCGGACGACGAACTGGCGGCTGCGCTGGGCGAGCCGGGTGCGGACGCCCCCGAGGACACTCCCGACAGCCACGGCGTGACCGATCCGCTCGATGACTCCGCGCCGTCCGTGCGGGCGGTCGACGATCTGGACGCACCGCTGTCGGCTCTCACCGTGGCACAGCTGCGGGAGCGGGCGCGCGAGGCGGGTCTGACGGGCTACTCGCGCTTGCCGAAGGCGCAGCTCGTCGAGCGGCTCTCCGGACGGTGACGGCCACGGTGCAGCGCGCGCTCGACCGGCGCGCCGAGACTCCGCCCGAACGCACACTGCTCGATGTCCTGCGGGCGACGACCGAGCGTCATCCCGAGGCCTCGGCCCTCGATGACGGATCGGGGGCGCTGAGCTTTCGCGAACTGATGGCGCGGGTGGGTGGCCTCGCCGCTCGCCTGCACGAGGCCGGTGTGCGGCGCGGCGACCGCATCGGCATCCGGATGCCGTCCGGTTCGAAGGAGCTGTACCTCTCGATCCTCGGCGTGCTCGCAGCGGGGGCGGCGTACGTGCCCGTCGACGCGGACGACCCGGACGAGCGCGCACGCCTGGTCTTCGGCGAAGCAGCTGTGCGCGGCATCATCGGCGGCACCGGGGAGTATGTGCCCGCCGAGACCGCGGCCGCGGCCGACCGAGCCGGTGACGCGAATAGCCATGACGCGGATGCCGGTGATGCGGCATCCGACGGCCGGGGTGCGCTGTTCGCGGGAGAGGCGCCCCACCCGTCGACGCATGCGGTCGTGACCGTGCCGCAGCCGCGACCCGACGACGACGCGTGGGTCATCTTCACCTCCGGCTCGACCGGCGTGCCCAAGGGCGTGGCGGTGTCGCACCGCTCCGCCGCCGCGTTCGTCGACGCCGAGGCGCGGCTGTTCGTGCAGGCCGCACCGCTCGGTCCCGGCGACCGCGTGCTCGCGGGGCTGTCGGTGGCTTTCGATGCGTCGTGCGAGGAGATGTGGCTCGCGTGGCGTCATGGCGCATGCCTCGTGCCCGCGCCGCGTTCGCTCGTGCGCTCGGGGGAGGACCTGGCGCCGTGGCTGCTGCGCCAGGGCATCACCGTGGTCTCGACGGTCCCGACGCTCGCGGCGATGTGGCCGCCCGCCCTCATCGAGAATGTCCGGCTGCTCATCTTCGGCGGCGAGGCCTGCCCACCCGAGCTGGCGGCGCGGCTGGCCTCGGACGACCGCGAGGTCTGGAACACCTACGGCCCGACCGAGGCGACGGTCGTGGCGTGCGCTGCGCCCCTGACGGGCAGCGGGCCGGTGCGCATCGGCCTGCCCCTCGACGGCTGGGCGCTCGCCGTCGTCGACCGGGAGGGCGCGCCGGTGGCCGAAGGCGGGGTCGGCGAGCTCATCATCGGCGGCGTCGGGCTCGCGCGTTACCTCGACCCGGCGAAGGACGCCGAGAAGTACGCGCCGATGCCTTCACTCGGGTGGGAACGCGCGTACCGCTCGGGCGACCTCGTGCGGTTCGAGAGCGCGGGGCTGCTGTTCCAGGGGCGCGCCGACGACCAGGTCAAGGTCGGGGGACGTCGCATCGAGCTCGGCGAGGTCGAGTCGGCCCTGCAAGATCTGCCGGGCGTCTCGGGCGCGGCCGCCGCGGTCCGCACGACGGATGCCGGTGTGCCGATCCTCGTCGGCTATCTCGCGGCGCCGCCCGATTTCGACCGCCTCGCCGCGCGTGCCGCGCTCGCTGAGCGTCTTCCCGCCCCGATGGTGCCGGTGCTCGCCGTCGTCGACGATCTGCCGGTCCGCACCAGCGGCAAGGTCGACCGTGCGGCGCTGCCGTGGCCGCTGCCGGTGCTCGAGGACGCGCACGCCGATCTGACACCGGCCGAAGCGTGGCTCGCGCAGCAGTGGCAGGCGGTCCTGGGTCTGCCGGTGCCGGGGCCGAAGGCCGACTTCTTCGACCTCGGCGGCGGATCGCTCGCCGCGGCCCAGCTGGTCTCGCTCATCCGCGCTCGTGTGCCGGAGTTCTCGGTCGCCGACATCTACGACCTGCCGCGCCTGGGGGCGATGGCCCGGGCCCTCGGACCGCTTCCGGCCGCCGAGGCCGCGGCCGGCTACCACCGCCCCGAGCCCACGCCCCGCCGCACCCAGTGGGCCCAGACGCTGCTCGGGGTGCCGCCGTTCATCCTGTCGGGGGTGCGCTGGCTGTTGTACCTGCTGACCGCGGCGGCGATCCTGCGCACCAGCCCGGGCTTCGAGGTGCTGCCCGCGGTGCCGTGGCCCGTGCTCGTGGCGGGACTCGTCGTGTTCGCGACGCCGTTCGGGCGGATGGCGATCGCCGTCGTCGCCGCCCGCGTGCTGCTGAGCGGCCTGCGCGCGGGGGACTACCCGCGAGGCGGCGCGACCCACCTCCGCCTGTGGCTCGCCGAGCAGGTCGCCGACCAGATCGACGCCGTGGGCCTCGCGGGGGCGCCGTGGGCGACCCTGTACGCGCGGGCGCTCGGCGCGAAGATCGGACCCGGCGTCGACCTGCACAGCCTGCCGCCGGTGACGGGCATGCTCGAGATCGGCGAGGGAGCGGCCATCGAGCCGGAGGTCGATCTCAGCGGCTACTGGATCGACGGCGACGTCGTCCGCATCGGCGGCATCCGGATCGGCGCGGAAGCGAGCATCGGGGCGCGCAGCACGCTCGCTCCCGGCACCAAGATCGGCCGGCGGGCGGAGATCGCCCCGGGCTCGGCGGTGTTCGGCCGGGTCCGCGCGGACCAGACCTGGGCGGGGTCGCCCGCGGTGCGCGTCGGCGGCACCGCGGAGGACTGGCCGCGTCACCGGGCACCCGCGGCGAAGCGCTGGCTGTGGGCCTACGCCGTCGGCGCCGCCGCGCTGGCGTTGCTGCCGATCGCCTCGTTCGCCGTCGGTGGCCTGGTGCTCGCGCAGGGCATCCGGGGCGCGGAGACACTGGGTGACGCACTCGTCGGATCGTTCGCATGGCTGGTGCCGGCCGTCGTCACGACGGGCCTGGTGTTCGCGTCATCGGTGATCCTGCTCGTGCGTCTGCTGAGCATCGGGCTCACCGAGGGGGTTCACGCCGTCCGCAGCCGGGTCGGGTGGCAGGCCTGGGCGACCGAGCGCCTGCTCGACTCGGCACGGACGGTGCTGTTCCCGATCTACTCGAGCCTCGCGACACCTGTCTGGTTGCGACTGCTGGGCGCGCGCGTGGGCCGCGACGTCGAGGCATCGACGGTCCTGCTGCTGCCGGCGATGACGCGCATCGAAGACGGAGCGTTCCTCGCCGACGACACGATGGTCGCCTCGTACGAGCTGCACGGCGGCTGGATGCGCATCGGACCCGTCCGCATCGGACGCCGCGCGTTCCTGGGCAACTCGGGCATGGCCGCCCCCGGGCACCGTGTACCGCGCGACGGTCTGGTCGCGGTGCTGTCGGCCGCGCCGGCCAAGGCGAAGGCCGGAACGTCGTGGCTGGGCTCACCGGCCGTGCGCCTGCGCCGGCTCGCCTCGGACGCGGACGAGAGCCGCACCTACCGTCCGCCGGCCCGCCTGCGCGTGGCCCGGGCGCTGTGGGAGCTCGGCCGCATCGTGCCGGTCGTCGTCACCTGCGCGGTGGGGCTGCTCGTGCTCTTCGCGCTCGCCGCGCTCACCGCGTGGGCGGGACCGGTCGTCGCCCTGCTGCTGTCGGGCGTGGTCATGCTCGCGGCCGGAGCCGTCGCTGCCGCGATCACGGTCGCGGCGAAGTGGATCATCGTCGGGCCGATCCGTCGCGGCGAGCAGCCGCTGTGGTCGTCGTTCGTCTGGCGCACCGAGGTGTCCGACACCTTCACCGAGATGGTGGCCGCGCCCTGGTTCGCCCGGGCGGCGGCCGGCACTCCGGCCCTCGCGGTCTGGCTGCGGGCTCTCGGGGCGCGCATCGGGCGCGGCGTGTGGTGCGACAGCTACTGGCTGCCCGAGCCCGACTTGGTCGAGCTCGGCGACGGATCCACGGTCAACCGCGGGTGCGTCGTGCAGACCCACCTGTTCCATGATCGAATCATGAGCATGGATGCCGTTCGCCTCGAACCCGGCGCGACGCTCGGGCCCCACAGCGTGATCCTTCCCGCTGCGACGATCGGTGCGCACGCGACGGTCGGTCCCGCGTCTCTCGTCATGCGGGGCGAGAGCGTGCCGGTCGGCTCGCGCTGGAGCGGCAACCCCATCGGCCCCTGGCGTGCGGTCACCGTCCGCGCCTACCAGTCGACGTCGTGACGGCCGCCGCCGCGACCGATCCCTACGCTCCGCAATCGGGGGACGGCTCGTACGACGTCGAGGCCTACGATCTCGACCTGACCTACCGTGTGCGCACCAACCGATTGTCGGGCGTAGCCGTCATCGACGCGGTGGCGCGCGAAGACATCTCGGCCGTTCACGTCGACCTCGTCGGGCTCCGCGTCGAGCGGGTCGAGGTCGACGGTGCGCGGGTGCGCACGACGCGGCAGGGTCCGCGTCGGTTGCGCATCGGACTGCCGAGCGAGGTCGTCGCGGGCGATCGGTTCCGCCTGCGCATCGCCTACGCCGGTGCGCCGGCTCCACGACGCTCGCGCTGGGGCGCGATCGGGTGGGAGGAGCTGACCGACGGCGCGCTCGTCGCCGGTCAGCCCACCGGCGCCCCCACCTGGTTCCCGTGCAACGACAGGCCCGACGCCCGCGCGCCGATGCGTCTGACCGTCTCGACCGACGCCGACTACGCCGTGGTCGCGACCGGCGTCACGGCGCCCCCAGTGCGGTCTGGGGCGCTGCGCACCTGGACCTTCACGTCGAGCGTGCCGGTCGCGACGTACCTCGCGGCGGTGCACATCGGCCACTACGTCGACCAGCTGCTCGCGGGCCTGGTGCCCGTGCGCGTGGCCTTCCCGGTCGAGCACCGCGCCGCCGTGCAGCGGGCCTTCGCGCCGGTCCCCGCGATGCTCGACCTGTTCGGCGACCTCTTCGGGCCCTACCCGCAAGAGACGTGCGCGCTCGTGGTGACAGGCGACGAGCTGGAGATACCGCTCGAGGCTCAGGGCCTCGCCGTCTTCGGCGTGAATCACCTCGTCCCCGACGAGCAGCGGCTCATCGCGCACGAGCTGGCGCACCAGTGGTTCGGCAACAGCGTCGGCATCGCGGCCTGGCGCGACATCTGGCTCAACGAGGGCTTCGCCTGCTACGCCGAGTGGCTGTGGTCCGAGCGCGCGGGGGGTCCCACCGCCGCGCAGTGCGCAGCCGAGCATCACGCGCGGCTCGCCGCCCTTCCGCACGACCTGCTGCTGCGCGATCCCGGACCCGACCTCATGTTCGACGACCGCGTGTACAAGCGGGGCGCGCTCGCCCTGCATGCGCTGCGGTCGACGATGGGCGATGCCCCGTTCTTCGACCTCGTGCGCGCGTGGACGCAGCGTCACCGACACGCCCTCGTGAGCACGGACGACTTCCGAGAGCTCGTCGTCGAGCGGGCCGGCGAGCCGGCGGCATCCGTTCTCAGCGCATGGATCGATCGGATGCCGCTTCCGCCGCTGTCGCCAGGCTGATCACGAGCTCGGCGGGGCCCGCGACCTCCTGGATGCGCAGCGCTCCCGGCCGTCCGGGCACGTGCGCGAGCCAGTCGTCGCCGACGGGGATGAGTCGCACGGTAGCGGGATCGACGCGCAGACCCCGGCCGTCCGCCTTGAGCGCAGCCTCGACGCGCGTCCAGGTCGCGGCATCCGCCTTGTCGTCGCCCAGCGCGGTGCGCAGGCGGAGCCGTGCCGCGGGGTCGAGCGCGCGGAGTTCCGCATCGATCGCGAAGGCCCCGCGGCCCGCAGCGGTGGCGGCGATCGCCCACCCGCCCGCGTAGCTGACCGACACCGCGACGTCGACCGGCGCGCCGGCGTCGGTCGCCCGCGCCGGACCGTGCGCTCCGCCACACCGCGGACACACCCGTCCGATGCGGGGGACCCGGATGCCGCGATCCCGCAGCGACGCGATGAGCAGCTCGTCGGCGATGCGACGCCGGTCCTCACCCGGAGTCACGCGACGCCAGCGCACATCGGGTGCTGCGAGCATCAGACGGGGGTCAGATGCGTCTCGATCGCGACGATGCCGGCGCCGGGATTTGTTCGCGGCAAATGCACGACCGAGAACGCGCCGGTCTCGAGCGCGGAAGCGCTGCCGAGGTACGACCCGCGCAGAGTGCCGGTCGCGAGCGCCATCTCGCTGAGCAGGTCGGGGAGCACGGGGCCGTGCGTGCACAGCACGACGGGCTTGCGGGCTCGGACGCGTTCGCCGACGACGCCACGGACATCGGCCTGGCCCTGCTCCCACGCGTCCTGCGAGAGCGCGCGGGACCGATCGACCCGCTTGCTGATCGCGGCCGCGAGCGGCGCGACGGTGCGCAGGCACCGCTGGGCGTCGGACGAGACGATGCGGCGCACGCCGAAGGCGATCAGCGGACCGACGATCGCGTGCGCCTGCTTCTTGCCGCGCGGTGACAGCGGACGCGCGGCATCCTCACCGTCCCAGTCGTCGCGCGAGACAGCTTTGCCGTGGCGCAGGGCGATGAGGGGGAAGGTGTCGATGGCCTGCTCGTCGACCAGACGCACGAACTCGTCGAGGATCTCGATGTCGACCGGGTAGCTCAGTCGGCTGCGCGCCTTCTTCAGCCCCATCCACTCGAGCGCCGCGATCTCTTTGTTCGGCACGAACGACGACACCCGGATCGCCAGCTCGGTCGCCTCGGCGGCCCAGTAGTGGACGATCTTCTGCTTCTTGCTCGGCAGGCGATACTTCGAGACGCCGACGGGCGGTCCGAGCCGGACGGCGATGCCTGTCTCTTCACGGATCTCGCGCACCGCCGTCTCGGCGAGCATCTCACCGGGCTCGACCTTGCCCTTGGGCAGCGTCAGGTCGCGGTACTTCGTGCGGTGGATGATGAGCACCTTGACCTTGCCGTCGACCCACCGCCAGACGACGCCCCCGGCCGCGTACACCGCGGTGTCGGTCATCGCACCGCCCGGGCCCGGCGCCGGCGCTGCACCTGCGCCATCGTGCGGTCCTGGAGGTCGACGAGCGGCTTGCCGTCCTCGTCGAACGCGTGCCGCGTCCAGACACCGCCGTCGCCGAGGTGCCACGAGCTCGTCGCGTCGCTCATCGCGAGGTCGAACAGCGTCGTGAGCTCCTTGACGTGGGCGGGCGCGATGACGCGCACCAGAGCCTCGACCCGGCGGTCGAGGTTGCGGTGCATCATGTCGGCACTGCCGATGAAGGCCACCGGGTCACCGTCGTTGTCGAAGGCGAAGATGCGCGAGTGCTCGAGGTAGCGGCCCAGGATCGAGCGGACGGTGATGTTGTCGGTGACACCGGGGAGGTCGGTGCGCAGCGAGCAGATGCCGCGCACCCATACGTCAACGCGCACGCCGGCCTGGCTCGCGCGGTACAGCGCGTCGATGATCTGCTCGTCGACCATCGAGTTGACCTTGATGCGGATGTGTGCCGGCTTGCCGTCCAGCGCGTTGCGGCGCTCGGCCTCGATGTGACGCAGCAGCCCCTTCCGCAGGTGCAGGGGGGCGACCAGCAGTCGCTTGAACTTCTTCTCGATCGCGTAGCCGCTGAGCTCGTTGAACAGGCGGGTGAGGTCGCGGCCCACCTGTTCGTCGCTCGTGAACAGGCCGAAATCCTCGTAGAGGCGACTGGTCTTGGGGTTGTAGTTGCCCGTGCCGATGTGGCTGTAACTGCGGAGCGCGCCGTCCTCTTCGCGGATGACGTGCAGCAGCTTGCAGTGGGTCTTGAGTCCGACCAGGCCGTAGACGACGTGGACGCCCGCCTTCTCGAGCTTGCGCGCCCACACGATGTTCGCCGCCTCGTCGAAGCGGGCCTTCACCTCGACCAGGGCGAGCACCTGCTTGCCGCGCTCTGCGGCGTCGATCAGCGCCTGCACGATGGGGCTGTCGCCCGAGGTGCGGTAGAGCGTCTGCTTGATCGCCAGCACATGCGGGTCGCGCGCCGCCTGCTCGAGGAACGCCACGACGCTCGTCGTGAACGACTCGTAGGGGTGGTGCACGAGCACGTCACCGGCGCGGATGGCGCCGAAGAAGTCGGTGCGGCCGTTCTGCTCGGCCGGCTGGAACGCCGTCGCCGTCGTGGGCACGTGCGGCTTGTACCGCAACTCGGGGCGGTCGATGCGCGACAGGTCGAACAGGCCGCGAAGATCGAGCAGACCGGGAAGGCGGTAGACCTCCTGGTCGGTGATGTCGAGCTCGCCCAGCAGCAGGTCGAGGGTCACGTCATCCATGTCCTCGGTGACCTCGAGGCGGATCGGCGGGCCGAACCGGCGACGCAGCAGCTCCGCTTCGAGGGCCTGGATGAGGTTCTCGGTCTCGTCCTCCTCGATCACCACGTCCTCGTTGCGGGTGAGGCGGAAGGTGTGGTGCTGCAGGATCTCCATCCCGGGGAAGAGGTCCTCGAGGTTGTTGGCGATCAGATGCTCGAGCGGCAGGTACCGCTTGACGCTGGTGCCGGTGTTGAGCTCGACGAAGCGCGGCAGCATCGGCGGCACCTTCAGACGCGCGAACTCCTGCCGGCCCGTCTTGGCGTTGCGGATGCGGATGGCGAGGTTGAGCGACAGGCCCGAGATGTAGGGGAACGGGTGCGCCGGGTCGACCGCCAGCGGCATCAGGACGGGGAAGACCTGAGCCTGGAAGTAGTCGTAGAGCCGGCCGCGCTCGGAATCGTCGAGATCCTCCCAGCCGACGATCTCGATACCCGCCTCCGCGAGCGCGGGCTGCACCATGTCGCCCCAGACGCTGGCGTGCCGCAGCTGCAGGGCGTGCGCCTCGGACGAGATGTCGGAGAGCACCTCCTGCGGCGCGCGCCCGACGTTGGTGGGCACCGCGAGGCCGGTGACGATGCGGCGCTTGAGGCCGGCGACCCGCACCATGAAGAACTCGTCGAGGTTGCTGGCGAAGATGGCGAGGAAGTTCGCGCGCTCGAGCACCGGCAGCGTCGGGTCTTCGGCCAGCTCGAGCACACGCTGGTTGAACGCCAGCCAGCTCAGCTCGCGATCGGTGTAGCGGTGGTCGGGCAGCTCCGCGTCGACGTCCTCGACGGCCGGGTCGAAGTCGTCGTCGTCTGCGTCTCCCAGACCGGAGTCCAGCGCCTCGGTGTCGATCATCCCCTCATCATGGCAGTCTCGCGTGTCCTGCCGGTGAACGGGAGGGCGCGTCAGCTGGGCGCGGTCTCGCTCGCGGCGGGCAGCTGGTCCTCTTCGTACACGTTGAAGCGGTATCCGACGTTGCGGACGGTGCCGATGAGCTGCTCGAGGTCGCCGAGCTTCGCGCGCAGACGCCGGACGTGCACGTCGACGGTGCGCGTGCCGCCGAAGTAGTCGTATCCCCACACCTCGCTCAGCAGCTGCTCGCGCGTGAAGACGCGGGAGGGGTGCGTCGCGAAGAAGTGCAGGAGCTGGAACTCCTTGTACGTCAGGTCGAGCGGGCGACCGTGCACCTTCGCCGAGTACGACGACTCGTCGATCGTGATGCCCGAGGTCTGGATGCGGCTCGACACCTGCTCCTTGCTGACGCGTCCGACCGCGAGTCGCACCCGTGCGTCGACCTCGGCCGGGCCGGCCGTGGCCAGGATCACGTCGTCGACGCCCCAGTCGGTCGAGACCGCGGTGAGACCGCCCTCGGTGACGATGAGGACCAGGGGTGCGTCGATGCCGGTGGTGCCGAGGATCTTGCACAGCGACTTCGCGCCGACGAGGTCGAGTCGGGCGTCGATGAAGATGACGTCGGCGCTCGGGGCGTTGACGAGCTGCGCGGGTTCAGCGGGGATCTGGCGCACGCGGTGGCTCAGCAGCTCGAGCGCAGGAAGCGCGAGGCCACCGCCGTGCGTGGAACTCAGGACGAGAAGCTGTGCCAACGGGGATTCCTCCGGGAGCGGCCGGGACGTGACCTCATCTTAGGGTCTCGGTTCGCACCCGCTGCGCGCTCGCGTCGCGTCCGAGCGCCTGCTGGTCCACAATGGACGGGTGACAGCACCCGATCTCGCTCCGCCGCGCACCGTCGGCGGCGTCATCGCCGTCTGGGTCGTGGCCGCGCTCGCCGCGGTCGTGGTGGGGGTGTTCGCGCCGCCCGAGACGCGCGCGCTGTGGATGCCCGTCGCGCTGGGCGGATGCCTCATCGTGGCGTTCTGCGTGCAGCTCGCCCTCGGCCGCTCGCGAGGCTTCATCGAGCGCATGTCGGCGAGCGTGCTCGGAGCGCTGCTGGTCATGGGCTTCATCGGGATCGGCTTCGGCCTGTCGTCGCTGGTCGCCGTCTGACAGCGCGCGCGGGCGTAGAGTAAGGGCATGGATCTCCTCGCGCTCGAAATCTTCTACGTGGGCCTGCTCGGACTCGCGTCGCTTGCGATCGTGTTCGTCTCGGCCGTCGTGGTGAAGAACCTCTACCGCGGCCAGCGCTGACGTCGTGCTCGAGCTGCCCACCGATCTTCCGGCGGACCTCGTCCCCCTCTCGTGGCTGATCGGCGTCTGGGAGGGTTCGGGCGTCATCGACTACGAGACGGCGGCCGGCCATGTCTCGGGCGAGTTCGCCCACCGCGTGAGCTTCAGCCACGACGGCGGCGACTATCTGAACTACTCGGCGACCGCGTGGCTGCTCGACGACGCCGGAGCGGCGACGCAAGCGCTCGTGGCCGAGAGTGGCTTCTGGCGATTGGCGCGGCCCGCCGCTGACGCCGACGCCGGGCCGGCGCTGCTGCCGGCGGCTGCCCCTGCGGCGCAGCCGCGCACCGTCGACGACGTCGAGGCGCTGCGCAATGCCGAAGGCGGGTTCGACATCGAGGTCGCACTCGTCCACTCCGACGGGGTGAGCGAGCTGTACCTCGGCCAGGTCCGCGGGCCGCGCATCGACATCGCGACGGATGCCGTCGTCCGTACGGCCGGCGCGAAGGAGTACACCGCCGCCACCCGGATGTACGGGCTGGTCGACGGCCACCTGCTGTGGGCCTGGGACATCGCCGCGCTCGGCGGCGAGCTCGCCTCGCATGCGTCGGCGCGCTTGGCCCGGGCCGAGTGATGCTCGGCGCGGCCGATGTCTTCGCCGGGGTCGCCGGCGCCGTGCACGACGATCGCGGTCTGCTGCACGTCGGCAACCCGCTGCGCGAGCAGCAGCTGCTCGAACGCGGTGCCGCCCTCGCCGCCCTCGGCGACCGCGCGGTCGTGACGGTCGCGGGACCGGACCGCCTCAGCTGGCTCGACTCGCTGACCTCGCAGGCGGTGGCGGGACTGCAGCCGGGGGAGAGCACCGAACTGCTCGTGCTCGACCCGAACGGGCGCGTCGAGCACGCGGCATCCGTGGTCGACGACGGCGAGACGACCTGGCTCATCACCGACGCCGATCGCGTCGCGGCGCTGACGACGTGGCTGACGCGGATGCGGTTCCGACTGCGCGTCGAGATCACCGATCGTTCGGCTGAGACGGCGGTCGTGGGTGGCGCGACCTCGGCAGTCGCCGACCTGACCGCCCGAGCGGTCTGGCGCGACCCGTGGCCCGACGTGACGGTCGGCGGCTGGGGCTACGCGGCGAGCGAGGGGCACCCGGCCACCGGGCGCGACTGGGCGGAGGCCGTCGTCGACACCTCGGAGCTCGAGCGCCTGGCAGCGCAGGTGCGAGCGGGTGAGCGGGCGATCGCGGGACGCCTGGCCGCCGATGCGCTGCGCATCGCGGCATGGCGACCCCGGCCGAGCGCCGAGGCCGACGGGATGACGCTGCCGCACGAGGTCGATTGGCTGCGCACCGCCGTGCACCTGTCGAAGGGCTGCTACCGCGGACAGGAGACGGTCGCGAAGGTGCACAACCTGGGCCACCCGCCGCGCCGGCTCGTCGCGCTGCAGCTCGACGGCAGCGACGCCGTGCTTCCGGAGCCGGGTGCGAGCGTGCACCACGGCGATGACGAGGTGGGTCGGATCACCTCGGTCGCCCGTCACTTCGAGCAGGGGCCGATCGCGCTGGCCCTCGTGAAGCGGTCGGTGCCCGTCGACGCGCCGCTGGTCGTGCAGGTCGACGACGAGGCGGTCGCGGCCGTTCAGGAGACCGTCGTCCCGCCCACCGCCGGTCGCGAAGCCGCGCCCCCGCGACTGCCCCGACTCAGCCGCCGCACCTGACGTGTCGCCCGAGCGTCCCGACGAGCCGGCGGCGGTGACGGCACCGATCGCCACCGGCTGGCGTGCGCGCGTACGCCCGCAACGCGGCCTCAACCGCATGCGCGAGTCGGTGCCCGCGGTCGTCCAGATCGTCGTCGCCGCCTCGGCCGCCTACGCATTCGCGCACCTCGTGCTGGGGCACACGGCGCCCCTGCTGGCCGCGACGGTGACGATCTCGAGCCTCGGTCTGGTCCGGGATGCACGGCCCCGTCGCGTGCTCGAGACCGTCGTCGGAATGCTCGTCGGCATCCTCGTGTCCGAGCTGATCGTGCTGGTGGTCGGATCGGGCACGTGGCAGCTGGCGCTCGCACTGCTGGCGACGCTGCTGACCGCGCGCTTGCTCTCGGCGCAGCCGACCTTCGCCATCTCGGCGGCCATCCAATCGGTCATCGTCATCGCGATCCCCGGCAGCATGCCCTTCCTGCGCCTCGTCGACGGCGGGGTCGGGGCGGTGGCCGCGCTCCTCGCGACGGCGCTCCTGCCACGGCGCCCGCTGCGCGAGGTGTCCCGTGCCGGTCATGAGCTGTTCGCCGCATTCGGCGGCGCTGCGTCGACGGTCATCCAGGCCCTGCGGCGGGGCGACCGTGTGCGCGCCGACCGCGGACTCGAGAAGGCGCGTGCGCTGCAGCCCATGGTCGACGACTGGTCCACCTCCCTCGAGTCCGGGCTGGCCGTCGCGCGCATCTCGCCCTTCCTGCGTCGGCAGCGCACCGAGCTCGAGCGGCAGGACCGGATGCGCGCGTCGCTCGACCTCGCCACCCGCAACCTGCGGGTCATCGCGCGGCGCGTCGTGTACGCGCTCGACGACCGCCAACCGCGTCCGATCGCGGCCGATCTGCTGGCTCAGATCGCGCGCGGCGCCGACCTGCTCGCCCAGTCCATCGACGACATCGCGCTCGAGCCGGTCGCGCTCGAGTCGCTGCGCGCAGTGGCGGCTCGGCTCGACCCGCGGGCGCTGGCTCCCGAGTCGTCGCTCGGTGACCAGAACGTCATCGCGGCGCTGCGTCCGCTCGTGGTCGACCTCCTCACCGCGGCGGGGATGCCGCCCGCCGAGGCGCGCGCCACGATGCCGCGGATCTGAGCCGGCGACCCGCACGGTACGTCGCGCGATGCGATCGCGCAAGGCGGTCGAGTGTGGCCGGACGGGTGCCTAGCGTTGCCGTATCCCACGACGCGAGGAGAGGTCATGAAGGCTGTTGTATGGCACGGTATCGGCGACATCCGGCTCGACGAGGTGGCCGATCCGCGGATCGAGGACGGACATGACGCGATCGTCCGCATCACGCGCAGCGCCATCTGCGGCACCGACCTCCACTTCATCCGCGGCACGATGTCGGGCATGAAAGAGGGGACGATCCTCGGGCACGAAGCCGTGGGCATCGTCACCGAGGTCGGCGAACACGTGCGCGGCTTCCAGCCCGGCGACCGCGTCGTGATCAACTCCACCATGTCCTGCGGCGCGTGCCGGTACTGCCGTGAGGGTCACACCGCGCAGTGCGACGTCGCCAATCCGAACGGACCCGAGGCCGGCACCTGCTTCTTCGGCGGTCCCGAGACGACCGGTCCCGTCAACGGCCTCCAGGCCGAGTATGCGCGCATCCCCTGGGCGCAGAACACGATGACCAAGCTCCCCGACGCGATCACGGACGACCAGGCCATCCTGCTCTCCGACATCTTCCCGACGGCGTGGTTCGGGGCGCAGCTGGCGGGCGTCAGCCGCGGCGACATCGTCGTCGTGCTGGGGGCCGGCATCGTGGGCCAATTCGCGGTGGCCTCCGCCTTCAAGCAGGGCGCCGGTCGGGTGATCGTCGTCGACGGCATCGCCGACCGCCTCGACCGTGCCCGTGCCCTCGGCGCCGAGGTGGTGAACTTCAACGACGACGACCCGGTCGAGGCCGTCATGAACCTGACCAACGCCATCGGCGCCGACTGCGTCATCGACGCGGTCGGCATCGACGCCGAGCGTCCGAAGTCCGGGCCCGCCGCGGTCGACGGCGAGGACGGGAAGGCGTTCGACGAGGAGGTGCAGCAGGTGGCACCCGAGGCCGATCCGGACGGCGACCTCTGGCGCCCGGGAGACGGCCCCTCGCAGGCGTCCCGTTGGGCGGTGGAGATGGTCGCGAAGTACGGGCGCATCGGCATCATCGGCGTGTACTCGCCCCTGGCGGAGGTGTACCCGATCGGTGCGGCGATGAACAAGAACCTCACCATCCGCATGGGCAACTGCGACCACCACAGCGTGACGCCGCCGCTCATCGACATGGTCGCCGCGGGCGTCTTCGATCCCGCGGCGCTCATCACCGAGCACGAGCCGATCGACGACGCGATCGCGGCGTACGAGGCCTTCGACCGTCGCGAGCCGGGCTGGATCAAGGTCGCCCTCAGCACGGGCGCCTGACCGCACGTTCTCCTCGATCTCGGCCCTCGCCTCGCGTCGATGTGCGACGCTGGCGGGGGAGCACGAAGGGGAGGGCGATGAGCGAGCAGACCGAGGAGACGGCGTCCGGGCGGCTGCGGACCGCCCTGAACGCGGGCGATGGCTCGAGTCGGGTGCAGAGCGCCCTGGCGGCCGGGACGTACCCGCGTCCCGAGTACGTCGCGGTGCTGGTGGAGCAGTGCGCCCATGAGCCGGACTTCACGGTGCGCGAGACCCTCACGTGGGCGTTGACCCGCCAGGACCGCGACACGGCCGTGGCGTCGCTGCTGCCGGAACTGCGCTCGGTGCTGCCGCAGGCGCGGCGACAGGCTCTGCATACCCTGTCGAAGATCGGTGATCCGCGAGCTTGGCCCGCGATCACGACCGCGCTGCTGCACGATGACGACCCGGAGGTGGCGCAGACGGCGTGGCGCACCGCCGCCGGGCTCGCGCCGGATGAAGCGAAACCGGCCCTCGCCGACGAGCTCGCGGTCCACTTCGGCGCCGGCACGGAAGATCTGCGGCGAAGCCTCACCCGCGCCTTCCTCATGATCGGTTCCGCCGGCCGGCGCGCCGTCGACGCGGCGGCCGCCTCGGATGACTGGGACGTGCGCGTCCACGCGCTCGCCACCGACCACCTCTTCGCCCATCCCGACGACGGATTCGCCTCGGCGATCGCGGCCGCGCGACGGTCCGCCGCTCGCCGTGACGCCGCGGACTGGGACGAACAGGCCTGATCCGCCTCAGCGGGGCGCGACGGACTCCCACGGCAGGGTGAGCTCGCCGAGCCGCCACCGCGCCCGCGGGCCCAGGTCGAGGCCCCGTCCGTGCAGTGCCGCGAGGGCCGTGCGCCACCGCTGCACCGGCCCGAAGGACGCGGCCGACGCGGCGCGCGTCCACTCGTTCTCGAGCGCCGCGAGCACGTCATGGATGCGCTCGCCGGGCACGTTGCGGTGGATGAGGGCCTTCGGCAGGCGTTCGGCGGCGATGCCGGGCGTCGCCAGGTCCGCGAGGCGCAGCGAGATCGTCAGGGTCCGGGGCACCGCGCCGGGTCCGACCTGGACCCACGTGCTGATGCGGCCGATCTCGTCGCAGGTCCCCTCGACGAGCATCCCGTCCGGTGCGAGTCGCCCGGCCATGCGGGCCCACGCCGCGGCGACATCCGCTTCGTCGTACTGACGCAGCACGTTGAAGGCGCGGATGACCGCGGGTCGCCGGTTACCCGCGACCGGCACCTCGAAGCCGCCGCGGGCGAAAGACACCCGGGCGTCGGGAGCGAAACCCGTGCGACCCCGCCGCACCTCGAGCAACTGCTGGCCGGCACGCGCGACGCGCTCGGGGTCGATCTCGAGCCCGAGCACCTCGACGTCCGGACGGGTCGGACGCAGCCGCGCCTCGAGCTCCAGCGCCGTGACCCCGCTCGCGCCGTATCCCAGATCGACGACCAGGGGGTCGGCGCACCGGCGGAGGATCGGATGCCGCGCGATCCACCGATCGACGCGTCGCAGGCGGTTCGTGTTCGTGGTGCCACGGGTGGCCTGCCCGATATGTCCCGGGGCCATACCCCCATGATCGCAGGCCTCGGCTCGATAGACTCGGAGCATGACTGCGCCGTACACGCTGATCCTCCTCCGCCACGGGCAGAGCGAGTGGAACAAGTCCAACCAGTTCACCGGCTGGGTCGACGTCCGACTGACCGAGCAGGGCAAGGCCGAGGCCCACCGCGGTGGCGAGCTTCTCGCCGAGGCCGGCCTGCTTCCCGACGTGCTGTACACGTCGGTCCTGAGCCGCGCCATCCAGACGGCGCAGATCGCGCTCGACGCCGCCGACCGCCTGTGGATCCCGGTCAAGCGCTCGTGGCGCCTGAACGAGCGCCACTACGGCGCTCTGCAGGGCAAGGACAAGGCGCAGACCCTCGAGGAGTTCGGCAACGAGCAGTTCATGCTGTGGCGCCGCTCGTTCGACGTGCCGCCGCCGCCGCTCGCCGACGACGACCAGTACAGCCAGGTCGACGACCCCCGTTACGCAGGCATCGACGGCGAGGTGCCCCGCACCGAGTCGCTCAAGCTCGTGATCGACCGTCTGCTGCCGTACTGGGAGTCCGACATCGCCGACGACCTGCGCTCGGGCAAGACGGTGCTCGTGACGGCCCACGGCAACTCGCTCCGCGCGCTCGTCAAGCAGCTCGAGGGCATCAGCGACGACGACATCGCCGAGCTGAACATCCCCACCGGCATCCCGCTGGTCTACAAGCTCGACGAGAACCTGCAGCCGCTCGGACCGGGGGAGTACCTCGACCCCGAGGCCGCAGCAGCAGGTGCGGCCGCCGTCGCGAACCAGGGCAAGGCCTGACGCAGACGACAGAAGAGGGGCGGTGCCGATCGGCACCGCCCCTCTTCGCGTTCCGGATGCCGCTCAGACGCCGGCGTCGCCCACGATGACGTTGATCGTCTCGGTGTCGGGGCGCCACTCGCCCGTCGCGAGGTAGGCGACGCGCTTGCCGACGGTCACGGCGTGGTCGGCAAAGCGCTCGTGGTAGCGGCTGGCGAGGGTCGCGTCGACGGTCGCGGCCGCCTCGCCCTGCCAGTTCTCGCTGAGCACCTTCTCGAAGACGCTCAGGTGCAGGTCGTCGAGCTGGTCGTCGAGGCCGCGCAGCGTCTCGACGAGCGCGAGGTCTTGCGTGCGCAGCAGCTCGGTGAGGGTCCGTGCGACCTCGACGTCGACCTCGCCCATGCGGGTGAAGGTGCCCTTGAGGCCCTTCGGGATGGCGCGCTCGGGGAAGCGCATGCGCGTCAGCTGCGCGATGTGCTCGGCGATGTCGCCCATGCGCTCGAGCGACGCGCTGGTGCGCAGCGCGGCGACGACGATGCGCAGGTCGCGTGCGACCGGCTGCTGGCGGGCGAGGATCTCGATCGCCGACTCGTCGATCGCGACGGCCTTCTCATCGATGATGGCGTCCGCGTCGATGACCTCTTCGGCCAGCGTGATGTCGCTGGTGCCGAACGCGCGGGTGGCCTTCTCGATCGCGACGGTCACCAGCTCGGAGATCTCGACCAGGCGAGCCTGGACGTCCTCGAGGGACTGGTGGAAAACTTCGCGCATCGGGGCACCTTTCCTTCTTGCGGGACAGCACGACACCGCACTCACGGCGACGCGATTGTCGCTCGACAAGGTTAACGAACGGTGCCGGACCGATGAACATCCCTTCGTCGTACTCGGTGATCGCCTCCCGTGCGACAGTGCGCGGTTGAACGGCGTCTTAATCTGGAGGAATGAACCCGACGCAGCTGGCGCTCGTCGCCCTGCTCGCCGGGGCCGTCGTCGGGCTTCTCATCGCGGGCCTCGTGTTCGCCGCCCTGCGCGCGCGAGACAACGCCCGCGCCGCGGCGGACGGGGACGTCCCGCCCGGGGCTCGCCAGGTCCTGGCCGCGCTCGACGAGGCCGCGCTCATCGTCGACGCCTCGTTCGTCATCGTCGCGACCTCGCCGTCGGCGGAGCTGTTCGGCCTGCGCGAAGGCGAGGCGATCCCCGGCGACGAACTGCGAGAGCTGCTGCGTTCCTCGCGCGGCGTCTCGCATTCCGAGACGGGCACACTGCGGCTGCGGCGTGGGGTGGCGCCCGCCGAACCGCGCCTCATCGTCGCCCGTGCCAGCGGCATCACGCCGCGGCTGACCCTGGTGCTCGTGCGCGACATCACCGAGCGCGAGCGGCTCGCCGAGATGCGCCGCGACTTCGTCGCGAACACCAGCCACGAGCTCAAGACGCCCGTGGGTGCGGTGACGCTGCTGGCCGAGGCCATCGAGTCGGCCGCGGACGACCCCGATCAGGTGCGCTCGTTCGCCACCCGGCTGAGCGCCGAGGCGACACGGCTCGGCAACCTCACGTCGCGGATCATGAGCCTGTCGCGACTGCAGTCCTCCGACGAGCTGACCGAGCTGCGCGACGTCGCGATCGACGAGGTCATCACCTCGGCCGTCGAGACCCACGCGATCGCCGCCGAGTCGGCGGGTGTCACGCTCGTGCGCGGCGGCGACCGCGGCCTGTACGTCCGGGGCGATGTGCAGGTGCTGAGCGAGGCGGTCGGCAACCTGATCGCCAACGCCATCGCATACTCCCCGCCGGCGAGTCAGGTCGGGGTGGGGGTTCGCGGACTCACCGATGCGGTCGAGATCGCGGTGAGCGACCGCGGCATCGGCATCCCCGAGAGCGATCAACAGCGCGTGTTCGAACGCTTCTACCGCGCCGACCAGGCGCGGTCGCGCCGCACCGGCGGGACGGGCCTGGGGCTGTCGATCGTCAAGCACGCCGTCCAACGCCACGGGGGCGAGGTGCAGCTCTGGTCGCGTCCCGGGCGCGGATCCACCTTCACGATCCGCCTGCCCGCCATCGCCGCCCCCGACGGCACACCGGCCCCCAAGAAGACCAAGAAGAAGATCGCCCGGGCGCTCCCCGCTCGGACGAAGGGAGACGCACCATGACCCGTGTTCTGCTCGTCGAGGATGAGCCCGACCTCGCCGACCCGCTGGCGTACCTGCTGCGCCGCGAGGGTTTCGAGGTCGAGATCGCCGAGGACGGCCCCGCCGCTCTCGAGGCGTTCGAATCGCGCGGGGCGGACATCGTCCTGCTCGACCTGATGCTGCCCGGCATGCCCGGCACAGAGGTGTGCCGCATCATCCGCACGACCTCGAAGATCCCGATCATCATGCTGACGGCGAAGGACTCCGAGGTCGACATCGTCGTCGGACTCGAGCTCGGAGCCGACGACTACGTCACGAAGCCGTACTCGTCCCGCGAGCTGCTGGCCCGCATGCGCGCGGTGCTCCGCCGGTCCGCCACCGCCGAGGTCGACGTCGACGAGCGGGTCCTCGCCGGTGGCCGGGTCACGATCGACCTCGACCGCCACACGGTGGCCGTCGACGGCGGCGAGATCAACATGCCGCTCAAGGAGTTCGAGCTGCTCGAGGTGCTCATGCGCAACGCCGGTCGCGTGATGACGCGGGGCCAGCTCATCGACCGCGTCTGGGGGAGCGACTACTTCGGCGACACCAAGACGCTCGACGTCCACATCAAGCGCATCCGTTCCCGCATCGAGGCCGACCCCGGCCAGCCGACGATGCTGCTCACCGTCCGCGGCCTGGGTTACCGCTTCGAGGCCTGACGGCATCCGTCACGACGAGAGGCCCGACGCTGTGCGCCGGGCCTCTCGTGTCGCTGGTGAGCGGAGCTCAGTCGACCAGCGGAACGAACTCGGTGTAGTACGGCAGCGTGCCGTCCAGGACGGGCACCTCGGTGCGCACGCCCTCGCCGTCGCCCGACTGGAACGACATCGACACCGTCGCGCCGGGCTTGGTGTCGATTCCCTCGAACAGGATCGGCTCGTCGCCGTCGACCCCGAGGCTGATCCGCTCGCGTGCCGGAACGCGCAGGGTGGTGGTCTCGTCACCGACACCGAAGACGAGCGTCTGCGCCTCGTCGGTGTCGTTGACGATCGCGGCGAGGAAGTTGCCGGCGGTGCCGTCCTCGTCGGCGACGATCATCGCGTTGCGGATGTCGATCGGGCCCGAGCGGGGGATGTTCACGCCATCGGACGCGGAGTAGTCGATGGTCGTCGCCTGAGGCGAGATCATGCTGCATCCGGTGGCCCCCAGGGTCAGGGCGGCGGCCACGGCAATCGAAGCGACGATTCGCAGTTTCACGGATCCTCCAGGCAGGCAGACGGCGTCTTGAGCAGTCTACGGGTGTGCCCGCCCCTCCGCGGACCGACTCGGCGTCGACGTCGGGCGCAGTCGACCGCGAACCTTACTGTATGCCCCCTGTGGTATCCTGGATGTTGCCGAAGGGACATAACTCCATGCTTTTTGAGGTTGGCGAAACCGTCGTCTACCCCCACCACGGGGCAGCCACGATCATCGAGGTCAAGGACCGGATCATCAAGGGCGAGACGAAGAAATACCTGAAGCTCAACGTCACGCAGGGCGATCTGATCATCGAGGTCCCGGCCGACAACGTCGATCTCGTCGGCGTCCGCGACGTCATCGGCAAGGACGGCCTCGAGCGCGTCTTCGACGTGCTGCGCGCTCCCTTCACCGAGGAGCCGACCAACTGGTCGCGCCGGTACAAGGCCAACCTCGAGAAGCTCGCCTCCGGCGATGTCATCAAGGTCAGCGAGGTCGTCCGCGACCTCTGGCGTCGTGACCAGGACCGCGGGCTGTCGGCGGGCGAGAAGCGCATGCTCGCGAAGGCGCGGCAGATCCTCGTCTCCGAGATCGCGCTGGCGCTGAAGGCCGACGAAGACCACGCCTCGGGCGTGCTCGACGAGGTCCTCGCCTCCTGATCGCCGCGGGGCTCACCCGGTCGTGAACATCATCTCGGTGCCGCGAGTCGCGGTCATCGTCGTCGCTGCGGGCTCCGGAACGCGGCTCGGCGCCTCTGCGCCGAAGGCGTTCGTCGGCATCGACGAGCACTCGATCCTCCGCCATGCCCTGGGCTCGGTGGCATCCGCGCCGTCGGCGCAGGTCGTCATCGTCGTCCCGGCCGGCCGGGAGGGCGACGCGCGAACCGAAGCCGAGGCCGCGTTCGGAGACCGGATCGACCTCGTCTCCGTCGTCACGGGGGGCGAGACGCGTCAGCGCTCGGTCGCCGCCGGTCTGGCCGCCCTATGGGCCGATGTCGAATGCGTGCTCGTGCACGACGCGGCGCGTGCGCTCACGCCGCGCGCGGTGTTCTCGCGCGTCATCGACGAAGTGATGCGTTCGCATGTGGGCGTCATCCCGGCGCTTCCCGTCGTCGACACGCTGAAGCGCGTGGACGGCGGGGTCGTGGCCGCCGCGGTGGATCGCTCGTCGCTGGTCGCGGCGCAGACTCCGCAGGGCTTCCCGCGCGAGACCCTGACGGCCGCCTATGCCGGTGCGGTGGACGAGCACACCGACGACGCCGCTCTGTTCGCGGCAGCCGGGCATCGCGTCGTCACCGTCGCCGGCGACGACCTCGCCTTCAAGATCACGACGCCCGCCGACCTCGATCGCGCCCGGCATCTGCTGGAGCGCTCGCGCCCGGCATCCCGTGTGCCGCGGATCGGGACGGGTACCGACGTCCACGCCTTCGGCGGCGACGGCACGCTGCGGCTCGCGGGCCTGGAATGGCCGGGCGAGCCCGGGCTGCGAGGGCACTCCGACGGTGACGCGGTCGCGCACGCGATCGTCGACGCCGTGCTGGCCGCCGCGGGACTCGGTGACATCGGCACGCACTTCGGGGTCGATCGGCCCGAGTATGCCGGCGCGACGGGGGAGGTCTTCCTGCGCCGCGTCCGGGAGCTCGTGGCGCGGGCGGGCTACGCGATCGGCAACGTCTCGGTGCAGGTGCAGGCCAACCGTCCGCGCATGGCGGGCCGGCGCGCCGAGGCCGAGGCCGTGCTGTCCGCCGCCCTCGGCGCACCCGTCGCCGTCTCGGCGACGACGACCGACGGGCTCGGTTTCACCGGCGCGGGCGAGGGTGTTTCAGCCACCGCCGTCGCGCTCGTCTACGCGCTGCGCTGAGCTCGGCCCGCCGCGGCATCCGCTTTGGGCGCACTTCCGTGCGATGAGCGCACGTCGAGCTGCGCCCGGTTCGCCGAGCTGCGCCTCATCGCGAGGACGCGGCGTCGGTATCGATCGCCCGGGTCATGAACACCGACAGCGGATCGGGGCGATAGTCGGCGAACGGGGCGCAGGGGACGAATCCGGCTCGCTCGTACATCGAACGGGCCGCGACGAAGTCGGGCCCCGATCCGGTCTCGAGCCAGAGACTGCGGATGCCGGCGGCGCGGGCCTCACGCTCGAGGTGTGTCAGCATCGCGCGGCCGATGCCGCGGCCGAGGAAGGCGTCGGCGACCCGCATCGACTTGAGCTCCGCACGGTCGGCGTCGAAGGTCTTGAACGCGCCGACGGCCGCGATGTCGCCGTTCAGCCAGGCGGAGTACACGCGGACCGACGGATGCCGCAGCGCCGACAGGTCGAGCGCGTGGACGCTCTCGACCGGTGTGTTGGCGAGCATGCCCGCGAGGTGCGCCGCGATCAGCCGGCGGGTGGGCTCACCGGTCAGGTCATCGCGGACGATCGACAGCTCGGGCTCCATGTCAGGCCTCTCGGGGTGTCGGGACGCTTCGGGGTGCGGAGCGCGCGGTCACGGCGAGCAGGACGAGCCCGGCGGCGAGCACCGCGAGTCCCACCATCGCAAGCGGAGCGAGGCGCTCACCCAGGAGTGCGACACCGAGCAGACTCGCCGTCAGCGGTTCCGCGAGCGTGAGTGTCGCGGCCGTCGCAGCGCTGAGGCCGCCGAGGCCCCAGGTGAAGAGGGCGTAGGCGACCGCGACCGTCGCGAGCCCGAGCCACAGCGCCATCGCCCAGCCTCGGGGCTGCGCCAGCCAGGCCATGTCGGTCATCGGCAGCATCGCGATGCCGCAGACGGCAGCGCCGACGCCCATGGCGCCCGACACCGTGAAAGCGTCCCAGCCACCCGCGATGAGGCGCCGCTGCGCGTTGGCGATGACGGCGAACGCACCGCCGGCCCCGAGCGAGCCGAGGACGCCGAGGCCATCGGCACCGGCCGATCCGCCCCCCGCGATCGCCAGCAGAGCGACGCCCACCGTGGCGAGGGCGGTCGCGACCAGCCACGGCGACGTGGGACGCCGGCGCGTCAGCATCCATTCGAGCAGTCCCGCCAGCACGGGCGCCGACCCCAGCGCGATGACCGTCCCGACGGCGACGCCGTTGCGCGCCGTCCCGAGGAAGAACAGCGGCTGGTACAGCGCGAGGCACAGGCCGGTCAGGGCCATCAGCGCCAGCGCGCGCCCGCCGCCCGTCGGGCCCGGCACGCCGGCTGCCGACCGGGCGCGCTGGCGACGCGAGCCCGCGACGAGGCCGACGAGCCCGAGCGCGGCGCCGCCGACGACGAGGCGCGCCGCGCCCACGCCGAGGGGAGTGGTGTCGTCCGGGCCGAGTGCCTGCGCGGTGCCGGTGGTGCCGAAGAGCACGGCCGCGACGAGGACGGCGATCACGAACGGCATCCTTCAGTTGTACCGCCTCGGCCGCGCGGCGCGTGCCCGCGGGGCTGCGGCGGCCCGCCGGTAGGATTATGCGGTGACCGTTCGGCTTTACGACACTCGCGCGCAGGCGCTGCGCGACTTCGCGCCCCGCGACGCGTCGAACGTCACGATGTACGTCTGCGGCCCGACGGTGCAGTCGGGCCCGCACATCGGCCACGTCCGCGCCGCCGTCGGCTTCGACATCCTGCGCCGGTGGCTCACGCACCGCTTCGGTCGCGTGACCTTCGTGCGCAACGTCACCGACATCGACGACAAGATCCTCGCCAACGCCACCGAGCGCGAGCCGTGGTGGGCGCTGGCCTACCGTATCGAGCTCGAGTTCACACGTGCCTACGCGGCGGTGGGGGTGCTGGCTCCGACGTACGAGCCGCGCGCCACGGCATCCGTCCCGCAGATGATCGAGCTCATCGAGACGCTCATCGAGCGCGGTCACGCGTACGCGGCGCCCGACGGCTCGGGTGACGTCTACTTCGACGTACGGTCCTGGTCCGAGTACGGCTCGCTGACGCGGCAGTCGCTCGACGCCATGGAGGCCGCCGCCGACGCCGATCCCCGTGGCAAGCGCGACCCCCGCGACTTCGCGCTGTGGAAGGGCGCCAAGGCCGACGAGCCCGTCGACGCATCGTGGGTGTCGCCGTGGGGCCGCGGACGACCCGGATGGCACATCGAGTGCTCGGCGATGAGCCGGCGCTACCTCGGCCCCGAGTTCGACATCCACGGCGGCGGGCTCGACCTGCGGTTCCCGCACCACGAGAACGAGCTGGCGCAGTCCACAGCGGCCGGTGACGCCTTCGCCCGGTACTGGGTGCACAACGGCCTGGTCACCGTGGGCGACCAGAAGATGTCGAAGTCGCTCGGCAACTTCCTGCTCGCCGACGACGTGCTCGCGGAGCGCGACCCTCTCGTCGTGCGATACGCGCTGGGCGCCGCGCACTACCGCTCGAACCTCGACCTGAGCCCCGCCAGTTTCGACGAGGCCGAAGCCGCGCTCGACCGCATCCGCTCCTTCCAGCAGCGCGTGGCCCGGGCGGTGCCGGACGCGACCGGCGGCGAGACCGCGTCGGTTCCTGACGCCTTCGCCGCTGCGATGGACGACGACCTGGGCGTGCCCCAGGCGCTCGCGGTCGTGCACGAGACCGTGCGCGCCGGGAACACCGCCATCGACGCCGGAGACACGGATGCCGCGGCTGCGGCCGCTCGTTCGGTCGCGGCAATGCTCGACGTCCTCGGGCTCGAGGTCGCGTCGCCGGCCGGCGCCCTCTCGCCGGCAGCCGAGACCGCGGCGCTCGACGCCCTCGTGCGCACCATGATCGACCAGCGCGCCGACGCGCGCGCCACCAAGGACTGGGCGACGGCCGATCGCATCCGCGACGCGATCGCGGCGGCCGGCATCGTCCTCGAAGACGGTCCCGAGGGGACCCATTGGAGTGTGAACCGTGGCTAAGCCAGGAAACCCGTCCGCCGGACGCGGCAAGAAGAAGGGCCCGACCAAGGGCACCGGCGGCAAGAACCGTCGCTCGCTCGAGGGTCGCGGGCCGACCCCGAAGGCCGAGGACCGCGCCTGGCACCCCGCCGGCAAGCGCAAGGCCGCCCAGGAACGGTTCATCGCCGCCGGCGGCAAGGTGTCGCAGCGTCCGAGCGGTGGCAACCGTGCTCCCAAGGCGAAGGCGGGCGATGACACCGAGACGGTGACGGGCCGCAACAGCGTGCTCGAGGCGCTCCGCGCCAAGATCCCCGCGACGGCGTTCTACATCGCCCAGCGCGTCGAGATGGACGACCGCGTCAAGGAGATGCTGTCGATCGCCACGAACCGCAACATCCCGGTGCTCGAGGTCACGCGCCAGGAGCTCGACCGCATGGCCGGCTTCGACGGCGTGCACCA
This sequence comes from Microbacterium imperiale, assembly GCF_017876655.1. Taxonomy (NCBI): domain Bacteria; kingdom Bacillati; phylum Actinomycetota; class Actinomycetes; order Micrococcales; family Microbacteriaceae; genus Microbacterium; species Microbacterium imperiale. Next base: position 3,016,871 of record NZ_JAGIOK010000001.1, read on the forward strand.
GGGCGTCGCGATCAAGGTGCCGCCGTACGAGTACGCCCACCCGCAGGACCTGCTCGAGCAGGTCATCGATCGCGGCGAGACCCCGCTGTTCGTCGCGCTCGACAGCGTGACCGACCCGCGCAACCTGGGCGCGATCATGCGTTCGGCGGCCGCGTTCGGCGGCCACGGTGTCATCATCCCGCAGCGCCGCTCGGCGGGTGTGAACTCCGCCGCGTGGAAGACCAGCGCGGGCGCGGCCGCCCGCATCCCCGTCGCGATCGCGCCGAACCTGACGACGACGCTCAAAGAGTTCAAGAAGCAGGGCGTGTTCGTGCTCGGCCTCGACGGTGACGGCGACGTGGCGCTGCCGGCGCTGCAGCTGGCCGACCGTCCCGTGGCGATCGTCGTCGGGTCCGAGGGCAAGGGCCTGTCGCGACTGGTCACCGAGACGTGCGACCAGGTCGTGTCGATTCCGATCTCGGCCGCCACCGAATCGCTCAACGCCGGCATCGCCGCGTCGGTCGCGCTGTATCAGGTCGCGACCATTCGTGCCGCTCAGGAGTGAGTCCGGGTCGTCGCGCCGGGACGGTCTGATGACCTTCCTGTAAATTCCGGCTGCCCGCGCGCCGGGGACCGGACAGGACGCGGTGCCATTGGGTAGTTTCGAACCGTGTCCGAGAACGACAAGACTCCTGCCCCCCGTCCGCTGACGGCGACGCATCCGCTGGCTCTGGCCCCGGTGAGCTCACCGCCGGCCACCGTTGACGGCTTCGTGCGCGAGTTCCTGGTCAATCTGAACCTCGAACGCGGCGTCGCACTGTCGTCGGCCACCGAGACCGACAAGTACCTGGCACTGGCGTCGACCGTGCGCGACTACCTCGTCGCGCGCTGGCTCGAGGACCAGCGGAGGCAGCGCGCCGACCAGAGCAAGGCCGTCTGCTACCTCTCGGCCGAGTACCTGCTCGGACGCCAGCTCGACAACAACCTCCTGGCATCGGGCCTGACCGACATTGCGACCCAGGCCCTCGCGGCGTGCGGCATCGACATCGACTCGATGCGTGCTCACGAGGTCGAGCCGGGCCTCGGCAACGGCGGTCTCGGGCGTCTGGCGGCGTGCTTCATCGATTCGCTCGCCACCCTGAGCGTGCCGAGCATCGGCTACGGCATCCGCTACGAGTACGGCATCTTCCGGCAGGTGTTCCGCGACGGTCAGCAGATCGAGAAGCCCGACGCCTGGCTGGCGCTCGGCTCGCCGTGGGAGTTCCGTCACCCCGAGGCAGCGCAGACGGTGTCGTTCGCCGGACACACCGAGACGTACGACGACGACGGCGTGCTGCGCTCGCGCTGGGTGCCGGCGTGGAGCGTTCGGGCGGTGCCCTACAACTACATGGTCCCGGGCTATCAGAACGGCCGCGTCAACACGCTTCGCCTGTGGAGCGCCGAGGCTACGAAGGCCTTCGACCTGCGCACGTTCAACAGCGGCGACTACGTCGAGGCGGTGCGCGCGCAGACCTTCGCCGAGAACATCTCGAAGGTGCTCTACCCCGAGGACTCCACCCCGCAGGGCAAGGAGCTGCGCCTGCAGCAGCAGTACTTCTTCGTCGCGGCGTCCATCGCCGACTACATGTCGAAGGTGCTGCCCGAGGACTTCGATCTGACGAAGCTGCCCGATCGCGTGATCTTCCAGCTCAACGACACGCATCCCGTCATCGCGGTTCCCGAGATGATGCGGGTGCTGGTCGACGAGCGCAAGCTCGACTGGGATGCCGCGTGGGCCATCACCCAGAAGTGCTTCGCGTACACGTGCCACACGCTTCTGCCCGAGGCGCTGGAGGTCTGGTCGGTCGATCTGCTGGGACGCCTGCTGCCGCGTCACCTCGAGATCATCTACCGCATCAACGACGAGTTCCTCCTCGCGGTGCGCGAGCGCTTCGGCGACGACGAACGCCGTCTGCGCGACATGTCGATCATCTCGGAGAACCCCGCGTCGGTGCGCATGGCGTACCTCGCGACGGTCGCGGGCGCGAAGGTCAACGGCGTCGCGGAGCTGCACTCGCAGCTGCTGCGCGAGAAGGTGCTGCACGACTTCGACGAGATGATGCCCGAGAAGTTCACGAACGTCACGAACGGCGTGACGCCGCGCCGGTTCATGCGCCTGGCCAACCCCGAGCTCTCCGAGCTCATCACCGCGGCGCTCGGCACCGGCTGGCTCACCGACCTCGAGCGGTTGCGCGAGCTCGAGTCGTACGCCGAGGACGCCGACTTCCGTGCCGCCTTCGCCGGCGTGAAGGCCGCCAACAAGCGCCGCCTGAACGAGGTGCTGCTCGCCCGCGACGGCTTCGCGATCGCCGACGACCACCTGCTCGACGTGATGGTCAAGCGCCTGCACGAGTACAAGCGGCAGATGCTCAAGGTGCTGCACATCGTGACCCTCTACGAGCGGGTCGTGTCGGGCCGGGTCGCGGCGTCCGACCTGCAGCCGCGCACCTTCATCTTCGGAGCCAAGGCGGCGCCCGGGTACGCGATGGCCAAGCGGGTCATCCACCTCATCAACGCCGTCGGCTCGGTCGTCAACAGCGACCCGCGCCTCGAGGGCCGCCTGAAGGTCGTCTTCCCGCCGAACTACAACGTCACGCTCGCCGAGCGCGTGATCCCGGCCGCCGACCTGTCGGAGCAGATCTCGCTCGCAGGCAAGGAGGCGTCGGGCACCGGCAACATGAAGTTCGCCCTCAACGGCGCGCTCACGATCGGCACCGACGACGGCGCGAACGTCGAGATCCGCGAGCTCGTGGGCGACGACAACTTCTTCCTCTTCGGCATGAGCGAGCCCGAGGTCGAGGAGCTCTGGGCGCGGGGTTATCGCCCGGGCGAGTTCGCCCAGGCCGACGACGAACTGCGCCGAGCCCTCGATCTCATCTCGTCTGGCGTCTTCTCGGGCGGCGACCGCTCGACGTTCGAGCCGATCGTCTCGAACCTGCTCTACGACGACCGCTTCATGGTGCTGGCCGACTACACGTCGTACATCGCCGCCCAGGAGCGTGTGGATGCCGCTTACGCCGACCGCGACGCCTGGACGCGATCGGCCATCCTCAACGTCGCCCGGACGGGCTTCTTCTCGTCCGACCGATCCATCCGCGACTACATCGACCGCATCTGGCACGCTCAGCCCGTGCGCTGACCGCGGCCGCAGCCGCATCCGTCAGCCGGGGAACAGCCAACGAAGGGAACGCCATGGCTCGCATCGCCGTCATCGGAGGCACCGGATACGCCGGCAGCCACATCGTCGCCGAGGCCGTCTCGCGCGGTCACACCGCCGTCTCGGTGGCACGGAAGCTGCCGGCCGACCGCGTCGACGGCGCCACGTACATCGAGGGCACGCTGCTCGACGTTCCGGCGCTCGTCGAGCAGCTCGACGGGGTGGATGTCGTCGTCTTGGCCGTCGCTCCGCGCGGCGACATGCAGGGGCAGGTGCGGCCGAACACGGCGCTGCTGGTGACGGCACTGCCCGAGAACGTCCGTGTCGGGGTCGTCGGCGGTGCCGGTGGCAGTCTCGTCGCCCCCGGGGGCCCGCGACTGATCGACAGCGGCTTCCCCGAGGAGTTCAAGGACGAGGCGCTCGAGGCGATCGGGGTCCTCGAGGACCTGCAGGCTGACGCCACCGGACGCGACTGGTTCTTCATCCATCCCGCCGGCGGCTTCGGCTCGTTCAACCCGGGCGAGCGCACGGGCAGCTACCGGGACGGGGGAGACGTGCTCGTCACCGACGAGAACGGCGACTCGTTCATCTCGGGCCCCGATTTCGCGATCGCGGTGCTCGACGAGATCGAGAACCCGCGGCACGTCCGCGAGCGGTTCACCGTCGGCTACTGAGCCGCCGCAGCGATCGCGGCTGGCGCGATCTCAGACCAGGTCGCGCCAGTCGACGGTGCTCTCGTCGTCGTCTTCGACCGGAACGGCGTCGGTGACGATCGGCACCGACATCGTCTCGGTCGGCGGACCCATGACGGTCGCCTCGTCGCGCCGATGGCGGAGGACGTTCTCGACGTAGGACGAGAGCACCTCGGCGAGGGGCACGGAACGGCCCTCGGTCTGCGACAGGTACCACCGGTGCTCGAGCACCTGGTGGAAGAGCTCAGCCGGCTCGAGCTTGGCTCGCAGGTCCCACGGCACGGAGAGCACGACCGGCTCGAACACGCGGGTGAGCCACTCGTGCGCGACCATCTCCTCGTTCGACCCGAGCCGCGAGACGCGGGCGCTGAACTCGTCGAGGTCGTTCAGCAGGCGCCGAGCCTGGTTCTCCTCGACATCCAGTCCCGTCAGACGCAGCAGGCGGCGCTGATGGTGCCCCGCATCGACGACCTTCGGCTGGATCGACACGCGTGTGCCGTCGGCTGCGGCGTCGATCGACATCTCGCCGATGTCGAAGCCGAGCGAGTTGAGCTTCTGCACACGCTCGGTGATGCGCCACGACTCGTTGGCCGAGAACGTCTCCTGGTCGGTCAGCGCCGCCCACAGCGAGTGATACGACGACATGATGCCGTCGGCGATGGCCACGGCATCCACCCCGCCCTCGAGCCGCCCTCCGGCCTCGAGGTCCATGATCTCGCCCGCGATGTTCGTCCGTGCGATGTCGAGGTCGTGCATCCGCTGTCCTCGCGTCAGTGCGCGCTCGTGGAGCTCGCCGGTCTCGGCGTCGACGAGGTAGGCGGCGAAGGCGCCGGCATCCCGTCGGAAGAGCGTGTTCGACAGCGACACGTCGCCCCAGAAGAAGCCGACGTTGTGCAGGCGCACGAGCAGCACCGCGAGGGCGTCGACGAGGCGCGTGGCGGTGTCGGGGCGGAGGACCTGCGTGAACAGCGCCCGGTAGGGGAGCGAGAACTTCAGGTGCGCGGTGACGAGAGCCGCCGGCAGCTCCTCGCCGTTCTCGTCGCGCCGGCCGTCGATCACGGCGACCCGCTCGACGCACGGCACATCCAGGCGCTGCAGCGACCCGAGCATCTCGTACTCGCGACGCGCCATCGTCGCGGTCGTCTCCTTGATGGCGACCACGCGCCCCGACAGGTTCGCGAAGCGCACCAGGTGGCGCGAGATGCCCTTCGGCAGATACACGATGTCGGGGGTCGACCAGTCGGCCAGCGTCGTGGACCAGGGCAGGGCGAGCAGGCCCGGATCGACGCTGCTGGCTGTGATCGAGAGCGAGGAGCGCACGGGTTCTCCGATCGGGTGGGGGCACAGAGCTGCGGCGCGGGCGACCGATGGCCACCCGCGCCGCAGCGTATGAAGATACCGGATCAGGCCGAGGCGATGGCCTTGTCGTTCAGACGGTCGCCGGTCTCGAGGTCGAACGCGTGGACGTGGCCGGGCTTGGCGGCAAGCGTCACGGTCTGGCCCGCGTTCGGGTGGTTGCGGCCGTCGACGCGCGCGACGATGTCGACGCGCTTGCCGCTGACATCGGTGTGGCCGTAGAGGTAGCCGTCAGCGCCGAGCTCTTCGACCAGGTCGACCTGCACGGGCAGGCCGCGGCCGTCGGCGGGGCCGACCTCGATGTCCTCGGGACGCACGCCCACGGTGACCTGGCTGCCGTGCGCACGACCGACGGTGTCGCGGTCGAGCGGGACGACCTCCGAACCGAAGCGGACGCCGCCGTCGGCGAGGTCTGCCGGGAAGAGGTTCATCGCCGGCGAGCCGATGAAGCCGGCGACGAACACGTTGTTCGGCTTCTCGTACAGGTCGCGGGGCGTGCCCACCTGCTGCAGGAGGCCGTCCTTGAGCACCGCGATGCGGTCGCCCATCGTGAGCGCCTCGGTCTGGTCGTGCGTGACGTAGACCGTGGTGACGCCCAGGCGACGCTGCAGCGACGCGATCTGGGTGCGCGTCTGGACGCGGAGCTTGGCGTCGAGGTTCGACAGCGGCTCGTCCATGAGGAACACCTGGGGCTGACGCACGATGGCGCGACCCATGGCGACACGCTGACGCTGACCACCCGAGAGGGCCTTCGGCTTGCGGGTCAGGTACTGCTCCAGGTCGAGCAGCTTGGCGGCCTCGAGCACGCGCTGAGCGCGCTCTTCCTTGCCGACGCCGGCGATCTTCAGGGCGAAGCCCATGTTCTCGGCGACGGTCATGTGCGGGTACAGCGCGTAGTTCTGGAAGACCATCGCGATGTCACGGTCCTTCGGCGGGACGTCGGTGACGTCGCGGTCGCCGATGCGGATGCTGCCCGAGTTGACCTCTTCGAGACCGGCGAGCATGCGCAGCGAGGTGGACTTACCGCAGCCGGAGGGGCCGACCAGGACGAGGAACTCGCCGTCGCCCACCTCGAGGTTGAGCTTGTCGACCGCGGGACGGGTGCCCCCGGGGTACAGGCGGGTTGCGTTGTCGAAAGTGACGGACGCCATCGTTTCTTCTCCTTCACCGGCAGGTACGTGCCGGACGATCCGTTGTGAATGGAACGGGGTCGCCCCCGTACGCCCATCGTTGGACGCGATCTCAGTATGGCACGCGCGCGAGCGGAATGAGCGCGCGGACGCCCGCCGCGGATGCGCCGCCACGCGAAGTGCTCTGGGCTTTCCCAGACTGGCTGATTACCATCGACTGACTCGTGAAGCCCGCGACGAGTCCTCGCGCGGCCCTCATCCTTTTCGTTCTCCGAGGTTTCATGTCTTCTGACGACACCCACGACGCGCCCGAATCGCCGGCGGTCACCGACCGCCGTGAAGCGGTTCGCGAGAAGGCGCTCCAGGTTCACACGCGCCAGTCCCGGGCCCGCATCGCGCGCCGCTCGGGCCTCGGCCTGCTGGCTGTCGGCGCCGTCGCCACAGCCGCCGTCATGGTGACGATGACGGTCTCGGGCGCGACCAGTCAGCCGCAACTCCAGCCGGCGACCTCGTCGCGCGACGGCTTCGTCGTGGCGGATGTCGTCACGGGATCGATCGCGACCGACATCGAGGCGCAGGCCGAAGCTCCGGCCGAGCCGGCGGAGTCGACCGAAGCCGCTGAACCCGCCGAGGGACTGCCGGCTCCGACGGCGACGGCGCAGCCCCCCGTCGAGATCCGCGTCTACGTCGACTACCTCTCCGCCGGTGCGCGCGAGTGGCAGCTGGCCAACTCGCAGCAGCTGACGTCGTGGGTCGACGACGGCGCCGTCACCCTCAGCTACTACCCGGTCGCCATGCTCACCGCGAAGTCGAACGGCACGAAGTACTCGCTCCGTGCTGCCAGCGCGGCAGCATGCGTCGCGACGCACTCGCCCGACGCGTTCTACGCGTTCAACAACGAACTGCTCACCCGTCAGCCGGACGTCGACACCGACGGCTTCTCGGACACGCAGCTGGCCGACATGGCGCTGGCCTCCGGTGTCGACTCGACCAAGGTGATTCGCGAGTGCATCGAGTCGGGCTCGTACGCAGCGTGGGCCAAAGCCGCCACCGAGCGCGCGGTCGCCGGCATCCCCGACACGGACGGCCTCTCGCTGACCGGCACGCCGATGGTCCTGGTGAACGGCAAGCAGTACATCGGCGACCTGGCCGATCCCGCGGAGTTCTCGCAGTTCGTGCTCACCACGGCGAGCGACGCGTACTACCGGTCGGCCCCGACTCCCACCCCGACGCCGACGCCCGCGTCCTGAGCCCAGCCGGTTCGCGCCCCCGTCACGTCACCGATCGCCGCGTCATCCGCTTTGCGCGGTTGCGGTGCGGGACGAGCGCGTCCCGAGTGATAATCTCGACGCCGCGATGGCCCCGCCCGCCCCGCCGCGTCGTGTTGTGCGCTTCCCGCGCGCGCAGCCTTTCCCAGAGAGACACCACCGTGCCCTTCCACAGCAAGAAGACCCTGGAACACTGGGTCGCGGAGTTCATCGAATCGCGCGGCGCCGGCGACGAGGTGCGTGTGGCCGTGCAGGACGGGTCGGATGGCGCGGACACCGGTCTCGTCCTGGTCCCGCTCGAACACGCCCCGAACGCGGTCTACATCGAGCCGACCGGTGAGGCTGACGACCTCAGCTGGTCGGTCTCGATCGAGCCCCATGACCAGACGCTCGTGCTGTCGAGCTTCGAGCTGAACGCGCTGACTCACGAGCTGCTGATCGCCGCGGAGCTGTGCGCCTACCTGCAGGAGAAGTCCCTCGGCCACTACGAGCCCGACGGCGCCCCCGACCCGACCGGCACCTCCGCCAGTGCGGGCTAACCCTCGCGGCGAGGTCAGGGCTTCAGCCTGCACGCTCTAGACTCGATTCGGAAGTGCCGTGCCGCGGGGTACGGCTCTCGTCCCGCGCGACGGGGCTTGCCGACTTGGCGCAATTGGTAGCGCACCGTACTTGTAATACCGGAAACGGTTGTTTCCCGTCATTCCGCGGAGTTGCGTAGCGTTCCGTTTGGTACGCGTTTCCGGGCTAGAACGTTTCCCGTCATTCCTGCTCATTCCGGGGAATGTGCGGAGTAAATGCGGAGTAGCGCACTAGCGCTCGTTGTTTCTCGCACCGGTGACGGCGCACGCTTGACTGATGGATGAGCTGAGCGAGATCGGCCGGCGCGCGAGCGAAGTCGGGATCCGCATCCCGGATCAATACCCCACCCACGCCGACGTCGGTCGGGAGTGGTTGTGGTGGCACGTCGAGAAGCGACGTTGGCGACGCGTCGAGCTGCTCGAGGTAGCCGAGGGCAAGCCGAAGCGCGTGAAGGTACAGCATCTTGATCCGGACATGGCGGCACGGGCCGCTTGGTCGCCGATAGGGCGGTGCAGGATTCCGTGGGATCAGCGCGACGTTTACATCGAGTCGGTCGATAGCTGGTCGCGCGCTGTGGGCCATCCCTTCGACGATGATGAACGCGACGCGGCGATCGAGGTGTTCCTTGCGGTCGTGACAGAGGAGATCGCGTTCCTGGGGTACAAGCCGGGTGGCACCCTCGAGCTGAAGGATCCGCAGCGGCTCTCGGCTATGGCTGGTATCGCCGTCGCGGAGCTCCTCGGGCACCCTGACACCTACCGCGACGCAGACGGATGGCTGATTCCGTGGCCGGTCACGAAGCGGGTCGCGATGTCCCTTGCTCAGCAAGATCCGCTTCGATTCGTGCGTGCGATCGCGCACGAGGAGCAGCAGACGCGGCCAGAGATCGAGGCTCTCATCGAGGGCGAGATCGCCGGCGGCCGCGACGAGCTCAAGTGGATGACGGACGAGGAGAAAGAGGAGGTCGTGCGAAAGTCGTTCGAGAGGACGGCTGGTCGGCGAGCAATCCTCCTGAGTTGGGTCGGTGGTACGCGTCCCTCTCTAGGGCAGGAGTACCGGCGGCTGCAGGGGCGGTACCGAGAACTGGCACGGCTTGCTGCAGACGCCGTCCCGGAGTTGCGCTCGAGGCGGACGCAGACTTCGGCGGCGTTGGCAGACCGTATCGAGTCGGTAGTGACGGCCGGCCAGCGCCTTCCCGATGTCAGCGACGTCTAGGGCGTTCGACCCCTGGCCCATCGACGTTCCCAACCCTGCCTGGTTGCGGCCGTCCTGGGCGACTGGTGCCACGGGTCAGGGTGAGGCTCGGCCTTCTGGCGGACGCTCTCGAGCACTTCGGTAACGATGAAGCGCCACCGGTTGCTGATCTTGAGGGCTGGTATGACTCCGGAGCGCGCCCACCGGTAGATGGTGTCCGGGCTGACCGAAAGCACTCGAGACATCTCGAGGACGTCGACTGTCGCTTCGCGCTGGGGATTCATGACTCGTCAGGCTGGCCTGAGTCTCCGTGCCAGGTGCGGTGCAGGACGTGAAGCTGTTTGCTCTTGGTGAGAACGTCCATCCAGTCATCCCGAGCTGGATCGATGCCAGATTCGATCACCCATTCCACGGCTTCCTCGAAGGTCATTCGAGGCACCGGTCGATGAGCCCTAGCCCCGCCGGCACCTGGTATTGCCATGTGCAGGTGAGGGCGCGTCTCATGGCTGTCGCCCACAGGGTGCCAGTGCATGGCCCACAGGACCTCGTCAGCGACGCTCAGAGAGTAGATGTACTCCAGGGTCGTGACGCGCCAGCCAGTTTCGTGCGGAACGAACCGGTACTTCATCGCCGCCCGGAAGCAGTAGCCGCCCGGGAAGACCATCCCAGCGCCTAGGCGGCCGAGATTCCATGCGTGATCCTTATGTACGTTGTACGCACCGCCGTTTGAGAACGTGATCTTGGCAAGGCCCAGGCAGGCCACCGCCGCTTCGAGTGGCTCGACGAACGCGCGATGGGCTTCCGCAGGCGTTCTTCCGGGCATTCGGAGTCTCAGCGGGCGAAGGGAGCCAGCGTCACCAAGTGCAGCACGTCGACGTCGTCGCTACCGTTATATGCGCCCTCGTCCACGTTGTGAAGAAACTCATCGAGCGAGATGCCGAGGCGGTCACCCACGAGACGCGCCATGGCCTCGCGAGACTCATCCGCGTCCAGCTCCTCGCTAGCCGTCACAGTGATCTCGATGATGCTCATGCTTGCCTCCTTTCTTTCCTCCTGCACAAGATAGTGCGGGGGTCAGACATCTCCCATGGTGCCACAGGTGGGATGGCTGCGGCCTGATCGCGCGACAGCAGAACGTACCAATGTCGGCGTAGGATGGCAGCTTCTCGGCCGGAGGAAGGATCCCGGCCATGCGATCACCGCTCACCGCCGAGATGCAGTTAGACGTGACTCTCTCCGCGATCTGCTCTCGCAACCGTTACACGACGGACCCAGCCGCCGTGATCCGCGAGCTCGTCGCGGCGGCGGGGGATCGCGTCGACATCCTCGCTCGGGTCGCCGGCACGTGGGCTGGTTACTTCGAGACGCGCGAGACGAGCGCGATCGTGACCGCTCTACGCGGCATACCCGGCGCTGACCGGTGGGTAGCGGAGGGGCGTCGGCGTCGAGGGATACCAACGCACGGTGCGCCCATGAGCAGGGCCGATGTCTCTGCCGGTGGATAGGCTGCGGGCATGAAACGCGCTGAGGCCGTCGCCGTCGCTCTTACCCTCATCTTGCTTGCGGGATGCTCGAGCACCGGCACGCGTGATGCAGACTCGGTCTCGCCCTCTGCCGCCGTCTCAAGCCCGGCTGCCAACATTGCACCAAACGACATCGACTCTGTGGAAACTGCGAGCCAATGGGCGCAGGACCTCGACGATTCGGCCATAGGGGCGCAGGTCGCGGAGGGCATCGAACGGATCCTTCCCCTCGTGCACGAGTCCGGTGTGCCCACGATCGATGCGAACCGGATTAGCCGGGACCTACTCAGCCTGCAGATCGACGTTCTGGATTCTCCGGATACGGCTACCTCGAGACTGCCCGAACTGATCGGGCTGATCGACGAGCTCGCCGCTAGCTGAGACCAGTCGATGATGACGTCTCAACTAGAGGTCCTGCACTTTGTCGGCTTATGGTGGCGGATCGAGGGGTTCCCCACCGCGAGCGAATGGCAGGCGGTCGCAGCGGTGTTGACCCTCGTTGTGGCTGCCACTGCAGCCATCGTCGCACTCAGTCAGCTTCGCCAGGGGCGTCACCAACTGCGTCTGTCCGCAGAGGCGAATCTGCGCGCTGCGGAGGCCGCCGAATCCGAAGCGAGACCGTACATCTCGGTGCGATTCGATCTGCGGGTCATCCCCGGTGCCCGTCCGAAGGATCCTCGCCACACGGGGGTGCTCTTCGTCGTGATCGAGTGCGTGGGTCGGACACCGGCGCGCGAAATCTCGCTCACCGTCTCGCCAGCCTTCGAGACGAGCGGGGAAGGACGACCCGGCACCGCCGAGGAGGATCCGGCGATGGTCGCGTTGTCGGAGGTCTTCTCGGGTGAACCGGTGATCGGAATGCTGCACCCTGGACAACAGCTCGACTACATTCTCGATTACACCGCCAACGTAGTCGGTAGCGAGGAGCTTCCCCAGCGGTACGAAGTGACAGCCACCTACTCCGATGCCACTGGCATCCGTCGCTACACCGAGCCACACATCCTTGATCTACGCCCGTGGCGATTCTCGATCGCGGAACCCACAGCAATCGACGTCATCGCTCGGCAGATGCGCAGGGTGAACGAGAACCTCGAGCGCGGCTGACGCGCTCCGGCCTAGCCGCCGGGCTCCGACTCTGATTCGCTTTCGTGAGTCAGAGACGCTACCAGCGCTTGGATGATGGCTTCAGCTTCTGACCCGAACTCATTTCGAAGCGCATGGGCAACGTTGCTCACCAACTCTCGTACCACGTTGAGGGTCGGGTCCAACTCCCCGTCACGCCATGGGTCGCTCACCATTTCTTGATACGCAGCGCGGAAAACGTCGTTCGAGCGGCTCAACGCAGCGGCGACCATACGTGCCGCACGAAGCTCGTCCACTGGCCTGGATCCCGGCTGTCTCGCACCATTCATGAGATCATCCTCGCCCAAACGTTCGTCACACCCGCCGGCCCCCTCTGAATGACGATGTCAAACCGGTCACGGCATCTACTGACGACGCGTCTGCCACGGATTTAACCCGTCCGAGCAGGTAGTCACCGGTGAACGGGTTCTCGACATAGACGACGGGGCTGGCAGCCGGCGCGACCGTTTGAATGCCTAGGCGATTCCCCGCCTCCTGCCAGATCCCGATGTTCCGATCCCGCTGATCCGGCTTCCCCGAGATATATGCCTCCCAGACGGTCTCCGGCTCAGCGAACTTATGGATTGCGGCTGGTCTGGCGCTGTAAATGCCGGTCTGGACGATGCCGCCATCAGCGAACGCGCGGGAGTGGTCGTAGAGGTTCCCGTTCGCAGACGCGCCAACAATCGCTCCGAGGCCACCTACGTTCGCACTGAGGGTCACGGTCTTGCCGGATGGTATTGCGTTGATCGCCGCCAGGAACCGCTCAACCCGCTGCTGTGCTGATGCGGTCTCCCCGATGACCTGAAACTCCTTCTCGGGGGGAATCGCGTAGATCTTGTCAGCAAGGCTCTGCGCTTCCTCGGCGGTGTAACCGAGATCCTGAGCGCGACGGATCAGATCCTCACGGCCATTGATGAGCGCCTGGCGGAACTCATCGGTGTTTTGCGACGCGTTGTACTGTGCCTGTGCCGCGTCTTGTGACTTCGATGCCAGGTCGACGAGCATGTCGAGGTTGTTGCGGCCCGCTTCGGTCCCCTGATCGAGAGTGATCGAGTAACCTTCCTGCCCCTCACGCGCACGGGCGATCGTGTCGTCCACGTTCGCCAGGGCGTTCTGGTACTCGATGTTCGAGATGATCGCGTCCTGACCGACCCCGTTCGCTTCGTTGATGGTGTCGATCAGCTGGTTCAGCTGGTCGTTCAAGCCGCCAGCTTGGTCCGCGGCTTCGAGGTAGGCGTCTGCGGCTGTCTTGGTGACCTCCGCAGCTACCTCTGTGACGCTGTTCTTCTGCTCGTTAAGGCGTATGGCGTCTTCGATCGATCGGTTCTCGCCGAGCACTGCTTCGGTGAGGACAGTAGACGCGGAGGACACATCGCCCAGGGAGATACCGAGACGGTCCGCCATCTCCTGAGCGGCCTCCGTCTGCCCCTCCCCGGCCGCTAGAACCCCCTGCAGTTCCTTGAGCGCATCGACGTTGCCCGTGGCCGCATCAGTGACCGTAGTGAGAGAGATGCCGAGCTTCTCCGCTGCGTCGTATGCCGACCCGCGAGAGATCCACAACCACGACTGCTCAGCGGCCAGGTTCTCCTTTGCGAAGTCTCTAGACGCGTTCGTCAGGTTGTTGGTGCCCTCCTCGAGAGTGTCCGCATAGGCCCGCGCGCGCGCCTGCGCTTCCGCATGCCGCTTAGCGAGCTCGCCCACGATCGCGAACAGACCCCCGAGAGCAAGGCCGGCAATGCCAGCCCCGGCCGCAACACGGCCGATCGACATGCCCGAAGCATCCAGCGTGGCCTTCATCTCTAGGAACTTCGGCACGGCCGAGAATGCAGCACCGCCGAAGAGGGTCACGGCCGCAGTGCCACCAGCGACGGCGAGCACCGCATCCTGTACCGGCTCGGGAAGGTCGTTGTAGACGTCGATGAGGCCGGTGATCGACTGCACCAACCCGCGCAGCGTGTCATTTGCGGCAGCACCGGTCTGAATGAGCGCAGCGTCCATCGCCCCGCTCAGCGCTTCAAGATCGCCGTTCAGGTTGTCGAGGCGGTCACGCGCCGTTGCCGCCGCATACCCGCTGTCATCCACGGCTGCGGTCCATTCCTGAACACCCTTCGCGCCGGCACGGTACAGCGCGGTCGCCGCCGTCACAGTTTCCCGCCCGAAGATGATGCCCAGAGAAGCGTCTCGCGAGGCGCCATCCATGTTGGAGTAAGCCCCTGACAGTTGCTGTGCGGCATTCTCGAGACCTAGGAAGTTGCCCTGCGAGTCGTACAGAGTCAGACCCAGCCGCTCAATCTCCTTCCGCGCCTGAGACGACGGAGACGTCAGCGACGAGAGGACGCCACGAAGCGACGTACCCGCTTGCTCGCCGATGATGCCCTGCTGCGCGAACAGCGCCAGGACACCCGTCGTCTCTTCGAGCGAGACACCCATCGACGCGGCCACCGGACCCACGAACTTCAGACCGTTAGCGAGATCGTCGACGGAACCCATAGCCTTGCCAGCACCCGCAGCCAGGACATCGGCGACGTGAGCCGCGTCGTCCCCCGACAGACCGAATTGGTTCAGCGCGGTGGATGTGACCTCAGCTGCACGTGCCACGTCCAGCTCACCCGCCGCTGCCAGATCCAGAGCCCCCGCCAGCCCACCCGCCAGGATGTCCGCCGTAGAAACACCGGCCTTCGCCAACTCCTCGATAGCCCCAGCCGCCTCCTCAGCGGAATACACCGTCGAGGATCCAGCATCGATTGCCGCGTCCCGCAGAAGATCCATGTTCGCGGAGGTCTCGTGCGTCGCCGCCTTAACGTTCGACATCGCCGCATCGAAGTCGGCGAACCGCTTCACCGCCACGGCCACACCAGCAGCCATGAGACCGCCCGCCACCATGCCGGCGCGCCCCAGAGCATCGAATGACTCGCGCGCCTGCGCCAGCTTCTCGGCCTCCGAGCCCACCTTCCGGGTCGACTGGGCCGCTTCCTGCATCGCCTTGTTGTACTCAGCGACCTTCACGCTGAGCCGTACCGCGACTGTCCGCTCAGCCATCTGCGGTTCCCTTCTCTCTGCGCTCGACTCGCAGGTGCTGCAACATCTGCATCGGCTTCCCAACGTGCATCCACCACAGAGCCGAGACGACGTCAGCGCGTGACGGCGCGTCCATGAGCTGCCAGATCTGCGCCCACTGCTCTGGGGTTGGGTGGTCTCCTGCCACGGTCACCGCTTCTCCGGGCCACGATTCGACGAGCTCATCGCTGTTGCACGACAACTTCGCGTCGATGGTGTGACCGGGACGGGGATTCGTGCGCGTACGCGCAACCCAGTCGTCTCCCCGAATTTCCGTGACGATGATCTCTGCCGTCTCCTCGCCGAACGTCACCTCAAACGAGATGGTGTCCATCGGCCTGTTCCGAGCTTTCTCGATCAGCGCCTCAAGCCGCTCAGACAGTCGCGACGGAGCCCGCTGTACCGCCTGCGGATCCTCGGACGGTTTCCCGTCAATCAGCGCCTGGATGTCAGTGCTCGCCATATCCGTCCTCCATAGTCCGAGCAGTCGCCCGCCTCAGCGCTTCGTCATCGGCTTCGGTCCACTCCGTCGATGTCTGTCGCGCCAACGCCCGACGCACCTCCATCTCCTTCTGGGACGGTGCACGGTTCGCGTATTCCTGCAGCAGCCACCGCTGCGCCTCATCGCGACCAAGCGGTCCTCTTCGAACGTTCTCTTCAGTCACGCGTTACTCCTATCGGCAGGGGTGCGGGGAGGGCCTGGAACACCTCGAGCGGTTGACCACCGGGAAGGCGACCCTTCTCTCCCCGCAGAAAAATCGGGGTGCGGGAGTGGCCTCAGAGGGCCCATACCCGAACCGCCGGAGGGGGGAACTTTCGGTCTGTCAGGTTCAAAATGTTCGGGGAGTCGGAAAACCTTTGACCCGACAGACCGAAAGTTCCCCCCTCCGGCGGTTCGCGCTGGTCGGGGCTGAGGGAGGGGGACCACGCCCCTCATGCCGCCCCCGACTCGCCCCACATCTGCCCCTCGTTGGGCTGTTCCTCTGCGGCGATGCGCTCGAGCGTGGCGTCGGTGTGCCGTCCCAGTTCCTGCGGCTTCATGAGGCTGTACGCCGAGGTTGCGTTGAACTGAACGTCGGGGTCGGTCTGGAAGTGGACGACGTCTGCAAGATCCTTGAGGGTGCCGGCCACGTCGGGGTTGTCCGCGTTATACTGGCTGATGACGCGATCCCAGCCGGCGCTGAGTGCGCGGCTGATGAGGGCTGTCTGCAAGGTGGTGTCTCCGGCGAGCTTGGCCGTGTGCATCATGTTGAGGGCCTTGGCCTGGTCCTTCTCGGTGAGCGCCGATGCCCGGTCCTGCGCGTCGCGGTAGGCGATGATTGCGCTCGGGTCGTTGCTGAACTGGCCGAACATCTTCCGCTCTAGCTCGGCGCGGGTGTTCTCCAGTGCTTCTCGTTCCTGACGGTCGAGGTCGCGGAGTGTGCGGCTTGCGGAGAGGTAGCGTTTCGCGAGCTCGGCGTTCTTACCGGTGCTCGACAGTCGCTCATCCGCGCGGATGCTCGCGACCCATTCGCGGTGGTTTGCTTGAGTCGCGGCTGCGGTGTCGCGGAGCTTGTTGAGCTTGTTGTTGAGCGAGCTGAGTGCCATGTGTTGTTCTCCTTCAGGTGCTGCGGTTGCCTGCGATGTAGCTGCGTGCGTCGTCGTCTCGGATGAGCCAGGTTGGGTTCTTGATTGCGGGTAGTCGTCCTTCCTGGCAATCGAGTCGGACGGTGCGTTCTGCGCGTCTCGTGGCTCGCGACACTTGCCTGACCGTCCAGTAATCACGCTCCTCTGATGCCGTGTCTCGCCGCGATTCTTTGCCACGGTCGGCAGGCGAGTGGAAAGCGCAGATCGACATCTCCGTGAGGATCTGTCCGAGGCGTGTGGTGCTGCCGGCTCGCGCTCGGTTCTCGCGGATGCGCAAAGGGCCGTAGATGATGCGCATGTCCGCCGGGGAGAGGATGATCGAGCCCTCTTCGATGCGTTGGGTCATCGGCCCTCGCTGTTCATGGGCTCGGTGATGATGACGAGCACGCGATCTCCTCGCACCTGGAGGAACACTTGCCAGCCTTCGACCGCGAACCAGGCGAGGTCGCGAACCGCTGTTGTGGCGAGGAAAGGCGTTCGGTAGCGCCACTGCTTGAGTCCATCGCGCAGCGTCTGTGTCTCGTCTCGTGCCCAGGGGGTTTCGGTGATGCCGTGCTCAGCGAGGAATGAGAGCGGGTTCATTGCAGCTGTTCTCCGTGTTGTTAGGTTGGCTCAGTCAGCGGCTTCGTGCGCCTGTCTGCGGGGTTTGTAGACGCTCCCTGCCCAGACACCCGCGGGCGGCTTAGCGGCCTTCCCGTACGAGGCGCAGAGGGCGTAGAGAGGGCAGCGGCGGCAGACGGCGCGTAGTTCGCTGAGCTCGTTCGGCTGATAGTCGATTGCGTCGCGGATGAATCGCGGATCGTCGGCGCACCTGGGAGGGTGATGCTCGATCGCTACGTTCAGACGGCGGTACTCGTCCGCTCCGCGCTTTTCCTTCACGGGGTGCTTCGGGGGTTACGCGGATACGGTGTGAGTGACGCGAGTAACTTGCTTTGGTCGACTCGGAGGAGTTTTGGGCCGAACCGTCTTCCGACGATCAGCCGGTCTCGGATCCGTCGTCGAACGGTGTTGGCCGATACGCCGAGTAGTGCTGCAGCCTGCTCAATCGAGATCCAGCCTTCGGGAATCTGCACGTTGATCTCCTTGTCCGGGAAACACAAAACCCCCGGCCAGGCAGGCACGGGGGAGGGATGGGTGTTGTAGGTGGCTGGCACATGCGCCAGTAAACGGGCACGAAAAAACCCACCGGGTGTATCCCAGTGGGTTGAGGTGTTGCTGTAGCGGAAGCGTATCAGCCAGTTGTCTCGTTGTCTCGATATATGCGACTCACAGTCTCGAGGCACAACTGTTCCAAGCGGCTACTACGTTACTCCTGTGCTCCGACACTCGCTGACGCGGCGGCTGGTGTGTCGAGATCCCACCGCGAGTGGGCATGCTGAACCGAGGCACGAACAACGTTATCAGCGGCAACCGATGTGGCCGCGTGCGAGGGGCGCGTGTCCCGGAAAAGGAAAACCCGCCAGTTCCGATCAACATCGGAGGGCGGGGGCAAAGTGGGTAGGAGGTTCGATCCTCGGTTTTACCGTCTCACATTTGACACATTTTCGGTAGAGGGACACGCGCAACGCCCCGATCCCGCTTCGAAAAAACGGGACCGAGGCGCATGCAGAATGTGGGTGGCTATCCCCGGCGGTACTGGTGGGTCGAAGGGGAGTACCCGGCAGGGGCTAGGAGAACGCCGCTTCGACGGCTCGGGTCACCGCGGCATCGTCACGCTTCTTTTCGGCCGTCTCTCGGGACGTGAGAGCGCCTTGGCTGGGTGTGGTGTCGGAACCGACGGGCAGGAGTGAGCGTGCGGGCTGCTCGGGGATCTCGGGCAGTGTGCCGTCGATCAGTTCGGCGTGACCGTCGCGGACCGTGCGTGCGAGGTTCGTTGGGTTGATCTCGCGACTTGTGAGGATGTGGCCGGCGGGCTTGCCGCCGAGGGGCCGGGTGAGCTTGACGCGCACGATATGCGCTCGCTCGCTGTCTCGCTGGTCAAGGCGCGTGAGCGTCGCGGGGTCGAGAAGCTGTGAGCGTGCGTCTCGTGTGTGCGGGTTGACGGCGTGGGCGACGTAAGCGGCGGGGGTCCGCAGTGCGGAGATGTGATTGCCGCCAATGGTCAGGGTGGTGCCGGCCGTTGCTGAGGTGTAGATCTTCACCTCTTCGTCGCCGATAGTGAGGCCCTGGTCAGGCACGCCGAGATCGCGCAGCTTGTTGACCCAACCGAGGATCGCGGCGTTGCGCTTGTTGTTGACTTCTCGGATGTTCTGCAGAGCGGTGTCGAGCTGCGCAAATGCTGCGGTCAGGTCGTCGGCCTTGAGCGCCGAATCGCCCATGAGCGCGGTGATTGCTGTGTGGATGTCAGGGTCGGGAGCGAGGCTCTTTCGTTCCCGGTCTGCTGCGGCGTGTACGGCGTCGGAGCGGAGCTTGGCGAGGTCGTAGTCGGCCTGGACGTTTTTGAGGTCGCGTCCGCTCATCTGCCCGGTTAGCGCCGCCTGCTGAGCGTTCTCGAGCTGTGTCGCGGCAGCGCTGAGTTCTTCGGCTGCGGTGGCTGCCGCGAGGGTCTTCGGGGTCTCGATCGTGATGGTCGGGGTCTTTGCCTTCGTCATCGTGTTTCCTTTCATCGGTTGGTCTTGCGTCCCCCAGGCAGGATTCGAACCTGCGGCCGGCCGTTTAGAAAGCGGATGCTCTTCCACTGAGCTACTGAGGGTCTTGGGGGTACGTGGTGAGCCGTACCCCCGGGGTGAAGAGAAGAGAGGGTGTTGGGTGGAACTGGTTGTTTAGAAGTTGCTGCCTACGGGCAGTTCGAGCTGCCACGGTCTGACGTCGCAGTGTTTGCACGTGTTGTCGGGAAGTAGATCGTGGTTGCCTTCTTCGCAGTCGCGCGCGTGCTGCTGGTCTTGTGCGGCCAGTCGTGCAACGAGCGCCATGTTCTCGTCGTCGCGGCTTCGGGGCTTTGGTGCGTGGAGACGGGGGATGGGTAGGTCATCGTTCCAACGCTCTTGACGTAGCCACGGAGCGAGACCCGGAACGAAGTGGATCTCGGTGACGCTGAGTGCGTAGGCCTGTCCGAACCGCTCGATGTCGTGAGCTAGATCTTTGGCTGAGCGACGCTTCGCTGCCCTGCTGAATACCTCGCGCGCGACCTTCTTCGCGTCCTTCTTGGGCCACGACTTCCACGCCTGTTCGAAGAGTTCATCCTCCTGTCGAAGTTGTTCCTGCTGGTCTCTCCTAGGAGTTGGCACCTTCAGGGGTGCCAAGTTATCCCCAGAGTTGGCACCCTCAGGGGTGCCATTTACCTGTGCATAAGTTGGCACCCTAATGGCCCGTGTAGGTGCCAACTTTGGGGGCGGGTTTGGCGTGAAATACTCGGGCAGTACGCGGTAGTTCGCGGCCTTCCCGCGGCCTGATTCGAACGTCACAAGGCGCTGCGATGACAGCCGCTCGAGAGCTACGCGTGTGGACTTCCGCGACAGTCCCGCCTGGTCCGCGATGTCGGTCTGAGTGACGCCTGAGACGATCGAGTCTTCGCCTGCGAGCGCGATCAGGACGACGATGACCCTGAGATCACCGCCGGCCAGCTTCGCCCGGGCAAGTGCTCCGTTCGTGACGAATTGCTTCGGAAACCGCATCAGCTCGTGCGGCCCTGTCGCTGTGTCTGCTTGCTGACGATTCGGTCTCCTCTGCGGTTCGGGGTTGCGGGTGTGGTGGTGCGGGTCGAACTATTCACTTGTGGGTCTCCCTGTGTTGAGAGGGGCTTGTTACGCCGGGAGGGACGCGTGCCACTGGGTGAGCGCGTCATCTATCTGGTCGACGATGGATCGGAGGTCTCGCAGCTCTTCCTGGATCCGATGGCCTAGGTCTGCGGAGGTAGCGGCTTGGATGCGCCATTCCAGCTCATCGAGTAGGACCACCCAGCCCTGCCCGGGCCGCTGATCGGCCCAGACGCGGACTGAGCTCGCTCCCGCGCGTGCCGTGACGATCTCGCCGTAGTGCCCTTCCTCTTCGGCTGTGTGCTCACGGTCGGTCTCGACGCACCACGAGTAGGTGGCGCATCCGCTGGTGTTGGTGGCTGTCATGCCGCATCCCGCCTCTCCGAAAGGGCCTCTTTGATTGCGGCGGGCACCATCTCGGGAAGGTCGTGCAGCGTCCGCTCTACGGCGGCACGTTGCAGGTCTAGGACGCGCCACGCGTCCCGGGCCGCTGCGGTGAGCGATTCGAGCCGGTAGAACTCGTCGAGCGCCGCTGCGGTCAGATCAGCGAGTCGATCTGCGTCCGCTTCGAGCGCGAGACGGATCGGCATGGTTGAGACGAGAGGCGGTGCGGGGAGGTCGATGATGCTCACGCCGCGACCTCCGCTTCTGTCTCGTAACCGCACAGCCACCGGAACGCGCTTGCGATCGTGCCTTCATGGGCGACATACCCGAGCGGGTCGATCAGCTGCATGTGGTCGCCGCGTGCCCGTACTCGGAGGTCACTCTTTCCGGCCCAATTGCGGAGCTTGGGGATCGAGCGGCGGTGGCCGATCTCGTCGGGCGCGAGCTGAACGAGCAGGTGTCGTTTCTCGTCGGAGAGGACTACCTGCCAGGTGCCCAGGGACACCCGCAGAGTGACCGTCTCCTCGCCTGTGAGCGCCCACCGCCACGTAGCCACGTTGATCGTGCTCACCCGGGGAAGCGGCGTCACGTTGACCCGATACTCAAGCGACGGCGATTGCTTGTAGTCCATGCTGTGGATCTCGTCGATGTAGACGCGCTCCCCGTTGGGGATGACGTTGCGGCAGTCGAGGACGAGCGTCGCGTGCCCCATAGTGTGCAACGTGTCTTGCGCGGTCTCCATGAGGGTCGCCCGCTGGTTGATGACGTCTTGTACGGCCGTCAGGGCGGCACTGAGTGCCGGGGTCACTTCTGGTCCGCCTTGAGCATCGCGGCGACGTCTTCGAGGCGCCACAGCATGTACCCGGTGATGTTCGAGACGATGTGCGGGGCCTTGAAGAGATCAGCCACATTCATGCCGGGGAAAGCGTCCGAGACGGCTTCCATGCTGACGTACCCCTCGCAACGCTGCAGTAGTTTCTCAGCCGCTTTCAGGTCCGCGGTGAACTTGCCGACGCTCTCGAGGTCCGCGAAAAACTCACGGGTGTCCAACTCGATGAACCATCCCTGGTTCGTTGCGTTGCCGGGGGTCACTTCCTTCCGCACGGCGATGTCGTAGCAAACTGCCTCGTGGAAGTCGCGGTTGACGGTGACGCGGTACGCCTCGTGGTAGTCGTCAGGCTCGTGTACCTGCCCGAACTCGACGCAAAGCGTCTCGGTGCAGGTGGTCATCTGGCGTGCGGGTGCGTTCTGTGTCATACTCATGACAGATCGGTCCTTTCGTAGTGGTTGGGGGCGATTCTGAAACCCGGCCGGCCAGCCGGGTTTTTCCCTTTGTGGGGAGCGTTCGAGGACGATGTCTCGGTAGTGACGAGATATCGTGTGCGGGTCGTTTCGGGCGGGGCGTGGGTCAAGCGATCACCCACCGGGTCGATCGGCGTCCGTGCTTCGATCGGCCAGGCTCAGCGCCTGCACGCACGAGTCCGCGATGCACGAGTTCGGCTGTGCGGGTGCGGATCGACTGATCCGTCGCAAACGGCACGCTCTCGGTCGTCGCTGCCCGCTTGCCGTAGGCGTCGATCAACTCGTCGTGCGTCATTGCACCGTGCTCGGTGAGAAGAGACACGATGATGGCATGGACTCGGGCCAGCGTTGCCGGATGCTGCGAGGCTGACGCTTCGATCGAGTAGCCGTCGAGGACTGCGGCGCGCGCTCGGGACGTCATGCTTAGGCTGCCTTTTCGAGCCAGGCGAGCACGTCCTCGCGGCGGTATCTGACGTTGCGCTTGCCCACGCGGGTGACCTTCGGCCCGTCGTGAACCATCGCCCACTTTGCCAGTGTGCTGACGCTGACCTGTGTGAACGCGGCCACCTGTGCGCGGGTCGCGATGGGGGGAAGCTCTGCCGGTTCGGTGTCGGCGGGGCGGGTTGCGGTGTCGAGGATGGACATCTGTGGCCTTTCAGATCTGCACTGAAACTACTTTCTATGCAGATCGTAGATCGTTCCGTCTCGTTCCGCAAGAATGAAAGCGGAGTGTCCTCATATCTGGGAGCGGTTTGTGGGAGAATCAAGGTATGACGACTGACCGAACTGAGCTGCTGGACATCCGCTACGGCGAGCGGCTGCGCGCCCTCCGCGAGCAGAAGGGCATGACTCAGGCTGAGCTTGTCGACCGGCTCAAGGCGGCGGGTGTCGGGTACATGAATGCCTCGACGCTGTCCCGGATCGAAGCCGGTACACGCCCGGTTCGGCTGGTTGAGGCGCAGTTCATCGGGCACATCTTCGCTGTCAGCCTCGAGAGCATGATGTCTGAGCTTGAAGCCCTGTCCTTTTACGAACTCTCGGCCCGACGTGGCAGAGAGGCTTTCGTACGGTTCCGTAAGTCGGTCGCGGACGTGGTGCAGTGGAAGCTTGACCTCTCGGCACATCTGCCGCACCTGCGCAGCCTCCTCGACGAAACCGACGAGCCTGCGGTCAGGACAGTCATCGAAGAGACGATCCAGAACGTTGAGAGCTTCATCGAGATCGATCTTGAAGACGAGTTGCGCGGCCTCGACAAAGAGGTGCGCGAGACCCACGAACGACAGGACACGTCCACAGCAGGCCGTTTCCTCAACTCGACGAGAAGGTAGAACGTGGCCCGACCCCGAACCCCGCTCAGTAGCTACGGCAGTGTGCGCGTCCAAGCTGTGCAGTATCCCGCGGACGGGTCGAGGCGGAACCTTGAAGTAGTACCGGACGCTGACAGGCGGCGTCATACGCTCTGGCGTGCGCGCACTCGCTACCGCTCGGAAGACGGCAAGTTGCGGCAGATCGAGCGCCTTGGACCGTCGCCGGCGAAAGCGGAAGCGGCGCTCAAGGAAGCGCTGCTGCACGTACAGATGTCGGCCGCGAAAGAGATCAAGCGGGAGACCCGGATCAGCGACCTTGGAGAGCGGTTCCTCATCGCGAAGTCGGGTCGCTCGCCGCGGACTGTCGAGACCTACACGCGCAGCGTCCGCAAGATCATCGTCCCGCGCATCGGTGACCTGGCCGTGTCGGAAGCGACGACGGAACGACTGCAGCGCTTCATCGAGCTCGTAGCGGCAGAGAACGGCCCGGGAGAGGCCAAGAAAGCGCGTGCGGTGCTGTCGGGCATGATGGGTCTCGCGACCCGCTCAGACGCGCTCAAGACGAACCCCGTTAGAGAGCTCGCCGCGATCGAGGGTGGTGGCACTGGTGCCACGGCCGTGCCCCTTTCGGTTCTGCCCAACCTGCTCGAGACGGTGCGCGCTGACAAGCAACTAGCGGCGCAGGACATGGTTGACCTGATCGCCTTCGTCGCTGGAACCGGAGTGCGAATCTCCGAGGCGCTGGGGTTGGACTGGACCGACGTCGAACTCGACACCGGAGCGGTCACTATCCGCAAGTCGAAGACGGAAGCGGGAGAGCGGACCATCGTCGTGCCGGCTGCTGTTGCCGATGTCCTCCGGCGGCGAGCGGTCGGTCCCCGTCACCCGGTCATCGTGTTCCCTACGCCGCTCGGTAAGCGCCGCGACCGTCACAACACTTCCGGGATCTGGGCGGACGCTCGCGAACGGCTCTCTCTCGGGCCGTACACGTTCCACAGCTTTCGCAAGACGGTCGCAACCGCACTCGATCAGGCGGGCCTGACGCCCCGGGACATTGCCGAGTACCTAGGACACGCTGACCCGTCGCTCACGATGTCGGTTTACATGTCCAAGACGGTCGGCGGTAGTCGAGCGGCCAACGCCCTAGACTCGGTACTGAGCGAATGAATCTGCGGAGTTTGTGCGGAGACGGCTACAACCGAACCGTGTAGGCTCAGTGCAGAAGCCCGGGATTCCGGGGCTTGCCGACTTGGCGCAATTGGTAGCGCACCGTACTTGTAATACGGGGGTTACGGGTTCGAGTCCCGTAGTCGGCTCAGTAAGTGCCAGGTCAGAAGCGCTTCCAATGTGTTACGGCAGCGTCTGTCAGCGGTCCTGTCACCGTTTACTCACCGTTTTCAGCGTTGCCAGATCCGTCAACGAATGGCTATGATCGGGTCATGGGGGAAGCCGTCAGTGCTGCAGCTGCACTTCGAGAGATACGTCGTCGTCAGGGACTGTCGCTCCGATCGGCGGCCGCGGAGTTAGGCATTGCGCCATCGCACCTGTCTCGAATCGAGCGCGGCGAGCGGTCAGTCGCTGACTCGACTGCACAGCGAATGTCGAATTACTACTCAGTGTCGGCCGAAGTCATAGATCTCGTGCGGGGTCAAATCCCTGCCGATGTGATTGCGATCCTTCGAGAGCATCCCGAGGAGCTTGATCACCTGCGGGCACGGTACCGCGGCTAACCCGATGAGCAGAGCAAATAATCCGTGGATTGATCTACTCATGGCGCAGGGAGTGGGCGATTATCGCCTTATCTCCTGTGTCGGAACTGGTGGCTTCGGGTTCGTCTTTGGTGCCGAGCATACTGACTCCGGAGCGCGCTTCGCCGTAAAAGTACTCGACCCTCAAGTTGGCACAGAGCATGTCGTCGATTTCGAGAACGAGGGTGTGCTCTTGAGCCTTTTGACTGCATGTGACGGGGTCATCAATTACGTCGAGAGCGGCAGCGACAGTGTAGAGCTGACCGCCAACGGAATTAACGTTTCGGTGCCTATCCGATTCCACGTCCTTGCGTTAGCCTCAGGTTCGGTCAACGAGTTGGTCGAGGATCCCGGTGCACGGGCGGACATGGCTCGTGGCGATGTGGCGGCTGAGGGGACCAGGGGCGGGAGTCTTTCCAGTGGGCACGTGCCAAGTTTGGCGCGCCTCTTGCCATCTGGCAAACCTTGGCCATAGGGTTGCCATATGGCAGGCACTCTGTTAAGCGCTCGAGTAGCTCGAACGGTGCGGGCGGTGCTCGCCCAGAAGCGTCTGACGCAGGAGTGGCTGTCCGAGGCCAGCGGCATCCCGATGCGCACGCTGGCCCGCCGCCTGCACGTGCGGCATCCGAGCCCGATGTCGATCGAAGAGCTCGCCGAGATCGCCGCGGCGCTCGACGTCGACATGGTCGACCTGCTGCCGAGCCTCGACCAGCCGCAGCCGGTGCGCCCGCGTTCGGCCCCGACCGGCGTGGCAGCGGGGCCGACGGGCTTCAGGGCATCCGCGAAATGAACGCTTCGGCGTCGATCGCCTTGCGGCGGCCGGAGTCGCGGTCCAGCGGCTTGCCGCCCACGTAGAGCCAGCCGAGCAGCTCTTCCCGCTTGCCGAGCTTGTGCGCCTTCGCGATGGGCTTCGACCGGGTGGCCGAACCTGTGCGCCAGAAGACGCCCCAGCCCGCTTCGTCGAGCAGCAGGCTCACCATGTGCGCGACACCGGAGGCGACGGCCTCCTGCTCCCAGCGCGGAACCTTGCTCTTCTTGCTGTAGCTCGCGACGACCGCGATGAGCAGAGGTGCCCGCAGGGGCTTCGTCGAGACGCCGCGCTTGCCCTCGGCCTTATTGAGCGCGCGACCCAGCCGCAGCCGGTCATCGCCGCGCAGCTCGATCAGTCGCCACGGGCGCAGAGACGAGTGGTCGGCCACGCGGCCCGCCGCCGACACGATGCGCACGAGCTCGTCGTGCGACGGCGCCTCGTCGGTGACGCGTGACCACGAGCGCCGTGCGCGCGCCGCCTCGTACGCGCTGGTCACTTCTCCGTCTCGGGGGTGAAGGACAGCGACAGGGAGTTCATGCAGTAGCGGTCGCCCGTGGGGGTGCCGAAACCGTCGGGGAAGACGTGGCCCAGGTGCGAGCCGCAGTTCGCGCAGCGCACCTCGGTGCGGACCATGCCGTGCGATCGGTCCTCGATCAGCTCGACGGCCTCCGGGCGCACCGACTCGTAGAAGCTGGGCCACCCGCAGTGCGAGTCGAACTTGGTGCCGCTCTGGAAGAGCTCGGCGCCGCACGCGGCACACGTGTAGAGGCCGGCGCGGCTCTCGTCGAGGAGCTCGCCCGTCCATGCACGCTCGGTACCGGCCTGCCGCAGCACGGCGTACTGCTCAGGGCTCAGCTCGGCGCGCCACTGCTCGTCGGTCTTGTTCACGGAATAAGTCATGTCTGCTCCTTCGCCTCGTCCTATTCAACTCGACGATCGCCGTGGGTGTTCCCGCAGAATGGCTCCATGCCCGATGAACTCGCCGCCGTCGCCGAGCGATACCGGCGCTTCGCTGCCCTCGAAGCGCCGGGGCGATCGCAGCTCTACGCCTCGTGGGCCGACCGGGTCGCGGACGATCCGTCGTTGCAGGCGATGCTCGCGCGGCTGCCGGGCACCCGCCGGCAGCCCCCGCTGGTCTTCGCGGTGACCCGTCTGCTGGGATCGGGGGACGTGGCCGCCGACGCGTGGGCAGAGTGGATGCGCGACAACGCCGACGCCGTGGTGGCCGAGTGCCTCGCGCGGTCGGTGCAGACCAACGAGCCGCTGCGCTGCGCCGCGCTCCTTCCCGCCCTGCGCCGGATCGACGGACCCATCGCGCTGCTCGAGGTCGGCGCGAGCGCCGGTCTGTGCCTCTACCCGGATCGGTACTCCTACCGATATGCGGGTGCGCACGCGGAGGTGCGCGTCGACCCGCAGACGGGTCCCTCGACGGTGGAACTCGTCTGCGACGTCCGGGGCGAGCGGATGCCGTCCGTGCGTTCGCCCGAGGTCGTCTGGCGAGCCGGCATCGATCTGAACCCGCTCGATGTGCAGAACCCGCGCGACGTGGACTGGCTCGCGCAGCTCGTGTGGCCGGGGGAGGCCGGCCGTGCCGAACGGATCCGCGCGGCGGCGGCGATCGCGGCCGGTGATCCGCCGCTGATGGCTGCGGGGGACGCCGCCGTGCTGCTGCCCGAGATCGCGGCGCAGGCTCCGTCCGATGCGACGCTCGTCGTGACGACCCCCGGCGTGCTCGCCCACATCCCGCGCGCGGCGCGGGGAGAGGTGATCTGGGCGGCGCAGTCGGCGGGCCGGTGGATCACGATCGACGACCCGGGACTGCACGACGGATGGCGGGGTGGATCGCCGACCGCGTGGGGTGAGGGGTTCGCGGTCGCCCTCGACGGCGACATCCTCGCTGCCGCCGATCCGCTCGGGCGCTGGTGGGAGTGGCGTCCCGGTTCCGGCGCTATCCGGTCGTAGCGTGGAGGTGTGCCTCTCTCTGACCGTGACCGTTCGATCCTCGACTTCGAGGCGCGCTGGACCGGGCACAGCGGGGCGAAGGAAGAGGCCGTCCGCGCCGAGCTCGGGCTGACGCCGGCGCGCTACTACCAGCTGCTGGGCCGCCTCGTCGACTCGGCCGAGGCGGTCGCGTACGACCCGATGCTCGTGCACCGGCTGCGCCGGCTCCGCGCCTCCGGACGTCGGGCGGGCGCCGGGCGCGCGGCCATGTGACGCGAAGATTCGCCAGATAGCATTCGACCGTGCCGACAACGACCTACCCGAAGGACCGCTTCGACGAGCTGCCCGCTGACACCGTGCGCGTGGGTGCGCACCGCGCCGAGAACCCGCGTCTGCGGCCCGGCCTCGTGCTGTTCTGGTCGGCGGTGGCGGTACTCGTCCTGATCGCCGTGGGCGTTCTCGGCACCCTTCTCATCTCCGGACGGATCTCGATCTTCCCCTCGGGGTCGACATCGACGCCCGCAGCCCAAGCGCCGGCAGACGCAGCACCCGTCGTCGACACGTCGTATCCGGTGCTCATCCTCAATGCCACCGCCGAGCGTGGGCTCGCGAACGCGATCGCCGAGACGGTGATCGGCGCGGGATGGAGCTCCGAGTCGGTCAACGCCGGTGAGGCGGGTTCTCAGGACTTCGCGACCACGACGATCTACTACCCGTCGCCGGAGGACGAGGGTGCGGCGCGAGGCCTGGCCGAGGTCATCGGCGGGGCCAACCTCGAGATGAGCGACGCCTACCCCGGGCCGGTGGACGCCGACGGGAACCCCGGCACCCAGCTCACCGTGGTGGTCGGCGCGGATCGCGCCGGGGGCGGCGGCACCGCCGGCTGAGCGTGTGTGTTTCACGCTCGTGAACTTCTCGATGCGGACGTGTCAACAGTGCTGAGAACGGCCGGATTCGGCGGAAAGCCCTGCATACGATGACGCTGTCGCACAGCATCAGGAGATTCGCATGACACAGGGAACCGTCAAGTGGTTCAACGCCGAGAAGGGCTTCGGCTTCATCACGATGGCTGAAGGCCAGGATGTCTTCGTCCACTACTCCAACATCGAGATGAACGGATTCCGCGTGCTCGAAGAGGGGCAAGCGGTGGAGTTCACCGTGGGAACCGGCCAGAAGGGCCCTCAGGCGGAATCGGTCCGTCCCCTCGTCTGAGCCGACGCTCATCTCCCATACGAAAGAGCGCGCCGCGATCGCGGCGCGCTCTTTCGTCGCTCCCGACACCGGGCGCGACGCGGCTTGCACTCCCCATGGTCGAGTGCCAGAATGGCTTTAGCACTCGCATTCGTCGAGTGCTAAAGACTGTTCTCCACCGTCCGGGAGGGACGACACACACATGGCAAAGATCATCGCTTTCGACGAGGAGGCCCGCCGCGGCCTCGAGCGCGGCCTGAACACGCTGGCCGACGCCGTCAAGGTGACGCTCGGCCCCCGCGGTCGCAACGTCGTGCTCGAGAAGAAGTGGGGCGCCCCCACCATCACGAACGATGGCGTCTCGATCGCCAAGGAGATCGAGCTCGACGACCCGTACGAGAAGATCGGCGCGGAGCTCGTCAAGGAGGTCGCCAAGAAGACGGACGACGTCGCTGGTGACGGCACCACGACCGCGACCGTCCTCGCCCAGGCGCTCGTTCGCGAGGGCCTGCGCAACGTCGCCGCCGGCGCCGACCCCATCTCGCTCAAGAAGGGCATCGAGAAGGCCGTCAAGGCCATCACCGACCAGCTCCTCGCTGACGCCAAGGAGGTCGAGTCCAAGGAGCAGATCGCTGCGACCGCCTCGATCTCGGCCGCTGACCCGTCGATCGGCGAGCTCATCGCCGAGGCCATCGACAAGGTCGGCAAGGAGGGTGTCGTCACCGTCGAGGAGTCGAACACCTTCGGCACCGAGCTCGAGCTCACCGAGGGCATGCGCTTCGACAAGGGCTACCTCAACCCCTACTTCGTCACGGACCCGGAGCGCCAGGAGGCTGTCTTCGAGGACCCGTACATCCTCATCGCGAACCAGAAGATCTCGAACATCAAGGACCTTCTGCCCATCGTCGACAAGGTGATCCAGGAGGGCAAGGAGCTCCTCATCATCGCCGAGGACGTCGAGGGCGAGGCTCTCGCGACGCTCGTGCTGAACAAGATCCGCGGCATCTTCAAGTCGGCTGCCGTCAAGGCTCCCGGCTTCGGCGACCGCCGCAAGGCTCAGCTGCAGGACATCGCGATCCTCACCGGTGGTCAGGTCATCACCGAAGAGGTCGGCCTCAAGCTCGAGAACGCCACGGTCGACCTGCTCGGCCGCGCTCGCAAGGTCATCATCACCAAGGACGAGACCACGATCGTCGAGGGCGCCGGTGACTCGGCTCAGCTCGAGGGTCGCGTCACGCAGATCCGTCGCGAGATCGAGAACACCGATAGCGACTACGACCGCGAGAAGCTGCAGGAGCGCCTCGCCAAGCTCGCCGGTGGCGTCGCCGTCATCAAGGCGGGCGCGGCCACGGAGGTCGAGCTCAAGGAGCGCAAGCACCGCATCGAGGACGCCGTCCGCAACGCGAAGGCCGCCGTCGAAGAGGGTGTCGTCGCCGGTGGTGGCGTCGCGCTCATCCAGGCCGGCAAGAACGCCTTCAACGGCCTCGAGCTGACCGGTGACGAGGCGACCGGTGCCAACATCGTGCGCGTCGCGATCGAGGCTCCGCTCAAGCAGATCGCGCTGAACGCCGGTCTCGAGCCGGGCGTCGTCGCCAACAAGGTCGCTGAGCTCGAGATCGGCCACGGCCTCAACGCCGCGACCGGCGAGTACGGTGACCTGTTCGCACAGGGCATCATCGACCCCGCCAAGGTCACGCGTTCGGCTCTGCAGAACGCCGCGTCGATCGCCGGCCTGTTCCTCACGACCGAGGCGGTCGTGGCGGACAAGCCCGAGAAGACCCCGGCTCCCGCGGGTGACCCCACGGGTGGCATGGACTTCTGATCCATACGCAGAACGGCCCCTCCTTCGGGAGGGGCCGTTTCGCGTTCCGGGGCTCGGTGTCAGCGGAACATGCCGGCCGCGGCGGACTCGG
The DNA here is from genome assembly GCF_017876655.1 of Microbacterium imperiale. Lineage (NCBI taxonomy): Bacteria > Bacillati > Actinomycetota > Actinomycetes > Micrococcales > Microbacteriaceae > Microbacterium > Microbacterium imperiale. Next base: position 3,047,888 of record NZ_JAGIOK010000001.1, read on the forward strand.
CGTGCAGGTACTGCTGGCCCGCGGCATCCAGGGCGGCTCCGATGTCGGTCAGCGCCGTCTCGACCTCGCGCTGGGCCGCCCGCCAGCGTTCGACGACCGATTGAAACGCGACCGCCGCACCGCCCGTCCACGACGACTGCAGCTGGGTGAGCTGTGCCATCATGGCGCCGGTGTCGGCCTCGAGGCGTCCCGACGTCGCTCGGATGGCGGCGGTGGCCGACGTGACGGCGTCGCTGTCGATGGAGAAGATGGCCATGAGTGCTCCTTCGTTGTGGTGCGCCCAGGCTAGGGACGCCGAGCCCCGCCATCCGGCGCTCTCTCGCTGGCGGGGGACAACGCCCCCGCGACACCCGTAGGGGAGGAGCGTCGGGTCAGGCCTGGTCGTCACGGAGTCGCGGCAGCGGCTGCGTCTCGATCCAGAGGTGCTCCGCCGCCTCGCGCCGGTCGGCGAGGGGCAACGACACCCGGAAGGTCGCGCCTCCACCCGGGGTGTTCTGCACGTCGATCGAGCCGTGCAGGGCCTCGACGATCGATGCGACGATCGACAGCCCGAGCCCGGAGCCCCCGGTCTCGCGCGTGCGCGACGTGTCGGCTCGCCAGAAGCGCTGGAAGATCTTCTCGCGCAGCTGCTCGGGGATGCCTTCGCCGTGGTCGATCACCGAGATCCAGCCCATCCGCGTGTGCCGGTCGAGGCCGACGGCGATCTCGATCGGGGTGCCCTCGGGGCTGTACCGGCGTGCGTTGCCGATGAGGTTGGCCACGACCTGGCGGATGCGGTTCTCATCGCCCAGGACGACGGGCACGAGCGGCGGCTCGGCCGGGTGGACGAGCGGCGGGTCGCCCGCCGGCTGCTCGCGATCGCGCTGCTCGCCGGAGCGCTGATCGGCGGAGCGCTGCTCGGCGCGGCGGTCGTCGCGTGGTCGCCGGCGCAGGCGGGGCAGGCTCGGCCCGCCGCGGCCGCGACCGCTGCCGGGACGCTTCCGCCCGTTCGCGGCCTCGGGCTCGGTCGGTAGCTCCAGCGTCAGCGCGTCGTCGGAGAACTCGATGACCGAGACCTCGCGCTCGGGAGCGGCGGCACGCGTGTCGAGCGCGGCGTCGCGTGCGATGGGACGCAGGTCGACCGGGGCGATCGCGAGGTCGCGGCGCTCGTCGAGGCGGGCGAGGGCGAGCAGGTCTTCGACCAGCCCGCTCATGCGGACGGCCTCCTTCTCGATGCGTTCCATCGACTGCGCCGTGTGCTCGGCGTCGGTGATGGCTCCCATGCGGTAGAGCTCGGCGTAGCCGCGCACGGTGACGAGGGGAGTGCGCAGCTCGTGGCTGGCGTCGCCGATGAAGCGGCGCATCTGCTGCACCGTCGCGTCCCGCTGGGCCAGGGCGGTGTCGATCCGGTCGAGCATCGCGTTGATCGCGATCTTGAGGCGTCCGACCTCGGTGCCGGGGGAGATGTCGCCCATCCGCTGGCTGAGGTCGCCGGCGGCGATGGTCATGGCGGTGTTCTCGACCTCACCGAGGCTGCGGAAGGTGAGCGTGACGAGCCAGCGGGTGCCGAGCGCGCCCGCGAGGAGGATCAGCGCCGCGATGATCGTGTAGATGCTGATGAAGTTCGTCACCGTCTGCGTGACAGCCGTCAGCGGCAGCGCGACGAGCTGGGTGTAGCTTTCCCGCGACCCTTCGGGCTGCAGCACGTCGACGCTGGCGTGGAAGGTGCCCGAGCCCTCACGTGCGGGGATCTCGAACGGCTCGGTGCCCTTCACGACGGTCTTGTCGAGCGTGAACGTGGTCGGCAGGTCGGGCTTGGGGAACTCCGGGCCGCCGGCGACCGAGAGCAGCTGACCCTCGGGGCTGTACACGGCCACGACGAAGGTCGTCGGGGGTGCGGTCGTGCTCGCTTCGAACGAGGCGATCCCGTCGTCGACGGTGACCTCCATCACCGAGCTCGCGAGATCGGTCGGAGCCAGCGACCGCAGGCTCTGATCGAGCGCTGACACCTGTGCGTTCCGCAGGAAGATCATCGTGCCCACGCCCGCGGCGATGAGACCCATCGCGAGCAAGGTGACGATCACACCCGTCACCTTGGTGCGCAGGCTGATGCCGCGCCACCATCGGGTGACGCTGTCGTTCGCGGCGTCGGTCAGGCTGCTGCTCCGTCGATCACGCCGACTTGTCGGCTTTGAGCATGTAGCCGAAGCCGCGCTTGGTCTGGATCAGCGGCTCGGAGGAGTGCGGGTCGATCTTGCGCCGCAGGTACGAGATGTAGCTCTCGACGATGCCGGCGTCGCCGTTGAAGTCGTACTCCCACACGTGATCGAGGATCTGCGCCTTGCTCAGCACGCGGTTGGGGTTGAGCATGAGGTAGCGCAGCAGCTTGAACTCCGTCGGCGACAGGTCGATCGAGGCGTCGCCGACCTGCACGTCGTGCGTGTCCTGGTCCATCGTCAGCTCACCCGCGCGGATGATCGACTCCTCGTCGGCCTGCATCGTGCGCCGGAGGATGGCCTGGATGCGCGCCACGATCTCGTCGAGGCTGAACGGCTTGGTGACGTAGTCGTCACCGCCCGCGTTGAGGCCCTCGATCTTGTCCTCGGTCTCGTCCTTCGCGGTGAGGAAGAGGATGGGGGCCGTGTAGCCCGCGCCCCGCAGGCGCTTGGTCACGCTGAAGCCGTTCATGTCGGGGAGCATGACGTCGAGCACGATCAGATCGGGCTCCTCTTCGAGCACGGCCGAGATGGTCTGTGCGCCGTTGCCGACGGCGCGGACCTGGTAGCCGGCGAACTTCAGCCCGGTGATCAGCAGGTCACGGATGTTCGGTTCGTCGTCCACGACGAGGATGCGCGGTGCTGTCATAGGCCCATACTGGCACCGGAATCCATCGGTTTGCTGGATATCGCTCCGCCGGGCGTCGCCGTGCTAGGCCACGGGGGAGGATGGGGACATGCCGCGTCCGATCGACTCCGACCGTCTCGCATTCCATCGACTCGTCTTCGCGCGGCGCCGCCACGGCTGGTGGACGCCGCTCGCGGTCGGGGGTCTCGGGCTCGTCATCTACGTCGTCTTCCTCCTGCTGCTGGCGCTCGCGGGCGTGGCCGCGGCCCTGTCGAACCCCGACGCGGCTCGCGCGCTCGAAGCCGTCCTCGCGGACGGCGGCTCGCTGGATGTGACGTCGCCGCTGTCGCTCGCCGTCGGGCTGGGCAGCGTCGCCCTGATGCTGCCCGCCTACCTGCTGGCATCGCTCGTGGTGAACGGGCGGCGACTGGGCTTCGCCTCGGCGGTCTACGGCCGACTGCGCTGGCGGTGGATGCTGGTGTGCGGCGGGCTCGCGGTCGCCACAGCCGTCGTCGTCACCCTCGTCACCGCCCTGCTCCCAGCCGAGGCGTCGGCAGCGCCGCTCCCGGCTCCGGCGGGAGCGGCGCTGTGGATCAGCCTGCTCGTGGTCGTCCTGCTCGTTCCGGTGCAGGCGACCGCGGAGGAGTACGTCTTTCGCGGGTACCTCATGCAGGCCATCGGGCGGTGGCTGCGGCATCCGTTGTTCGCCATCCTGCTGCCGGTTCCGCTGTTCGTCATCGGCCACCTGTACGACCCGGTCGGCCAGGCCGCCGTCGGACTCTTCGCCGTGGCGGCGGGCTGGCTCGCGTGGCGCACCGGCGGGCTCGAGGCCGCCATCGCGCTGCACATCGTCAACAATCTGCTGGCGTTCCTGCTGGGGCTGCTCGAGCTGTCCGACCCGGCGGCGACGGATGTCGGGTGGGTGAGCTTCGCGACATCCGTGCTGCTGATGGCGGTGTACTGCGCCGCGGTCGAGCTCGTCCTGCGTCGCCGGCCCATCGTGCGCACCTATGCGTTGCCGCGGGCACCGCTGCCGCCGACGGTCTCCATGCCGACGCCGACGGCGACCGTGCCGCTGCCCGGCGAGCCGACGCCCGACCTGACGCGTCCCTGACCGCGGCTCCCGGCCCGGCGCGGGTCAGGCGGCGGCGAGCGTCTCGGCGTCGAGGATCGTGTAGCTGTAGCCCTGCTCGGCGAGGAACCGCTGACGGTTCTGGGCGAAGTCCTGATCGACGGTGTCGCGCGCGATCAAGGTGTAGAAGCTCGCCGTATGCCCGTTCGACTTCGGACGCAGCAGGCGGCCCAGACGCTGCGCCTCTTCCTGCCGCGACCCGAACGATCCCGACACCTGGATGGCGACCGACGCGTCGGGCAGGTCGATCGAGAAGTTGGCGACCTTCGAGACGATGAGCACGGGGATCTCGCCCGTGCGGAAGGCCTCGTACAGCTCCTCGCGCTCGTCGACCGGGGTCGAGCCCGTGATCTTCGGAGCGCCCAGGGCGTCGGAGAGCACGTCGATCTGGTCGAGGTACTGTCCGATGACGAGGATCTGCTCGCCGGTGTGCTTCGCGACGAGATCGCGGACGACGCCGATCTTCGCGTGCGCGGTGGCCGCCAGACGGTAGCGCTCGTCATCGGCGGATGCAGCGTACTCGAGCCGATCGGAGGCGGGCAGGTCGACGCGCACCTCGTAGCAGACCGCGGGGGAGATGAAGCCCTGGGCCTCGATCTCCTTCCACGGGGCGTCGAAACGCTTGGGGCCGATGAGGCTGAAGACGTCGCCCTCGCGTCCGTCCTCGCGCACGAGCGTCGCGGTCAGGCCGAGGCGGCGGCGGGCCTGCAGATCAGCGGTGAGCTTGAACACCGGCGCCGGCAGCAGGTGCACTTCGTCGTAGACGACGAGGCCCCAGTCGAGAGCATCGAGCAGGGCCAGGTGCGCGTACTCGCCCTTCCGCTTGGCCGTGAGGATCTGGTAGGTCGCGATCGTGACCGGCTTGACCTCCTTCGACTGCCCGGAGTACTCGCCGATCTCCTCGGGGGTCAGGCTCGTGCGCTTGAGCAGCTCGTTGCGCCACTGCCGCGCGCTTACCGTGTTCGTGACGAGGATGAGCGTCGTCGTCTTCGTGTCGGCCATCGCCGCCGCTCCGACGAGCGTCTTGCCGGCGCCGCAGGGGAGCACGACCACCCCCGAACCGCCCTCGGTGAAGATGTCGACCGCTTTGCGCTGGTACGGGCGCAGGGTCCAGCCGTCCTCGTGGAGCTCGATCTCGTGGGGCGTTCCGGGTGTGAAGCCCGCGAGGTCCTCGGCCGGCCAGCCGATCTTGAGCAGCTCCTGCTTGATCTGCCCGCGCGCCCACGCGTCGACGACGTAGGTGTCGGGGGTCGGGTGCCCCAGCAGCAGTGGCTGGATGCGCTTGTTCTTGGTGACCTCGGCGAGCACGGCGGCATCCGTCGATCGCAGGATCAGGGTGCCCTCGTCGTCGCGCTCGATGACGAGCCGGCCGTAGCGCGTGACCGTCTCGCGGATGTCGGTCGACACCGAGGGCGGCACCGGGAAGCGCGACCAGCGGTCGAGGGTGGCGAGCATGTCGTCGGCGGTGTGACCGGCGGCGCGGGCGTTCCAGAGCCCCAGGCGCGTGATCCGGTACGTGTGGATGTGCTCGGGGGCGCGCTCCAGCTCCGCGAAGATCGCGAGCTCGTGCCGGGCGTCCTCGGCGCTGGGGTGGGCGACTTCGAGCAGTACGGTGCGGTCGCTCTGGACGATCAGGGGGCCATCAGCCATAACGAGCAATCGTACCGGTGCCGCGCGTCATCGGGTCCGACAGGTGGGGACGGCGGGGTGCGGGTTCGGGGTCAGACGACGCGCGCCGACACGATGCTCGAGACGGGGAGGGTCCGCTCGACGTCCGACGCGCGATCGCGTCCCCGCAGCCGGCCGCCGCCGAGCCCCGTGGCCTCGAGCGAGAAGTCACGCGTCGAGCCGTCCGGCAGGCGCACGCTGACGGCGACGACCGCGCGCGCCTTGACCGCGTGCTCGAGCTCGCGCCCGAGCCAGGCGGTATCGGCGTCGCCCGCGGCGTGCGCGGCCCGCAGCCGTGCGATCAGGGCGCGGTGACCGGCGTCCGCGCTGTCGATGCCGGCGCCGTCGGCCGGGTCGGCGAGCTGGGCGCGATCGAGGATGCGGACCTGCCCGTCCTCGTCCACGGCCGCGACGGGGTAACGCGCGTCGCTGAGCATCCAGAAGACTGCGTCGACCGAGCTGCGGCTCACCAGGCGGTCGCCCTCGGCGATGAGCCCGAGGGGCCGGAGGGCCTGGTCGACCGCCAGCGTGTCGAGGGCGCCGGGGTCGGTCGCCGTCACCTGCGTGCGCCCCGAGGCGTCGAGGCCGACGCGCACTCGGCCATGGCGACGGGCCGCGCGCTCCAGCTCGTACGCGAGGGGCTGCGGCAGGCCGGTCAGCGAGATGCCCGTGAGGAACTCCGTCAGCGACGCGGCATCCTCACCCGCGGCGAGTGCCGCGCCGATCGACTCGGCCGAGAAGCGGTAGGTGGATGCCTGTGCGCGTGACTCCCGACGCGCGGCGCGGCGCAGTCGCGCGTCGATCGCCGGCTCGAGGGGTCCGGGGGCGATAGCGGTGAGGTCGTTCTGCAGGAAGATGCGGTCGACCTCGCCGGGCAGATGCTGCTGCAGCGCCGCGTCGTCGACATCGCCGCCGGCTTCCATCGGGGCGGCCCACGACGGAGCCCGACCCGCGCGGTCGACCAGGGCCCACAGCTGCCACTGCGCGATGAGCCGGCGAGCACGTGCGTCCCACGACGGATCGAGCGGGTACGCCTGTGGCCAGGTGCGCAGCGGCATCCATCCGCCCGTGGGCGCGCGCAGCGCTGCCGGCAACGCCTCGCGCAGCGCTCGCGCGGTGCTCGACCACCGGTCGACGGTGGTGCGTGAGAGCCAGGTGTTCCCCGCGGTTGTGACGCGCCATTCGCGGCCCACCGGCGCGAGGAGTCCGGAGTCGAGGCCGATCGCGATGACGAGGTCGGCGGTCTCGGCGTCCGGCACGGCTCCCGCCTCGATCAGGCGGCGGCGGTCGCCCGCCCCGAGAGTGCCGGCACCCGTGCGACCGAGCGGCGCCGGCGCCGTCAGCAGCAGGACATCGGCCAGCGACGACAGCGCCGTGAACGCGCGCTCGGCGAGCTGGGCGTCGTCTTCTTCGCCGGCATCCGTCCGGGCAGGCGCACCGGCGTCTGCATCCACATCCGACGCGCCGGGACGCGGCAGGTCGGCCCAGACGTTCGCCACCCCTCCGTACGGCTCGCCCGAGGGTGCCGTGAACCCGAGCGCCGTCAACGCCGCACGTTGCTTGCCCTCGGGCACGGGCCGGTTCGAGGCGATGGCCTCATCCAGCGCCTCGACGAGGAGGCGCGGCAGCGACGGTGCTGCCTTCGCGACGGTAGCCGGGTCGAGCAGTGCTTCGGCGGCGTCGAAGAAGTCGGACCACGCGGCATCCGGCGCGATCCGCCGCGCGCGCAGCAGGGCGATCAGCGCGTCGTCGTCCGCCGCAGCGAGCCAGCTCGCCAGAGCGCGGGCGTCGACCGGGGTCATGTCACCGACCCTTGTTGGCCCGGCCCCGTCGGATGAACGTCATGATGAGCACGGTCAGCAGCAGGGCGAAGGCGAGCGGTGGGGCGATCCAGACGATCGCGCTGACGGTGGGCCAGGCTCCCGAGGCGAAGTCGGCCTGCTCGAGGCCTGTCGCCGTGCCGATGATGATCGAGAAGAAGCAGACGATCGCGAGAACCAGCAATCCCAGCGACATGAACGCGAGGATGCGGTCGATGCGGCGGACCGGAAGGTCGTCGCTCGGGCTGGGGGTGCTCATCCGCATCAGCGTAGCGGCTCGCGGTGGTGCCGTAGTCTGGATGTCGGGGCGCATCAGGTCCCGGCATTCCGTTCTGCCCGCGAAAGCGCGGCCGTGACAGCGAGGTACGCACATGCCCACCGGCAAGGTCAGGTTCTACGACGACGAGAAGGGGTTCGGCTTCATCTCCGCAGATGACGGCCAGGACGTCTTCCTGCACGCCACGGCCCTCCCGGCGGGCACGACGTCGCTCAAGCCCGGCACCCGGCTCGAGTTCGGCGTCGCCGACGGCAAGCGCGGTCTGCAGGCTCTCGCCGTCCGTGTCCTCGAGGCGCCGGTGAGCTTGAGCAAGCGCAACCGCAAGCCCGCCGACGACATGGCGATCATCGTCGAGGACCTCGTGAAGCTCCTCGACGGCATCGGTGCCGATCTGCGCCGTGGCCGCTACCCCAGCTCGGGCCACGGCAAGAAGATCGCCGCGGTGCTGCGCAAGGTCGCCGATGACCTCGACGCCTGAGTCGTTCGACGACGCGTCGTCGACCCCCGAGCCCGAGGCCGAGATCTCGAGCGCGCCCGCTCCGGATGAGCGGCTGCTGACCGCCCACGATCTGGCTCGCGCCGCGCTCGCCGAGGTGACCCCCGAGGCCACGGTCGGCGATCCCGTCGACTATGTCATCGAAGCCGACGGCGTCATCTCGCTGCGCTTCGCCAACCGTCTGCCCGGCTACCCGGGCTGGCTGTGGACCGTCAGCGTCGCGGTCGTGCCGGACTCCGAGCCGACCGTGCTCGAGGTCGAGCTGCTGCCCGCGACCGGAGCCCTGCTCGCACCCGAGTGGGTGCCGTGGGCGGTTCGCCTCGCCGAGTACCAGGCAGCTCAGGCGGCGGCCGAGGACGCCGGCGACGACGACCTCGATGACGACGAGCTCGACACCGACGACCTGGACGACGACGAGGACGACCTCGACGAGGACGACTCGGACGAGGACGGCTTCGACGGCGCGGCCACGGCCGTCACGCACGCGGGAGATGTCGACGGCGTCGACATCGACGAACTCGATGCGGGCGACGAGGACGACGACTCGGACGACGAGGACGAAGACGACGAGGACGACGACTCGGACGAGGATGACTCGGATGACGAGGACGAGTTCGACGAGTCGGACGACCCGGCTCACGACGAGGCCCCGAACGAGCGCTGACCACTCACCTCCTGACGAACACAGAAGGGATGCCGCGCGGTGCGGCATCCCTTTCGTGTTTCGCGGTTCGAGGCGTCAGAGGCGCTCGATCGTGTAGTCGATGCACTTGATCAGCTGACGCACGTCCTCGGGCTCGATCGAGACGAAGGTCGCCACGCGCAGCTGGTTGCGGCCGAGCTTGCGGTAGGGCTCGGTGTCGACGATCCCGTTGCCGCGCAGGCTCTTGGCGACGGCGGCCGCGTCGACGGTGTCGTCAAAGTCGATCGTGACGACGACGGGGGAGCGGTCAGCCGGGTCGGCGACGAAGGGCGTGGCGTGCTCGGACGCCTCGGCCCACTCGTACAGCGCCGACGACGACTCGGCGGTGCGGTCGGCGGCCCACTGCAGCCCGCCGTTGCTCAGGATCCACTCGAGCTGCTTGTCGAGCAGGTACAGCGTCGAGACCGCGGGGGTGTTGAGCGTCTGGTTCAGGCGCGAGTTGTCGAGCGCGTTCTTCAGGCTCAGGAACTCGGGGATGTACCGTCCGGATGCCGCGACGCGCTCGATGCGCTCGATCGCGGCGGGCGAGACGGCGGCGAACCAGATGCCGCCGTCCGAACCGAGGTTCTTCTGCGGCGCGAAGTAGTAGACGTCGCACTGCGACACCGAGAAGTCGATGCCGCCCGCGGCGCTCGTCGCGTCGATCACGGTGAGGGCGCCGTCGTCGCCCGCGACGCGGCGGACCGGAGCGGCCACGCCGGTGGAGGTCTCGTTGTGCGGCCAGGCGTAGACGTCGATGCCCTCGACGGCCTCGGCGGCGATGCTCGACCCGGGCTCGGCCTTGCGGATGTCGGGGGCCTCGAGCCACGGGGCGGATGCGGCGGCGCCGAACTTCCCGCCGAACTCGCCGAACACGAGGTTCTGGCTGCGCTTCTCGATGAGGCCGAACGCGGCGGCATCCCAGAAGGCGGTCGAACCGCCGTTGCCAAGGATGATCTCGTAGCCCTTGGGCAGGCGGAGCAGATCGGACAGTCCCGACCGGACCTGGCCGACGAGGCTCTTCACCGGCGACTGCCGGTGCGAGGTGCCCAGCAGGATCGAGCCCGGACCCGACAGAGCAGCGACCTGCTCCGGGCGGATCTTGGCCGGGCCGCAGCCGAAGCGACCGTCGCGGGGAAGGATGTCTCGAGGCAGGGTGACATGCGCCATGTGCCGATTCTAGGGGTCGGCGCGCGGGCTCCCCGTGCCGCGGCGCCGGGGGTATGCCCCTGCGCTCCCGGCTGGTGTGTCGGTGCCAGCGGATAGGGTGGGAACCACTCCACTACGCACGACAAGGGCTGTGATGACCGATCTCATCGACACGACAGAGATGTATCTGCGCACCATCCTCGAACTCGAGGAAGAAGCGATCGTTCCGCTTCGCGCTCGCATCTCGGAGCGTCTCGGGCACTCCGGCCCGACGGTCTCGCAGACGGTCGGACGCATGGAGCGCGACGGCCTCGTCGTCGTCTCGGAGGACCGCTCGCTCGAACTCACCGACAGCGGCCGGCAGAAGGCCGTCGACGTCATGCGCAAGCACCGCCTCGCCGAGCGCCTGCTCAGCGACGTCATCGGCCTCGACTGGGCCTACGTCCACGAAGAGGCGTGCCGCTGGGAGCACGTGATGAGCGAGCTCGTCGAGCGCCGCCTCATCGAGCTGCTGGGCCACCCGACCGAGTCGCCCTACGGCAACCCGATCCCCGGGCTCGACCAGCTCGGCGATGTGCCGGCCCGAACCTTCGATGAGGGCGTCGTCGGCCTCGTGCGTCTGCTCAACGAGAGCGGTGGCCCGGTGCAGGGCACCGTGCGTCGCCTCGCCGAGCCCGCGCAGGTCGATCCCGAGCTGCTGCAGCAGCTGCGTGCCGCCGGCGTGATGCCGGGGCGCGACGGCACGTTCCAGTTCTCCGAGGGGTACGTCCTCGTGCAGATGGCCGGCACCGACGAAGGTCTCGAGCTTCCGATCGAGGTCGCCTCGCACATCTTCCTCACGCGACGCGACTGACGCCGTCGCCGGCCGAATCTGAGTGTCGGGTGGGCATGGCGACCAGAGCGTGACTTATTCGTTACCTTCGGGTAGCCTCGAGAAGTCTTTAGGCGAGAAGCCCGCCCGAGACCGCTGCGTGGATTGCCTCTTCGGCTCGTCGTCCACACGGTGACACCCGAACGTCGCGTGAATCATCGCGCAGTATCGACGAGCCAGCGCGTCAGCGCGGAGGCGCCGGAGGACTGATTTGGCTGAACACAACGATTCGTCCGTGGACGTACCCGAGGTCGACGCGACGAATCCCGACCACACCGGTCGCGCGCTCAACGCCCGGCGGCGGTTCCCGATGGCGAAGAAGCAGAGCCGAGAGCTCGCTACCGCTGACAACCGCGCCACACGTCGTCGCCGCGGCACCGTGCACCCCGTCCGCAGCACGTTCACCGTTGCGGCCGTGGTCGGTCTCGTGGCGACCGTCGCGATCCCGGCATTCGCCGCTGTGCGCAGCACGTCGGCCGAAGCGATGACGCTGCAGCAGGTGGCCGCCGACAACGCGCAGTCGCTCGTGGTCGGATCCGAGTCGACGCCCGCCGCGCTCGACCGCAGCGGCTTCACGGCGACCACGCCGGAGGAGATCCAGAAGAAGAAGGACGAGGAGGCCGCCGCCAAGGCTGCCGCCGAAGCCCTCGCGAACCGCATCTCCGCGAGCAGCTCGACCGCATCCTCGTCCACCGTGAACAACTCCATCCCGCTCGTCGCGCCCGGCTCGGGCCTCGTGCGTCGTCCGCTGATGTCGTTCAACAACTTCGGCACCCCGTACGCCGGTCACCGCGGCACCGACTACATGGCCGACCGCGGCACGCCGATCTACTCGGTCGCCGACGGCACCGTCGTGGCATCGAGCGAGAGCGGTCCCGGCTGGGGCGTCTACGTCAAGGTCGCGCACAACATCAACGGCACGAACGTGACGAGCCTGTACGCCCACATGGACTGGGGCACGCGCGCCGTCCAGGTCGGCGACACGGTCTCGGCCGGTCAGCTGCTGGGCCAAGTCGGCGACACGGGGCGCGCGTTCGGAACGCACCTGCACCTCGAGATCGTCATCGACGGCACGTACGTCAACGCCGAGTCCTGGCTCGTCGCGAACGCCGGCTGACGACACGCGTCATCCGTTCACCTTCCGTCGACCTTCATGGCGCGGGGGTGGGTTACCCTGATCCCGACGCTCGCGCACGCCGAGGGGGAGCCATGGGACAACTGCCACGCATTCGAACCGTGAATGCGATCGGTCGCTACGTCCTGCGGCATCACGTGCACCACTGCGGCCTCGGCCGTGAATCAAGGCGCTGTCTTCATGACGGCGCCTTTTTTCGTGTCCGGACCCGTTCCGCCCGCTCGGTGCGCGCGGCGTCGATGATCGAACATCCGCTGAAGCCGTCAGGGCAGTTCGTGAGGACAGGTAATGCGCACTCTGGTACTGAACGCCGGGTATGAGCCACTCGCCGTGGTGTCGTTCCGCCGGGCACTCCTGCTCGTGTTGAACGACAAGGCGACGATCGTCGAGCACGTCGTGCACGATCCCGTCGTGGGGATCGACGGGATCTACGAACGCCCGGCGGTGATCGTGCTGACCCGGTACGTGCGCATCCCCAGCGCACGGCGGGTGCCCGTGACGCGGCGCGGAGTGCTGCGCCGCGACGGTCACCGCTGCGCGTATTGCGGGAAGGCGGCGGCGACCATCGACCACGTCCTGCCGCGTTCGCGCGGAGGCAGCAACTCGTGGGAGAACCTCGTCGCGTGCTGCTTGCGGTGCAACAACCACAAGAGCGACCACACCCCGCAGGAGATGGGGTGGGAGCTGCGGTGGGCGCCGAAGCCGCCGCGCGGCCCGCAGTGGACGGTGCGCGGCACCGAGCGCACCGATCCGACGTGGGAGCCCTACCTGGGCCTTGCCGCCTGAGCGCGCTGACGTCGCGGCAGCACGTATACGCCGCGTCCGACCGTGTCCACCCCCTGAGGTGACGCTCACGCGCCTGCTTATCGTGCGCGCGACGACGAGCGCCGCCCGTCGGTCACCGACGGGGGAGGATGACGATGACGATGAGATCGGTCGCCGATCAGAGCGTGCGCGAGCTCGGGGGACGCATGAGCGTTCTCGTCCGGCAGCGCGATGATCACGTCGAGTTGGACTCGCTGCTCGATCGCCTCGCGTTGTCATCGCATGAGGAGCAGCTGCCCGTCCTCCTCGATCTCTACCGGCTGGTCTTCCCGCATGCGTTCGCCGAAGAGTCCGTGCTGTGGCCCCTCATGCGGCGTGTGCTGCCCGATGGCGAGCAGCTCACGCTGCAAGTCGAGCAGGAGCATCAAGAGGTCAACGAGCTCGTCACCCGTCTCGAGCATCTGGAGCGGGGAACGCCCGAGCGCGAGGCGGCGCTCGGGCGTCTCGCGGAGGTGTTGCGCGAGGACGTCCGCGATGAGGAGGACGAGCTCTTCCCCCGCCTGCAGGAACGCGTGTCGGCGCGACAGCTGCGGATGCTCGGCCTGGCGTGGGAGATCGTGCGTCGGGTGGCCCCGACGAGAGCGCACCCGATCGTCGCCCGGCGGCCGCCGGGGAATGTGCTCGCGGCGCTTCCGCTGTCGGTTCTCGACCGGTCACGCGATCGCCTCGACGCTGCCCGGTTCGCCCGAGGTGCCACCGATGGATCTCTCCATGCGCTCAGCGAAGGACTGTCGCGTGTCTCGCACGCCGTCGAGCGCCTGCCGATCATGCGGCGGGGCGAAGACCCGTCCACCAGCCGCGGAGCCGGCGGGAGGTCCGCGCCGGTCGTCGTCGTGATCTTCGCGCTCGGCGCGGTCGGCGCGGTCGTCGCGGCTGGGCTGGCGCGGCGGCGTCTCTGACAGCTGACGCGCCCGGCCGCGCGGATGTCGGAAGTCGGTCGTATCTTCGATCTCGACGTTGATGGACTAGAACGTATGTTCTACCCTTGATGAGTGAGGTCGATCATGCGCAACCCTGCTGCCGCCGAGGACGTGCAGCGACTGCGCGCGCAGATGGAACGGATGCAGGGGCGCCGCCTCGACGCTCCCGTGCTGCCGACCCATCCGGCTCTGGCGAATCTGCTCCCGGGGCGGGGGCTGCGTCCGGGGACGGCCTATTCTCTCGGCTCGTCCTCCTCGCTGCTGTTCGCGCTGCTGGCTCAGCCGTCGCAGACCGGGTCGTGGTGCGGGGTCGTCGGCATGCCCGGGTTCGGCGCCGAGGCCGCCGAGCGGGCGGGCGTCGACCTGTCGCGGGTCGTGCTGATCCCCGACCCCGGGCCGCGGTGGCTCGCGGTGACGGCGACGATCGCCGATGTCCTCCCGGTGATCGCGGTGCGGCCGCCCGAACGGGCGAAGGACTCCGACATCGCCAAGCTCGCCGCCCGCCTCCGCGACCGCGGTGCGGTGCTGCTCGTGCAGGGGCCGTGGCCGCAGACCGAGGCGATGCTCGATGTGACCGACCCGCGCTGGTCGGGCCTGGGCGACGGTGACGGCTACCTCAGCGACCGGGAACTGACCGTCACCGTGTCGAGCCGGCGCTTCCCCGTGCCCCGATCGGCGCGGATGCTGCTGCCGGCACCCGACGGTGCCCTCTCGGCCGCTCCGCAGCACCAGCACGGCGGACGCATGGCTCCGGTGCCGTTCGAGGAGCAGCCGCTGGTCGAGCCGATCCCGATGCGGCGGGCGGTCTGACGTGGCCGAATCGACATCGCGCGCGCCCGTCCGCAGCCTCGTGGTGTGGGTGCCCGACTGGCCGGTCGTGGCGCTCGTCCGTGAGAGCGGCGGGAACCCGGGCGAGCCGATCGCCGTGTTCGACAAGGGGGTGGTCGTGGCCTGCTCGCCCGCGGCCCGCGCCGACGGAGTCGCCCGGGGGCAGCGTCGGCGCGATGCCCAGGCGCGGTGCCCGGCGCTGCGTGTGGCCGATGCCGACGCCGCCCGTGACCACCGGCAGTTCTCGCCGATCGTGGCGCGTCTGGAAGAGATGGCACCGGGCGTGCAGGTCCTCGAAGCGGGGCTGTGCGCGCTGCGGGTTCGGGGGCCGGCCCGCTTCTACGGTGGCGAGACCGAGGCCGCCGGCGCTCTGCTCGCCGCCGTCACCGAGGGCGACCTCGATGCCCGGGTCGGTGTCGCCGACGGTCCGTTCACCGCGCAGCAGGCGGCGCGCATGAGCACCCGGGCCGACCGGCCCATCCGGGTGGTCGACGCGGGCCGCTCGGCCGAGTTCCTCGCGCCGCTGACGATCGCCGTGCTCGAGGACGAGACGGTCGACCTCTTCGCGCGGCTCGGCGTTCAGACGCTCGGAGACCTGGCCGCGATCGAGCCCGAACGGCTGGTCGAGCGCTTCGGCACCCGCGGCGCCCGGTTGCACGCCCTCGCCGCCGGCGCCGACTCCCGCCCCGTCACCCCGCGGACGCCGCCGCCCGAGCTGCACCGCGAGGTGGCCTTCGAGCCGCCCCTCGAGCTCGCCGACCAGGTTGCGTTCGGCATGCGGGTCGCGGCCGAGGAGTTCATCGCCGGCCTCGGCGCCGTCGACCTGGTGTGCACCGAGCTGCGCGTCATCCTCACCGGCGACCGCGGTGAGACGAGCAACCGGGTGTGGCTGCATCCGGGCACCTTCGACGCCGCCGCCGTGGTCGACCGGGTGCGGTGGCAGCTCGCTGAGAGCGGCAAGCTCACCAGCGGTGTCGCGCGGGTGAAGATCGAGCCCGAAGCGGTGGATGCGGCATCCCATCATGCGGTCTCGCTCTTCGGGTCGGGTCCCGAGCAGCGGGTGCACCACGCTCTGTCGCGCGTGCAGGCGATGCTCGGGCATCGCGGCGTCGTCACGCCTGTCGTGGGCGGTGGGCGCTGGCTCACCGAGCGGCAGGTGCTCGTTCCCTGGGGTGATCGCCCCGTCACGAGCGACCGGGGCCGGCCGTGGCCGGGAAGTCTGCCCGATCCACTGCCGTCGACGGTGTTCGAGCGGGCGCTGCCCCTCGCGGTGATCGACCGTGAGGGCGACATGGTGGCCGTCGACGGTCGAGGCGAGCTGACCGCGACCCCCACGGCGCTCGTGTCGGCGAACGGCTCGCGGGGTATCCGGTCGTGGGCCGGTCCCTGGCCGGTGATCGAGCGCGAGTGGGATGCCACGCGCGCGCGGCGCGCCTACCGCTTCCAGATGGTCGATGCCACGCAGACGGCCTGGCTGCTCGTGTGCGACGGCGGCGAATGGCTGGCCGAGGGGCGGTACGACTGATGGGGTTCAACAACCCGTCCGTGTCGTGGTCCGAGATGGAGCGGCTGCTCAGCGGCAACCGCGCTCCGAGCGCGCCACCGGGAGCCGACGGCGGCGACAGCCCCGCCTGGTCGCGCAAGCGCGGGAAGTACTCGGCACCCCGGATCGAGCGGCCCGACAACGCCGTCCCGTACGCCGAGCTTCACGCCCACACGTCGTACTCGTTCCTCGACGGCGCCTCATCTCCCGAAGAGCTCGCCGAAGAGGCCGAGCGGCTCGGGTTGCACGCTCTCGCGGTCACCGATCACGACGGGTTCTACGGCATCGTGCGCTTCGCCGAGGCGGCCGAGCAGCTCGCCGTGAAGACCGTGTTCGGGGCCGAGCTCTCGCTCGACCTGCCGCAGCGGGTCGGAGCGTCGCGCAACGAGGCCGACCCTCCCGGCGAGCACCTGCTCGTGCTCGCCCGCGGCGAAGAGGGCTACCACCGGCTCGCCGGCGCGCTGACGCAGGCGCAGCTCGCCGGGGCCGAGAAGGGCAAGCCGCGATACCGGCTCGACGACCTGGCCGACGCGGCCGATGGGCACTGGAGCATCCTGACCGGTTGCCGCAAGGGCTCGGTGCGGCGGGCGCTCCTCGAGCGCGGAGCGGATGCCGCGGCGGCCGAGCTCGACGCGCTGGTGGCACGCTTCGGTCGCGACGCGATCGAGGTCGAGCTGATCGACCACGGCGAGCCGCTGGACTCGCGGCACAACGACATCCTCGCGGGCCTCGCCCGTGAGCGCGGGCTGCCGGTGCTCGCGACGAACAACGTGCACTACGCCGTTCCCGAGCGGGCGCACCTGGCCGCGGCGATCGCCGCCGTCCGGGCGAACCGGGGGCTCGACGAGCTCGACGGATGGCTGCCCGCGCACGCGGGCGCCCACCTGCGATCGGGAGCCGAGATGACGCGACGGTTCCGCCGCTATCCCGGCGCCGTCGCCCGCACCGTCACCGTCGCCGACGAGCTGGCGTTCCCGCTGCGTCGGGCCAAGCCCGCGCTGCCGAAGCTGCCTGTGCCCGAGGGGCACACCCCGATGTCATGGTTGCGGCACCTCGTGTGGGAGGCCGTTCCGCGCAAGTACCCGGGCCTGCCGCCGAAAGACCGCGACCGCATCGAACGCGAGCTGGCGGTGATCGAGCAGAAGGACTTCCCGGGCTACTTCCTCATCGTGCACGGCATCGTGCAAGAGGCGCGGCGGCGCGGCATCCTGTGTCAGGGACGGGGATCGGCCGCCAACAGCGCCGTCTGCTACCTGCTCGACATCACCGCGATCGACTCGATCTACTACCAGCTGCCGTTCGAGCGCTTCCTCTCCGCACTGCGCGAGGAAGAGCCCGACATCGACGTCGATTTCGACTCCGACCGGCGCGAAGAGATCATCCAGTGGGTGTACCAGACGTACGGACGCGAGCGCGCGGCGCAGGTGGCGAACGTCATCCAGTACCGGCCGAAGAACGCCGTGCGCGACATGGCGAAAGCGCTCGGGCATTCGCCGGGTCAGCAGGACGCCTGGTCGAAGCAGGTCGAGCGCTGGGGAGCGACCCTCGACACCGGCCCCGACCACGACATCCCCGAACGCGTGCTGATGTACGCCGCCGAGCTGCTGAAGGCGCCGCGGCACCTCGGCATCCACTCCGGCGGCATGGTGCTGACCGATCGTCCCGTCGGCGAGGTCGTGCCGATCGAGCACGCGCGCATGGAGAACCGCACCGTCATCCAGTGGGACAAGGACGATGCCGCCTGGATGGGGCTGGTGAAGTTCGACCTGCTCGGACTCGGCATGCTCGCCGCCCTGCAGTACTGCTTCGACCTCATCGAGGGTGCGACGGGGGAGCGGTTCGAGCTGTCGACGCTGCCGAAGGAAGAGGCGGCGGTCTACGACATGCTGTGCCGGGCGGATTCGATCGGGGTGTTCCAGGTCGAGTCGCGTGCGCAGATGGGGCTGCTGCCGCGCCTGCAGCCGCGCCGGTTCTACGACCTCGTGATCGAGATCGCGCTGATCCGGCCGGGACCCATTCAGGGCGGCGCCGTGCACCCGTACGTCCGGCGCAAGCTCGGCCACGAGAAGACCACCTATCCGCACGAGAAGCTCAAGCCCGTGCTCGAGCGCACGCTCGGGGTGCCCGTGTTCCAGGAGCAGCTCATGCAGATGGGCATGGTGATCGGTGGGCTCTCCGGTGAGGACGCCGACCTGCTGCGCCGCGCGATGGGGTCCAAGCGCGGCGTGGAGCGCATCGACTCGCTCAAGCAGAAGCTCTACGACGGCATGGCCGAGAACGGCCTGGTGGGGGATGCCGCCGACGACATCTACGCGAAGATCCAGGCGTTCGCGAACTTCGGCTTCGCCGAGAGCCATTCGCTGTCGTTCGGGCTGCTCGTGTATGCCAGCTCGTGGATCAAGCTCCACTACCCGGCGGCGTTCCTGGCGGGGCTCCTCCGCGCGCAGCCGATGGGCTTCTACTCACCGGCGACGCTGTCGGCCGATGCCCGGCGCCACGGGGTCGAGGTGCGCCGCCCCGATCTGCAGCTCTCGGACGCGGAGGCGCTGCTCGAACCCGTGTCGGGAGGCGAGGGGCGTACGGCGCCGACGGGGCGCGACAGCTGCCTCGGCGAGCAGCCTCCGGTGCCGGTCTTCGACATCAACGCCCCCGACGAGTCGGCGGAGCATCGACGCGACGGCGCCTTCGCGGTCCGGCTGGGCCTGGCGGCCGTCACGGGCATCGGCAAGAAGTTCGCCGAACGCATCGTCGCCGAGCGCAAGGCATCCGGTCCGTACCGCGACATGCGCGACCTCGTGCGCCGCACCGGCGCCGACACCACCCAGCTCGAAGCCCTCGCGACCGCTGGCGCGCTCGAGTGCTTCGGCCATACCCGGCGAGAGGCGATCTGGCTGGCGGGCTCGGCCGCGCAGGACCGCATCGAGTACCTGCCCGATTCGCTCATCGCCGTGCAGCCGCCGCTGTTCACCGACCAGTCGAGCTACGACGTGCTGGCCTCCGACCTGTGGGCGACGGGGATCTCGCCCGACGATCATCCGATGACGCACTACCGCTCGCAGCTGGATGCGCGCGGCGTGCTCACGGCCAACGATCTGCGTCAGCACGAGTCGGGGCGCCGCGTCGAGATCGCCGGACTCGTCACGCACCGGCAGCGCCCCGCGACGGCGTCGGGCATCACGTTCCTGAACCTCGAGGACGAGCACGGGCTCATGAACGTGATCTGCTCGACCGGCATGTGGCACCGCTACCGGCGCGTCGTGCGCGACAGTCCGGCGCTCATCGTGCGCGGCATCCTCGAGCGTTCGAACGAGGGTGTGGTCAACATCCTCGCCGACGCCTTCGAAGACCTGCGGGTGGCGGGGATGCGGCACCAGTCCCGAGACTTCCGGTGACCGTGCCGCCCGGACCAGCCACCGCCCAAGTCGCCGCTCGCTAGGAGGAGAAGACCGCGAAGCCGCCGGCCGGGATCTCGGCCTCGGCGCTCAAGAGCCGGGCGGTACCGGCGAGCACGCGACGGGCGTCGGCCACCGGCACCGTCACGGGACCGTCGCCGAGGTTCAGTGCCGTGATGATGGCCTCCGTCCCCGTGGCGGTGCGCAGCACCATCGACGTGTTCTCGAGGTGAACGGCATCCGTGTGGGCGCGGTGCAGCCACGGATGCTGCCGGCGCAGCGCGATCAGCTGCTGGTGGGTCCGCAGGATGCGCTCGGCGCTCGCCGACAGCGCTTCCGGCGACGGCGGCGCGTCGGGGAACTCCGGGCGGACGGCGTCGTCGCCACCGAGACGCTCCTCCTTGACCGCTTCGTAGCCGAACTCGTCGCCGGCGTAGACCGAGGGCACGCCGGCGACCGTGAACAGCACCGCGAGGGCATGCGGCACGCGGTCGACCCCGATGGCCGAAGCGATGCGGGTGACGTCGTGGTTTCCGACGAACGTCTGCGGCGCATAGACGGCGAGCAGCTCGTTGTTCCGCTCGATCGCGTGCGCGAGCTCGAACAGGTTGCCGTCGCTGATCGCGTGCCAGATGCCCTGCCACAGCTCGTACTGCGTCAGCGAGTCCATCGTCGACTCCCGCACGATGCTCGCGGCGTCGCCGTGGATGACCTCGCCCACGAACCAGGCGTCGGGGTGCGCGGAACGCACCCGGGGGAGCACCCGCGCCCAGAACTGCGGGGGCACCGCGTACGCGGCATCCAGACGCCATCCGTCGATGCCCCGGTTCAACCAGTGCGTCATGACGTCGACGACGAAGTCCTCCACCGCGGGGGACGCGTGGTTGAGCGCGACGAGCGCGTCGTGGCCCTCGAAGACGTCGGCGTCGACACGGTCCCCGGGCGACCAGCCGTCCCACCGCACGCGGAACAGGTCGGCCGTGTCGGCCTCGGGCCCGTGGGTCTCGAGGGCGCGGAAGGCGGGGTGCTCGCGTCCGACGTGGTTGAAGACGCCGTCGAGCAGAATCCGGATGCCGCGGTCGCGGGCCGCCGCGATGAGCCGGTCGACGTCACCGTCGTCACCGAGCCGCGGGTCGATGCGGAAGTGGTCGGTGGTGTCGTATCCGTGCGTCGTCGACGCGAACACGGGCCCGAGCAGCAGACCGTTCAGCCCGAGGTCGACGAGATGGTCCAGCCAGCCCTCGATCCGTGGCAGTCGGTGCACGACGCCGCCGTCACGCTCCTCGTCAGTGGGGCGGATCGGCGCGCCGGTGAACCCCAGCGGGTACACGTGCCACCACATGACGGTCTCGGTCCAGCTGCTCATCCCAGCAGTCAACACGACCCGGGCGGTGTGGGGGAGCGGCGTGCGGACCGGCCCGTTCGGGCCTAGGGTGTCGGCCCGCGGCCCCTAGAGTGGTCCGGCACCCTCGGAGATCCTCTTGTCGACCCCACCCCCGTCTTATCGCGCCGTTCTGCGCACGCCCGGCGTGCGTCCGGCGTTCCTTCCGAGCATCATCGGGCGGCTCTCGCTGGCGACGTCCGGCCTCGCGCTCGTGCTGATGCTCGAACAGTCGACGGGATCGTTCGCGATCGCAGGCGCCATCACGGCCGCCCTCGGCATCGCCAACGTCATTGCGACGCCCGTGCGCGCGCGCCTGATCGACCGTCGCGGACAGCTGGCGGTCATGACGGCGCTGGGCGCCCTGCACGCCCTCTCGCTCATCGCGTTCGCTGTCTTCCCCGCGGCGCCGCTGCCGGTGCTGCTCGTCCTGAGCGTCGTCGCGGGGGTGTCGTCGCCGCCGTTCGGCGCGACGATGCGCGTGGTCTGGTCGCATGCCCTGCCCGCCGGCGCGCTGCGCACCCGCGGGTTCAGCCTCGACGCGGTCGCCGAGGAGGTGACGTTCGCGGTCGGGCCTCTCGTCGCGGCGGCGCTCGTCGCGCTGTCGGGGCCGGTGGCCGCGCTCGTGCTGTCGGCCGGCTGCGTCGCCGTAGGGACGGGGCTGTTCGTGGCGAGCGGGCTGTCGCGTCAGCAGCGCGGGTCGCATCGGATCACCGCGGACGCACCTGCGTTCCCGAGCGCGCGGACGCCGCTGCGCAGCCGCGGGTTCCTCCCCGTCGTGCTGGCCATGACCGCGCCGGGGCTCATCCTGGGGGCGGTCGAGCTCGCCGCCCCGGCGCTCGCCGTCGAAGCGGATGCGCCGTTCATGGCCGGCATCCTGCTCGCGCTGTTCGCGTCGGCGAGCGCGATCGGCGGGCTGCTCTTCGGGCGGCTGCGGCTTCCCGGATCGCACGCCGCGCAACTGCTCGCGATGCTGGGTGTGCTGGTCCTGTGCACGGGTGTCGCGGGCACCGTCGGCGGTCTCGTCGCGGGAGCCGTCGGGCTCGTGCTCGGCGGGCTGTGCCTGGCGCCGCTGCTCATCGTCGGCTACCTCTCGGCCGACGAGCTGACCGACCCGCGCGTCCGCACCGAGGCCAGCAGCTGGATCAACACCGCGGTGAACCTCGGCGCCGCGGTGGGAGCGCTCGTCTTCGGCGCGATCACGGATGCCGCCACCCCGGGCTGGGCGCTCGCGGCCACGGCTCTCGTCGCGGCCGGCATCGGTGTCGCCGTCGGTCCGGTTCTCGTGCGACACGCCGCCCCGCCGGACGCGGCTCCGGACGGCGCCGCCGAGGCGACCGGCTGACTCAGCGCTCGACGCTGACCACGCCGAGTTCGTAGGCGCGGATGACCGCTTGTACGCGGTTCGCGAGGTCGAGCTTCACGAGAATCCGGCCAAAGTGCGCCTTCACCGTCGATTCGCTCAGGTGCAGGGCCTCGGCAATCTCCGCGTTCGTCAGGCCCTGTCCGACGCAACGGAACACGTCGCGCTCGCGCGGCGAGAGCGCGTCGAGGGCACTGTCGGATGCCGGTGCGTCCGGCCGCGCGAGGTGGGGCATCGCGATGTCGATGAGTTTCGCCGTGATCCGTGGTGACACCACGGCGTCGCCCGTCGTGACGGCCCGCACCGCGGCGACGAGCTCGTCGGGCCGCGTGTTCTTGAGCAGGAAGCCCGCGGCTCCCGCACGTAGCGCACCGAAGGCGAACTCGTCGAGGTCGTACGTCGTCAGCACGAGGATGCGGGTGTCGGGCAGCGCGGCGGTGAGCTGCCGCGTCGCCTCGATGCCGTCGACCCCCGGCATCCGCACATCCATCAGGACGACGTCGGGTCGCAGGCGCTGCGCGGCCCGGACGGCCTCCGCTCCGTCGGACGCCTCGCCGACCACGACGATGTCGGGCTGCGCCTCGAGCACGAGACGGAGCCCGTACCGGATCAGCTCCTGGTCGTCGACGAGCAGCACCGCGATGCGGTCCTCGTGCGTGCCGGGCTGGCTCATCGGTCCTCCGTCGAGAGGCGCACGAACACCCGCCAGCCGCCTCCGGCGACCGGCCCCGCCTCCACCGACCCATCGTAGAAGGCGGCCCGTTCGCGGATACCGACCAGCCCGCGGCCCGCGCCCGCGGCTGCGGTGGCGGGCGCCGACACGTCCTTGACCAGGATCGTCACCTCGGAGCGGTCGAACACCAGCTGCACGACCACGTCGCGCACGTCGCGGCCGTGACGCAGCACGTTGGTCAGCGCCTCTTGCACGATGCGGTAGATCGTCAGGCTCACCGCGGCGCCCTCGGGCAGCGTCCCGGTCTGCTCCAGGCGCACCGGGATGCCGGCGCCCCGGAACTCCTCGACGAGCGCGGGGATCCGCTCCACCCGCGGCGCTTCGGCCGGCGGTGCGGCATCCCGCTCGTCGCGGACGGCGGTGAGCAGCCGGCGCACCTCGCCGAGCGTTCGGCGGCCCGTTTCGCTGACACGGCCGATCGCGCGGTGCGCCTCGTCGGGACGGGTGTCGACCGACGCCTGTGCGCCGTCGGCGAGCGCGACCATCACCGCGAGGCTGTGGGCGATGACGTCGTGCATCTCGCGTGCGATGCGCTCCCGTTCGGCCGCGGCGGCGATGCTCGCCTCCTGGTCGCGCTCGCGCCGCAGATGCTCGGCCCGCTCGGCGAGCGCCGCGGCCTGGCGGCGGCCGTGACCGGCGTTGATGCCGAGCAGCGTGGCGATCAGGGCCGCTGCGAGCACGACCACGGTGATGCTGAGCCAGTCGATGGGCCAGGCTGCGGCATCCGCGCGCGGGGCCAGCCCGAGCAGCGGCGGTCCGGAGCGAACCCGCAGCGCGAGCACGAGCGCCGCGACCGTTCCGCCGACAGCAGCCCACCCGAACGCGATCCACGCGCCGCGGCTGTCGCGCACCCCCGCCCGGTACAGCGCGACGATCACGAGAGCCGCCTCCGCGCCCGAGCCCGCGGCGAACGACGCCAGCATCAGGATGACGGCCGCCCCGAACCCGGCGGTGGGATGCTGACGCCAGGTGAGGACGACGGCCGTCCCGGCGATGGCGAGCAGCACCAGCGGCCACGGGGGAGTGGCGATGGTGGACTCGACCGACAGGTATGCCAGGATCGCCGCGATGGCCAGGTAGCAGGCCAGGAGGACGGCGTCGGCGGCATCCGGTCGTCGCCGGGACGGCGCCATCATGCGTCTTTCGTCCGCAGCGCGATGGCGCCGATCACGAGGGCGCCCGCGGCCCAGATCGCCGCGATCATCCAGCCGGCGCCGACGCTGATGTGTCCGCTCCACAGGTCGATGAACGGGCCGCCCTCGATGCCGACCCGGCCCATCGCATCGCCCGCGTTGCCGAGCAGCGCCAGGCGCAGGACGCGCGAGAGCAGACCGAACGGCAGCAGCGAGCTGAGCACCGGCAGCAGCAGGGTCGCCGCGAAGACGATGATCGATCCCGCCGTCGTCGAGCGCACCAGCGTCGTCACACCGAGCCCGAACACGGCGCAGAGTCCCAGGTAGACAGCCGAGCCGACGAGGGCGAGCATCACGCCGGCAGCGGTCAGCGGGGCGTCGAGGCCGAAGCTCGCGTAAATGGGGTTCGTGAGGGCCCAGGCGGCGAACACCGTGACGAGCGCCACGACGGTCACGGCAGTGAAAGCGACGAAGGCTTTCGCGGCGAGCACGCGCATCCGGTGCGGGACGGCGGTGAGCGTCGTCTGCATGGCGCCGGAGGAGTACTCGGCGCCGATCAACATAACGCCGAAGATACCGGCGATGATCTGCCCGAGCACGACCGTCGGCACCGTGACGTCGGCGAGGGTCCGCTCGATCGAGGGAACCGAGGGCACCCCCGACGACTCGAGCGTCACCCCCAGGAACAGACTGCCACCCGCCCCGATGGCGAGGATGCCGGCGAGCGCGAGAACGGATGCCGGCAGGCTCAGGGCCTTGATCCACTCCGAATGCACGACGGCCGCGAACGGCGGGCGCTGTGTGCGGGCGTCGGCGCGGTGCGGTTTGGTGGTGAGGGCCATCACTGGTTCTCCTTCGTGCTGGTCGGTGCGGAGCGGTACTCGGTGGCTTGCGCGGTGAGGGCCAGGTAGGCGTCTTCGAGCGAGCCGGCGACCGAGGTCACCTCGTAGAGCACGACCCCCGCGGCTCCCGCGATACCGGCGACCTCTTCGGCCGAGAGGTCGGTGATGTCGAGCGCTCCGTCGGCGCGGGTGACCACCGTCACGCCGGGGCGGGCGATCGCGGCGCGCAGGCGGTCGGGGTCGTGCGTACGCACCCGCACCACCGGCTGCGTCACACCGGCGATGACCTCCTGCAGCGGGCCGTCGGCGAGGATCGCACCGCGCCCGATCACGATGAGCTGCTCGGCGGTCTGCGCCATCTCGCTCATCACGTGCGACGACAGCAGCACCGTCCGGCCCGCCGCGGCAAGGTCGCGCAGCAGACCGCGGATCCACAGGATGCCGTCGGGGTCGAGCCCGTTGATTGGCTCGTCGAGGATGATCGTCTGCGGGTCACCCAGCAGCGCCGCCGCGATGCCGAGCCGCTGGCCCATGCCGAGAGAGAACCCGCCCACGCGCTTGTTCGCGACCGCGGCGATGCCCGTGCGTTCCATGACCTCGTGCACCCGCCGGGCACGGATGCGGTGCGTCGCGGCGATCGCGAGCAGGTGCTTGTAGGCGGTGCGTCGCTTGTGCGCGGCGCGGGCGTCGAGCAGCACGCCCACCTCACGAAGAGGTGCCGGCAGGTCGCGGTAGGCGCGGCCGTTGACCTCGGCGGTGCCGGATGTCGGCCGGTCGAGCCCGACGATCATGCGCATGGTCGTCGACTTGCCGGCGCCGTTCGGACCGAGAAACCCGGTCACCTTGCCCGGCTCGACGGTGAAGTCGAGGCCGTCGACGGCCACCTTGTCGCCGTACCGTTTCGACAGCGATTGAACACGGATCATGTGTCACCCTTTCGTCGTCGTCGACGCTACGAAGGGGCGCGGGATGCCACATCGGCCCCGGGTCCGGATCTGCTGGCGCGACCAGTACCTGGGTCTATACCGCCTCCGCGCGCTTCGGTGTCACCGCTTGCCTGATCATCGGCGGCCCGTGAAGATCGACGCATGTCCGACTCCGCGCTGCGCCCGCTCCGCTCGCTCGTCGCGATGCTGCGTAACCCTCAGTTGCGCGCCGCGTTCGCCCAGGTCGTCGGCTCGTCGCCGTCCGACTCCGACGACGCTCGGCTCGACGCCTTCGTCCGCAGCGGCATCGCGGAACGCGCGGAGGGACGGATGCTGCTGAGCGCGACTTTCCTCGACGCATCGCTCGCCGCGCTGGACGCGCAGCTCGGCCCGCTCGCCGTCCTGCAGGGGCAGCGCATCTCCATCGGCGACCTCGCGTCGGACGAGCTCGACGCGACGGTAGCCGCGGTGGCGCGTCGGGTCGTCAGTGCGGGGGAGCGGGTCAGCGAGACTGCGCTCAACGAGCGCCTGAGCATGTTCGTCTCGGATGTCGCGTTCTTCCGCCGTCACGCCGTCGATAACGGGGTGCTCGAGCGGACCGCCGACGGAGCGCTGTACTGGCTCACCGGACACGCGGTGTGAGCCGACCGATCCCTCCACGCACGCGAATCGCCTCTGACCTCGTCACCTCTTCGGAAGAAGGAACCTATGCCCACCAGAACGGCCGCCCGTGCGGCATCCCTCATCGGTGGACTCGCGCTCGCCGCGGCGCTCGCCGGGTGCTCCGTCACCGCGAGTGCGAACCTCACCGTGCCGGCGTCGCAGGTCGCCGACGTCGCGGCCTCGGCTTTGGAAGACGAGGTGGGAATCCGTCCGGAGATGGACTGCGGCGACGAGGCGGTCGACCTCGTCGACGGTGAGGTCGTCGAGTGCGTGCTGACCGACCCGACGACGGGCAGCGAGTTCGATGCGCCCGTCACGATCGAGGACGTCGACGGCTCCGACTACCGCGTCGACGTCGAGGTCGCTGACACACCGCGCGGCTGAGTCTGGTCAGGGTCGGGGGCGATCCGTCAGTTCGTGAGGGCCGGTGCGCTCACTTGTCGAAGCGGGCGCCCGCCGGGTTGCTCGGAAGCACGCAGAGGACCAGGACGACGACGCCGCCGATCGGGAACACGAGGCCGAGGAGCCAGAACAGGCCGGAGAGGATGGCATCGTGCAGCCGGCGCCATGACAGCGCGATCATCGGGATGGGCGTTGTGCGAATCACGCCGTGCGGTGTGTGTGGCGGGCACGGCTCGCGTAACGCGTCGCACGGGGGTGAGGCGTCGAGCGGGCTTTACACGGTCTTCCGAACAGACGAGACCTAATGACTGGGGCCAGGTCGACAAAGATCCGCCGGCGTGAGCGTGGACGACCTCGACGCGCGTGAGTGCTCACCAGGTGAGGGATCGGTCATCCGTCTCCGGCTCCCCAAAGCCTGGGGGACAGGGAACCACGATTGCCGAGACCGTCGCTTCGTCTGAGAACTTGAAACTGCGGCAGGCGACTCCCCACGGTGTCGGGTGGGGGAGCAGAAATCCGACGCTCTCTCCTTCGTGGTACTTGACGCCGATAGTGACGGTAGCCGAGCTTACGTCGATGATGCTCCAGGAGATTCCGGGGCGGACGGGGTCGCTGGCAGCTGACTCGAGCCTTCGCGCGTTGGCGGTAGTGGGAGCTCCCGGGTTGGCGGCGGCCACGGCGCGTGCGTGATTCAGCAGGTCTTGGTCAGCGAAGGCGCCGGCGATCTCCTCGTTCAACGTGAGCACTTCGCTCGACCATTCGCTCGTTGCGCTGACCGAGATGCTGAGGGCGACGAATGCTGCTGTCGCGACAAGCAAGCCCGTGGTGCGTCTCTGGGCTCGCGCAAGCGACGAGCGGACCGCGTCGGGGAGTGAGCGCTGAGTGCCCCGCAGCGCGCTATTGGCCGAACGCGTCACGGCGTGGTGGCCGGCGGTTGCCACGGGAACGGATTGTGGACGAGGTGCTCGTAGTCCGCGAAGTCGCCCTCGCGCATCGGTCCGTAGACGTTGTCGTACCACTCGGATGCGGGGAGGTCAGCGTAGTTGTTCGGGAAGACGGCCGAGAGGTAGCCGTCGCGGATGACGTCGAAATACGCGGTCGCGGTCTCGGCGTCGCCGTGCGAGAGCGCCGTGCGCGCGGCATCCACGTTAGCGAACTCCCAGTACCAGAAGATGCGGTTGGCCGTCACGATCTCGGACCAGTTGGGGCCGTCTTCGGGCCGGTCGTAGTAGCCGGGGTCGACCGGGAACGTGTAGCCGTCGGGGAGAGGCAACGGGAACGCGATCGCGGCCTCGGTGTAGTAGTCGAGGATGCCGTCGAGGTGCCGGTGCTGGGGGTTGTTCGGGTTCGCCTGCATGAACGTTGCTGCGTACTCGTCGGGCGAAACCGGGTGCGACGGGAGTCCGTCCCAGCTGGGCAGATCCGGCTCCCAGGCGGCGGGGTCTGGCGTGGTCTCCGTGCGAGTTTCGGATGCCGCTGGCTCGCCGCCTGAGGTGACCGACGCGCATCCGGTGAGGAGCGTTCCGGCTAGCGCCAGGGCGACGGAGGCGGTGATGCGGATGCCGGGCGTCGAGCGAGTGCTGCGGAAGCCGGTCCGCAAGGGGCGCGCCGGGGAGTCGGTATCGAGCTGAGGGCGCATGGTCGAACGTTAGTGGTGGTCGGCGGGCGCTCGCCAGTGCGGGGGTTGTGGTGCTGCCCGCGGTTCGTGCGGAGGGCCACCGCACGAACGCTCCGGCTGTGTCGGCGGTTCTCGGCGCGCACGGGCCGAGCAGACGAAGGCCCCGGCCACCGCGCTCGAGCGGGTGCCGGGGCTCTCGAAGACTGCTGGCGTCAGGCGCGGACGCCGAGCGCGAAGCTGATCGCGCCTTCGCCGTCGACCTGCGCGTCGAGGACGCTCTCGTCGAGCGCGAGCGCTGCGGCCGGGTCGACGAACACGCGGGCACCGTCGGCCTCGACAACGGCATCCTCGCTCTGCGGTGCCTCGGCGAGGGAGAGCGCGAAGCCGGTCTCGGGGGAGCCGGTGTCGGCGATGCGGACACCACCGGCCTCGGCGGGGATCTGAGCGGTGAGGTTCTTCACCGCGGTGGCGGCGTTCTCGGTGAGCGTGAGCATGAAGCTCTCCTTCCGTGGATTGCTGCGGAACCGGCCACGATTCCGAGAATCCCGGCGCGACGCAAACGCAGGCGATGACTCCCAGGGGATTCGGAAGGTCGAGGACGCTTAGACTCGGAGGTGCCTAGCCTCTGTAGCTCAGTGGAAGAGCCACTCCGTCCTAAGGAGCGGGTCGGGGGTTCGAATCCCTCCAGGGGCACATTCTTAGCGCGAAGCTGTCCGCGGAGCGAGCGGCCGACTTAGGGATCCGCTCATCTGCGCCGGAGGGGTCGCGAAGAGGCGCCGGCGAGGTCGTAGGTTTGATCAGGTGAACGTATGGGGGATCCACAACGACTCGCTCACCACTGAACTCGTGGAAGACGGGTTCATCAGCATCGGCTGGGATGACCAGCCCGATCTGCGGGGGATTCGAGACGGACGCCAGGGGTTGAAACGCGCGCTCGCGGAGCAGCATCCTGATGCGAAGCCGGGGTCGATCGCGGCTCGTGCGGGCGTTCTGCTTCGATTCCGCGACGAGATGAACGTCGGTGACCTTGTCGTGGCGCCATACAAGCCCGACTCGACCATCAATCTCGGGCTGATTTCGAGTGACTACTACTTCGCGCCGGACGCGCCGACCCACCGACACCGGCGACGCGTCGATTGGATTAAGACCGGGCTACCTCGAACAGTCTTCACCCAACCCGCTCTCTTCGAGATCGGGTCGGTGCTAACGGTCTTTCGAGTGCGTCGGCACGTAGACGAGTTCATGACCGCGCTTCGAAGCGAAGATGACAGTATCGACGGGCTCACACGCGCCGTCGACGCGGCTGCTGACCGATCGTCCGAGGACGATGCCGCGGGCGATGAGCCCCGCGCTTCACGCATCGACCGGCATACCAGGGACTTCGTGCTGGAGACCCTGCACCGCCGCCTCTCGCATCAAGACTTCGAAGAATTTACCGCCGAGTTGCTGCGCGCACTCGGCTACCAGGCGCGAGTGACTCAGTACTCGCAGGATGGTGGCGTTGACGTTATCGCGCACCGCGACCCGCTGGGCGTCGAGCCCCCGCAGATCAAAGTGCAGTGCAAGCACCACACGGGGACGATCTCGGCACCTGAGGTGCAGCAGCTTGCCGGGGCCCAGGGGCCGGGTGAGCTGTCCATCTTCGTCACGCTCGGTACGTACACGAAAGACGCACGGTCTATCGAGCGTCAGCGCACGGGGTTGCGGTTGCTCTCTGGCGAGGATGTTGTCGGTCTTGTGCTGGAGAACTACGACAAGCTTCCTGAGAAGCGCCGAGCGCTCATACCCCTCACGCGCGTTCTGGTGGTTTCGGACAGTGCCGATCTTTGACGAGAGGATTCTGATACGGGCACTGACCTGACAGGATCCGAGGGTGTGGGAAACCTTCTGGCCAGACGTTCTCGTGGCTGTCATCGGCGCGGCGCTCGGCGCCGTCCTAACTGTCTTGATCGCTGCCATCACCTACGTGATCTCAGTGCGACGCCAAGAGCTTCGGTCGTTGAACGATCTGATTGACGATCTCCATCACCGACGCGCGTTCGACACGGGCCCCGGATTGATTCCCGGCGCCCGAGCGAGCGAAGACTATGCGCGCGCGAATCGGAGCGTCATCTCTGCCCGCAACGAGATCCGACAGGCGCGGCGTGGCGTGCGGTTCAATGCGAAACTTCGGGAACCGCTGAAGCGCATGACGCAAGCGTGCAACGAATACCTGGATGCGGCCGAGTGGGAGCCGGATGCTTACGCACTCCACGTCGTCGAGCTGCGCGCCGCGTTGATGGACGATATACGGAGGATCGCGGCTGCTCGTCGGGGCGTGCGCGCGCTCGAGCCGGGGGGCGGAGCGTCGCGCTGACAAATGCGATGAGGATGGTCGCTCTCAGTAAGGGATCCGCAGGGCAGCATCCGACGAGTCCGCTTGAGAAGCTGATCAGTCGGTGCTCTCCTCTTGACTCCCGATGCCGATAGCCTCACAGCAGTGAATAGGCGCGAAGGTTTCTTGCTCGGCGTTTCCGGTTTGGCGGTCGCCGGTCTCGTCGCGCTGGCAATGCCGGCAGTCGCATCGCTCGCTAATTCGGTTGCGCTTGGTCCCGAGATGGCAGACGGCCGTGCCCCAGAGGCCGTCGCGACGGAGAGCCCATCACGGGACCGTGGCGCCGAAACGACGTCGCCCGTCGACGCCGAGGGTGGCATGGTCGGGTATCAAGACGTCGGCGGTGGTGTCAGCATCGCCGCGAAAGGACCGGGCGACTGCCCGACGTGGGCGATCGTCACTCCGTACGATGCATGGAATCCCGCGGCTCGGCTGTCTGGAGCGATGACGGACCTCGGCCCGACGGCCTACGCGTCCGGAGAGGTCGGGCTTGACGATGAGGGTGAGATCGCGACCTACACCGTGGCGTCCGGCGACACCGGGTACGGCATTGAGGACCGCTTCTGCCTCGACTACATCGCGATGTTGTCGTACAACGACAAGTCATTCTCTGAGCCGGAGCTCCAGCCGGGCGAGATCCTGATCCTCCGCCCCTAGCGCTCGGCTAACATCTCCGCATGGCCAAAGCACCCCGGATCACCGACGTCTCGATCGGGAGCGACGGCATCCGCCTCGGCCAGTTCATGAAGTTCGCGGGCCTGCTCGACTCGGGCGGCGACGTCAAGGAGGCCATCATCGACGGCTACGTGACGGTCAACGGCGAGGTCGAGCGGCGGCGGGGTCGTCAGCTGCAGGTCGATGACGTCGTCAGCCACGAGGGCCGCACCGTCCGCGTCCGCCCTTAGACAT
This sequence comes from Microbacterium imperiale, assembly GCF_017876655.1. Taxonomy (NCBI): domain Bacteria; kingdom Bacillati; phylum Actinomycetota; class Actinomycetes; order Micrococcales; family Microbacteriaceae; genus Microbacterium; species Microbacterium imperiale. Next base: position 3,079,793 of record NZ_JAGIOK010000001.1, read on the forward strand.
CCGACGCCACGGCCGCCAGATGGAAGAATCGTCCGGGTGACCGCAACTCTCGTCGCTCAGGGCCTCGCCGGCGGATACGGCCACCGCACTCTCTTCGACGGCCTCGATCTCACCGTCAGCCCGGGTGACGTCGTCGGTGTCGTCGGCGCCAACGGCGCCGGCAAGTCCACGCTGCTCCGCATCCTCGCCGGGCGTGACGCGCCACAGGCGGGCACCGTCAGCCTCGCTCCCGCCGACGCCTTCGTCGGCTGGCTGCCGCAGGAGCACGAGCGCGTCGAAGGCGAGACCGTGGCCGCGTACATCGCCCGCCGCACGGGATGCGCGGAGGCGACGGTCGAGATGGATGCCGCGGCATCCGACCTCGGTGATCCCTCCATCCCCGGCGCTGACGACCGGTACGCCACCGCGCTCGATCGCTGGCTCGCGAGCGGTGCTGCCGACCTCGACGAGCGCCTGCCGATCGTGCTCGCCGACCTCGGGCTGGAGCTCGACGCCGACGGCATCCATATGACCTCCCTCTCGGGTGGGCAGGCGGCGCGCGTCGGTCTCGCGGCGCTGCTGCTCTCGCGCTTCGACATCGTGCTGCTCGACGAGCCCACGAACGACCTCGACCTCGACGGGCTCGAGCGCCTCGAAGCGTTCGTGCGCGGGCTGCGCGGGGGAGTCGTGCTGGTCAGCCACGACCGCGAGTTCCTCGCGCGCAGCGTGACGCGCGTGCTCGAGCTCGACCTCGCGCAGAACTCGCACCGCATCTACGGCGGCGGCTACGACGCCTACCTCGAAGAGCGGGCGACTGTGCGGCGTCATGCGCGCGAGAAGTACGACGAGTTCGCGGGCAAGAAGGCCGACCTCGTCGCTCGGGCCCGCGTGCAGCGCGAGTGGTCGAGCCAGGGCGTCCGCAACGCGATGAAGAAGAATCCCGACAACGACAAGATCCGCCGCAAGGCCGCGACGGAGTCGAGCGAGAAGCAGGCGCAGAAGGTGCGTCAGATGGAAAGCCGCATCGCCCGGCTCGAAGAGGTCGAGGAGCCCCGTAAGGAGTGGCAGCTCGAGTTCACGATCGGCGCCGCGCCGCGGTCGAGCTCCGTCGTGTCGACGCTTAACGGCGCCGTGGTCCGGCAGGGCTCGTTCACGCTCGGACCCGTGTCGCTGCAGATCAACGCCGGCGACCGCATCGGCATCACCGGGCCCAACGGGGCGGGCAAGTCCACGCTGCTGCGAACGATCCTCGGACGGCAGCAGCCCGACGAGGGAAGCGCCAGCATCGGCTCGAGCGTGAGCATCGGCGAGATCGATCAAGCGCGTTCTCTGCTGGTCGGATCGACGCCGCTCGCCGACGCCTTCGAAGCGCTCGCGCCCGAGATGGCGTCGGGTGAGGTGCGGACGCTGCTCGCGAAGTTCGGGCTCAAGGCCGACCACGTTCTGCGTCCGGTGGGCGAGCTGTCGCCGGGGGAGCGCACCCGCGCCGGCCTCGCCCTGCTGCAGGCGCGGGGCGTGAACGTCCTCGTCCTCGACGAGCCGACGAACCACCTCGACCTGCCCGCCATCGAACAGCTCGAGCAGGCCCTCGAGTCGTACGACGGCACGCTGCTGCTCGTCACCCACGACCGGCGGATGCTGGATGCCGTCAGCACCAACCGCCGCTGGCACGTTGAGGATGGTCGGGTCACCGAGAGCTGAGCCGCGAGGCTGGCGGGGTTGCCGGTACGCCCCTAGGCTCGCGGGATGACGAGTGACGCGACATCCCGACCGAGCCGTCTCGCCGAACCGCCGCTGACGCAGCCCTTCGAGGGGGCTTCGTTCCCGGCAGCGATTCGGCGCTTTCTCCAGAACTATGCGACGTTCCGGGGCCGCGGGAGCCGCTCGGAGTTCTGGTGGCCGACGCTCGTGATCCTGCTGTTCCCGTATGCGGTCATGGCGATCAACGGGCTCGTCACCGGTGAGTGGCGTCTGATCGATACGCGCGTCGTGCAGGACGTCCCCGAAGCCGTTGTGGTCCTGTTCTCCCTCGTCACGCTGCTGCCGCTGCTGGCGGTGACCTGGCGTCGCCTGCACGACACGAACCGCACGGGTGCGTGGTTCTTCCTCGTCTTCCTGCCGATCATCGGATGGATCGCCCTCGCAATCCTCCTCGCGATGAAGGGCGTCCCCGGCGCGAATCGCTTCGACGTCGCGAGGTGACGCTCCGCGTCGGGTGGGGTCGGGGAGTTTCGTCTACTCTGGCGTCGAGGTCTCGAGATCTCGTCGAGGACCGGACCGAGGTACGCATCATGCAGCGCAATGAAGCGTCCGCAGATGATGCGCTGCGAGAGGTTCGGCGTGCGCTGCGCGCGGTCGGGCGCGTGCCGAGAGTGATCAGCTCGATCGTTGCGCTCGTCATGCTCGCGGCATCATCGGTGCCGGTCATGGCGGATCGTGACATGACGGGGCTCATCGTGGTGGGCGTCCCCAGCGTGATCAGCGTCATGCTCGCATTCCGAGTGCGAGCAGCTCTCGGCGAGGACGATGTCCTGCTCATCACTGGATACGTTCGATCCAGCCGCATCGCTCTCCGCGAAGTCCACGCCTTTGTAGACGTCCCCTACGCCGGATGGTGGAACGGTTTCGCGGGATCGGACGGTTGGACGAACTTCGGTCTTCGCATGCTCGAGATCGAGCTGCGCGGTGGGCGCGCCGCTTCCCTTCCGGAGTCCATCTGCAGTGGCAGGCGAACCACGAGCATCGCCGACCTCCTGAACTCATGGGCAGATGAGCGCAGCCCTCTCAACCGTCGCGCAGCAGTCGAGGATTGATCGTCTGCGATCGGCGTCGCGCGGTGAGGGCCCGCTGACGCGTTATCCGCGTCGGCTGATCAGCACCGCGGCGATGGCGACCGCCGAGATGACGGCGGCGAGGCGCACGGCCTTGCCGGTGCCCCGCGAGACGGTCAGTACGCGGTCGGCGATCTTCGTGTTGGCGTCGATGCGGGCGGTGGCGAAGCCGGCGGCGGCATCCACGATCTTGTCTGCGACGTCGGGGACCGCGTTGGGGATGGCGTTCTTCGCGACATCCTGCGCCTTGTGAATGACGCCCTTGCCGGCATCCGCCACACCATGGACGGCACGGGATGCTGCGCGGGTGAGGCCCTTCTCGGACTTCGGGGTCTCGGTGGCGGACGCGCTCTGCTCGTCGTTCGTCGCACCGGGGGTGTTTTCGTCAGCCATGGCGGCTCCGTTCGGTCGTAAGGCGGAACGTCGCCACTCTCGCACCGGCGGTGCCCTCGAAAGAGCCCCTAGCCGAGCCGACGGATTTCGCGTATGTCCGGGTGAGCGAAGGCGACCACCCGAGCAGCGCCCGGCCTCACGGTAGCGTCGGGTGCGATGAACAACCCGTTCGGCGAAGTGCCGGCTCTCCCTGTCGTCGGTCCCTTCGGCATCGCGGTCTTCGCCGTGCTGCTGATCGTGCTGCTGATCCGCCGCATCTTCTCGCTGCCGCGGGCGGCGGTGGCCGCGGCGGTCGCCGTCTACGCCGCGGGCATCGTGGGCAACACGATCTTCCCGATCTTCCTCGACAAGCCGGACTCCGGAGCGCCGTGGACGCCGGGCCTGGCACTGCTGCCCTTCGTCGACTACGAGATCGACGACGCGCTGATGAACGCGCTGGTCTTCGTGCCGCTCGGCATCCTCATCCCGCTCCTGCTCGCCCGGCCGAGCTGGTGGAAGGTGATCGTGGCGGCTGCCATCACGAGTCTGACGGTCGAGTCGCTGCAGCTCGGTGCGCAGGCGTTCTTCGCGGGCGGGCACATCGCCGACATCAACGACCTGCTCTCGAACGTCGCCGGCGGCGCTTTGGGCTACGGTCTGCTTCTGCTGCTCGCGCGGGTCCCCGTTCTCGCGCGGCTGATCGACCGGTTCCGCTGGAGCCGCCGCCCGCAGCAGAGTCCCCTGGAACCGGACGTCGTCCGCGGCTGAGGGTCAGCGGCCCTGACGCTTCTTGTAAGGCTTCGGCTGTCCCTTGACGATGGGCGCGCGGCCGGCACCCTTCGATGCCTTGGCCTTTCCGCTGCCGGTGGGCTTCTGCTTCGGGTCGCGCTGCGGCACGTCGGCGATCTCGGCGCGCGCATCGGCGAGCAGCAGGGTGCCGGCCGGGGTGAGTCGCGGTTTGCTGCCGTCCTTCGCGAACAGCGGGTGCCCCACCTCGTCCTCGAGCCGCTCGATCGACGAGTACAGCGCGGGAAGCGAGATGCCGAGACGTTCCGCGGCGCGCGGGAAGTGCAGTGTCTCGGCGGCGGCGACGAAGTGCACGAGGTCGCGGGTCTTCATGAGTCACCGTCCTGCAGTGTGGGTCGGTCGGCGCCGAAGCGGCGATCGAGCACGGCGCCGTACTCGCTGCCGGCCAGGTAGTGGCGCAGGGCACGGGCCAGGCCGGCAAGGTCGTCCGGGTCGAGCTGTGTGTGCGCGCCGTCGTCGACGGCGCGGTCGATCTCGCGCAGCTGCGGGACGAGAGCCTTGCCCGCCGCCGTCAGCTGCAGCGCGACAGCGCGGCGGTCGGTCGGGTGCGTCGCCCGTTCGACGAAACCGCGACGCACGAGCGTGTCGACGATGCGACTCGGGCTGCCCGTCTCACAGACGATGAGGCCGCCGAGCTCCTTGAGCGTGATGGGTCCGTACGAGTCGAGCACGAGAACGATCTCGAACTGCGACGACGTCAGCCCGAGCGGCGCGAGCTGCCGGCTGAGAGCGCGGTTGCCCTCGCGCTGCGCGGCCAGCACGAGATAGCGCAGCTCGAAGGGTGCCAGGCCCGATGCGCGCGGGTCGGTCGTCGTCGAGGTGGCGGTATCGGTCATGCGGGTTCCAGCCGTTCGGGAGCGGTGGGGCGGAGGGTGTGCGCCCATTGTGTCAGCAACTACCGAGCGGACCGCCGCGTACCGAGGGGTACGGCCGGTCCGCTCGGCTCCGGGGTCAGGTGAGCACGGGCGCAGGCGTCGACGCACCGACCTCAGCGGCCGCCGGAGGTGCGACCGACTCAGCGCGGCGTCCGAACGAACGCGGGCCGAGGGCGCGAAGGATGCTCGGCATCACCAGCATCCGGATGACGACGGCATCCAGGGCGACCGCGACCGCCAAGCCGATGCCGATCTCGCGGACGATACTGATCTGCGCCGTCGTGAACGACAGGAACACCGCGATCATGATCAGCGCGGCGCTGTTGATCATCGCCCGCGTGCGCGCCGCGCCCTGCAGGACGGACTGCTCGAACGGCATGCCCGCCCGGTACAGCTCGCGCATGCGCGACATGATGATCACCATGTAGTCCATGCTGAGTCCGAACATGACGGCGAACAGCAACACCGGCGTGACCGAGTTCAGCGGATCGTCGCTCATCCAGCCCTGCAGCAGGGTCAATACGCCCAGGCTCGCGCCGACGACGAGCAGGTTGAAGACGAGGGCAAGCGCCGGCAGGATCACCGACCGCCACGCGAAGGCGAGCATCAGGAACGTCAGCGTGAGGACGATCGCGGCGATGAGCGGGATGCTCTCGATGATGGTCTCGTCGAAGTCGAGCCCTTGCGCGGTCGCGCCGGTGACCGCCACTCGCGCGCCGTCGGGGAGCTGATCCGCGAGGCCGGAACGGATGTCGCTGACGAGGGCGTGGGCGCTGACGGAGTCCGGTCCGTCGGCAGTCGTCGCCAGCAGCCGCACTGCGATGCCCGCGTCATCGGCGTGCCACAGGCGCTGCAGCTGCGGGGGAGTCTCACCCGCTTCGAGCGCGGTCGCCGCCGGACTGCCGACCGGCGCGAAAGATGCCGCGTCGAGCACTGAGTCGGCGCCGGCTCGGTCAGCGACCCACGAGCTCGCCGTCGCCGTAGCCACGAGCGCATCCGCCGGCTCGGTGCCCGGGGGGAACGTCACGATCACGTCGACGGGGAACAGTCCCTCCTGTCCGATGTTCCGCTCGAGCAGTTCGAGCCCTTGCCGCGCGGGGTCGTCGGACGGCAGCACCGTCGCGCTTGCGACCGGGGATTGCAGCGACAGCCCGAAGACGGGAATCGCTGCGAGGGCGAGCACGGCCACGCCGGCTGCTCCGACCAGGCCGGGACGACGAATGCGCGAGGTCACGATGGTCCGCCCCGGGCCGGGTGTCCGCCGACGGCGCAGGAGGGGGATGCGGCCGGCGTCGATGCGCGGGCCGAGCAGGGCGAGCCCCGCCGGCAGGACGAGCATCGTGACGCCGAGGGCGACGAGCGAGACGACGACCCCGCCCAATGCGATGCTCGTGAGCGCCATGACGCGCGGGACGAAGAGCGCTGACAGAGCGAGCGCGACGGCGATGCCGCTGAAGAGCACGGAATGGCCGGCGGTGGACATGGTCGCGGTGATCGCGTCGGGCGTGCTGCGGCCCGCGGCGAGTTCTTCGCGGAATCGTTTGATGATGAACAGCGAGTAGTCGACGGCGACTGCGAGGCCGATCATCGACACGATGTTGGAGTAGAGGTTCGAGATCTCTGTCACGCCCGTCGCGAGGGTTCCGAATCCGAGCGAGATCATCAGCGCCGACCCCGCCACCAGCAGCGGGAGCAGCGTGGCCACGACCGAACCGAAGACGAACAGCAGGACCACGATCAGCACCGGGAACACGATGATCTCGGCGCGTAGTGCGTCCGCCTTTGAGTGCGCGTTCAACTGATAGTCGAGCGCCGGCTGTCCGGTGACGAAGGCCTCACCGGCGATGTCGGATTCGTCGAGCGCGGCCTGCAGCTTCGGGACGATGTTCTGCACCGTCGTGCTGTCCTGGGTAAACCCGGCGATGATCGCCATGGTGCGGCCATCATCCGATCCGAGCTCGGGCTGATCGAACGGGGTGGTGATGGTCTCGGCCCCGGCGTCGGTCGTCAGGTCGGCCGCGCGTGCGACATCACTCGGCGTGAGTGGGGCGTCGGCATCCACCACGATGACCAGCTGATTCGGTGCCTCGTCGAACGTCTCCTCAATAGTCTCCTGCGCCAGCAGCGCCTCGGCCCGTGGGTTGGTGAACCCGCCGCCACTCAGGACGCCGTCCAGGCGAAGAGCGAGCAGCGCGCCCACCACGAAGAGCAACGCCCAAGCGATGAGAACGGTACGTGGTCGTCGGATCGCGAGCGCGGTGATGGCTTTCATGAGTTCCCCGATCTGAATGCTGTGTCATCCGTGTTGTGACATGTATACAGCAGATTGCGGCAGATGAACATCAGAGGTCGCGTCTAGTCGATGCTTGCGCCTCCGGCGGAGGTGACCATAACTTCGATCTACACGACACGCATGCTGGGGCAATATATGCGACGTCATCAAATTGATCACCGTCTCGCAGACGGTTTCGCAAGGGGGATACCATGACCATCCAGATCGAACACATCGCTACGGGGACCGTTCTCGACCCCGCTGTTGACGCCATCGCCGCCATCGCACGCGGCGAGATGGTGGTGGTCGTCGACGACGAGGATCGCGAGAACGAAGGCGATCTCGTTGTGGCGGCCGACCACGCGACCGCGGGCGTCATCAACTTCATGATCACGCACGGACGGGGACTGGTGTGCCTGGCACTGCCGGCCGCCCGCGCCGCGGAACTCGAACTTCCTCCCATGGTGCCGCGCAACGAGGACCACATGGGTACCGCCTTCACGGTGTCGATCGACGGAACCCCGGCGTGCGGCGTGACGACGGGCATCTCGGCGGGCGAACGTGCGACGACGATCAGTCTGGCTCTCTCCGGCACCGCTAGCGACCTTCAGCGTCCCGGTCACGTCTTTCCGCTCATCGCGCGCGAAGGGGGAGTTCTCACTCGCACTGGTCACACCGAGGCGTCGGTCGACATCGCGCGGCTGGCGGGATGCACGCCGGCCGGCGTCATCGTCGAGATCATCGGCGAGGACGGCGAAATGCTCCGGCGTGATGCCCTGCGCTCGTTCGCGGACCATCACGGGCTCGTCATGACGAGCATCGATCTGATCCGCCGTCACATCCTCAACGGAGCGCGCTGATGCGCAGCGAAGTGGTCGTGCGTCGGATCTCGGGAGCCATCGTGCGCCGGCAGCTGCGCACGCACCTCGCCGGGATCGATGGGCTGCACCACCTGCCGGCGACCGGATCGTTCGTGCTTGTCCCGAATCACCGCAGCTACTTCGACCACTTCGTCATGGAGCTGCTGGTCGGGGCGGCGGTGGGCAGGCCGGTGTGGTTCCTGACGAAGCAGGAAAGCTTCGAGGGTGCTCTATCCCGCGTGTGGACGAAAGCCTGGTACGGCATCCCGGTGGATCGGCACCGGCCCAGCCCGGCAACCCTTCGCGCGATCCAAACGGTCTTCGCCGCCGACGAAGTGCTGTGCGTCTACCCCGAGGGCACTCGCAACGTCGCCGATGAGATGCTCCCGTTCCAAGCAGGAGCTTTCCGGTTCGCGTTGACAGCCGGCGTTCCGGTCATCCCGGTGGCACTGACCGGAACTGAGTCCGTGCTGCCGAAGGGCAGCCGCCGCTTTCGCCGCGGGGGGCGCGTCCGCGTGTCGTTCGGTGAACCGATCCTGCCGGACATGAGCAAAGGCAAGCAGCACGCCGCGCAGCAGTTGTCAGCGGACACAAGGGCAGCCATCATCGGCCTCCTTTCGACCGGATGTCGCGCCGCGGACGGCCCGGCCACAACAGGTGCGGTCGACGATCTCGTGACTGCCGCGCTAGACCCCGAGGGACGGCTGGCCGTCGCGGACGAGCGTCGTCTCCGTTTCGTGCTGCGGTTGCTGTCGTCGTCGGGTGTTCGGTCGGTCGACCTCGAGGTCCAACGTGCGCGGCTGCGCGGCTTGGCGATTCTGCGTCGCCCTGCGCCGCTCCGAGCTCTGCCGGCGCTGTCGGTGCGGCGCCGCTTGGAGCGTGTACTGCGAGCCGACCCCGCGAACTCGCTTGCGAACTACCTGCTCGCGCGCTGGCACCTGGCTATGCCGGCGGTGCTCGGCGGTGATCCTGCCCTGGCTGAACGATTGTTCGCTCTGAGCGCGCGAACCGCCCCTGGGGGTGACACGCGGGCTCTAGCAGGTTTGGCCGAGGTGCAGTTGGCGGACGGGCGCGTGGAAGCCGCACAGGCGACGCTGCAGCGGATCGCCGACACGCCCGCGGTGGCGGGCTCCCGGGCGGAAGCACGCGCGGCGCGCGCCCGTCTGCAGCTCGTGACGCTGGCGGACGTCGTCGACCCCTCGCAGGCTGGGGTGCTCGCGTGACTGCGGCCCTGCGGAGCGGTCCGATGACCGTGCTCGGCGATGTCGCGGTGGTGTTCGACGATGGGTCCCGTATCCGGTGGGCTCGCACCGGCGGTAACCAATGGACCCTCGCGGAGCACTGGCCGAATGCCGAGGAGGTCGCAGCTGTCGAACGGCACCGCGAGCGAGGCGGCTGCTTGCTCGTCGTCTCGGATGGTCGACCGATCACCGCGGACGCGTTTGTAAGCGAGGTGCCGTCGGGTGCCACGAGCTCTGAAGGCTCCGATGTCGTCGAACTCAGGGTGGACCATTTCGACTGGCTTCCCGAGCTGGTGTGCGCGCGCGGGACGGCCTTCCTCCGTGAACAGGCAGAGCGATGGGACGCGTTGCCGGCTCTGCTCAGGCCTGCCGTCGTGCTCGACACGGCGATCGACGAGCCGCTCGCCCCGGGCCAGGTCACGTTCGCGCTCCTGGCGCCCGGGATCAGCCGCAGTCGCATCGAACGCGAGCTCGTTGACTATCTCGCCTTCGTGCGAGCCGGCGGCGCCACGACCGGACGGCACAGCGCATGACATACGGCGGACAGACAGTCATTGAAGCGTCGGCGGCCGAGATCGTCGATGTTCTTACCGACGTGGGTGCTCTCGCCTCGTGGAATCCCGCCTTCGGAGCGATAGAGGGGTCGGGGCCAGCCGCAGTCGGCCTTCGATACCGCACGCGTGTTCGCGACCTTGTGCCGGCCTCGATCCGTTTCACGGCTATTTCCGCTGCCGAGGTACGGTACGAGCTTCTTGCGCCGGGGGCGCAAGAGCGAGGCGTCTGGTATCTGAGGCCCGGTTCCTTGCCCGGGCACGAAACTATCGTCGTGCACGAGTTCACCCACGCCGGGGCCAGCCTCGCGATCATGAGGCGCGCGTTCCGACCGGTCGCGTCGTGGCGCCTCGCACGCCTGCGTCAGGAAGTTCTACGACGCTGAGACCCGCGAGCCGTCAGAGGTTGTCGAAGTCGCTCCAGGGCTGGGGCGCTCCGCCGAACTCCGGGTCCTCGCTGGCGACGGCCGCCGAGGTTCCGCGGTCGCGCAGTTGCTCGGACTGACGGCGCAGGCGCGCGACGAGCACGTCGTCGCGAAGCTCGGGGCCATCCCAATCGGTCTCGCGCGAGGTGATCTGGCTGGCGGGACCGACGAGGACCTCCCAGCGGACCTCGGTTCCGTCGGCATTGACGATGGGAATGTCGACGGTTGCCGAGCTGCCGACGTGAGCGAGGGCCTGCGCATAACCGAGGAGGGCTCGGGCGATGTCGGACCCCGTCACCACGGAGTCGCCCGCGTAGTGAATTCTGTCCATGCGTCCGGCTTACCCGAGGCCTCCGCGCACTCGGGCGGGGGTGGCGTGGAGCGGGCGTGTGCGCTACGGCTCGTGGACGTCCGAACTCAGCCGCCCGAGCTCTCGCGCCGCACGAGCGCGGAGCGCAGCGATCGCAGCAGCAGAAGCAGGCCGCCGAGTCCGACGATGCTGCCGAGGAACGGGAACACCGAGACCGTCTCGGTGAGAAGCGGGCCGTGGTCGGCGACGCCCAGCATCACGCCGACGATCACCAGCGTCGCGCCCACCACGGTCGTGGTGAGCCGGCCGGTCAACGACTCGACCCACGAGCGGTCGTCGGGCGATTCGAGGGCGCGCAGGCGAACGGTCAACTCGCCCGACTCGAGGTCGTGCAGGATGCCGTCGACGCGGCGCGGCAGGTCGCGCAACCGCTCTCGGCCGAGTTGCAGCTGCACCTGTGCGCTCAGGGCCGCGGTGCGCGGATCGCCCATCCGCAGCGCGTAGTGCGGTGCGCGCGAGAGGGCGCGCTTGATCATGTCGTAGCCGGGGTCGAGGCGGCGGAGCGTGCCCTCGACGGCGCCGAGGGTGCGGAACGCCAACAGCAGCCCCGGCGGCAGCGCGAGCCGGTGGTGTCGCAGCACGTCGATGAGCGCCGAGAACAGGTGCTGATCGGCGCGCGAGTTGTGCAGCCGCGTGAGGAGGACGCCGATGTCGTGCTGCAGCGCGGCGACATCCACGGCGCTGCCGGACCGCGGCTTCACGAGCATCAGCACGGCGTCGGTCGCGCCGGAGTCGTCTTCGTTGTGCAGGGCCACGAGCAGCGGCAGCAGCAGCCGGCGCAGGCTCTTCTCGACGATGCCGACCGAGCCGAAGTCGATCAGCGCGACGATGCCGTCGGGCTGCAGGATGAGGTTGCCGGGATGCAGGTCGGCGTGGAACACCCCGCGCAGTGCGACCTGCCCGACGATGACGTCGAGCACGGCGTCGGCGATGGCCGTGGCGTCCTCGGGCGCGACGGAGCCGGGCTCGCCGGGCGCGGGCAGGCGGCTGAACGGGATGCCGCGCACGTGCTCCATCACGATGAGCTGCTCGGTGCACAGCTCGGGGTAGACGTCGGGGATGCGAACGGCTCGGGCGTCGGCCGCGGTCATCGAGTCGCGCAGCATCTCCATGTTCGCCACCTCGACGCGATAGTCGAGCTCTTCGCGCAGCGCGACGGCGAACTGCGCCGCCAGCGCCGACGCGCCGACATCCTTCGCCCACGTCGTGCGCCGCTCGAGGTCGGCGGCGGCGCGCTCGATGATGTCGAGGTCGGTGGCCACTTCGGCACGCGCCTTCGGGCGTTGGATCTTCACCACGACATCCGTGCCATCCCGCAGCTGCGCGGTGTGGACCTGACCGACGGATGCCGCCGCGAGCGGCGTCTCGTCGATGAAGGTGAAGACGAGGTCGAGCGGGCGCCCCAGCTGGGTCTCGATCGCGGACTTGGCCTCGGGCCAGGGGATCGGCGTCGTGTCCATCTGCAGCGTGGCGAGGGCGCGGGTGATCTCTGCGGGCAGCAGGTCACTGCGCGTCGAGAGAATCTGCCCGAGCTTGACGAAGGTCACCCCGGCGTCGTCGAGGGTCGCGGCCAGCGCCCGGGGGAGCTCCGCCCGCGCCGACTCGCTGCGCATGCCGCCGAGGCCGTGACGCGACGCGATCGCGACGATCCGGGCGTATCGCATGGCGCGTCGCCGACGGTGCAGCGCTCCACGGATGGCGCGGATGGGCCCGACGGGAACGCGGGCGGGCCACATCAGCTCGAGCGCGATGAGGACGATCAGCACGATCGCGAACATCCACGCCAGCACCAGGAGGACGAACCCGATGGTGATCGGGTTGTCGACCAAGACGCCGGACCCGCGCATGATGCCCGCTTGGCGCAGCACCCAGACGCCGAGCGGCGCGAAGACGACGAACACCACCAGCGAGACGAGCGGTCCGCGCACCCAGCCCACCCGGGCCTCGAGCGCGCGTTTGGCCAGCCACGTGGCCGCGACGGCGAAGACCACCGCTCCGATCGCGAAGAGCAACCATTCCGGCATCCGAACCCCCGAGCGCGTCGACCTTCCTCCGAGGCTAGGCCACAGTCCGCGGCGTGTCCGAGCGGATCGCGCGATCGGGCGATGGGCGGACTACCCTGAAGCGTGTCCACTTCTGCTGAACCCACCGCTGTCGAGGCTCCCGAGGAGCCTGCCGTCATCACCTTCCGCGACCTCGGGCTGGGGGAGCAGGTACTGAAGGCGCTCTCCGACGTCGGCTACGAGACCCCCTCGGCCATTCAGGCCGCGACCATCCCCACGCTGCTCGAAGGGCGCGACGTCGTCGGGTTGGCGCAGACCGGTACCGGCAAGACCGCGGCCTTCGCGCTGCCGATCCTCGACCGCCTCGACCTGACGCAGAAGACCACGCAGGCGCTCGTGCTCGCGCCCACCCGTGAGCTCGCCCTGCAGGTGTGCGAGGCGTTCGAGAAGTACGCCTCGCGGACCCGCGGTGTGCACGTGCTGCCCGTCTACGGCGGCCAGGGGTACGGCGTGCAGCTGTCGGCGCTCCGCCGCGGCGTGCACGTCATCGTCGGCACGCCCGGCCGCATCATGGACCACCTCGACAAGGGCACGCTCGACCTGTCGGAGCTGAAGTACCTCGTGCTCGACGAGGCCGACGAGATGCTGAAGATGGGCTTCGCTGAAGACGTCGAGACGATCCTCGCCGACACCCCCGACACCAAGCAGGTCGCCCTGTTCTCGGCGACCATGCCCGCGGCGATCCGCCGCATGTCGAAGCAGTACCTCAACGATCCCGAAGAGATCACGGTCGCCTCCAAGACCACGACGTCGTCGACGATCACCCAGCGCTACCTGATCGTGTCGTACCAGCAGAAGATCGACGCGCTCACCCGCATCCTCGAGGTCGAGAACTTCGAGGCGATGATCGTCTTCGCCCGCACCAAGAGCGCGACCGAAGAGGTCGCCGAGAAGCTGCGCGCCCGCGGCTACTCCGCCGCCGCCATCAACGGCGACGTCGCGCAGGTGCAGCGCGAGCGCACGGTGAACCAGCTGAAGTCGGGCAAGCTCGACATCCTCGTCGCCACGGATGTCGCCGCGCGCGGCCTCGACGTCGAGCGGATCTCGCACGTCGTGAACTTCGACATCTCGACCGACACCGAGTCGTACGTCCACCGCATCGGTCGCACCGGCCGTGCCGGCCGCACGGGCGACGCGATCAGCTTCGTCACCCCGCGCGAGCGGGGCCTCGTCTCGGCGATCGAGCGCGCCACCCGCCAGCCGCTGACGCAGATGCAGCTGCCGAGCGTCGACGAGGTCAACGTCACGCGCCTGTCGCGCTTCGACGACCGCATCACGGCCGCGCTGGAAGAGACCGACCGCATCGAGCGCTTCCGCGACATCATCGCCCACTACGTCCGTCACCACGACGTGCCCGAGGTCGATGTCGCCGCCGCGCTCGCGCTGGTCGCTCAGGGCGAGACGCCGCTGCTGCTCGAGCCCGATCCCGAGCCCCGCGCCCGGGCCCCGCGCGACGACCGCGCGCCGCGTTCCTTCGATCGCGAGGACCGCGACGGCCGCCCCGAGCGCCGCCCGCGCGCGAGCAACCCGAACATGACGACCTACCGCATCGCGGTCGGCAAGCGCCACCGCGTCGAGCCGCGTCAGATCGTCGGCGCCCTGGCGAACGAGGGTGGACTGAGCCGCGGCGACTTCGGCGCGATCCAGATCCGTCCGGACTTCTCGCTCGTCGAGCTGCCGTCCGACATGCCCCAGTCGACGCTCGACCGCCTCGCCGACACCCGCATCTCGGGCAAGGCCATCGAGATCCGGCTCGACACCGGCGGCCCGAGCCGGCGACCGCGTGACCGGCTCGACCGCGACGACCGCTCGAACGACCGAGACGACCGCCCGGCCCGCAAACCCCGCCACCGCTCGGACGCTCGCGACTGACGCCGTGTGACCCCCGCGGCGGACGCAGACGGTACGCACGCATCCGCCGCGGGGCAACCCCGGTTCGCGGCATCCGTTCCGCGTGCACAGTGGAGACCGTCCCGCCACTGCGGGGCATCACACGACGCGATCGGAGGCAGCACATGACTGCGGACCACCACGGACGAGACGACGACGGTCAGCACGAGAGCGACGACGCGGCGGCATCCGCCGGCTCCGAGTCGCCCGAAGAGGGCGCGGAAGCCGAAGAGGCCGCGGAGGACGCGCGGACCGACCGCTGACCTGTCGGCGGTGCCCGTAGCGCCTCGGATGACCGGGCGCAACGGGCATCGCCGGGCATCCGGTCGGCGCGATGCTTCGGGGATGAGCAATCTCTCCCGTCTTGCGAATCTGTCCGGGCGCACCGTCGTGGTCGTCGGCGCGTCGACCGGCATCGGACGGGGAACCGCGCTGCGGGCAGCCCAGTTCGGCGCGGACGTCGTCGTGTTCTCGCGTCGGGCCGACGCGTTGGCCAGCCTCGTCGAGCGGATCGAGGAAGCGGGCGGCAGAGCGCACGCCGTCGTCGGCGATGTGGCCCGGCCCGGTGACGTCGAGCGTCTCGCCGACGAGGCCGAAGCCCTCTTCGGAAAGATCGACGTCTGGATCCACAACGCCGGCGTCGCCACGATCGCGCCGTTCTGGGAGGCGCCGATCGACGAGCACGTTCGGGTCGTCGAGACCAACCTCGCGGGGGCGATGCGCGGCGCTCACACGGCCCTGCGCCGCTTCATCGCGCAGGGGTCGGGTGTGCTGGTGAACACGGCGTCGGTCGAGAGCGTCGTGCCGCTGGCATACCAGGCGTCGTACGCGGCGACCAAGGCCGGGGTGCTCAGCCTGACCCGGACGTTGCAGCAGGAGCTGCGGCTGACGCAGGTCCCGGGCGTCTCGGTGGCCGCGGTGCTGCCGTGGGCGGTGCGCACGCCGTTCTGGCGGCACGCCGGCAACCACGCCGGCCGGGCGCTGCGCATGCCGCTCATGGACGAACCGGAACCGGTCGTCGATGCGCTGCTGTCGGCCGCCGTCGCGCCGAAGGTCGCGCAGCCCGCCGGGTGGAAGGCTCGGGCCTCGCTCATCGGTGCGCGGCTCGCTCCGCGCCTGACGACCCGGCTCGCGGCCGACCTGACTCACGCCCGGCTTCGCGGCGGCAAGACCACACCGCCGAGCTCCGGCGCGGTGCTCCGGCCCCTCGGCGATCCCGCGACGGTCGCCGAGACGCCGCGCCGCTGAGCGGTCGGCGCCCGCGGGCGCCGACCGCCTCTGGCTCAGCGTCGGGAGACGATGCGGCGCAGCACGCGGAACGCACCCCACGCGGCGAGCACCCACGGCCCGGCGACGAGGATCGGGTCGAGCCAGGTGTGGTGCCGATCGACGCGTCCCCGCCCGAACCGGGACCGAATGGGATGCCGCCGTGCCTCGGCCAGCACACCCGTCTCGGTGATCGGGTTGTCGGGACGCGCGCTCGCGAACGACCGCAGGTGCGCGCCGATCGCTTCGACGCGGTCGCCCACGATCAGCAGCAGCCAGTGGGCGGCGCGCCCCTCGCTGAAGCGGTCGTACGCCAGCTTGCGGATCCGGCCCGATACACCGTGCAGTGGCTGCGCGGTACCGAACACGGGCGTCAGGAACGCGTGCTCGATCGAGCGTTCCCGATCCGAATCGAGTGCTTGCCGCGGCGGCATCCCGCGTCCGACCGCCGCGTCGTCGATCTTCTCGACGACGCCCGAGGGGCGGTCGGCGGGATCCAGGTCGACGCCCCAGCCGGGGATCCGCGCGCGCAGCGCCGCACGGTCGGGGGCGGGCCGGGGGACGCTCGCGGTGTAGGGGATGGGCGTGTTCGAGGAGTTCGAGCTCATGGATCAGCCTTCCGACGGGACGACGACGGTCTTGACGCAGTCATCGAGCTTGGACGAGAACATGTGGTACCCCTCGGCGATGTGCTCGAGCGGGACGCGGTGCGTCACGAGGTCGCCGGGGGAGATGTAGCCGGCGCGGATGTGCTCGAACAGTCGCGGCCACTGGCGCTTGACCGGCGCCTGGTTCATCCGCAGCGTCAGGCCCTTGTTGAGCGCGTCGCCGAACTTCACGGCGCTGAACAGCGGACCGTATGCACCGATCACCGAGACGCGGCCGCCCTTGCGGGCGCCGTCGATGGCCCAGTTCAGGGCGATGGGCGACCCGCCCTGCAGCTTGAGCTTGGCCGAGGTGATGTGCTGCGTGACGTTGCCGTCGGCTTCGGCGCCCACCGCGTCGATGACGACGTCGGCCCCGAGATAGTCGGTCATCTTCTTCATCTGCACGACGATGTCCTTGTGCTCCGAGAAGTTGACCGTCTCGGCGTGCGCCAACGTCCGCGCCTTCTCGAGGCGGTAGTCGAGGTGGTCGATGGAGATCACCCGGCCCGCGCCCATGAGCCACGCCGACTGCGCCGCTGCGAGACCGACCGGACCTGCTCCCAGGACCACGACCGTGTCGCCCTCGACGATGTCACCCAGCTGCGCGCCGAAGTACCCCGTCGAATACGCGTCGGTCAGCATGAGCGCGTCTTCGTCCGACATCCATTCCGGGATGACGGTGGGCCCGACGTCCGCGAAGGGGACCCGCACTCGCTCGGCCTGGCCGCCGTCATACCCGCCGGCGGTGTGCGAATAGCCGTAGATGCCGCCGACCGCGTTGGCGTTGACGTTGTGGCAGTTCGAGAACAGACCGCGGGCGCAGAAGTAGCACGAGCCGCAGTAGATGTTGAACGGCACCATGACGCGGTCGCCGACGGCGAGGTTGGTCACGGCCCCGCCGAGCTGCTCGACGACGCCGATGAACTCGTGGCCGAACGTGTGGCCGATGCGGGTGTCGGGCATCATGCCGTGATACAGGTGCAGGTCCGAACCGCAGATCGCCGCGAGGGTCACGCGGATGATCGCGTCATGCGGATGCTCGATGCGCGGATCGGGCTTGTCCTCAACCCGCACTTTGTACGGACCGCGATAGGTCATGGCTTTCATCGATCGCCTCTCTGCCAGTGATCCCGATACCTTGCGGGGCGTCGTCCGCTGTGGCACACGGGGTGGACGCGGCCGCATGCGCGGGCTATCGTGCCGTTCACTCGGCGCGGTCGTCACGGCGCCGGCTTGCACACCGCGCCGACGTCGGTCAAGGCGCTCGGAGGATGCTGCGTCACGCCCCTAGCGTCTCGTCGTACCCCCGAGGAGTTGTATGAGCACCGCCACCGAGACCGTTCCCGTCGGCCACGCCATCGGCGAGGCCCTTCCCTTCTCGCCCCGCGGCCCGGTCAGCGCCATGCTCATGCGTGAGCTCGTCGAGCCGGTGACGGTGGGCCTCCCGCCCGACACGGGCGATATCGTCGGCCGCGCGCTCGCCGAGACGTCCGACATCCTGCACGACGACGACCTGCAGCTGAGCCTCTTCCTGATGTACGCCCTCAGCTACGGCTCGCTCGCCGCGCTCGATGCGACGTGGGAGTGGGAACCGTCGCTCCTCGCGGTGCGGGCGCGCATCGAACGCGCTCTCGAGGCAGCGGTGCGCCGCATCGCCGATGTGGCCGACGCGCCGGCGCCCGAGCGGGATGCCGTCGCGCGCTGGCTGTTCGAACTCACCGCCCCCACGGCCGGCCCGGGGATGTCGCGCTACGTCGCGAAGAAGGCGACGCTCGAGCAGCTGCGCGAGTTCCTGATCCACCGCACGGTCTACACGCTGCGTGAAGCCGACCCGCACTCGTGGGCGATTCCGCGGCTGACGGGGCGCCCGAAGGCGGCGCTGGTCGAGATCCAGTCCGACGAGTACGGCGCGGGCGACCCCGAGCGGGTGCACGCGGCGATCTTCGCTCGGACCGTGCGCGGCGTGGGCCTCGACGACACCTACGGCGCCTACATCGACCAGGTTCCGGCGATCGTCATCGCCAACCACAACGTGATGTCGATGTTCGGTCTGCACCGCCGGCTGCTCGGGGCGGTCATCGGCCACCTCGCCGCCTTCGAGATGACCTCGTCGATCCCGAACCGCTCGTACGGCGACGGATTCCGCCGTCACGGGTTCGGGACCGACGTGACCTGGTATTTCGACGAGCACGTCGAGGCCGACGCCGTCCACGAGCAGATCGCCGGACGCGATCTCGCCGGCGCGCTCGCCGAGGACGAGCCCGCGCTGATGCCCGACATCCTCTTCGGCGCACGCGCGTGTCTCGCGCTCGACGACCTCATGGGCGACCACATCCTGGGCAGCTGGGAGGCGGGGCACAGCTCGCTTCGGCAACCGGTCACGGCACCGGCATGACCGTACGGCAGGCAGCCGAGTACGTGCTGCCGCTGCGGTGGGATGACGCGACGGAGGCCGTCGCCGCCGTCGAGCTGGGGGAGTACCTCGCCTGGCTCGCCTCACGCGTCGATGTCACCGTCGTCGACGGCTCGCCGCCGCAGCTGTTCGCAGCGCATCGTCGCGACTGGCCGGCCGTGCGGATCATGCCGCCGTCCGTCCCCGGCAGGAACGGCAAGGCGCGCGGTGCGATGACGGGGATCCTCGTCGCGCGACACCCGCGCATCGTCATCGCCGACGACGACGTGCGCTACGACCAGCCCGCGCTCGACGCGGTGCTCGACGCCCTCGAACGGGCCGACGTCGTGCGGCCGCAGAACGTGTGGACCAGACGCCCCTGGCACGCCCGGTGGGACACCGGCCGGACGCTCCTCAACCGCGCGTGCGGGGGCGACTACAGCGGCACCGTGGGCGTGCGGGCCGAGCTCGCGCGCCCCGGCTACGACACCGACGTGCTGTTCGAGAACCTCGAACTCGAACGCACCGTCCGTGCCCGCGGCGGACGCGTCGTCGTCGCGCGCGGGCTCTACGTCGGGCGCCACCCCGCGTCCGGTCACCGCTTCGGCGAGCAGCGCGTGCGCCAGGCCTACGACAGCTTCGCGCAGCCCCAGCGCCTGCTGGTGGAGCTCGCGCTCGCACCGGTCGCGGTGACGCTGGCACGGCGGCATCCGTTCGGTCTCGCTGTCGCTGCGGGCGCGATCGTCGCTGCGGCGGAGGTGGGGCGACGCCGCGACGGCGGAGCGGAGGTCTTCGGGGCGACCGATGCGCTGTGGGCGCTGCCCTGGGCAGGCGAGCGGGCGATCACGAGCTGGATCGCGGTGTGGTGGCGGCTGCGCGGCGGCGTGCCCTACCGCGGAACGAAGCTGCGACGAGCGGCGAACTCCCTGCGGCGACTGCGGAAGAAGGAGAGACGATGACCGAGCGCAAGAGCGAGACGACGAGGATCACGGCGTACCCCGACGGGCCCCTGATCGTGCGCGGCGAGATCGATCTGCGCGACGACGCGGGCAACCCGATCCCGTGCACCCGCCGGACGGTCGCCCTCTGCCGGTGCGGAGTCAGCGCGATCAAGCCGTTCTGCGACGGCACGCACAAGCTCGTCGGGTTCACCGCCGACTGATCCCGGAACGCCGCAGCGGGCGGGATCCGAAGACCCCGCCCGCCGCTGGTCGTACGCCGCGACGCTCAGAGCTTGTCGCGGATGACGCCCTCGGCCTTGTCGATGATGTTCGGCTTCGCGTCCGTCCCGTAGAGCCGGGGGTCGGGCTGCGTGGGCGGCGGCATGGGAACCGACGTGTCGGGACCGTCGAGGTACGTGAACTCGCCCTTGCCGTCCGGCGTCGGGCCCGAGGCCCACGAGCCCTCCGCAGCGGCGGCGCCGTCCGAGAAGTTGATGTACTTGTACGAGTGCTCGCGCGCCTCGTTCGACAGCGGGAAGTTCAGCGGCACGGGAATGTCCTCCACGCCCTCTTCGCGCAGCTCCTGAGCGGCACGGATCCACTGGTTCTGGTGCATCGTGTCGCGCGCCAGGAGGAACGAGAGCATGTCCCGGACGCCCTTGTCGTCGGTCATGTGGTAGATCCGCGCGACCTGCACGCGGCCCTGCATCTCCGCGTTCGCGTTGGCCGTGAAGTCGGCGAGAAGGTTGCCGCTGGCCGTGACGTACGAACCCTGCCAGGGGTTGCCGTTGGAGTCGACGGGGCGTGCGCCGGCACCGGCGACGATCGCGGCCTGCACGTCCATTCCGCCGATCACGGCCCCGAGCACCGGGTCGGACTTCGCCGCAGCCTCGGACTGCTCGGCGGGGGCCTTCTCGAGCAGCTGGGCGATCATGATCGCGAGCATCTCGACGTGGCCGAACTCCTCTGCGCCGATGCCGTAGAGCAGGTCGCGGTACTTGCCCGGGATGTGGGCGTTCCAGGCCTGGAACCCGTACTGCATCGCAACGGTGATCTCGCCGTACTGACCGCCGAGCACCTCCTGCATGCGGCGCGCGAAGATCGCGTCCGGCTTCTCAGGGCGGGCTTCGAACTGCAATTCCTGACGATGAAAGAACATGTCACCTCCTGGGGATTGCCGAACGCCGAAATGCGCCGACGCCGCGAACGTATGGCGGGCAGCGGACGCCTGCCACGGGCCTTGACGCGTCGCCCTTCCGGTGCGACCATCACGCCCGCGCGCATCCGTGACCGGCCCTGCGCCGCTGTCAACCCCCGGGTGTTCCGCCGCTCCGCTTCAGAGGATCGGCGCGACCGAAGGAGAAGCCATGACCGATCATCGCCCCCGGGTGACCGCAGTGGCGGAGGGTGTGCTCCAGCTCGAGCGCGGCGGCGTCAACGCCTATCTCATCGCCTCGGACGACGGGCTCGTGCTCGTCGACGCCGGGTTGCCGCGCACCTGGCCGCTGCTCGAAGAGGCTCTCGCGTCGATCGGCGCGCGCGTCGCCGACATCGATGCGCTGCTGCTGACGCACGGTCACTTCGACCACGTCGGCATGTGCGACCGTCTCGTCGACGAGCACCACCTCGTGCCGAGGGTGCACGCCGGCGACGAGGAGCTCGTGCGGCATCCGTACCGCTACGCGCACGAATCGGCGCGCTTCCCGTACCCCTTCCGCTATCCCAGTGCGCTGCCGATCCTCGCGCGCATGGTCGCCGGCGGAGCCCTCGGGGTGAAGGGCGTCCAGGCCGAGCCGACGATCGTCGCCGGTGAGACGATCCCGCTCGCGGGCGGCATCCGTCCCATCTTCACTCCCGGCCACACCGACGGTCACTGCGCGTTCCTGCTCGAACGGCAGGGCATCCTGCTCACGGGCGATGCGCTCGTGACCCTCGACCCGTACACCGGCCGCACCGGGCCGCGGGCCGTCGCCCGGGCCGCCACGGCCCGCAGCGAGGAAGCGCTCGCGTCATTGCTGGTGCTGGGGGAGACGAACGCCCGTCTCGTGCTGCCCGGTCACGGTGCCGCGTGGGACGACGGCGGCATCCGCTCGGCCGTGACGATCGCGCGCTCCCGCGGCGTCGACTGAGGCGCCCGCGCGGTGCCTCGCCGCCGGGGCGGTGTCAAGCCCCGTGAGGCCGCGTCGCAGACCGGGTCGAGTGGACCCAACGACCACGACAGAAAGGGATGACCATGGAACCCCAGCAGCAGAACGTCCCGGGAACCGACCAGGAGATGACGCCCAAGCCGGACTACGGCGAGAGCAGCTACCGTGGCTCGGGTCGACTGGCCGGCAAGCGCGCCCTGATCACCGGAGGCGACAGCGGCATCGGCAAGGCCGTCGCCCTCGCGTACGCCCGTGAAGGTGCCGACGTCGCGATCAGCTACCTCAACGAGCACGAGGACGCCGAAGAAGCCCGTCGCTTCGTCGAAGAAGCCGGGCGTCGCGCGGTGCTCATCCCCGGCGACATCTCCGACCCCGCGCACTGCCGCGAGGTCGTGCGCCGCACCGTCGAGGAGCTCGGCGGACTGGACATCATCGTCAGCAACGCGGCCTACCAGATGAACCGCGAGACCCTCGAAGAGATCCCCGACGAGGAGTGGGACTTCACGTGGGCGACGAACGTCGACGCGTACTTCCACATCGTCAAGGCGGCGCTTCCCCACCTCGGACCCGGTGCATCGATCATCGGCTCCAGCTCGGTGCAGTCCGACCAGCCGTCGCCGAACCTGCTGCCGTACGCCGCGACGAAGTCGGCGATCGCCAGCATCACGGCATCGCTCGCGCAGATGCTGGGCGAGCGCGGCATCCGGGCCAACAGCGTCGCGCCGGGACCGATCTGGACGCCGCTGATCCCCGCCACCCTGCCGGAGGAGGCCGTCGAGAGCTTCGGCGAGCAGACCCCGCTCGGACGCGTCGGACAGCCGGCGGAGCTCGCGCCCGCCTACGTGCTGCTGGCCTCGGACGAGGCGTCGTACATCTCGGGAGCCCGCCTGGCGGTCACCGGCGGCAAGCCCATCCTCTGAGCGCAGCGGCCGTCGCCGTTCGTTCATCGAACGCTCGCCCGTGGTTCACACGCCACGGGCGAGCGGGGCCCGACGATGGATCGCACCCGTCGCCGTCCCGGAAGGCCCGCCATGACCGCTCCGCTTCGCGTCCTCACCCTGACCGAGGGCTTCTTCGCGGGAGGAGCGCGCATCCTCCACAGCGACGTCGTCGCGGGGCTGCATGCGAGCGGAAGCCAACGTCACAGCGTGCTCGCGATCGCGTCGCGGGCTCGGCGCGAGGCGACGGTGCAGCCGATGGCCGCCGACCCCCGCTACCGCTCGCTGCGGGCGTCGGGCGTGAGCATCACGTCGCTCGGCAAGACCGCCGGCGGCGTTCCGCACGCACCGCATACGTTCTCGTCGCGGCAGCTGCGTACGGCGTCGCGAGCGATCGCCGCCGCCGATGTCGTCCTCTCGCTCAAGGAGCAGCCGCTCGGTCTGCTGCTGGCGCTCGACGAGGCGATGATGCTGCCCGACCGCCCCGTCGTCGCGTGCCTGCACCGCTCCGATCCGGAGCACTCGGGCGAGGCGCTGACCTGGCTGCGCACGAGCGCGGAGCGGGGCATCGTCACGGCGTCCGTCTCGTGTGCGCACGCCACCGACGCCGCGTATGGTCCCGCGCTCGCCGGGGCCGCGCGCCACACCGTCGACAACGGCATCGATCTGACGCGGTTCCGCCCCGCTCTCACCCGGGGCGCAGACCCGATCCGACGCGAGCTGGGGATCCCGGATGCCGCCTCCGTCGTCGTCTACGCGGCGCGGTTCGACGACATGAAGGACCCCGAGCTGTTCTTCCGCGCCGTCGCCGCCCACGTCGAGATGGCACCTGACGCGCACTATGTCGTCTGCGGCGCGGGGATGACGCGTGACAACGCCGCGCTGCGGGCGTTGCTCGCTCGGGTCGACGGGGCCCGCGTGCACGCCCTGGGCATCCGCGACGACATGCCGGCGATCTACCGCGCGGCGGATGTGGTCGCCCTGACGAGCGCCTACGGCGAGGCCGCGCCCCTGTGCCTGCTCGAGGGCGCCGCCTCGGGTGCGGTGCCGGTCACCACCGACGTCGGCGACGCGGCACGCCTCGTCGCGGGCTTCGGCATCGTGACCGGGCGCGACCCGCGCGAGATCGCCGCGGCCTGGCAGCGCGCGTGCACTGACCGTGCCGGCTTCACCGCGGCGCTGCTCGCCGCGCGGCCGGGACTGGGCCGTGACCGGATGGTGCGTGAGTACGGCGCGGTCATCGCGGCCCAGCGACGCGCGCTGCGTCTCGCAGCCTGAGTCCGCTGCCTCCGGCCGCTGCCTCGGGGCGCTGCCTCGCCGGATCGGCGGGTCAGGGCAGGATGCCGAGGCGCCGGGCGCGTGCGACGGCGGCGTGCCGGGTCGAGGCGTCGAGCTTGGCCATCGCCGCCTGCAGGTAGGACTTCACGGTGCCCTCCTTCAGGTTCAGCGTGAGGGCGATCTCGGCGTTGGTCGAACCGAGCGCGCAACAGGCGAGCACGTCGAGCTCGCGGGGCGACAGCTGTACGTCCGTTTCGGCGCCGCCACCGGAGCCTTCGCGAGCGACGGCCGCGAGGCGCTGCTCCACCGCCGCCAGGCGCTGCCGGAGTGCGGCATCGTCGACGGTGGCCGCGATGCTGCGCAGCTCGGCGAAGCTCTCGCGCAGGTCCTCCTTCGCCGCGGGCGACAGACCCGCCGCCGCCTCGGGCGGCGGTGTGAGGGCCACGAGGCGCCGCTGGACCTCGTCACGGATGCGCAACTCCGCTCCGACGGCGTCGGCGGCGCGGAACGCGGGGCGTGCGACGAGGTCGCCGACGGGTGCTTGCGACCATGACCCGCAGTACAGCACGCCCCGGGCGCGCCCGTCGGTGACGATGGGCACCGCGAACAGCGTGGCGATGCCCTCGCCGAGGATCGCCCGGTCGTAGTCGTGCGTGATGGTGCGTGCCGTGCGGTACTCCAGCGCCAGACGCGGGCGCTTCTCGATCATCGCGGCCCCGCCGAGCCCGCGGCCGACCTTGACCACCAGGTCGTCGATCGCGTGCGAGCGGGCGCCGGCGATCGCTGTGACGCGCACCGACCCCTCGGTCTCGAGTCCGCCGAAGACGACGGGAAAGCGTGTGCTGCGGGAGAGGTCGTCGACCGCGCGAGAGACCAGCTGCGCGTCGCTGTCGGGTGCCGCCAGTGCCGTCACGCACTACCTACTTCCGGGGGTGACGGCCTCGTTGCCGCCTTTCGTAGCGTCGACCCTACCATCGCGGTCCGTCGTCGACGACGGTCGTGCGAGCAGTCGCTCACCATGAGGCAAGGAGGCCACATGACCGCATCGAACCTTCCCTCGTCCCCGCCAGGACGGGTCGATTTTGTCGCCGTCGAGGAGTCGGCGCCGTTCCGCGAGCTCAAGCGGAAGCACCGCAGTTTCGTCTGGCCGCTGACGGTGGTGTTCCTCGTCTGGTACTTCGTCTACGTGCTGCTGTCGTCGTTCGCGACGGACTTCATGGCGCAGCGCGTCTGGGGTGACGTCACGGTCGGGCTGCTGTTCGGTCTCGGGCAGTTCGTCACGACGTTCGCGATCACCATGGGCTACGTGCGGTACGCCAACCGACGCCTCGACCCGATCTCGTCTTCGATCCGCGCCGACCTCGAGCGCACGGAGGGAATCTCGTGAACGGCGTGTGGGAGGCCGTGACCGGCCTGGGCTCCGCGATCGTCGCGGCGGGGGAGACCGTCGACAACAACCCCGTCTTGAACATCTCGATCTTCGGCGCCTTCGTCGCGGTGACGCTGTTCATCGTCATCCGCGCCAGCCGCAACAACAAGACCGCCGCCGACTACTACGCCGCCGGACGCTCGTTCACCGGACCGCAGAACGGCTTCGCGATCGCGGGCGACTACCTCTCGGCGGCATCCTTCCTCGGCATCTGCGGCGCCATCGCGATCAACGGGTACGACGGGTTCCTGTACTCGATCGGGTTCCTCGTCGCGTGGCTCGTCGCCCTGCTGCTCGTCGCCGAGCTGATGCGCAACACCGGCAAGTTCACGATGGCCGACGTGCTGTCGTTCCGGCTCAAGCAGACGCCGGTGCGGATGGCCGCGGCGATCACGACCCTCGCGGTGTGCTTCTTCTACCTGTTGGCGCAGATGGCCGGTGCCGGCGGGCTCGTCTCGCTGCTGCTCGGCATCACCGAGCAGGTCGGCCAGTCGATCGTCGTCGCGGTCGTGGGCGTGCTCATGATCGTCTACGTGCTGATCGGCGGCATGAAGGGCACGACGTGGGTGCAGATCGTCAAGGCGTTCCTGCTCATCGGCGGCGCCCTGGTGATGACGGTCTGGGTGCTCGCCATCAACGGGTTCAACCTCAACACCCTGCTCGAGAGCGCCGTCGCAGCGTCGCCGAAGGGCGAGGCCATCCTCGGGCCGGGGCTGCAGTACGGCGCGAACCCGTGGGACTTCATCTCTCTCGCCCTCGCCCTGGTGCTGGGGACGGCAGGTCTGCCGCACGTACTGATGCGCTTCTATACGGTCCCCACGGCCAAGGAGGCGCGCCGTTCGGTCGTGTGGGCGATCTGGCTCATCGGCCTGTTCTACCTGCTGACGCTCGTGCTCGGCTACGGCGCGGGAGCCCTCGTCGGGCCCGAGCGCATCGCCGCGGCGCCGGGTGGGGTCAACTCGGCGGCTCCGCTGCTCGCGCTCGAGCTCGGTGGACCGCTGCTGCTGGGCTTCATCTCGGCGGTCGCCTTCGCGACGATCCTCGCGGTCGTCGCGGGCCTGACCATCACCGCAGCGGCGTCGTTCGCCCACGACATCTACGCGAACGTCGTGAAGAAGGGCGATGTGCCGCCGGACGGGGAAGTGAAGGTGGCCCGCCGCACGGTGATCGTCATCGGCATCCTGGCGATCCTCGGCGGGATCGGCGTGCAGGGACAGAACGTCGCGTTCCTGGTGGCGCTGGCCTTCGCGGTCGCGGCCTCGGCGAACCTGCCGACGATCATCTACTCGCTGTTCTGGCGCAAGTTCACCACTCGCGGCGCGGTATGGAGCATGTACGGCGGTCTCGCGGCTGCCATCATCCTCATCGTGCTGTCGCCGGTGTTCTGGGGCACCGAGACCAGTGTGTTCAAGAACGTCGGCGTGGCGATCTGGCCGCTGAACAACCCGGGCATCGTCTCGATCCCGCTCGGCTTCTTCCTCGGCTGGATCGGGTCGGTGACTTCGCGGACGAAGGAGGATCCGCTCAAGGCCGCCGAGATGGAGGTGCGCTCGCTCACCGGTCACGGCGCCGAGAAGGCCGTCGACCACTGACGGAACGCTGACGCACAGGCGGCCCCGGGCATCACTGGCCCGGGGCCGCCTCGCGTTCCGGCGCGGCCTACTCGCGCGCGGGACCCTCCCGGCTCTCGAGGTCGAGCAGGAAGCGTTTGCGCTCGGGATGCCCGCCGTACTCGCCGATCGAACCGTCACTGCGCACGACGCGATGCGCCGGGATGACGAGCGAGATGGGGGTGCGCGCGCACGCGGAGCCGACGGCGCGGTGCGCGCGCGGCGAACCCGCCGCAGCGGCGACCTCGCCGTAGGTCGCGGCTTCGCCGTACGGGATGTCGCACACGGCGCGCAGCGCAGCAGCGGCGAAGCCGCCGGGGGCGAGCCGCCAGTCGATCGGGGTGGCGAATCGCTGCAGGCGGCCGGCGAAGTAGGCATCCAGCTCGGCGGCGACGCCCCGCGCGGCGGCAGGGTCGGGCACGGGAGCGTCGCGGAGAGCGACGGCGAGATCGGCGACGGCGATCTCGGCGGGGCGATCGAGGATCTCGAGGGCGGCGAGGCCCGCATCGGTCACCACGATGAGGGCCTCGCCGATCGGTGTCGGGTGCACCGAGAACGCTGCGTCGGTCATGGCTCCATCATCCCGGCGCGCCGCTCGCGGCCCGGGTCACGGATGCAGAAATGGGGACGGTTCGTAGCCGGGACACGATGGGGAGGAAGCGCCGGTGATCCGGCGTGTCGGCAATAGCGCGAAACTCGGCAGGGCTGAACCCCGGATGCCGACGGGCCGCTTAGGGTGTGTGCTGTGTGGCGTGGAGATCGAGGAGCCGTCCGACCGGACGCGACCGACGAGGTTCGGGTGGATTCGGTGACCCCCGCGCAGCTCAGTGTCGCCGACGAAGACGTCAGTATCGCGCACGTCGCGGAGCCCGAGCGCGAGCGCATCCGCCTGCAGGCGGCGAAGCTGGGCGGCCGCTCGACGCTGCTGCACTACATCGCCTCCGACGACGTCGGCATCGACATCACCAAGGCCCACCCCGGCAGCCTGCCGCAGTTCATCACCGGCCGCTCGACCCTGCTGTCGAACCTCTTCCGCGACGAGGTCGCGCTGCGCACGGCCCGACTCGCCGCCGGCCGCATCACCGCCAAGGACGTCGAGCTGCGCACGACCCGCGGACTCGACACCGTCCACCTCGGCGTGGGATTCGCGTCATGGCGCGCCGGCGGACTGACCTACAACGCGCCCGTGCTGCTGCGGCCGCTGGCGATCCGCCGGCACCACGGCGACTTCGACCTTAAGCTGCACGGCTCGTTCGCCGTCAACCCCGAGCTCGTCGAGGTCGCCCGCACGCACTTCGGCATCGACCTCGATCGACGGGGCCTGGCCGCGCTCGCCTACGACGGCGGCGTGTTCAAGCCGCAGCCCGTGATCGATCATCTGCGGGCCCTGACGGCGCACGTCGACACCTTCACCGTCCAGCCGCGCCTGATCGTCTCGACCTTCGCCGACGTTGCCGCGCGCGCCGAGCGCGATGCGGCTGACCTCGACGTACCCGTGCTGAATGCGCTCGCCGGCCACGACGACGACCGGGCGCTGGTCGCGATGCGTCACCCGGTGCCCGACGCCGTGCCGGCGGACGACCGCCCGCCGGCATCCGACCGCCTGCTGCTCGACGCCGACGCCGAGCAGGAGGGCGTGCTCGACCGCATCGTGGCGGGCCAGTCCCTCGTCGTCCACACGCTGCCCGGAACCGGCGGCACGCAGACGGTCATCAACGCCGTCGGCGAGCTCGTGCGCCGCGGCAAGCGCGTGCTGGTCGTCAGCGCCCGCCGTTCCACGCTCGAGGGCGTGCGTCATCGCCTCGCCGGCATCGGCCTGCCCGGCCTCGCCGTGTCGCCGCGCGGCGTGCACCGCGACCTGATCCGCGCGATCGCGCGCAACGAGAAGGCCGAGCACCCGAAGATGGGTGAGATCGACGACGCCCTCGTGCGGTTGCGCAGCGTTCTGCGCGACTACCGCGCGGCCCTGACGCAGCGGCATCCGATGCTCGGCGTCTCGCCGCTCGAGGTGCTGCAGAAGCTCACGACGATCGCGGCGGAAGACCCGCAGCCCTCCGCAGCCACCCGTTTCGACGCGCCGACGCTGCAGCGCCTGTCGACCCGCCGTGCCGAGGCCGCCGGGAAGCTGGCGACCGCCGCACGGCTGGGGGAGTTCCGCTTCGGCCCCGACGACTCGCCGTGGTACGGCGTGGCCTTCGAGACAACCGAGCAGGCGCGGGCCGCCCACGCCCTCGCGGGGCGGCTGCACCGCAGCGAGGTGCCCGAGATCCTCGAGCGCGCCTACGAGCTGATCGGGCAGACGCGCATGCGTCCGTTCACGACGCTCGCCGAGCTCGGCGCCTACATCCGCCTGCTGCAGGGCATCCGCGCATCGCTCGACCGGTTCAGCCTCACCGTGTTCGAACGGCCGCTGGCCGACCTCATCGAGGCGCACTCGACGCGCCGCGACACCCCCGACATGAACGGAGCGACGCGCCGCCGGCTGCGCCGCCTGTCGAAGGAGTACGTGCGTCCCGGCATGCACGTGACCGACATGCACGACGCGCTCGTGCGGGTGCAGAAGCAGCGCGAGCAGTGGCAGCGGGTCGCCGAGGCGGGCGTCGTGCCCGAGATCCCCGCCGGCCTCGACGCGGTCGCGACGTCGTGGCAGCGCGTCGATGCCGACCTCGCCGAACTCTCGCGCGTGCTCGGCCCCGGCAACGACCTGCTGGCCACGCCCATCCCCGATCTGGTCCGCACCCTGGCCGGCCTCGCCGCCGACTCCGACGTATTCGACAACCTCGTCGAGCGTGCCACCCTGCGCGGCGAGCTCGCGGCGCTCGGACTCGACCCCCTGCTCACCGAGCTGTCGGTGCGCCACGTTCCGGAAGAGCGTGTGGCGTCGGAGTTCGAGTTCGCGTGGTGGCAGTCCGCGCTCGAGGCGATGCTGCGCGGCGACCGCGCGCTGCTCGGCGCCAACACGAGCGTCGTCGACCGGCTCGAGCGCGACTTCCGACTCGTCGACGAGGCGCATGCGGCGTCGGCGGGTCAGCAGCTCGCCGCCGAGCTCGCGACCCGCTGGAAGATCGCGATCGTCGACGAGGCCGACGAGACGGCCGCGCTCAAGGCCGCGCTGCGCGAGGGGACGGCCTCGGCAGCGGAACTGCTCGCCGTGGCGCCCAAGCTCCTGCGCACGCTCGCCCCCGTCTGGATCGCCTCGCCCTACGAGGTGTCGGCACTGCCGGCCCGCCCCGCGTTCGATGTCGTCGTGATCGCGGATGCCGCTGCGCTCAGCGTCGCCGAGTCGGCCTCGGCGCTGCGCCGTGGCCGCCAGATCGTGGCTTTCGGCGATCCGGTGACGCAGCGACCCACGCCGTTCGCGATCGCCGCCGACCGCGACCCGTCCGACGAACCGCTGGTCGACCCCGAAGAGCCGAGCGTCTTCGAGCGTCTCGCCGAGATCGTGCCCGTCGAGACCCTCACCCGCAGCTACCGCGCCGGCGGCGAAGACCTCGCCGAGCTCGTCAACGAAGCCTTCTACGGCGGCGAGATCGTCTCGTTCCCCTGGGCGGGGTCGTACCTCGGTCGGGGCAGCCTCAGCGTGGACTACGTCGAGGGTGGAGTCGGCGCGCCCGATCCGGACTCCGGTGCCGTCGAGAGCCCCGATGCCGAGGTGGCCCGCGTCGTCACCCTCGTGGTCGAGCACGCCGTGAACCGGCCGAAGGAATCGCTCATGGTGGTCACGGCATCCACCAAGCACGCGCTGCGCATCCGCGCAGCGGTCGAGGCGGCCTTCGCCGGACGCTCGGATGTCGCCGAGTTCGTCGGTCGCGAAACGGCCGAGCCGTTCGCCGTGCTGGGCCTCGAGGAGTCGGTCGCCGAGAGCCGCGACCGCGTGGTGTTCTCGCTGGGCTACGGACTGACCCGGCACGGACGCGTGCTCAGCGACTTCGGTGTGCTCTCCGAGCCCGACGGTGAGCGCCTGCTCACGGTGGGCATGACCCGAGCGCGCCGTTCGATGGTCATCGTGTCGTCGATCCGGCCGTCGGCGTTCGACGACGGACGCCTCGAGAACGGCGCCGCGACGCTCATGTCGATCCTCGGCAACCTCGCGGCACGTTCGCGCGAAGCCCGCCTCGAAGACCTCGCCGACCCGCTGACCCTGGCGCTGGCCCAGAACCTGCGGCGCCTCGGCGTCGCCGTGGACGTCGCCTACCGCGGCATCCTGCCCCTCGTCGCCCAGCGCGACGGCAAGGCCGTCGTCGTCGAGGGCGACCCCGAAACGATCGGCCAGTCGCTGCGCGAATCGCTGCGTCTGCGTCCGCAGATCCTGCGGCGACTCGGTTGGCACTACATCCGGGTGCACTCGTTCGACCTCTACAGCGACCCCGCCGGTGTCGCGGCGCGCGTCGCGGCGATCCTCGGGGTCGAGCCCGAGGCGCCGACGGCCGACGCGAGCACCGAACCCCTCGATGTCATCGAGTGATCGGCAGCGGGTCGAGCGCGTCGGGCGACGCCGTGCCCGCCTGACAGCGGCGCCGGGGACGACCCCCGAGCCGATCCCGGCCGATGAGACGACGGATGCCCCGGCCGGCGCTGAGGGCGCGGCCGGGGCATCCGGTCCGAACGATGCGCGCATGCGGAACGACGTCCCGCCGCACTACTGACGGCGTCAGGCGGAGGGTGCCGCCGGGGGAGTCGTCGGCTGCGAGCGGCGCAGCGGCCCGTCCGTCGGAGCGGCTGCCGCAGCCGGCGCCTCGGTGCGGTTCTGCTCGAGCAGATCGCGGATCTGGATGAGCAGCTCCTGCTCGGTCGGCAGAGGCGCGGCCTTCTCGACGACGCCGGCCTTCGCTGCCTGTCGCTCCTTCCACTTGTTCATCGGCACGACGAACACGAGGTAGACCACGAGGGCGACGGCGAAGAAGCTGATGACCGCGCTGATGAGGTCACCGAGGGGGAACGGCACCGACTGTCCGTAGATGCCGGTCAGCGTCGGGCCGGCGACCCCGTCCGCGTTCGGCTGGTAGAACAGTGCGACGAGCGGATTGATGACACTCGACACGATCGCGTTGACGATCGCCGTGAACGCACCGCCGATGACGACGGCCACGGCCAGATCGATGACGTTGCCGCGCATGATGAAGTCGCGGAAGCCCCTGATCATGCCTCTCCTCCTTCTCCGGCGATGCCGGACTCTACGAGCCCGCTGCCGCGGGCGAGGACGTCGCCTCGGACTTCGATGATGCCGAGGAGGATGCGTCGCCGCCACCGCTTGACCCGCTCGAGGCCGAGCCGGTCGAACGCGAGTCCGTGCGGTAGAAGCCGGCGCCGTTGAAGGTGACGCCGATCGAGCCGTACTCCTTGCGCAGCTCGCCGGAGCACTCGGGGCAGACCGTCAGCGTGGGATCGGCGAACGACTGGACGGCATCGAAGCGGTGCCCGCAGGACTTGCAGGCGTAGGCATAGGTGGGCATGGTTCCTCGGGTGTTCAGTGCGCCTCGGAGGCGAGGACGACGGTGCGGGTGGGGGTGACGACACCGGTCACCGGCTGATCGTGGAGGTCGCGGGGCACTTCGTCGACGAGCTCCGAGTCGAACACGACGGCGTACACCGGGGGACGGTTCTCCATCGAGCCGAGCGTCTTGTCGAAGTAGCCGCGACCCCAGCCGAGCCGCATACCGGCGACGTCGACGGCGGCGGCGGGGATCACGAGCAGGTCGACCTCGCCGACCGACATCGGGCTGAGAACTTCGCCCACCGGCTCGGGCAGGCCGAACATGCCGTCGGCGATGGCGCCGCCCGGCTCGGCGACGACCCAGTCGAGCAGCCCGTCGTTGCGTGTCACCGGCAGCAGCACGCGCAGCCCCGCGGCGACCGCCTCGTCGACGAACGCGCGGGTGCCGGGCTCGGTGGGAGCGGACAGGTAGCACGACAGCGAACGGACACCGAGACGCTCGATGAGCTCGCGCAGCTGAGACCGGATGCCGTCGGCCGCCGTCTCGCGTGCGGCATCCGACATCGTCGACCGACGTTCGCGCAGGTCCGCTCGGAGCGCGCGCTTGGCGTTGTCGATCGAGTCGGACATGCCCCTGATTGTAAACGGTGGGAGTCGCCCCTCTCGTTCGTGCCGACCGGTCGCTATGGTGGACGCATGTCTCAGCAGCGCATCAAGGCGGTCATCCCCGCCGCCGGTCTCGGCACGCGGTTCCTCCCGGCAACGAAGGCGATGCCGAAGGAGATGCTGCCCGTCGTCGACAAGCCCGCCATCCAGTACGTCGTCGAAGAGGCGACGCAGGCGGGGATCGAGGACGTCCTCATCATCATCGGACGCAACAAGAACAACCTCTCGAACCACTTCGACTCGGTGCCCGAGCTCGAGCAGAACCTCACGCGCAAGGGTGACGACGTCAAGCTCCGCAAGGTGCAGGAATCGTCCGATCTCGCCGACATCCACTTCGTCCGCCAGGGCGAGCCCAAGGGGCTCGGCCACGCGGTCCTGCGTTCGCGCGCCCACGTCGGCGATGCGACGTTCGCCGTCATGCTCGGCGACGACCTCATCGACGAGCGCGACCCGCTGCTGCCGAAGATGATCGCCGAGCAGGAGCGCTCGGGCCTGACCGTCGTGGCGCTCATGGAGGTCGACCCCGACCAGATCCACCTCTACGGCGCCGCCGCCGTCGAGCCCACCGACGACCCCGACGTGGTCAAGGTGACCGGTCTCGTCGAGAAGCCGAAGAAGGAAGACGCCCCCTCGAACTACGCGATCATCGGCCGCTACGTGCTGAAGCCGAACGTGTACGAGATCCTCGAGCGCACCGAACCCGGCAAGGGCGGCGAGATCCAGCTGACCGACGCGCTGCAGGAGCTCGCCACGACCGAGGGCGTGCTCGGCGTCGTCTTCCGCGGTCGTCGCTACGACACCGGTGACCGGCTCGACTACATCAAGGCGATCGTCCAGCTCGCCTCCGACCGCGACGACCTCGGGCCCGAGCTGCGTCCCTGGCTGCAGGAATTCGTCAACGGCCTCTGATCTCTGAGACGAGAACGCGCGTGGACGCCACCGCACCGCGCCACCACGGACCGGTGGCGATCCGGCTCGTCCGGCCTCGTGACGCCCGACCCCTGCAGACGGAGCTGCTGACCAATCGGTCCTGGCTCCAGCGCTGGGAGGCGACGAGCCCGGACGGGCCGGTCTCGCTCGACATGCGACTCGGCATCCGTCGTCTGCTGCAGCAGTACCGCGACGGCGCCAGCGTGCCCTTCGTCGTGGAGTACGACGGCGAGGTCGCCGGACAGCTCAATGTCTGGGGCATCGCGCGCGGCTCGCTGTCGTCCGCGACGATCGGGTACTGGGTCAGCGAACGCTTCGCCGGCAGGGGGATCACTCCGACCGCGGTGGCGCTCGCGACCGACCTGTGCTTCCAGGAGCTGCGGATCCACCGTATGGAGATCTGCATCCGGCCCGAGAACCGCGCGAGCCTGCGCGTCGTCGAGAAGCTCGGCTTCCGCTACGAGGGGCTGCGGCGCCGCTACATCCACATCGACGGCGACTGGCGCGACCATTTCGCCTTCGCGTTGCTCGCGGAGGACGTCCCGCGCGGCGTCCTCGCTCGCTGGGTCGAGGGTGCGGTGCCGCCGGGATCGGCCGCCGTGCCGCTGGCCGACCGCCGTGCGGCGGGCCTCGAACCTTCAACCTGAACAAGAACTTCAGACACGCGGGTGGATGCCGCGGCGCGGCGGGCCGCGGCACGTACGGTTGACCCATGGGTGGGCAGGTTCTCGGCGGCGGCGTGATCGTCCTCGTCGCGGTTGCACTGTGGATGGTCTATCTGCTGCCGACGTGGCACAGTCGCTATCGCTACGACGCCGCCGAACGCAACGCCGTCCGCCTGAATCAGGCGCTGCGCGTGCTCGCCGAGACCTCCGAGACGCCCGGCGAGGTGCGGCTCGAGCTCTCGAAGCGCACCGCGCTGGCGCAGCAGAAGCTCGCCCGTCAGGTGCAGCACGAGCAGGAGCAGCTGCGGCTCGAGGCCGAGCGCCAGCGTCTCGTCGAGGCGCGCCAGGCCGTCCGCACCGCCCGCATCGAACGCCTCGCCTCGCCCGAGCACCGCGCTCGGGTCCGCCGCCGCGTGCGTCTGGCGACGACGCTCGTCGCCGTCGCCGCCCTGGCGGTCTCCGGCTGGGGCGGCTTCCTCGTCGCCACGACCGGCTCCGTCGCCGTTCTCGCGTCGGGACTCGCGACCCTGCTGGTCGCTACCGTCGTCCTCCGCCGGCTCGCCGCGGTCGCCCGCCGCGCCGCCACCACCGCTCACGTCGCGCCGGTCGCCGTCGCGCGCACCGAAGCTGCCGCCGCCGTCATCCCCGATCTCGAGCTGTCGCAGGCTCGGGCCACGTGGACGCCGCGCGAGCTTCCCCGCCCGCTCACCGCGTCGGCCGGATCTCGCGCCGCCGCGGTGCTCGACGAGGTCGACGCGCGCGAGGCCCTGCGCCAGGCCGCCGTCGGCGAGGCTATGCAGCGCGAGGCGGAGCGCCGCGCTCCTGTTTCGCTCGACGCCGGTCGTGCCGCCAAGGCACCCGTCGCCGACTTCCCGCGTACCGGACAGGTCGACGACGCGGCGATCGAGGACCACGTGCGTCGCCTGCTCGCGCAGCGCGCCGCCGGCTGAACCGGTCCGAGCTCGACCCCGCCCGCCCTCCCGCGGTGCACGGACCGCGATCAACGCCGTGATAGTGTGGAGGAGTTCCGGGCCTGTGGCGCAGTTGGTAGCGCGCTTCGTTCGCAATGAAGAGGTCAGGGGTTCGAATCCCCTCAGGTCCACCGGAAAAACGCCCATCGCTCGCGGTGGGCGTTTTCGTTTGCCCGGGCATTCTCAGGTGCCCGGGCGGAGAAGAGCGTAGAATGCATGCAACTGAATCGATCCCCGGGAGGTCTCGTTTATGACCACGTACAAGATCGGCGTCATCGTCGGCAGCATCTCGTCCACCTCGATCAACCGTCGTCTCGCGAACGCGCTGACGAAGCTCGCGCCGCAGGCCGACCTCGAGCTGACCGAGATCCCGATCGCGGCGCTGCCCTTCTACTCGGCCGACAACGACGCGGCGATCCCCGCCGAGGCGGCCGAGTTCAAGGCGAGCATCGAGTCCGCTGACGGCGTCATCATCGTGACCCCCGAGTACAACCGCTCGGTTCCGGGTGTGCTGAAGAACGCACTCGACACGGCGAGCCGGCCGTGGGGTGACAACAGCTTCGCGGGCAAGCCGTCCGCCGTCATCGGCATCTCGATCGGCCCGATCCGAACGGCCGTGGCGCAGCAGCACTTGCGGTCGATCCTCTCGTTCCTCGCCTCGCCCGAGCTCGCGCAGCCTGAGGGCTACCTGCAGTTGACCGACGGGCTCATCGACGAGGACGGCACCGTGAATGACGAGTCGACCGCCGAGTTCCTCGTGTCGTGGCTGAAGGCCGTGCACACGCACGTCGCGAAGACGCTCAGCCCCGTCAGCTGACGCGAACGAGTGCGATCCGGGGGCGCCGGCCATCAGGGGCGGCGCCCTTCCGCATGTGTGCCGCGACCGGGGCTGTCGATCACATGACCGGTGGGAGAACGGCCGGGTTCTCACAGCGCGGGGCGTTACGATGGCCGGTGGGGTTCTCGCGCGTTCTGCGCGGCAGAGCTCCCGACCGGCGGCCACGACCCGGCCACGGTCATGGACACACGAGGACAAGGAAGCGAGGTGAGGTGCTCCATGAGCAGTGATAGTTGCCATCGCGAACCCAGCGCCGCGCCCGCGGTCCTCGTCGTCGACTGACTCACCTCTGAGCGACGAGCCAGCGGAGCGCTGCATCCGCAGGCTTTCGCGCGCTCTGTCGCCATCGCGGCGTCGGCGCGCGCCCGACGTGAGGAGAGTCCCATGACTCCAGAGCAGATCAACGAACTGACCATCGTCGTCGACGGCATCGCCGGACCGCTGTCGCGCGGTGATCTGCCGTCCGCCGCCGCCGCTCTCGCCCAGGTCGAGCCCGAGCGGCTGGCCGACGTGCTCGAGCGCCTCGACGGGCGACGTCGCGCTGTCGCCTACCGGCTGCTGCCGAAGGACCACGCGCTGCGGGTCTTCGAAGAGCTGTCGCCGAACATGCAGGGCGAGCTCATCGGCGACCTGCGGGACGCCGAAGTGGCGCAGATCTTCACCGACCTCGACCCGGACGACCGGGTCTGGCTCGTCGACGAGCTTCCGGCCTCACTGGCCTCGCGTCTGCTGCGGGGACTGCCGCCGCGCGAGCGCGACCTCACCGCTGCCGTGCTCGGCTACCGCCGCGGCTCGATCGGCCGCCGGATGAGCCCGGAGTTCGTGTCGGTTCCCGTCGGCAGCACCGTCGCCGAGGCGCTCACGCGTGTGCGCGCGCGCCTGCACGACGCCGAGACGGTGTACACCCTGCCGGTGGTCGACGCGGGCCGCCGCGTCGTCGGCGTGGTCAGCCTGCGCGACCTTCTCGCCGCGTCGCCCGCCGACGCCGTGCGCGACACGATGCAGCCGGCGCAGACCGCGGGGGTGGACGACGACGCCGAGAACGCCGCGCGCCGCTGCACCGAGCGCGGCCTGCTCGCCCTGCCCATCGTCGACAGCGAGGAGCGGCTCGTCGGCATCCTCACGGTCGACGACGCGGCCCGCATCCTCGAGCACGAGGAGAGCGAGGATGCGGCACGCCAGGGCGGCGCGGAGCCTCTGCGCCGGCCTTACCTCTCGACGCCGATCCTCCAGATCGTGCGGTCGCGCGTGGTCTGGCTGCTCGTACTGGCCGTCGGGGCGACGCTCACGGTGCAGGTGCTGTCTGCGTTCGAGGCGACCCTCGAGCAGATCACGGTGCTCGCCCTGTTCGTGCCCCTGCTGATCGGGACCGGCGGCAACACCGGCAATCAGGCGGCCACGACCGTCACGCGCGCACTGGCGCTCGGCGACGTCCGGCCCCGCGACGTCATCCGGGTGCTGACCCGCGAAGTGCGCGTGGGGTTCTTCCTCGGCGCGATCCTCGGCGTCGTCGGCTTCGGCGTGACCGCGCTCGTGTACGACCCGCTCATCGGCCTCGTGATCGGGACGACCCTCATCGCCGTGTGCACCATGGCCGCCACGGTGGGCGGCGTCATGCCTCTGCTCGCGCGAGCGATCCGGGTCGACCCCGCCGTGTTCTCGAATCCGTTCATCACGACCTTCGTCGACGCGAGCGGCCTGGTGCTGTACTTCCTCATCGCCCGCGCCATCCTGCAGATCTGACCGGATGTCGCCGGGGCCGGATGCCGGGTTGCACGGGATCGGTCTCGGCGCGATCCCGTGCAACCCGGTCTCGGCCGGGCCGACGTCAGACCAGGGCCGACCGGGCCGCGCCCGCGGCCAGACGCTCCGCGGCGAGCGACTCCGCCGCCGCGAGGGGCGTCACGGCGCGGGCATCGGCCTCGTCGAAGATGCGGCGCAGGACGTCGCCGATGCCCTCGACGCGCGCCATGATCTCGGCGCGGGCGCGCTGCTTCGCCGCGAGATCGAGGTAGATCACGCCGCCGGCGTTCACGACGAAGTCGGGGGCGTACAGGATGCCGCGGGCCGCGAGCCGGTCGGCGCCCGCACGGTGCGCGAGCGGGTTGTTCGCCGGACCGCACACCGCCCGCGCGTCCAGCGCGTCGATGACCTCGTCGGTCAGCACGCCGCCGATACCGGCCGGGACGAACACGTCCGCCGTCGCGAGGTGCGCCTCGGCGGGTTCGACCCACGCGGCGCCCAGGTCGGCCGCAAGCTCCTTCTTCGCCGGGTTGACGTCGGTCACCGTCAACACGGCACCCTCGGCCGCCAGCTGCAGAGCGAGCCGGCTGCCGACCTGGCCGAGGCCCGCGACGGTGATCCGGCGCCCCGCGACATCTGCGGTGCCGACCGCACGCTCGAGCGTCGCCGTCAACGACGCGTAGACGCCGATGCTCGTCGGCCCGGCCGGCTCCCCCGAGCCGCCGACCCGGTCGGGCAGTCCCACCACGTGGTCGGTGCGCTCGCTGACGACGAGCATGTCGTCGGTCGTCGAGCCGACATCCTCGGCCGTCCGGTACAGCCCCCCGAACGACTCGACGGCATCACCGAGGTCGAGGAACGCGGCACGCCGGCGCTCCGTGTCGAGCACCGTGCCGGGCGGCAGACCGATGACGGCCTTGCCGCCACCGGCATCCAGGCCCGCGGCGGCGTTCTTCAGCGTCATCGCGGCTGACAGGCGCAGCGCGTCACCGAGCGCATCGCTCCAGTGCGGGTAGTTCCACATGCGGGCACCGCCCAGGGCGGGGCCGAGCACGGAGGAGTGCAGCGCGGCGGCGATGAAGAGGCCGCTGCGCCGCCCCGTGATCACCTCCACGCGCTCGTGCGTGAAATCGGGAAGGGGCAGGGCGTGGGTCATCGCGATCCTCTTTCGGCGGAGCCTTGTGGGCTCGTGCTCTGTGATGCCGCGGCGTTGCGGCATCCTGCCCATTCTGCCCCTTCTAGAGTGGCGATGTGAGTACTGATCTGCCCTCTCGCAGCCTGATCGTCCGCGACGCGCTGCGTGACGCGGGCGTTGCGGGCGAGATCGTGGTGCTGCCGGATGCCGCCTCGACCGCGGCACTCGCGGCGGCGGCTCTCGGCGTCGAGGTCGGCGCCATCGCCAACAGCCTGGTGTTCTGGTCGGACGGCGAGCCGTTGCTGGTGATGACCAGCGGGGCGCACCGCGTCGACACCGTCCGTCTCGCCGAGCGTCTCGTTCGCGGCGAGATCCGGCGCGCCAGCGTCGATCAGGTGCGCACCGCGACCGGCCAGGCGATCGGTGGGGTCGCGCCGACCGGGCATCCGGCCCCGCTGACGACCGTCGTCGACGAGGACCTCGCGCGGTACGCGCGCATCTGGGCCGCGGGCGGCACGCCCCACACGGTGTTCCCGCTGACCTTCGACGAGCTCGTCCGGCTCACCGGCGGTACGGTCCTCGCAGTCGTCTGACCGAGGCGTCAGGCCTTCGGGCTGTCGAAGCTCCAGTCGTCCGGGTCGATCGCCGTGGCGACATCCCAGTCGTCGGTCGACCACGTGAACGTCGCGACGGCGCACGTGGGCATGTGGGCGATGCCACCGCCCGACAGGCGCTCGGCGAGCACCGTCATCCCCGGGTCGTGCGCGACGATCAGCACGGACGAGACTCCGGAGCCGGAAGCCGCGTCCAGCAGCACGCGGGCGCTCGCGCCGTACAGCTCGTCGCGCAGCTCGGGTTCGCGTCCCAGAGCGGCGCCGAACGCGGCGGCCGTCGTCCGCGCGCGCAGGGCCGTCGAGGCGAGCAGTCGCTCGACCGGGGTCCCCGAAGCCGCGAGGCGCCGGGCCATCGCCGGCGCGTCGCGCTGTCCGCGTTCGTTGAGCGGACGATCGTGGTCGTCGAGGCCGGGGGAGCCCCAGTCGCTCTTGGCATGGCGCACGAGGGTGAGGGTCGTCATCTGCTCATCCTCCCGCGCCGAAGACGGCATGCGCGATCGTGTAGATCACGAGGCCCGCGAGCGAGCCGACGATCGTGCCGTTGAGGCGGATGTACTGCAGGTCGCGGCCGACCATGAGCTCGATCTTCTCGGTGGTCTCCTGGGCGTCCCAGCGCTCGACCGTGTCGGTGATGATCGAGGCGATGTCGGCCCGGTGCCGGTCGACGAGCGTCGCCGCGGCATCGGTGACCCGCGCGTCGATGCGCTGCTGCAGCGCCGGCTCGGTCGCCAGGCGGTCGCCGATCTCGGCCAGGGCGGCGGTGATGCGACGGCGCAAGGGGCTGTCGGCATCGCCCAGCGAGCGGACGAGTCCCGCCTTCGCCGTGCCCCACGCCTCAGCCGCGAGGGCGCGCACCCGCGGGCTGTCGAAGACCGCCGCCTTGGCCGCCTCGAGCCGCGCCGCCGTCTCGGTCTCGCCCTGCAGGTCTGCAGCGACCCGCGTGAGGTACCCGTCGATGGCGCGCCGGGCGGGATGCTCGGTGTCTGAGCGCACGGCGGCGACGAAGGCGAGAGCCTCACGGTAGACGGTGTCGTCGACCAGGCGCGTCGCCACCGACGGCACCCACGAGGGCAGCCGGCGCGAGACCAGCCCGGTGAAGACCGAGCGATTCGCGACGAGCCACGTCTCGATGCTGTCGACGGCGAGGTCGACCGCGCCGCGATGCGCGCCGGTGTCGACGACACGGTCGAGCCAGCCGCCGATCGAAGGCCCCCACGAGGGGGCGAGCAGGTGGTCGCGCGCCAGATCCTCGAGCAGATCCTGCACCTCGTCGTCGCTCAGCGCCGTCAGGATGCCGGATGCCGCAGCG
Source organism: Microbacterium imperiale (assembly GCF_017876655.1). NCBI lineage: Bacteria > Bacillati > Actinomycetota > Actinomycetes > Micrococcales > Microbacteriaceae > Microbacterium > Microbacterium imperiale. Next base: position 3,121,282 of record NZ_JAGIOK010000001.1, read on the forward strand.
GAAGCCTCGGCCGCGACGCGTTCGGCGTTCTCGGAACGCCGCAGCCAGCTGCCGAGCCGGGCCGCGACGCCGATCGACTCGAGCTTCTCGCGGATCACGCCGGCTTCGAGGAAGTTCGTCTCGACGAACTCGCCCAGCGTGCGGCCGATCTCGTCCTTGCGCCTCGGGATGATCGCGGTGTGCGGGATCGGGATGCCCAGCGGATGCCGGAACAGCGCCGTCACCGCGAACCAGTCGGCGAGGGCTCCGACCATGCCGCCCTCGGCGGCGGCGCGGACATAACCGAACGCCGGAATCGTCTGCTGCAGCGGGAAGGAGACCGCGAAGACGACGGCCATGAACAGCAACGCGCCGAGGGCGACGGCCTTCATCCGGCGCAGGCCCTGTCGGCGGACCTGGTCCGCGGGGGAGAGCAGCGTTATCGGCGTACGTGCCATCCGGTCATCCTCCCACGCGGGTCCGCAGCCGGGGCCGGATGCGGCGCGGGGTCAGGCGGGATCGACCGGACCGAGCCAGGCGGCCGCGACCGTGCTGTGCGCCGACTCCGGGTCGGACGGGTGGAACTGCCCCGCCAGCACGTCGCGGTACAGGCGGCTCAGCTCCGACCGCGTGAAGTACGACGAGCCGCCTGCGACGAGCATCGCTTCGTCGACGACGCGCTTGGCCGAGGTCACGGCGCGGTGCTTGAGCCCGCTCAGCTTGGCGAACCACAGCGCCCCGTGGTCGGCACGCTCGTCGATGGCGCGCGCGATGACCTCGAGCTGCGGCAGCATCCCGTCGTAGGCCAAAGCCATCTCGGCGATGCGCCACCGGATGTCGGGGTCCTGGCTGTAGGTGCGCCCGGTCTTCTTCGAGGTGCGCGCGTGCGCCGTCTCGACGGCGACGTCGAGCGCCCGACGGGCGATGCCGGTGTACACCGAGGCCAGCAGCAGCTCGAACACCGAGAAGATGCCGAAGACCAGCGGGTCGGGGTTCGGGCCGGGGGCCAAGCGGCGCACGACGCGGTTCGCGGGGGCGAGGGCATCGTGCAGCTCGGTCGTGCGGGACTGCGTGCCCCGCATGCCGAGGGTGTCCCAGTCGTCGCGGGTGCGGACGGCGTCGGTGCGCGGCACGAAGCCGAACACGAGTCGCGGGGCGTCCTCGCTCGTCGTGTCGAGCCCGTGCAGCCCGAGCTGATCCCACACGGGGGCGAGCGAGGTGAAGATCTTCGTGCCGGTGAAGGCGTAGCCGCCGTCCGGCTGCGGAGTGGCCGCGGTGTCGCTGCCGAACAGGACGAGGTCGTTGCCGGCCTCGCTGATGCCGAAGGCGAAGACCTCTCCGGCCGCCGCGCCCTCCTGGACGAAACGCAGGGCGTCGTCGCCGCGATCGGCGAGCACCTTCGCCACGCCCGTCCAGACGAGGTGCATGTTGATCGCCAGGGCAGTGGCCGGAGCGGCGCCGGCGAGGCGCTGCTGCAGGACGGAGGCCTCGGCCAGCGACAGGCCGGCCCCGCCGAGGTCGCGGGGGACGAGGATCGCGAGGTACCCGGCGGCGCGCAGCTCCGCGAGGTCGTCGTCCGGGAACACGTTGCCCGCGTCGACGGCCGCCGCCCGGCCGCGGATGCGCTCGAGGAGGTCGTCGGAGAGGTATCGGGCCGGGTCGAAGTCGCTCACGGCATCCATTCTCCTCCCGCGTCTGGCCGGGGGTGTTGCCGCAACTCCTCAGATCCGGAGGGTTGGGGGTCCTGGGGGAGCCGGAGAGCCGGAGGAGATGCCGAATCTGAGGAGTTGGGGCGACCGGCTGGCGAGCCGCGGCAGGATGGGGGCATGATCTCGACCGACGCAGCCCTCGCCCTGCGGGAAGCCGGACTGGTCTGGCGGCCGGCCTCCGGCGACCGCTTCCAGCTGAACGAACCGGAGTTCGAGGCCGACGTCTTCACCGTCAGCGAGATGACGATCGAGCCGCGGCGCTACCCGACCGGGACCATCCTCGCGTTCAACGGGACCACGGAGTGGGCGCTGGATTCCGTCGCGCTGGACGAAGCCCTCTGGCTGCCGCGCGAGGACCAGCTGCGCGAGATGCTGCGTGGAGCGTTCCGCAGCCTCAGCCGCCTCGCCGACACGCACCGCGTGGAGATCGAGCTCGCCGGCGAGGTGCTGTCGTTCGACCACCCGCTGCCCGAGGACGCGTACGCGGCGGCGGTGCTCGCGATGCTCCGCCGCGTCACCGACTGACCGCTCGCGATCGGGCTCAGGTGATGGTGTGCACCGGCTCGGTGTCGGGAATCGGCGACGAGTCGCGCCCGCGCAGGTCGGGGAACCACTTCACGCAGGCTGCCGCGACGATCAGACCCGCGGCGGCGAACAGTGTCGCGGCGATGTACGCCCCCTGCGGTCCCACGCCGTCGATGAGGAAGCCTGCGACAGCCGATCCCGCCGCTGCCCCGATGAGCTGCCCGGTGCCGATCCAGCCGTAGGCCTCGGCGGTCTCGCTGAACTTCACGCTCGCGGAGGTGATGGCGAACATGACCGCCAGCGCCGGGGCGATGCCGATGCCCGCGACGAGCAGCGAGCCGCCGAGCCACCAGGCGTTGAGCGAGAAGATGGTCGCCGCCAGTCCGACGGTGACGATGAGGAAGCGGCGCGCCATGGCCCAGCGCCCGATCGGGATGTGGCCGAACGACAGGCCGCCCGCCAGGCTGCCGACGGCGAAGACGGCGAGCACGATGCCGGATTCGAGGCCGCCGTGGCCGAACGAAGCGACGACGCCGGCCTCGACCGCCGAGCACGCCCCGATGAGGAGGAAGCCCGTCGCCGTCGCCAGCGCCACCGGCGGCTTGAGGAGCACGCGGCCGAGGCTCCGCCGGCTGCGGGGGATGCGCACGCGGCCGAGTTCGGGCGAGGCGATGAACCACGCGCCGCCGCCGATGAGGATCACGACGATGAGGAGGAGCCCCGGCACCGTTCCGGCCTGCAGCGCCACGAAGGTGATGAGCACGGGGGCGATGATCCAGATGATCTCCTGCAGCGACGCGTCGAGCGAGAACAGCGGGGTGAGCTGACGCGAGGTCACCATCTTGGGGTAGATGGTGCGCACGGCCGACTGCACCGGCGGCGTCGAGAGTCCGGCGACGAGCCCGAGCATCATGTAGACGGGCAGCGGCACCTCGAGGAGGGCGAGCAGCGCGATCGCGGCGGCGCACACCGCGAGCGTCAGGGTCAGCACGCGGCGCATGCCCCAGACGCCCATCCAACGACTCGTCACCGGTCCGGCGATCGCCTGTCCGACTGAAGTGGCCGCCAGGACCAGACCGGCAGCCCCGTAGGAACCGGTCACGTGCTCGATGTGGAGCAGGATGGCGAGACTCGTCATCCCGTTCGGAAAGCGCGCGGTCAACTGTGCGGCGATGATGCGCGCAACACCGGGTGTGCGCAGCAGTTCTCCGTATCCCGCCACCCCTCAACGGTATCGACTTCGGGAGGCCTCCGGCGACACGCCGCGACACGCCGGAAGCGCCCGATCCGTCGTAATCGGATGTCTGTGGGCGCGGCTACCGTCCGAGCTGTGGACAGTCGCTCCGGCAGCGAGCGGAAACCGCGGAATCACGCCTCCGAAGGGCTGTCGAAGCGGGCCGCGAACTGTGGATGAAACCGTGGACAAGTTGTGTTGTACCTGGGGAGAGCGGTGCAAAACTACAGACTTGTAACTACTACCCCTTGTGGTGCCCCCCGATGTCGGCACCCATATGTAGTATTGAGGTCCCGGCGAGATCACAGCCGGAGATGCGTAAGAAGCGAAGGGAAACCACACTCGACATGGCGATCACGGTCTACACCAAGCCCTCCTGCGTGCAGTGCAACGCGACGTACCGTGCGCTGGACTCGAAAGGCATCGAATACGACGTCCTCGACCTCTCCGAGGACCCGGCGGCGCTCGAGCGCGTGAAGTCGCTCGGCTACCTGCAGGCTCCCGTCGTCATCACCGACGAGGACCACTGGTCGGGCTTCCGCCCCGACAAGATCGACGAGCTGGCCGCTCGCTTCGCCTGACCTCATGAGCACGGCGGTCGCGACGCGGGCGCCTCTGCTCGTGTACTTCTCGAGCGTCTCGGGCAACACCGCGCGATTCATCGAAAAGCTCGGACTGCCCGCGCTCCGCATCCCCCTTCACTCCTCACCGACGCCCTTCGTCATCACCGAGCCCTTCGTGCTCGTGACCCCCACCTACGGCGGGGGACAGGGGCTTGGTGAGGAGAAGGGTGCGGTGCCCAAGCAGGTCGTTCGCTTCCTGAACGACGTGCGCAACCGCACCCTGCTGCGTGGGGTCATCTCCACCGGCAACACGAATTTCGGCGAGTCGTACTGCCTCGCCGGCGACATCATCAGTCGCAAGTGCTCCGTGCCGCACTTGGACAGGGTGGAACTTTTCGGCACGCCCGAAGACGTCGAGCGCGTGAGCGCAGGATTGGAACGATGGTGGAATCAGCACTGGAAACAGCCTTGACCGATAACGGCTTCAAGGTCGACGCGCGCTTCGACGGGCTCGACTACCACGCCCTCAACGCGATGCTCAACCTCTACGGCGCGGACGGCAAGATCCAGTTCGACGCCGACAAGCGCGCGGCGCGGGAGTACTTCCTCCAGCACGTCAACCAGAACACGGTCTTCTTCCACTCCCTCAAGGAGCGTCTCGACTACCTCGTCGAGAAGGAGTACTACGAGCCGGCCGTCATCGAGAAGTACTCGATGGAGTTCATCCAGAAGCTCAACGACTTCGCCTACGGCAAGAAGTTCCGCTTCGAGACCTTCCTCGGCGCGTTCAAGTACTACACGAGCTACACGCTGAAGACCTTCGACGGCAAGCGCTACCTCGAGCGCTTCGAGGACCGCGTCGTCATGACCGCCCTCGGCCTCGCCGACGGTGACGAGAACCTCGCGATGCAGCTCGTCGACGAGATCATCTCCGGCCGCTTCCAGCCCGCCACCCCCACCTTCCTCAACACGGGCAAGGCACAGCGCGGCGAGCTCGTGTCGTGCTTCCTGCTCCGCATCGAAGACAACATGGAGTCGATCGCCCGCGGCATCAACTCCGCCCTGCAGCTGTCCAAGCGCGGCGGCGGCGTGGCGCTGCTGCTGTCGAACATCCGCGAGGCGGGCGCTCCGATCAAGCAGATCGAGAACCAGTCGTCGGGCATCATCCCCGTCATGAAGCTGCTCGAAGACAGCTTCAGCTACGCCAACCAGCTCGGCGCGCGTCAGGGTGCCGGCGCGGTGTACCTGTCGGCCCACCACCCCGACATCCTCAAGTTCCTCGACACCAAGCGCGAGAACGCCGACGAGAAGATCCGCATCAAGACGCTGTCGCTCGGTGTGGTCATCCCCGACATCACCTTCGAGCTCGCCAAGAACGGCGAGGACATGTACCTGTTCTCGCCCTACGACGTCGAGAAGGTCTACGGCGTTCCGTTCGGCGACATCTCGGTCACCGAGAAGTACCGCGAGATGGTCGACGACGCGCGCATCAAGAAGACGAAGATCAACGCGCGCGAGTTCTTCCAGACCCTCGCCGAGATCCAGTTCGAGTCGGGCTACCCGTACATCATGTTCGAGGACACGGTGAACAAGGCCAACCCGATCAAGGGCCGGATCAACATGTCGAACCTGTGCTCGGAGATCCTCCAGGTCAACACGCCGACGACGTACAACGAGGACCTCTCGTACGCCCAGATCGGCAAGGACATCTCCTGCAACCTCGGGTCGATGAACATCGCCCTCGCGATGGACGGCAAGGACCTCGCCCAGACCGTCGAGACCAGCATCCGCGCCCTCACCGCGGTCAGCGACCAGAGCCACATCGCCTCGGTCCGCTCGATCGAGGACGGCAACGACCGTTCGCACGCGATCGGTCTCGGGCAGATGAACCTGCACGGCTACCTGGCGCGCGAGCACGTCCACTACGGCTCGGAAGAGGGCCTGGACTTCACGAACATCTACTTCTACACGGTGCTGTTCCACGCTCTGCGGGCGTCGAACAAGATCGCGATCGAGCGCGGCACGTACTTCGAGGGCTTCCCCGACTCGACCTACGCCTCGGGCGAGTTCTTCGACAAGTACATCGAGCAGGAGTGGATGCCGCAGACCGACAAGGTGAAGGGGCTGTTCGACGGCATCCACATCCCGACCCAGGACGACTGGCGCGAGCTGAAGGCATCCATCCAGCAGCACGGCATCTACAACCAGAACCTGCAGGCGGTGCCCCCGACCGGCTCGATCTCGTACATCAACAACTCGACGTCCTCGATCCACCCGATCGCGTCGAAGATCGAGATCCGCAAGGAAGGCAAGCTCGGCCGCGTCTACTACCCGGCGCCGTTCATGACGAACGACAACCTCGAGTACTACGAGGACGCGTACGAGATCGGCTACGAGAAGGTCATCGACACCTACGCCGCCGCGACCCAGCACGTCGACCAGGGTCTGTCGCTCACGCTGTTCTTCAAGGACACCGCGACCACGCGCGACATCAACAAGGCCCAGATCTACGCCTGGCGCAAGGGCATCAAGACGATCTACTACATCCGCCTGCGGCAGATGGCGCTCGAGGGCACCGACATGTCCGAGTGCGTCAGCTGCATGCTGTGACGGATGCCGGAACCCGAACCAGGAACTGAAGCGAAATGACTCCCGAACCGCTCAAGCTCGTCGACCACGTGCAGGCGATCAACTGGAACCGCATCCAGGACGATAAGGACCTCGAGGTCTGGAACCGTCTGGTGAACAACTTCTGGCTGCCCGAGAAGGTGCCGCTGTCGAACGACATCCAGTCGTGGAACACGCTGACGCCCGACGAGCAGACTCTCACGATGCGCGTGTTCACGGGGCTGACCCTGCTCGACACGATCCAGGGCACCGTCGGTGCCGTCTCGCTCATCCCCGACGCGATCACCCCGCACGAGGAGGCCGTCTACACGAACATCGCGTTCATGGAGTCGGTGCACGCGAAGAGCTACTCGTCGATCTTCTCGACGCTCGCCTCGACGCCCGAGATCGACGACGCGTTCCGCTGGTCGGTCGAGAACCCGAACCTTCAGAAGAAGGCCTCGATCGTCATGGACTACTACCGTGGCGACGAGCCGCTCAAGCGCAAGGTCGCCTCGACCCTGCTCGAGTCGTTCCTCTTCTACTCGGGGTTCTACCTGCCGCTGCACTGGTCGGCGAAGGCGAAGCTGACGAACACCGCCGACATCATCCGCCTCATCATCCGTGACGAGGCCGTGCACGGCTACTACATCGGCTACAAGTTCCAGAAGGGCTACGAGCAGCTCACGCAGGCCGAGCGCGACGAGATCAAGGACTACACGTTCTCGCTGCTCTACGAGCTCTACGACAACGAGGTGCAATACACCCAGGACCTCTACGACGCCGTCGGCCTGACCGAGGACGTCAAGAAGTTCCTGCACTACAACGCCAACAAGGCGCTGATGAACCTCGGCTTCGAGGCGATGTTCCCCGCCACGGTCACCAACGTGAACCCGGCGATCCTGTCGGCCCTGTCGCCGAACGCCGACGAGAACCACGACTTCTTCTCGGGGTCGGGCTCGTCGTACGTCATCGGCAAGGCCGAGGCCACCGAGGACGAGGACTGGGACTTCTGACCCGACTCGCGCACGAAAGTGGCGCGTGTGACGGGATCGCTCCGGCGATTCCCGGCGCACGCGCCACTTTCTCGTTGACGCCGTGCCACGCCCACGCATAGGGTTGCGAGGCTGCGCCACGAGGCACGGCATCACCGGAGGAACGACATGACCATGCGCAACGAGCGCCTGATCGCAGCGGACCTGGACCAGTTCCAGCTCCGCAATGAGTCGTACTCTCCGGTGCGAGACGTCTGACCCGCCACTGTCAGCACGCCCCGCACCGCACAGGTCCGGGGCGTTCGTGTGTTCCTCTCCATGCGCCCCGTTCCCGGACCGTCATCACAAGGAAAGGAACCATGGAGAAGCTCTCGAACAGGCTGCTGTCGTGGGCGAGCATCATCGACGAGAAGACTCTCGATCAGGCTCGCACCGCGTCGGGGATGCCGTTCATCCACCCGCACCTGGCGCTCATGCCCGATGCGCATCTCGGCAAGGGGGCGACCGTCGGCTCGGTCATCCCGACGCTCGGGGCGATCATGCCGGCCGCCGTCGGCGTCGACATCGGATGCGGCATGATCGCCGTCCGCACGCAGTTCACGAAGTCGCAGCTGCGCGGCCGCGATCTCGGCGCGCTGCGTGAGCAGATCGAGCGGGCGATCCCGCTGTCGGCGGGTCGTGACAACCGCAAGGTCGTCGCGACGGCCGAGCCGCGCATCGCCGAGCTGGAGGAGCTCGCCGAGAAGCACGAGTTCGACCCTGCCCGCTACGCCGGGCACTGGCGCAACCAGCTCGGGTCGCTGGGGTCGGGCAACCACTTCATCGAGGTGTCGGTCGACGAGACCGACGCGGTCTGGATGTTCCTTCACTCGGGTTCGCGAGGAGTGGGCAACAGAATCGCGACGCACCACATCGGGGTTGCGCAGCGTCTCGCGAAGCAGTGGTGGATCGACCTTCCCGACCCCGACCTGGCCTACCTCGTCGAGGGCACGGAGGAGTTCCGGCGCTACATCCGTGAGCTCCGGTGGGCGCAGCACTTCGCGCTCCTCAACCGTGAGGAGATGATGGACCGCGTCGCCCGTCAGCTGTCCGAGACGATGGGCGCCGACGTCGAGGAGCTCGAGCGCATCAACTGCCACCACAACTTCACCGAGAGCGAGAAGCACTTCGGCAAGCAGGTGTGGGTGTCGCGCAAGGGTGCGATCCAGGCGGATGCCGGCCGGCCCGGCCTCATCCCGGGATCGATGGGAACGGCGTCGTACGTCGTCTCGGGGCTCGGCAACCCGCTCTCGCTCAACTCGTCGCCGCACGGCGCGGGGCGGGAGTACTCGCGGTCGGCCGCGCGTCGGACCTTCACGCACGACCAGCTGCGTCAGGCGATGGCGGGCATCGAGTTCCGCGACACGAATGCCTTCATCGACGAGATCCCGCAGGCCTACAAGCCGATCGACCGGGTGATGGAGGATGCCGCTGACCTGGTTGAGGTGCGCCACACGCTGCGTCAGCTGGTCAACGTGAAGGGCGACTGACCCGGGTCGCGAACGGGGGAGGGGTGGATGCTGCGGCATCCGCCCCTCCTTTACTCGAAGGATCATCGGCACCTACGAAAGGACGGACGCATACGGAGAAGCGGCGGTGATTCCCCCGAGATCGCCCGGTGCGCGGGTGCGCGGCCGCGGCGGGTGATTGGCTCGATCGGTGGTCGAGGTACTTGCATCCGTCGCGGCGCTCCTCGCGCTCGCTCTCGTCGTGCTCGCTCTGCTGTGGTGGCGCCGCGCCCGTGCGGCCCGGTCGCGAATGGCGGCCGAGCGCGCCGCGAACGAGCAGCAGCTGGCGGAGCTCACCACGTCGCACGCGACGGCGGTCACTCAGCTGCAGGATGAGCGCGAGGCCGCTGTCCAGGCCGCACGCGATGAGCGGGACCGCGCCCGGGGCGAATCGGAGCGAGCGCGCCAGCAGATCGCTCGCGTCCTGGGAAGCGAGGCGGTGTCACGGCGCCTCATCGCGGCGGCCTGTGCCGACGTCGGCCTCCCCGGCGTGCTGATCACCAACGTCGTGTTCGTGCCCGAGGACAGCCGAAGCACCTTCTTCGCCCAGATCGACCACGTCCTGCTGACGCGGCAGGCGGCGATCGTCATCGAGAACAAGTACTGGCAGGGCTTGGTGTTCGACGACGTCCGGCCGAGCAGCGTGATCCCGGCGTTCGGCGCGATGCTCGACGAGGACGCGCTCGAGGCGCCGTTCGCCGTGCAGATCAGGCCGGTCTCGCTGTCCACGTGGGAGATCCTGCGGCACATCGGTGGGGATTCGCCGGCGGTGCAGGTCCGCCGTCAGGCGGGGCGGCTGGCTGAGCACCTGCGGGCACGACTGGGGGAGGCTCCGTTCCTGACGACCGCGGTGCTCTACTCGTACGCCGATGCGACGGTCCATGCGAAAGCCATGAGCCGGAGCGCGGGCGGAGTGTCGACGCGAATCCTGAGCGGATCGAAAGGGCTGACGCGCATGCTCACGGAGGTGCGGCAGCAGTCGCCCGTCGCTCTGACCGCGGCGCAGCTCGAACAGCTCCGCGCCCACTTCGAATCGCTGGGCGCGTACACCGAGCGCGTCGGAGACTGATCGCGCGCCGTCCCTGCGGAGGAAAGCCGCACGACGGAGGACGGTTTCGTCGAATCCGCCCTCCGGCGCGCAGATCTCCTCCGCTCAGGCGTCGCCCTGGCCGATGTCGGACGCCTCGGCGATGGCGCTCTCGTGCGGGCGGCCCAGGTGCGCGAGGGTGCGGCCCGCAGCGGCGAGGATCGCGATCGCCACGACGAGCGCGCCAACCCCGAGCCAGTACGGTGCGCTGGGGCTCAGCGCCGCGGCGAGCGGGCCCGCGACGGCCGGGGCGATAGCGCCGCCGATGAAGCGCACGCCCGAGTAGGTGCCGCTCGCGACGTTCCGCGGCAGGTCGGTCGCCTCCATGACGGCCTCGGTCAGCGCCGTGTTGAGCACACCGAGGAACAGACCCGCGACGATGACGGTAATGATCAGCACCGCGGCGCTGCCGATGCCGATCGCGAGCACAGCCTCCGCCACGGCGAGCAGCCCGAGCATCGTGAACAGCACGGGCCGCAGGCCCAGCCGGCGCGTGAGCACGGGAGCGACGAGCACCGAGGTGAGCGCGACGGCGAGGCCCCAGCCGAAGAAGACGAGTCCGAGCTCGTGCGCACCGAAGGTCATCCCGGCCACCGCCGCGGCGGCCTCGATGGGGTAGGGGCTGTAGGCGAGCAGGACGAAGAACGCGACGTTGTAGAAGAACGCCGTGAGCGACAGGGTGAGCAGCGCCGGATTGCGCAGCGCACGGAACGACGCGAGGATCGACACCTTCGCCGGTGCGGCCGCACCGGCGGCCGGCGCGGGGGAGCGGAACACGACGAGGATCGCCAGCAGCGCCATGGCCATCAGGCCCGCGGTGCCGAAGAACGGCCCCCGCCACGACAGCTCGCCGAGCGCGCCACCGAGGAGCGGCCCGACCGCGAGGCCGATGCCGAGGGATGCCTCGTACAGCACGATCGCCTGACGACTTCCGCCGCTCGCCGCCCCGACGATCGCCGCCAGCGCCGTCGCGATGAACAGGGCGTTGCCGACGCCCCAACCGGCTCGGAAGCCGATGATCTCGACCACGCCGCCCGAGAGTCCCGCCGCCGCGGCGAACACGACGATCAGGGCGAGGCCGAGCAGAAGCGTCTTCTTCACACCGAGGCGCGACGACACCCAGCTCGCGAAGAGCATCACGACACCGGTGATGAAGAGGTAGCTGGTGAACAGCAGCATCGTCTCGGACGGCGTCGCGTCCAGCTCGCGGCTGATCGCCGGCAGGATCGGGTCGACGAGGCCGATGCCCATGAACGACACCGTGCAGGCGAAGGCGATCGCCCAGACCGCGACGGGCTGCCGCCAGATCGACGCCTTCGCTGTCTCGGCCGCCGGCTTCGTCCGACCCTCTGTTCGTGTTGCGCTCGTCACGCCTACCTTCCTTTCATGGTCATCGCAGTTCCGGTTCATCGAGCAGCGCCCGCAGCAGGTCCGCCGCGCGGGCGAGGGTCGCCCGGTCGGCCTCGGTCAGCCGCGCCCACGCAGGCCCGGTCAGCTCGAGCGCCTGCGCGCGGAAACGCTGGAACTGCGCCCGCCCGTCGTCGGTGATCGACACCCGCGTCGCGCGTCCGTCGGCCGGATCGGGATGCCGCTGCACCCAGCCCTGCTGCTCCATGCGACGGACGAGCGTCGTCATGGTGGGCTGGCTCACGCGCTGCCATTCCGCGAGATCACTGACACGCGTCGGGCCGAGTTCCTGCAGCGCCGCGAGCGCTCGCCAGGTGCCGGCTGCGGCGGGGGCTTCGACCCGTCGCGCCACGGCCCGGTTGTAGCGGCTCGATGCCGACATCAGGCGGATGGCGGCGTTGTCGGGTTCGTCGGCGCTGAGCCGCTCACGGAGCTCTCGGTCCGAATGCATAGCAAAACTATACAACTGCGGGACCCGGACATGACGATGCCCCCGGCACCTCTCGCGAAAAAGGATGCCGGGGGCAGTCGTTAGGCGATCAGCGGTCGCCGTTGATGAGTCCGAGCCATTGACCGAACGGCTTCTCCCCGCGGATGTCGGTGTGTTGCTCGTTCTGCTCGTCGTGCGTGATCATGTCGATCCTCCCCGCCTCTTGCTTCGCACTCATCATGCGCAGAGGCGGTGCTGCGCGCCCGGGTCTTGACGCGAAGTGAACGAGGCGTTAACGGCTCCCGATGATCGCTCGGCGCCGACACAATCTTCTCCGGCCCGATCACCCGCACAGATCGGACCCCGCCTCCTACAATCGAGGGCGTGTCGGAAACCACTGTCCCTCAGCGCGAACCGCGGTTCAGCCCGGTCATCGCGCTCATCGCCGTGTCGGCGTCGTGGGAAGGTCGGCTCTCGGCCGCGCTGCGAGATCTCGGCCTCTCCACCCGCAAGTTCGGACTGCTCGGGCACATCGGCTCGGAACCGGGTATCTCGTTCTCCGAGCTCGCGCGGCGGTCGCACATCACGGTGCAGTCCGCGCACACCGCGGTCCGCACGCTCGTCGACGAGGGGCTTGTCGCCGACGCGACCGCTCACGCCGGCTCGGCATCCGATCTGCGCATCACCCCGAAGGGGATCGCCGTCATGGAGCAGGCGCACCAGCGGCTGCTCGAGCTCGACTCCACGCTGAGCGACCACATGCCCAAGCTCGCGGCCTCGATGGACGGCATTCGCGCAGGGATCGTCTAGGCCCGGTCGATAGGGTTCGGGGGTGTTCCGATCGCCGCTGACCGCATTCCGCTTCCTCGCTTTTGCGGAGGCGGTGTCGTGGACACTGCTGATCGGCGGGCTGATCGTCCGCGCGCTGTTCGATCAGCCGGTGGCGGTCACGATCGGCGGCGGCATCCACGGGTTCGTCTTCCTCTGCTACGGGGCCACCGCGGTGCTGGTCGCGTGGAACAACCGCTGGCGGATCGTCCCGACGCTGTGCGCGGTGGGCGCGGCCGTCGTGCCCTACGCGACCATCCCGACGGAGATCGTCCTGCGCCGGCGGGGTCTGCTCGCGGGCGAGTGGCGCACCGAGGCGACGGACGACCCGCGCGACGCCCGTGCCCTCGACCGCTTCCTGCGCTGGTTCGTGCGCCGTCCCGCGGTGCTCGCGGTGATCCTGGCCGTCGGCATCGTCGCCGCGTACGTCCTGCTGCTGATCATCGGGCCGCCCGGCCGGGCGTAGCGTGGACGGATGCCGCGCACCGTCGCTCGTCTCGCCCTCGCCCTCCTGCTGATCGTGGCCGGAACGGCTCATCTCACCGTGCTCCGTCGCGGGTACCGCATCGCCGTCCCCGACTGGGCGACGCACGTACTGCGCACCGACAAGGACATGATCGTGGTGGCCAGCGGCGCCGTGGAGATCATGCTCGGAGCCGGGCTCGTCGCGCTGCCGCGCGAGCGACGTCGTATCGGGGCGGCGGTCGCGGCGTTCTTCGTCGCGGTCTTTCCGGGCAATGTCCACCAGTGGCGCACCGGTGCGCCGGCTCCCGGACTCGACAGCGACGCGCGGCGGTTCGGCCGGCTCTTCCTGCAGCCTCTGCTCGTCGCCTGGGCCTTGTGGGCGACCGCGCGGCCCCGCGCCAAGCGACAGCACGTCGGGTGAGCGACCGCAATAGACCGACATGGAATTTCCCGGATGACCATCGCGTTTGGTTGCCTGTCATGGTGAGTACATCCGCGTCCGCGTCCGCAGCATCCGACTATTCGGCCTGGGCCGAGTCCCGCCGAGCGACGGTGACCGCTCCGCAAGGGTCGCTCGCGCTCGTGCTGACGCACTGGTCCGCCCCCGGCGAGCCTGCGGTCGACGACGCGACCGCTCGCGCCGGCCACCCCGTCGACGCGCTGCTCACCCGGCTCCAGCGCACCGACATCGAGACCGGTCTTCCCCAGGAGGGCTACCGGATCTGGCGGCAGGACTCGCCCGCGAACGAAGCGTTCGAAGACATCGAGCGCTGGGATTACGACCCGGCCTGGGTCATCGAGGGCCGCTTCGAGCTCGTCGACGAAGACCGCGTCGTTCCCTTCGAGCACATCAAGGACGGCGGCGCGACGCGCGGTCTCCCGGTTTCCGGCGACCTCGTGTTCGAGATCGACGGCACGGAGTACCGCCTCGCCGCCTTCGACACCAACTACGGCGGTCCGAAGCTGCATCTCGTGTTCGGCGACCGGACGAACGGAGCCGAGAGCTACGGCGCCGGGCGCTTCCTCTTCCTCGACCACCCCGGCGCGACCGGCGACCTCGCACCGGGCGACAGCACGCCCGTGACGGTCGACTTCAACCGCGCGGTGGTCCCGCCCTGCGGATTCTCGAACCAGATGAACTGCCCGCTGCCGCCGCTGCAGAACCGCCTGCCCTTCCCCGTTCGCGCGGGGGAGAAGAAGGTGCGGTTCGCCGGCGATTTCGCCCTCTGATCCTCCCCCCGCAACGGCGAAGCGCCCGCACCTCGCTTCGTCCGCCCTCCACCCACACAGCAAAGGAACACCCATGACTTCACGCGGCTTCTCCCGCCTTCTCGTCGCGTCCGCCGCGGCGAGCGCCGGCCTTCTCGTCCTGGCCGGCTGCTCCGGCTCCGCCGACCCCGCGGGCTCCGGCGCCGCGAGCGACCCGGACGCCGAGATCGTGATCGGCTCGCAGAACGAGCCCACGAACCTCGACCAGATCTTCGGCGGATCCTCGGGGGTGACCGAGGTCTTCACCGGCAATGTCTACGAGGGCCTGTTCCGCATCACCGATGACGCGCAGGTCGAGCCGCTGCTCGCCTCCGACACCACGGTGTCGGCCGACGGGCTCGTCTACACCTTCACGCTCGAAGACGCCACGTTCCACTCGGGCGAGGAGCTGACCGCGGACGACGTGAAGTACAGCCTCGAGCGCTTCATCGGCGACGAGTCGATCGCCGCTCGCAAGCGGCAGCTCAGCGTCATCGACACCGTGACCGCGGTCGACGACAAGACGGTCGAGGTGACGCTGTCGCAGCCTTCGATCAGCTTCACCTACAACCTCGGCTACGTCTGGATCGTGAACGCGGATGCCGGTGACCTCACGGCCACGGCCGACGGCACCGGTCCCTACGCGCTGGGCGACTACCGCAAGGGCGACTCGATCACGCTCGACGTCAACGCCGACTACTGGGGCGACGCACCGGCCAACGGCGGCGTGGTCTACCAGTACTACGCCGACCCGACCGCGCTGAACAACGCGCTGACCACGGGCGCCGTCGATCTGGTCACGAGCCAGTCGAACCCCGACAGCATCGCGGAGTTCGAGGCGGCCGGCTTCCAGATCATCGAGGGCACCTCGACGACGAAGGAGCTGCTCGCCTTCAACGACCGCGTCGCCCCCTTCGACGACGTGCGGGTGCGCAAGGCCATCTACTCGGCGATCGACCGCGAGAAGCTGCTCGACGCGATCTGGGACGGACGCGGCGAGCTCATCGGCTCGATGGTGCCGCCGTCCGAGCCCTGGTACATCGACCTGGCGGACAACAACCCGTACGACCCCGCCCTCGCCGAGCAGCTGCTCACCGAGGCCGGCCAGGCGGACGGGTTCACCTTCACCGTAGACACGCCGGATTCGGGCGTGCACTCGACCGTCGCCGAATTCCTGAAGTCGGAGCTGGCGAAGGTCGGCATCACGATGAACATCAACATCATCACCGACGACGAGTGGTACCAGAAGGTCTACACCGAGAAGAACTTCGAGGCGACGCTCCAGGGTCACGTCAACGACCGCGACATCAACTTCTACGGCAACCCCGACTTCTACTGGGGCTACGACAACGCCGATGTGCAGACGTGGCTCGCCGAGTCGGAGGCAGCGGCATCCGTCGAGGAGCAGACGGAGCTGATCAAGAAGGCGAACCAGCAGATCTCGGATGACGCCGCCAGCGTCTGGCTCTACCTCAACCCGCAGCTGCGCATCGCGGCCGAGGGTGTGTCGGGTGTGCCCAAGAATGGACTGAACTCGCTGTTCTACGTCTCCGACATCACGAAGGCCTGATCTCCATCACCCGGTATCTGATTCGACGGACAGGATTGCTGCTGCTGGCGTTCGCGCTGGCGGTGGTGATCCTGTTCGTCGTGCTGCGCGTGCTCGGCAACCCGGTGTTCGCGCTGATCTCGGTCGGGGCGACGGATGCCGAGATCGCGGCCGCCGCCGCACGGCTCGGCGTCGACCGCCCGATCCCCGAACAGTTCCTGGCCTACCTCGGACAGCTCGCGAGCTTCGACCTGGGACGCTCATTCACCAACAATCTGCCCGTCGGCGACGAGATCCTGCGGCGCCTGAACCTCAGCCTGCCGCTGACGCTCATCGCGTTCACGCTGTCGGTGCTGATCGCGGTGCCGGTGGGGTTCATCGCGGCCTGGAAGGCGCGCACCTGGTACGGGACCGCGTTCTCGGCCGTGTCACAGCTCGGCGGAGCGATCCCGGTGTTCTGGGTCGGCATCCTGCTGGTCGCGGTCTTCGCGCTGAACTGGCGGCTGCTGCCTGCCGGCGGCTTCCCGCGGCGCGACTGGGAGGATCCCGGCGCCGCGCTGGTGTCGCTCACGCTCCCAGTGCTGACGATCGCCCTCGTGGCGGGCAGCGATCTGGCTCGGTACGTCCGCAGCGCCACGCTCGACGTGCTCGGCCAGCAGTACCTCCGAGCGGCGCGTGCCACCGGGCAGAGCTTCGCAACGGCGATCTGGCGCCATGGCGTGCGCAACGCCGTCGTCCCGCTCATCTCGATCCTCGCGATCCAGCTGTCCACCACCTTCGTGGGCGCGGTCATCATCGAGCGCGTCTTCGCTCTGCCGGGACTCGGCGACATGCTGCTGGTCGGCATCAAGGAGCAGGACTTCCCCAGCGTCCAGGGGGTGCTGCTCTTCTCGACCGCCCTCGTGCTTCTGCTCGGTTTCGCGGCCGACATCCTGCAGCGCATCATCGACCCGCGGCTGCGCGACACGATCTCGGGCAACCGCCGAGCGAGGGCGGCAGCATGACGGCGACGACCCTTCCCGATACGGGCACCGTCCCGGCGACGAGGCCCACGCGGCCCCGCCGCCGACGCTCGGTGAACCTCGCGGTCGGCGGCATCCTGTTCGGCGCCATCGCGGTGATCGGCCTGATCTCGCTGCTGTGGACCCCGTTCACCTTCGACGACACCAGCGGCGGCCGGCTGCAACCGCCGTCCGCCGAGCACTGGGCCGGAACCGACCGTCTCGGCCGCGACCTGTTCACGCAGCTCATGATCGGAGCGCGGCTGGCGCTCACCGTCGGTTTCGGTTCGGTGCTGATCGCGGCGATCGTCGGCATCGGGCTGGGGCTTCTCGCTGCGGTCGCACGCCGATGGGTCGACGACGCCCTGACCAGCCTGCTCGACATCGCCATCGCCTTCCCGACCCTGCTGCTGGCGATGCTGATCGTCGCCTGGCGCGGGGCGTCGGTCGAATCGGCGATCCTCGCGATCGGCCTCGCCGGCTCGGCGGTGATCGCCCGGCTCACCCGCATCGCCGCGACGCGCGTCCTCGCGATGGACTACGTCACCGCTGCGCGGACGTCGGGCACGGGCAGGCTCGGCATCGTGTTCCGACACGTGCTGCGCAACGTCTGGCCGACCCTCATCGTGCCGCTCGCGCTGCAGTTCGGCGGAGCGGTCGGAGCGGAGGCGTCGCTGTCGTACCTCGGGCTCGGCTCCCCGCCCCCGAACGCATCGTGGGGTCGGATGCTGGAGGAGGCGCAGAGCACGGTGCTCGTCGCACCGACCGCGGCGATTCTTCCCGGCGTCCTGCTGGTCGCCTTCATCATCGGCGCGAATCTGCTGGCCGACGGCCTGCGTGATATCGCCGATCCGACCACGAGGAGCATCGGATGACCGCCGCGCTGACCGCGTCCGGTCTCGGCGTGCGGACCGGTGACGATCGCACGCTCGTGCACGGCGTCGACGTGACGCTCGAACCCGGCGAACGCCTGGGCATCATCGGGGAGTCGGGCTCGGGGAAGTCGCTGACCGCCCTCGCGATGCTCGGCCTGCTCGCGTACCCGCTGACGCCGTTCGGATCGGCGAGGATCGCGACCCCCGAGGGCGAGGTGGAGGTCGTCGGGACCCCGTCGCGCCGCCTCGATCGGGTGCGCGGCCGGACGATCTCGGCCGTCTTCCAAGAGCCGCTGGCCTCGCTCGATCCGCTCATGCGCGTGGGCAAGCAGCTGGCCTGGCCGCTCGCCAAGCACCGGGGGCTGGCCGGGGACGCGCTCCGGCGCGGCGTGCTCGACGCCCTCGCAGACGTGCAGTTGCCCGACCCGGAGCGCATCGCGCGGTCGTTCATCCACGAGATCTCCGGCGGCCAGCGGCAGCGCGTCGCGATCGCGCTCGCCCTGGCGGCGGGACCGAGCATCCTCATCGCCGATGAGCCGACCACCGCGCTCGACGTCACCGTGCAGGCCGGCATCCTCGATCTCCTCCAGCGTGAGGTGACCGAGCGGGGGATGACGCTGCTGTTCATCAGCCACGACCTGCCGGTGGTCTCGCGGATCGCCGACCGCGTCCTCGTCATGCGTGACGG
This sequence comes from Microbacterium imperiale, assembly GCF_017876655.1. NCBI lineage: Bacteria > Bacillati > Actinomycetota > Actinomycetes > Micrococcales > Microbacteriaceae > Microbacterium > Microbacterium imperiale. The sequence continues at coordinate 3,140,019 of NZ_JAGIOK010000001.1, forward strand.
GCGTCAGGTCGAGCTCGGCGACACGGCGCAGCTGCTTCGATCGCCCCAGCACGAGTACACGGCGCAGCTGGTGGGCGCCTCGCGCGCGCTCGACGACTTCCTGCCCGCGAAGGGAACCCGATGACGGCCGACGGTCACGCGACGCTCGAGCTCGAGCACGTCGACTTCGCCTACGCGCGCGGCGCGGACGTGCTCCACGACGTCTCGCTCTCGCTCGCGCCCGGCGAGACGGTCGGCCTCGTGGGGGAGTCGGGTGCGGGGAAGACGTCGGTACTCCGCCTGCTGCTGGGCCTGGCGGCACCGACATCGGGTCGCGCGCTCTTCGACGGGGCACCGCTGCGAGCAGGCGACCGCACGCAGATGCGCTCGCTGCGCCGGGCCGTGCAGCCGGTCTACCAGGATCCGTTCTCGTCGCTCGACCCGCGGATGACGGTGGGACAGTCGATCGCCGAACCGCTGCGGTCCCTCGGCATCACCCGCGACCGGAGTCGCATCGACGCCCGCGTTGCCGAGCTGCTCACGGCCGTCGACCTCGACGTGGATGCCGCGTCCCGCTACCCGGACGCGTTCTCGGGCGGGCAGCGCCAGCGCATCGCGATCGCCCGCGCCCTCGCCCCGCGTCCTCGCCTGCTTCTCGCGGACGAGCCGGTGAGTGCTCTCGACACTTCGGTGCGCATGCACGTCATCGAACTGTTCCAGCGCCTGGCGGCAGAACAGGGCATCGGGATGCTGCTCGTGTCCCACGACCTCACGATCGTGGCGGCCCTGTGCGAGCGGATGACGGTTCTCCGCGCCGGTCGCGTCGTTGAGGAGGGCCCGACAACGCGGCTGCTCACGTCGCCGAGCGACGCGTACACGGCACAGCTCGTGGCCGCCGTCCCGCGACTTCCCGCGGTATGACGGGGGACGGCGGC